>CAZOOK010000018.1:0-116780 GCA_964581385.1 uncultured Salinisphaerales bacterium
GCCCTGGTCAGTTTTGCGTGATCACACTTGGTCCGTTTTCAATGATCATTGACATGCTGATGGATTCATCGCGCCCGCCCCTTAATTTGTGCGTGGCTTGGTCCTGGGCCGGTGATCGGCGGCATCGGGTCGGCGCGTTGAATATCCGTTTTGCCGTTTTGGTCGATTGAAAGTCGAAAATACTTCGTCTCGTTTTCGTGAGCGATGGTTTCGCGCTGAGTCCATTCGTTCAGGCTTAGACCACAAAGTCCTTTGCCGAGCGGGTCCCACCCTGACCGCAACATGATCTCTCCAGGCTCGACATAAAACCGAGCAAGCTCCCCTGTGTTCAATCTCGCCGCCAGAGTGCCATTGACCGCAACCGATGCGTAGCAACCACCCCCTAAGTACCCCTCGTCTCGTATAACCACTAAAGTTGCGGTCGCGCTGTCCTTCTTTTCTTGGAAAGCTAGAACGCGATCAGCCGGCGCCTGCTTAGCAGCGTCAATAGGTGTGGGTGTTGTGGCGCACCCAGAGAGCAATAGGCCGGCAAGCGCCAGAAGACTAGCGACGACGAAACGCATACGGTTTACATCCTGGCCAATATGGAGGGCTTGAGCTAGGCAACAGAGCTTGTTGTAGCGGTCTGATTCCGCTTTACGCATGTTGCGGCCCGCGCCCTATTACCGCTTCAATGCGATTACGCAAGCTGACGGCAAGATCGTCTGCGGCTTTCCATCCGATGCAGTTGTACTGACGAATGTCAAAATGCAAGTCCTTGAAATGATCTTCGCGGCATGTCATGAACACCGGCAATCCGAGGCCGTGTGCAAAGCCCGCTTCGTAATAGACTCCGCCCCGATGTTCTGTGTAATCAGCGACTACAAACCGCGCGCCTCGAATTAGACGGATAATTTCATCGTCAATTTTGTGTACGTGCTCAGTTTGATCGACCCTTTTCGGATCGTATCCGGCATCAACGATTCCCTTTGCGAAGCCATCGCGATAAATAACATCCATCGAAGGGTTAAACCACATCGCAACAAATCCGTTTACACCTTGCCCGCCGCCATACAATAACGCGTCGGCTTTGAGATGACCTTGCGGCGTCACCGTTACGTGGCCAACGCGATTTTGATGAAACTCCACCCAGCCTTCTTTTATTAACGCGTTAATTAGGAAAGTCAACTCGCTATCGTTTCGACATCCACCGCATCCCCGAAAATCATTCGTTGCACCGTAGTCAAATGAAGTTCCTAGAGTGGGGTGTACCCGCACCATCTGGCTTAGAATTGCTTCGGCTCTGGCAATTACGCTTGGCGCGCGCAAGGTGGCGGCCTGCATTACATCTTCCTCGCGTAACTTCGCCGGCTTTTCTCCCCGTAGATTCCGCGCTCGAATCCAATAAGACAGTAAAAGTTTGGAATCCATTGTCGCCGATTCAATGTCTCTAGCCACAGCTCCTGTCATCGAGTAATCACCGCAACGGAGACATTGCTGCCACGCGACTCCCGCCTCAGGAGCGTACCTGCTCGCAGCGTCCCGGCTGTCACACAGAGGGCACCTTGCCAAAGTTTCCACTCCCCAGCGGGGCACGTGTGGCGCGTACTCAACAACCATATCAGTCTCCCAAATGCTATGGCCCGTCAGGCCACACTGCGGGTTACACCGGACAGGTCAAGATTCCGATACGTGATCTTGTTCAACTCTTCCGCGAGTGTATCTATAGGCACTTCGCCGTAACGGTCGTGTGCATCCTCTTTACCACCCTCCCCGGTATGTCCTACCAATGCGCGTTCGTAGTCGGTACGCATGCGCAGCCGCCGACATTCAGTGATGAAGGAATGCCGGAAACTATGGGCGGGTGAAATGAGTTCATCGGTGATACCGATTTTTTGGCGGAGATATCGACTCCACCAATCGCCGAACTTCGCGCCTAGTTGACCACGCCTATTTCGCTTCAAAGCGGGGAATAACTGCCTGTCTACTGCCTTCTGGCGCTCAGCAACGTAATCCCCGAAGCCGATGAGCTTTAACTGATCGTGGACCGGGACGAGGCGGCGGGACTGTTTGTTTTTGACCCTGCCAGCGTCATCGGTGGGCTTAATGGAAATTACGTCGATTCCTTCTTTGGTTTGTATGTCGCCGGGTGTGAGCTGTGCGATCTCTTCCCGGCGTGCGCCGGTCAGCAACAGCAATACGGGTATCCAGAAAGATGCTTCCCCCTTGCCGGCGATAGGACGCTTGCCAGCAGTGAATACGGGGTCGCTGAAGATTTTCTGAAGTTCTTCATGAGTGAAACCGCGCTGGTCGGGGCTGGTGTCTCTGGGGAGCATGGCGCCGGACGCGGGGTTATCACCGCGAATCCATTCCTCGTGCTTGGCAATGTTCAGCAGAGCGCGAACTGCGCCGTGTGCCTTCTCGACAGATTTCGCGGATAACTTGGCGTCTTCCTGAAGGTGCCGGATGTACTCGCGGATGTGTCGTTTCTCGATTCCAGCGATATGTAGACCGGGATGGTAGGTTTGAAACCGCCTAGCTTCTGCCTCGTAAATTTCGATGGTGGCCGGCGATGGTTTTCGTAGACGCTTCCAGGGCGCGAGGGCGTCGGATAGTTTGTGCTTGCCGCCCTTAGCCCTTGTGCGGGTCGCTGGCGTCGGTGGTGGCGAGCTTTCCTCGCCGAGGTCAGGGGTCGGTAGCGGTGCCGCCGTTTTGCTCGCCAGAGCCTTCCGCATGCCCTCGTTCTCGCCGATCAGGCGTTGATTCTTGGCGAGCAACAATGCCGCAGATCGGTATCGTTTGATTTCGCTGGCATGGTTTGCTTTGAGGCTACCGATTTCTTTTTCGCGTTGCTCTTCCAAATCCGAGACCTTGATTTTCAGCTTGGATTCACGGACAACGGCGGCAAGTTTTTTGGGATCAACGGGCATGGTGCGAAGTTTGTGAAACAGTCGTTTAGTTGCGGCTGCCAGCTCCAGTGCCAGCGGTTCCGCTTCGTGCGTGTGTTGAGTCTGAAGTGATCGCATCACCTCACGGCTGCCGATCACAGTGCGCAGTTCGCGCGGAACCGAGAGGCGAAAATACAGACTGTTTCCGCGACGCAAGATGTAAAGCGTCCGACGCGACATCGATTCGCTGACCTCTGTGGCATTCTGTTGTAGCAGGTACAGAAAACCCGAGATAAATCAGTGAATTATCGGTTCAATCAGTTGCTTAAAATGATTGGCGGAGAGGGAGGGATTCGAACCCCCGGACCCTTGCGGGTCAACGGTTTTCAAGACCGCCGCATTAGACCACTCTGCCACCTCTCCGCGGTTCGCGCATTGTATTGCAACACCACGTGGGAGTGCAGACGAACGGCGGTCATCGGCTATAATGCCGGCCCGCGCGTGCCGAGATAGCTCAGTCGGTAGAGCAACTGATTCGTAATCAGTAGGTCGGAGGTTCGATTCCTCTTCTCGGCACCAATAAAATTAGCAGTTACAAGATGTTACGAACGCGATTGTGATGATGGCGCTCGGCCCATTTTGTGGTGCTACGCCCGTGCTACACGTGGGTTCATCGTGCGATTGACACTTCTTTATGTCAGAGGGCACCCAACATTGTTCATCGCGTGCCTGCCCTCAGCGGCACATTGAACACTTCCCGAACTGAAAGAAACGCCCACGGAAGAAAAAAAGATTCGGGCTATGAACCTCACGCATCACCAAGCCAAGTACTTCGCCCACGAACTGACGCTGCGACATCCGCCGGACAGCCTCGAGCGATTGGCGGGTGCGGTTGCGGGCGCACAGGTGGACCTCAACCCACACCAGGTCGACGCGGCGCTGTTCGCCTTCAACTCACCTTTCTCCAAGGGCGCGTTGCTGGCCGATGAGGTCGGTCTAGGCAAGACTATCGAGGCGGGTCTCGTGCTGTCACAGAAATGGGCCGAGCGCAAACGTCGCATCCTTGTCATCACGCCCGCCAACCTGCGCAAGCAATGGCATCAGGAATTGACCGAGAAATTCTTCCTGCCGTGCCGGATTCTGGAAGCCAAGCCTTATAACGCCGCCATCCGGCAGGGGCAGTTCCGGCCGTTCGACGGTGATGACATCGTTATCTGCTCATACCAGTTCGCCCGTTCCAAGGCCAACGATGTTGCAAACACCCCTTGGGACTTGGTTGTCATCGACGAAGCGCTGTGCAAGCTGGAGGGTTTCACCTGCGCGCCCAGCGATGCGGTGTACTGGCAGCAGGGCTACTCCATTGAGTGCGACTTTATTTATATGACCACGGCGAGCCTGTCGCACGAGCAGTTGCAGCAGCTGTCCGACGAGGTTGGGCCAGAGCGTTCGCTGCTGGTGCTGTGCACGGCATTTCGTGGGCGCGGCGATTATCCGAACCTGACGGTGAAGAAGATTCCGCGGCAGGTGCTGTCGCGTTGCGAATGGGGGCACGACGATTATTCGCTGCGCGTGGAGAATCTGCCGAAAGCGCCGCCCGTTGTGGAGTCCCCCCTCTCCCCGACCCTCTCCCGCGAGGGGAGAGGGAGTAAGGCGGAAGCGGCTGGGCAGCAGGGATTGTTTGGGGATGAGCCGGCATGAACCAGGATCTGGACAAACCGGGTCACGACTCGGAGCTGCTGTTGTACCGGACCGAAGATGCGCGTACGCGGATCGAGGTGCGGCTGGAGGGCGGATCGGTCTGGCTGACACAGGCGCAGATGGCGGAGTTGTTCCAGACCACGCCGCAGAACATCACGCTGCACCTTAAAGCGATTTATCAGGAGGGCGAGTTGTCGCTGGAGGCAACTTGTAAGGATTACTTACAAGTTCGTGCGGAAGGCGCGCGCTCGGTGCAGCGCAGCCTCAAGTACTACAGCCTCGATGCGATTCTGGCCGTCGGCTATCGGGTGCGCTCTGCGCGTGGTACGCAGTTTCGCCAATGGGCGACCGAGCGCTTGCGGGAGTTTCTGGTCAAGGGTTTCGCGCTAGACGATGAGCGTCTGAAGCGCGGGCCGGACGATGGTTACTTCGAAGAGCTGCTGTCTCGCATCCGCGACATCCGTTCTTCGGAAAGGATGTTCTGGCGCAAAGTTCTGGACATCTACGCCACCAGTATCGACTACGACGCCAGCGCGGAGGCCAGCCAGCGTTTCTTCAAGACGGTGCAGAACAAGATGCATTGGGCGGCGCACGGCCACACTGCGGCGGAGATCGTCAAGGCGTGGGCCGATGCCGGCAAGCCCAACATGGGTATGACGAACTGGAGTGCCAGCCGGCCGCGCAAGGCGGATGCCATCGTCGCCAAGAACTATCTGGACGCCGAAGAGCTGGATGCGCTGAACAAGATCGTCAACGCTTATCTGGAATTCGCCGAGGTGCAGGCACTGAACCGGCGCCCGATGGCGATGGCGGAGTGGATCGCCAAGCTCGACGATTTCCTGCGCCTGGGTGAGCGCGAGATTCTCACGCACGCCGGGCGCATCAGCCACGAGTCGGCCGTCGCGTATGCCGAGGTTCAATTCGATCTCTATCGCCAGCAGTGCGCAAAGGAGGTCGCGGCGGTGGAGCGCGATTTTGACGCGGCAACGAAGAAGCTCAAGACCATCGAAGCCGGCAAGCGAAGCGCGGTGCGGAAAAAGCCGGGTGGAAAATCAGGGGGCAAGAAATGAACCGGCACGTCAATGCGATTGCGGGCCGGCTGAGCCTGCGTCCGCCGCAGCGCCAGTCGCTGGAAGTTCTGGACCGCGTTACTGAAATCGCGCTGCCGCGCAAGGGCGCAGACGTTGCGATGGCGCTGGAGGCGATCCGCAGCGAATTCCCGTCGGTGACGGACTTTGAACGCAAGTTTCCGTCGCTGTGCTTCGCGCTGGCGACGGGTGTTGGCAAGACGCGGCTGATGGGTGCCTTTATCAGTTATCTGCACTTGGCGCAGGGCATCAACAATTTTTCGTCCTCGCTCCCAACCTGACCATCTACAACAAGCTGATCGCGGACTTCACGCCGAATACGCCGAAATACGTGTTCAGAGGGATCGCCGAGTTCGCGGTCAACGCACCTGCCGTGATTACGGGCAATACCTACGAGCAGCACAACGCCGCCGGTGGCAGCCTGTTCGGCAATGTTCGTATCAATATTTTCAATATCTCGAAGATCAATTCGGAAGTGCGGGGTGGCAAGTCGCCACGCATCAAGCGCTTGTCCGAGTACATCGGCCAGAGCTATTTCGACTACACGCGTTTTTCTCAGCCGATGATGCATTGCGGATGAAATCCGAAAACCGCGTGGAGGCGATGGGTTTGATTTTTGTCTTGTTGGAAAACATAACTTGTGAAGTCCGTTATCGACTCGGGGGCTATTTCTGCTGCGATTCCTGCAGGCTGGCCGGAATATCCCGGCTCACGTGTACGCAACGAATCACGTCGAGATGGTCGGTATGCTCGATGTAAAACAGCGCATACGGAAACCGCCGCAACGGCCAGAAGCGCAGTCGCGGAATATTGAGTGACTCCGCATAGCGCGGCGAGCCGGTCGCCGGGTTGGCTTCGATGTGTTTGGTTGCGCGCTCAAGCTCATCGATGAAACCGATCGCATCAGGGACCGATTCGCCCAGGTAGAGACTGACTGCCGCATCGATATCCGCATCCGCCAGTGCCGAACGGATCGCCTGCTTCACGCCGGGCGTCGGCCTGATCGCCCTTTCGCTCGCTGGCGCAGAGTCGCGAAGTAGGCCGCATCCATCTTGCCGGCCGGCTTGGCCATCACGCCCTGCAACAGGTAGTCGCGGAACAGGATGCGGTCGCGGTCGCGGCGGATCAGCTCGCGCAGATATTCGCTGGAACTGCCGTAGCCCTCGGTCTTGATCTGCTGATCGATAAAGGCCTTGAGTTCATCAGGCAGGGAAATGTTCATCGTCGACATAAAACGACGCTAGCAGCCTTGCTAAATTTTGGCAAGAATCCGTTCGCGGGAGCTGCTGGTGCGCGTGCAATTGTCGGAATGCTTGCTGATGGCAACCAAGGTAGCGCAATGCTATTGAGGCCGGTTAAGCAATCCAGGCCAGTCACCACTTACGCAGCGCGCGTCGCCATGCCCCCGGTGTTGTCCCCACCTTTTTGCTGAATACGCGCGTGAAATGGCTTTGTTCGGAGAAGCCGCAGGCCAGTGCGATGTCGGCGAGAGGAAGGCTTGAGTTAAGCAGCAGTTCCTTGGCTTTATCGAGCCGCTGTTGCAGCAACCAACGGTGGGGCGGTTGCCCAGTGCTTTGTTTGAAAGCTCGCGCGAAATGGCTGAGCGACAGCTTGCACTCGTTTGCGAGACGAACCAGCGAAATTTCCTCGTGCATGTGCTCGCGCATCAGCTCTTTGGCGCGGCGTTCCTGCCACGGAGCTAGACCACCCTGTATGGTACTGGCGGGCGCTCCCATTCCGCCATAAACGTCAGCCACATGAGCCACTAACGCCAGGGCGATATATTCCACGAAGAGCTTGCCGATGTGGATGGGCTTTTCCAGCAGTGGCAGAAGACAGAGTCCCAATTGCATCATCACGGGATCATCCACGGCGCTCCCGGGTGAACACGACAGCTCGCCGATTCGCCGCGTACCACGGTCATCTGCAACTTCGTCAAAAGCCATTCGAGGTAAGTAGAACAGAACGCTGTCAACCGGATCTCTCATGTGGGCGGTTGGCTCGAGATTGAGGTTGACCATGCTGATGCAGCCCCTAATGACGGGAACCGTGCGTATTGGCCGCTTTCCCAGCCACATCCGCCATCTGGGCACGTCGCGAAGAGGTAAACCGACGACGAAAGTATCCTCGTGAGGAAGCGGGACGCTAATCCCAAGATTCGGCGCGTCGTATTTCACTCTGCTGATCGCAATCTGAGCTTTTCGCAATGTGCTCGTCGCAATGGTCGGTAGCATGGTGAACCAAAACGGTTGTCCGATGCGATCGGCGTAGACTTCATGTTCCATCATGGTGCTGCTCCCGCGTTGGTTCACTCTACATTGACACTCACACCTGCAGACCCCAGCCGAGTATTTCTAATAGTCGCAGGTTTCAGGGTGATTGCCGAGTGCGAAAAAATCTGCCGCAAATGCCGTGCCGAAGTGGGGTTCTTCGTTTCTCATCGACCTGCGAAGTGATAGGAAAATCCTCGTTCTGAAATTGCTTTGCGCTGTCGATATAGCCAGTCGATATAACGAGAAGCTTAGTCATTTACCAACAAGGCGGCCGTTTCGAGGTGTTTAGGCTTGTTGAGCGAGATCCCTTAGACGCCAGGTGAATTCTTCAAGCTGCGCGATCCGGGCTGCCATAAGGAACTCTGTGGCTGCGTCGTGACTTTCGCGTGCCAGCATCGTAACCATGCGACAGCTTTCAATCAAAGTGAGATATCCGCGTTCCAAAACGATACTGCTGACATCCCAGGATGCTGTTATCCCGTTGTCGGTAAGTGAAGACAGGGCAAGAAGCTGCCTAAGTGAATGCGGAGAGGTGGCGCCGAGAGTCTGGACGCGCTGCACTACTGCTTGAATCAATTGGTCCAACAACGCTTTCGATCGTTCAAGAAGCGCCACGATTTCCATATGTGTTTTGTTGTCATTCCATAGTGCCGCTTCGGTTTGGAACCGCAACAGGAATCCGTCGGCGACAATACGTGTCAGCGCGGCGCCGATCGCGTTTCCTAGCTCCATAAGTCTCCTCCGTCGTCGCCAGGATCCCTTTACTCAGGGATTTATGGGTGGTTTACTCGTGCTGCGCTCTGTATTTGCACGTTTTCTTTCAGCTTTCTTTCGCGCAGCGGTTACGGCATTCAACGGCCAGCGGTTTCGCCCTGCCGGTTCGCTTCGAACAGGAACCATACGCGCCGCTCTGCTTCGTCGATCCAGTTTTCGAGCAGACTGGTGCTGGCGACGTCGCCATGCTCGTCACAGACGTTATGGGTTTCCTGCATGTACGTTGCCAATTGTTTGTTGTCCTCCCGCAGCTCCGCCAACATGTCGAGCGGCGTCACGTAGTCGGCGTCGTTGTCCAGGACGCGCTGCAAGCGACCGATCTGCCCGATCGACCGCAGGGTGGTGCCGCCGACTTTGCGCACGCGTTCGGCGATGGCGTCGGTAGCGGCGAAGATCTCGTCACTCTGTTCGTCAAGCAGAAGATGATAGTCGCGGAAGTGCGGACCCGAGACGTGCCAGTGGAAGTTCTTGGTCTTCAGATACAAGGCAAACATATCGGCGAGCAGGGTGTTCAGCGCGCCGGAAATATCGCGTGTGGCCTCGGGTGTCAGGCGTGTGGGCGTGTCGAGTGCCTGCATCCGCCGGGCCTTTGCATTCTTGATGTCCACGTCTTATCTCCTTTGTCTGTGCGTGGCGCCGCTACTTGCGGTGGGTCTTGTGCAGGGTTGCCTCGACGCGCTCCGCCAGCGAGTGCAGGCCGAACGAGACGTCTTGGATGAGGCCGTTGACGTAGAAGGTCGGAGTCGCGCGAACGCCACTTTGATGTCCGCCTTCTATGTGCTCACGTACGCGCTGCAAGTAAATCTCGTCGTCCATTTCGGCCGTGTAGCGCGCCATGTTGAGCTCCAACCGCTCTGCGTAGCTGCGCAGTTGATTCGGCTTCAGATGGAGCTGGTTGTCGAACAGCAGATCGTGCATCGGCCAGAACTTACCCTGTGCGCCGGCGGCTTCCGCAGCTTGCGCGGCGAGCAAGGCGTGCGGGTGCACTTCCTCTAGGGGGAAGTGACGGAAAACAACGCGAACGCGACCGGCGAAACGTTCCAGCAGCAGCTTGACCGCGGGCGCCGCCTGCTTGCAATTAGGACACTCGAAGTCGCCGTACTCGACGACTGTCACCGGTGCATGTTCCGCACCGATCAGGTGATCGATGGCAGCCACTGGAACCGCCAACTCGAACGGTCGATGCTGGTTCATTCGTCTTCTCCAGTATCCATCTGTATCGGAAGCCCGGGACCGAAGGCGCCTGGAATCAGGTCATGACGCAATGGCAGCGGATCGCCGGCCGGAAACGTCTGCTTGAACTCCTCATCCAGGCACTGATCTATGGGGCGGGCTTGCTCCGCGGCAGACAATGGCGTGTCGCTGAGTCTGGGTCAAATTTATGGGGCATCAAACTCACTGGCGGTAAGCAACGGGTACTTAGTCGCCTATGGCGGATGCACCAGGAACATCGCACTCGCATGTTCTGATCATGCCCGCGTTCGTCGCGATGGAATTGAATAAACGTGCCGCCGCTTGTATAAGCCTGCTGTTTCCATCGACAGGTCATTCAGTGTCCGTGTTTCTTGTCCCGTGCCCTCATTTTTCTGCACGCTACTCCCGTTCACTCTGTACGATCGTGCGGAATTGATAACCGGAGCTAATCCATGTCGTCTCTCGGAGATCCCCGTACCTATCTCGCTGCTGAGCGCACGCTACTCGCCTGGAACCGCACCTGCCTTGCGATGATGGGCTTCGGTTTTGTCATTGAACGCTTCGGGCTGTTCCTGCGCCTGATGGATCCGGCAAGAGCACAGCTACCGCATCGGGGAGGGTCGTTCTGGATTGGTCTCGGGCTTATGGTGCTCTCGGCGGTGTTTGCCGTCCTCTCGACGCTGTCATTCCGTTCGGTTATTTCACTGCTGAAGCCGGAAGATCGTCCGACCGGCCGTTTGACCAACCTGGCGCTGTTCGCCAATCTCGGCGTGGCCGTATCAGGCGTCATTCTCACGGTGTATCTGGCGATCGCGGCGCAGTAGCGCTGGCAAGCTGACATCCCGAAACAAGACAGATGATCCCTGATCGTGGCAACCCGCATGTGGATGACGACCACTCTGGATTGGATCTCGGATGCGTTTGCCAGCGCTATTTCACGAAACCCCGGACGAGCTGCGCGATCTGATCCGCCGCGGTATCGAGCGCGAAATGACCCGCATCGAGGATGTGGACATCAGCGTTCGGCACGTCGCGGCGATAGGCCTCCGGTTCCGACAGCTCGAAAGACAGATCATATTTTCCCCAGAGGACGAGAAGCCGAGGTTGCTTCTCGCGCATCCAAGCCTGCCACTTTGGATAGGCGTCCACGTTGGTCCGATAATCGTAGAACAGATCGCTTTGAATGTCGGCCTCGCCTGGCTTGTTCAAGAACGCGTATTCGTCGGTCCACAGATCGGGGTCGTACTTTTCCGGATTCGGATCGTTGCCGACGTGACGCGTCCGAGTCGTGTCCAGGGAGAGCAAGTTGATCCGTAGCGCGGCCTCGTGTGAGGCGCGGTTCGCCCAGAACGCACGCCTCGTCGTCCAGTTCGCGCCGAGGCCTTCGTTGTGGGCGACGGCATCTTGCACGATCAGGGCTTCGATGCGATCCGGGTGAGCAAGTGCCATCCGAAAGCCGACCGGTCCGCCGTAATCCTGCATATAAAGGGTGTACTTGGTCAGGTTCAACGCTTCGGTGAAGTGATCCATCATTCTGGCGATGTTATCGAAGGTATATGAGAACTCCTTTGGTGTCGGCGCATCGCTGTGCCCGAAGCCCGGGTAGTCGGGAGCAACCATGTGAAACTGGTTTGCCATCCGCATGAGTAGTGGCTCGAACATGCGCGACGACGACGGCAGGCCGTGAAGCAGCAGAATGGTCGGTGCGTCTTTCGGCCCGGCTTCCGGTAGAAAATAGAAAAGCCATCCACTTCCACTGTGTGGTAAAAGATATGCTGGGCCATCGGAAACTCCTTCGACTGAGCGAGCACGACCGCCAAACCGAGCCAAGTCATCGTCGAGGAGAACATGTCGTTTGCCTTCATGACCATTCCCCGTCGCCGATCGGATCAAGGCTGCACTTCCAAAATAACTTCCAGTTCGACCGGCGAATGCGCCAAAAGGCGCCGGCACATCTGGCAGATGAATGCCGAGCTTGGCGAGACGGTTCTCGGCGTTTGTTGAGTTTGTGGTCAGAGCGAAAGCTCCATTAACTACCAGCAGCCGAAATGAGCGCCGCCATCGACGTACAGGATGTCACCTGTGACCGTCGCGGCATCGGTCAGGTACATGACGGCGTCCATGATGTCCTTCACTGTCGAAGGCCGACCCATCGGCGACCGGCTTTCCATCACATCCTTCGGAGTCTTGCGTTGAAGTGGTGTGTAGACAACGCCCGGCGCGACGGCGTTCACGCGAATGCCGTCTTTCGCATACTCCATCGCAAGGTGCTGGGTAATCGTTTCAAGACCGCCCTTGGTCATCATCGGCACCGCCGCCGTGACACCTCGGATGGGGTTGCGAGCAAGGGCCGCCGTGATCGTGACGATGCTGCCGCCGATCTTCTGCGCGAGCATTTGTTTGATGGAGAGTTGAGTGACATACAGGAAGCCCTCGACGTTGGTCGAGACGAGCGACTTGAAGTCCTCGGGTGTGTAGTCTGTGAACGGCTTGTTCAATAAGACGCCCGCATTATTGACCAGTGCGTCGATCGATCTGAAGCGAGACAGCGCGGTCTCGACGATCTTGGCGGCAGTTTCCGGATCGCCGATATCGCCATCCACTAGCGCGACGTCGTTGGACGCCGCGACCTCGGCGGATTGGGTTATCTTTCGCGAATTGGCAACGACGTTGAAACCCCGCTCGAGAAACCCTTTCACGATTCCCGCGCCGATCCCCTGCGAAGCTCCGGTCACGATGACTGTTTTCCGCGCTCCACTCATGGCTGCTTACCTCGAAAACGTTTTGTCACCGGAAAAATTCGATGGTCAAGCGGATCAGAAATCCGCATCCAGCACGATGCGGTAACGGGCTTTACCTGATTCAAGTCGGGCGAAGGCCTCGTTGATTTTGCTCATCGGGAAGTGTTCAGTCTGCGGCACGATATTGTGCCGCGACGCGAAGTCGAGCATGGTTTCGATCGCTGTTGGCGAGCCGGTTGGCGAACCTGAGACGCTACGCTGCTGCGTGATAAGCGAGAATGCCGCGACTGGAATGGGTTCCAGTACGGCACCGACGACGTGCAAGCGGCCATTGGGCGCGAGCGTCCCGATCATCGCGTCCCAGTCGAGCTTCACGTTGACGGTACTGATCAGCAGGTCGAAGCTGCCGCTGAGTTTCTTGATCGCCGCCGAATCCTTGCTTGATACGACATGATTCGCGCCGAAACTTTTGGCCTCATCAAATTTGCTCTGGCTCGACGTGAACGCTGTCACGTCGCTGCCGTATGCGGCGGCGAACTTCACGGCCATGTGCCCCAGTCCGCCAATGCCGATGATGCCCACGCGGCTGGTCGGCTTGGCGTACATGGTCAGCGGCGCGAAGACGGTGATCCCTCCGCAAATGAGCGGCCCGGCTTCGGCGAAGTTAAGCTTTTCCGGTAGTGGTATGGCCCAAGCCCAGTGCGAGCGAATATGCGTCGCGAACCCGCCGCGATGACCGACGATGGTCGTTTGCACTTGCGGGCAAAGATGATGGCTTCCCGACATGCACTGGTGACAGTGCATGCAGCTGCCCGAATTCCAGCCGACGCCGACGCGCTGTCCGATCCTGAGCCCCTTGGCATTCGGACCTACTGCTGTGAGCCGACCGACGACCTCGTGACCGAGAATCGCAGGGTACTGCGAAATGCCCCAGTCATTGTTCAAGACGGAAAGGTCAGAGTGACACAAACCGCAGTACTCGACAGCAACTTCAACGTCCTCAGCCCCAAGTGGTCCGAGATCAACGGTTTCGAGCACCATCGGCTGTTTCGCTGCCTTCGCAACCCATGCCTTGTAATTTGTCGCATCTCGCGCTCTGAAACTTGCGTCGGATTGTGCAGTGGAAGTGGACGGCGCCTGCTTCTGCGCCAATCCGCTGGCTGGCTCAGTGCGGGTTTTGGTTGAAGTGGACATGGGGACTCCTTTCTGCGATTGCGGGTGCGCTCGCTGAGATGATCGTGCTTACTCGCGTTAATTCACGGTGCTCATGAGCGCTACCTAAATCGAGAAGAACGGTTTGTTGTTTCTATCCCATCCGATCGGATGCGATGCGTCACTACCGCTTGCCATCGTAGAAGAATTGCTCGCGCGTGATCTTGTCGTCCTTGACCGTGTAAACACCCACCTCTTCGAGCGCAATCCGCTGTCCGGTAGCTTTTGGAGTGACTTCGAAAGTGAAATGAACAGCGAATTGATCGGGCCCATTGAAGAATGGGCCGCGCACTTTTTCGACATGGATCGTATTGTTCTCTTTCCAAACTTCGGACTTGTGGATGACCGGTGACTGGCCGGCAGTTTCCTCGCCGCCGCCTTCGACCGAAACGATTGTTGGGGCGTACATCGTACGCATCACATCGAAGTTCTTGCCTTGGTTGCACAACTCTACGAATTTCCTGGCGACGGTTTGAATGCTCATGACGATCTCCTTGTCTAACATGCTTTCGTTTACCGCTTGCCGTACTCCGTGAAAATGTAATCTCTCGTCTTCACGATCGTGTGGCATGCGAACCCGCACTTGGCGTCGTTCGCCTGTGGCGGCTGGTCAGCCAATGTTGCGGGCGTGAACGTATCTGACGCGGCGTCATACTCGAAGGCTCCATAACCCCATCCGCCGCTGTCCGCGAACCGCTTGCTGTCCTTGACCATGAAATCCACGTCATGCAGGGTGCCCGGCACTGTCGGCTGACCGGGGGCCATCTCATTCTTTTTCGGGATCCAGTGGATCTTCGCCATCTTGGCGCCGTCAGGGAAAGGTTTGCCATTGCCGGGAGCGCCGGCCCGGTAGGCGTCGATCATCACGGAATTGCCGAGGATCACAGCGACCAGCTTCTCGCCGTGACTGAGGGAGACAGTCTGCCAGTCCTCGTATCCCTTGAACTCGGAGAACGCGAGTCCGCCCGGCACTTTCAGGCTGTACTTGTCCGGGGCGGTCCCTGCTGCCGAATCTGCGACGAATGCAGTTGCGACGGCCAAAACGGCGCAGCTGCTTAACGCACCTAAGTATTTCAGAGCGGCGTGCATGACGAATTCCTCGGTAATGACGGCTTGGATTGGAGCATTTCGAAGGTGCTTACGAGCCAAGTTGGATCACAACAGGGGCGACGGTGAACCATTCACGAACGCCTTTCCTCGAATCGCCACGTGACCATACGATAGGGCGCAATAAAAGTCGGACTATTGATGAAAGCGGCTTTTTTTGGCTTTTTTGGCTAATTTGCTTAGCACAGCGTGTATTGGTCTATAGCAATTCTCGGTCCCGCTCCGGGCGTGCGGATGTTCCGATGGCAAGGCTAAAACTCGCTATATCTTCTTATTCCCGTTTATGCGAAGTCAGTACACCGACATAGACTATGCGAGGCCTCGCCGAGAACCTGGAGGTGAGATATGTCCTGTTCGATGTTATGTATCTCATAGCGACGACCGAACGACCGCAGTCCGACGTCAGCGCTCGAGCGCGGTCAGAGGCAACACGCATGACGGACGCGAACTTATCCCGCGGCTCTCCCTTCGTGGTCGAGAGCCGAGAATTCTTCGTCAGAGAGTTCCAGATCCGCGGCAAGCATATTTTGCTGAAGATGTGAAACCTTTGACGTACCAGGAATCGGAAGCATCACTGGACTGCGCTTGAGGAGCCAGGCGAGAGCAATCTGTCCGGGCGTTGCGCCCCGATTTTGTGCAATAGCGTCCAAGTGCGACCCGGGCTGGGTCAGCTTACCTGCACCGAGCGGGAACCACGGGATAAATCCAATTCCGTGGGCGGTGCAATACTCGAGCACATTCTCACTGCTGCGATCCCGCAGATTGTATCGATTCTGCACGGTCGCCACTTTGAAAACCTTCGACGCGGCCTCGATGTCCGCCACAGAGACTTCACTCAAGCCGGCGTGACGAATAACGCCATCGTCCAGCAAGTCCTTAATGGCTCCGAACTGCTCATCGCGTGGTGTCTTTGGGTCGATCCTGTGCAGCTGCCACAAGCCTATTTGCTCGACACCGAGGCGCCGCCGGCTCGTGTGCGCCTGCTGAATCAGGTATTCAGGACGTGCAAGAGGAATCCATTGATCGGGCCCCGTTCGCACGAGTCCTGCCTTCGTTGCGACAAGGATGCCGCCATACGGGTGAAGGGCTTCCCGGATGAGATCCTCTGAAACGTTCGGGCCGTAGGAATCAGCCGTATCGATAAAACCTACGCCAAGTTGCGGGAGGCACTTCAGGGTGCGGATCGCCTTCGCTCGATCGGGCGGCTCTCCCCAAATGCCGGGCCCGGTTATTCGCATTGCACCAAAACCAAGACGGAAGACTTCAATCTCTTGTCCGATCTTGAATGTCCCAACAATACTTTTGTTCGAGGTGATCATTTGTCACTCCTTGCATAGACCGCCACGACGTTGTCGAGGTTGTCGAGCAGATTGCGTAGCATGCCCGAACACCGTATCCGATATGCCGTCGATAGTCGCGACTTTCTCCGGCAACCGCCGAATTGGGTAGCACATGGAATGGGGTTGCCCCTCATGGCATGAGCACGCTGTAAGCCTGCTTCGGGTTATACGGCGACGAAGAGCCCGCTGACGAAGCCCCATTGCTGATCGACCCATCGCGCGAGGCGACAGAAGCCACAATCGGAGATAAGGCGATCCAGTTCCTGAAGAGAATACTTGTGACTGCTTTCCGTGTGGATGGTTTCGCCGGCTCGGAGCAACATCGAAAATCCTGCGCGGGAGAATTGGACGGTCTGGTCGCACAAGGATTCAAGGTGCATTTCCACGTTGCACAACTCGGCATTGAATTGGGCACGATGACGGAACTGCGGCAGAACGAAATCGGCGTCAAGCTCACGATTCATCCGCACCAGCAGGTTCAGATTGAACGCAGCAGTGACACCTAAAGCATCGTCATAGGCTTTGAGCAGCTGCTCGCCGGACTTGTCCAGATCGGCGCCTAGCAGAAGGTTGTCGCCCGGAAGAAGGACGCGGCGGATATGCTTCAGGAATTGCCGGCTTGCGAATGCGTCTAAGTTGCCGAGCGAGCTGCCGAGAAACATAACCAGCGTGCGTGTACCTGCTGCACGCGAACCCATCGCCGACTCGAGTCCGGGCAGATATTCATCGTCTATGCCCCTTACGGTGAGCCCTTGCAAACTGCCGAGCTCGCGGCGGGTCATTTCAAGCGCCGTGGGCGATACATCGACCGAGCAATAGGACAACCGCCGCCGCCGTAGCAACGCTGCGAGCAGCGGCAAGGTCTTCGTGGCGCTGCCGCTGCCCAGCTCGATGACGTTGGTGGCGTTCGTGAGCTTGGCGAGCTCCTCGGCGTGTTGCGTGAGTAACCGCTTTTCTGCGCGCCATAATCCGTACTCGGGCAGCTGCGTGATGGCTTCGAACAGTGCCGAGCCCAGTGCATCGTAGAGATACTTGGGCAGCAGGGATTTCTGTCCATTTGCCATCAGCCCCGCGCGCGCGTCGTCGGCAAATGATGATCCGGCAATTGGAGATGGGGAAGACACTGCGACGACATCGAGCATGGGCGTCACCCTTCACTAACACAGCGAAAGCCGGCAAATGGATAGGGATAGTGCGGCTGGAACCAGTTGCGGAACGATCGGCGCAGCAGGCGCGCCGCCGTGTGCGCCGAACCACCCTTCAGGACGAAATGGCGGCCGTCGAAGAAATCCGCCGAGTATCCCGGGTAAAAAGAATACGAATGAAATCCCGGGAACGGCGCAAAAGGCGTGCGAGTCCATTCCCAACCATTGCCGAGAAGGCCGTCAACGCCGAATGCGCTACGACCCGCTGGGTACGCATCGACCGGCATTGGGTCCCAGCGCCTGAAATCGAAGTTGCCATGGACGGCCGTAGGCTCTTCAGCACCCCATGGGTAGCGGTGCTCGTCTCCGTTCGGATCGCCGTAGGCAGCACGTTGCCATTGCGCTTCGGTCGGAAGCTGTTTGCCGGTCCAGCGTGCATAGGCGCTGGCCTCGGCCTGACTGATATACACCGGCCAGTCACCTTGAAATGGAACGGCGTCGAACAAGGACAGCTGCTGCCAGACGCCGTCGTGCCAGCGCCAGGATGCTGGATATTGAACATCGTTGTCGCTTCGCCATTGCCAGCCCTCGGCTGTCCACCAGCGCGGCTCTGCATAACCGCCGGCGTCGATGAAGCGGCGATACTGCGCATTCGTAACCATGTAGCGATCGATCGCGAAATCGTCTACGTCGACGCTCTGTACAGGGCACTCGTTGTCCCACACGAAAGGCTCTTCTGCCAGATTCGAACCAAGCGTGGTACGGCCGGCCGGTATTGGAACCATGTCGTCGTCGTCGCTCGACTCGTGCTCACGCACCGGCAGCGGCCGAGGCGGCTTTGCGACAGGCAGGCGGTTCAGCATGTACGCGAGCGTTTCGCCATGCATCAGACGATGTTCGATCATCGCGTGCAACAAGACTGTGAGAGCAACGTCGTCGATTTTCCGCTTCGCCGCACTAGCCAGCTCACGGTCTAACCGCTCACGGGTCTGTGCGGTGTAGTCGTAAATATCGGTGATCGTTGGCCAGTCCTCCACCGTATCGGCTGGCAATCGGCCATCGATCGGATCGATTCCAAAAGCGAATAGACGGTCCATGGCGGCGACCGATTGAGCCTTGGCCGCTCGCAGTAAAAGATTGGCGTCGAAGGCCTCGAGATGACCCATGTAGAAAGCTAAGCGATGCCGCTCAGCGATGGGCCGCTCATAGAGCAAGTGTTGCGGTATCCGCGCAAACAGGGCATCGCTGCGCTGCCGCGCGCGTGACAGTTCGGCGATTGGAAGACTCATCGGGTTGAACCGGCTGCTGAGGCACTGTCCGCTCATGACTGTGTTGGCGCAAGCTGCTGCATCGGCACGGACAGCTCAGAGAGTGCGCGATGTACGAACTGTACGCAGATCGAGCCTTCGCCAACCGCGGAGGCGATGCGCTTGACGCTCCCGCAGCGCACATCGCCGGCGGCGAACACCCCCGCCTGGCTCGTCTCCAGCAGGTACGGCGTACGCGGCAGCGGCCATTTCGCCGCCGCTAGATCTTCCATGCTCAAATCCCGCCCCGTTTTGACGAAACCGTGTTCATCGAGCGCCAGGCAGCCCTGTAGCCATTGTGTGTTGGGCTCGGCACCGGTCATGAGGAACACATGCTTGATCTCGCGCGACTCTTCGTCGGCATCGGCATCGGCATCGGTTGCGCGGCGCCAGCGAAGCCGTTCGAGGCGATCACCGCCGTCGAGCGCCGTGATCTGTGTATTCGTATGCAACGTGATCTGTGGGCTTTCCTCGATGCGCCGGATCAAGTAGCGCGACATGCTTTGCGCAAGGCTGGTGGAACGGACCACGAGATGCACGTGACGACAGGAGCTCGCGAGAAACACAGCCGCTTGGCCGGCGGAGTTCCCGCCGCCTACGATGACGACTTCCTCGCCCTGGCATAGCTTCGCTTCCAGGTAAGTGGCGGCATAGTAGATGCCGACACCGAGGAACCGACTTACGTTGTCGATTCCCAGCCCTCGGTACCGCGCGCCGCTGGCAATCAGCAGGATGCTTGCACGTATCAAACTTCCGTCGTCCGTTTCGACCGCATAGGGCCGTTGATCGCAATACAACTTCACTGCTTGCGTAGCGACGCTCATGTTTGCGCCGAACTTCTGCGCCTGCGACAACGCACGACCCGTTAGCGCCTGCCCCGAGATGCCGGTGGGGAAGCCGAGATAGTTCTCGATCCTGGAACTTGTTCCGGCCTGTCCACCGGGCGCCGTCGTCTCCAGTATGCGCACATCCAGGCCCTCGGAGGCTGCATAGACCGCGGCTGCGAGGCCGGCGGGACCCGCACCGATGATCAGCAGGTCGTGAACCGCGCTGTTGTCCAGCGGCGGGTTCATGCCGAGGCATTCCGCAATCTCGTGATTGCTCGGATTGCGGAAGACATGCTCGCTGCGACAGACGACGACGGGAATTTCTTCCATGCGGACATGGAAGCGCTCTAGCAGCGCTTGCGCGTCGGCGTCGGCTTCCACGTCGATGTTGATGTAGGGATAGGCGTTGCGCGTCAGAAACTCGCGCAGGCGCAGCGTGTCGGCGGAATGGCGGGACCCGAGCAGCATCACTCCGCTGCTGTTCTCCGACAGCAATGCGACGCGGCGCAGGATGAAGGCGCGCATGAACAATTCGGAGAGTTCGGCATCGGTCTGCACGATCGAGCGCAGTTGCGCCGCTTCGATCGCGAGGACGCTTCCGGCCTCGTGCGCGCGGATGTGCGCGAGGCCGATGCTCCCACGCAGCATGCTCATTTCGCCGGTGAAGTCGCCTGGCGTCAGCACGTTGAGCAAGGCCTCGCCCGTGCTGGTGCGCAGCAGCAGATCGAGACTGCCTGACAGGACGACGAAGAACCGGGTGACGCGCTGACCTGACTCCAGCAGGACGGTGTCGGCGCTAACCTGCAGGCGCTCGCCGTGCGCTTCAAGGCGTGCAACCTGCGCCGCGGTGAGCTTCGGAAACATCTGCTCGCGACGTTTTTCCAGCAGCTCGTTTGTCACTGTTCTGCTCTCCTGCGCCACATGCCGGCGAAGTGTGGCTCTTGCCCAGTTCAGTCCAATTCCATGGCGAGCTGGTCGACGTAACACCAACTCCAGTCCTCGCCAGGTTCGAGCGAACTCATTATCGGATGCTGCATCGCATGGAAATGCTTGGTGGCGTGCTTGTTCTTTGACTCGTCGCAGCAGCCGACATGCCCACAGGTCCGACAAAGCCGCAGATGTACCCAGCTATCGCCGGTCTTGAGACATTCCTCGCAGCCCTGCGTTCGCGGCCGATCGGTTTTAATCTGATCCAGATGGCTACAGCGACTTGTCATGACAAAACTCCATCGGTGAGACTCCGAATCAAGCGGCGGGTTCATTGCTCGCGCGGCTTCGAACGTGAAACAGCGTTTGTGGCTGCGGATCGAAACAGGCAGCAACGCAACTGTCCAGTGGCAGCAGGCCGTTTTCGCTGTGCTTCCTCAGAACAGTATTTGAGCCATGAAGTTCTTTTACGCTTATAGGTGGACTCGGCGCCAGACACGGTCCGGGGCGCGCTTGGAATGTTGGCACCGCGTCACTCGTGCCAGCTTGGACAGACATGCTCCGAATAGAACATTCGTGCCTTTTGTCGTTCGTATCTCGATACAAACTTTCCCCGCAGCCTCTCCCCCCAGCTCATTTATATAAGCCTGTCGCAGAACGGCGTGCCCTGTTCGAAGGCGTCTTCCTGGGCATGCGACCTGTTATCTGAATTTCTGAACTTCCGAGCCCGGCAGCAGGTCTCTGGCGGCGGTGGGAGTGGGTCTACCGGAGAGATGCCGTATGAAATACGCTATGAAGTTACTGATGGCAGCGCCGCTCGCGCTGGTTACGCCACTCGCCGCATCCGCCGCTGGCGCAGGAAATCAGCATCCTGCTTATCTTCATGCTCTATCGGATTTGCGGCGGGCTTATGCCCTGATCGAACATCGCCCTGGCGATAAGGCGGTCAATGGCCAGGAAGAATTCGCAAAGAGCGCGATTTCGAAAGCGATCGATGATGTTAAGCGCGCCTCGGTCGACGATGGAAAGAGCCTCAAGGACATTCCACCACCGCAAGCGAGTGCGGATCATTCCGGCCGACTTCATGAAGCGGCTGATCTTCTGCGAGAGGTTCGCTCCGATATCGATCGCGAGGAGGATGATCCGAAAGCCAAGAGTGCTCAGCAGGCCGCTTTGAAAGATGTCGAAGCGGCGTTGGAAGCAACCAAGCAGGGCATCACGGACGTCGAGAGCCACAAGTAAGCAATCAGCGGCCTCGTTGCTTACCGAGAGCTGATTATTTCAAGCGCCTTTGTTGTACCGAGTTGCTGAGCGTGCGATCGTGGATCGGCTATGGATGGTAAGGGCCTCGGCAAGAAGCCGCTTGATTGAGTCAAGCTGACTGTCGGCGTGTGTGCGCGCATAAAATGTCAGGCACGAATGGAGGGCATCGCGATGAGCAAAACAATTCGTGCCACCGCGTTGGTAATACTGGCCTTCAGTGCCTGCATCATGTGCGACTCAGCGTGCGCGGAGGCCGAGCACCGGCCCGTCGTCTGGAAGATGCAAAAAGCGCGCTTTGACTACCAGGGCTTCACGACTCGCTACTCGTGCGACGGGCTGCGCGATAAGATCCGGCAGGTGCTGCGCGATCTTGGCGCACGAAAGGATTTCACGGTCACCGCCTCCAATTGTGGCAATGGCGGGCCGGTCCCATTTCCCTCAGTGGATATCGCGCTGGCCACGCTCAAGCGCGCGGACGGACCAGCGTCGATCGACGCGATCTGGAAAGAGGTGGACCTGAGCGGCGTCGGCAAGCTCCAAGGCGGCGACTGTGAGCTGGCGGAGCAGATCGTGCAGAAGATCCTACCGCTATTCGAGGTGCGCAAGGCCCACATGAATGCGGTCTGCGATCCGCATCAGCTGCCGACCGGTGCGTTCTCGTTGACGCTCGAAGTGCTTTCCACTATTTCCCCGTCGTAGTGCGCAATGCACGCGGGTTCGGCGCAATCGCATCCTCAGCGAGTGATGTGGACGACTGTGCTCAGGCAAGGGTGAGCAGGAGGCGTTTGAGATGATCGATATCTCTGCGAACGGCAACTCGATCGCCTGATCGAGCTGTCAGTGGCTTCGATGGCGCGTTCGGATTCACGAATCCCGAGTCGGGTGTGACTGACCCTGACAGTCGGTTCCGTGCTTCTCGGGACGTTCCTTACCCAATAAAGGCTGGACTTTTTTTGTTTATGAGCAGCCGCCAAAGTCCGTAGACAGCCGGTTTGATTTGTGAGTAGATACGCAAGTATCGGAGATCGCTGCGCTGGCGAAGACAAAGCAGGGAGCAAAGGGGTGGGGCGTCGTGGGTCGCGAAGCTCAATAGCTTGTCGCCTGCGAAGATCAATGCGCTGCGGAATATCGGGAAGCGGTGCGCCACTCATTCGTCAAGGCAGTAAAATCGGGGCAAGCAGTTGCAATTGCCCTTGCCCGTCACCCACAGGAAAACGGTTTGTTATGGCCGCTGAAAAATCAAAAATCGAGAAATCGAAGATCATCTACACACTGACCGATGAGGCGCCGTTCCTGGCGACTTGCTCGTTTCTGCCAATTGTTCGCACCTTCGCCGCTTCTGCCGGCATCGACGTGATCGAGAGCGATATCTGCCTGGCGGTCCGTGTGCTGGGTGAATTCCCCGAGTACCTGACTGACCGTCAGAAGGTGCCCGATAACCTGGCCGAACTGGGCCGCCTGACCCTGCTGCCGGACACCAACATCATCAAGCTGCCCAATATCAGCGCCTCGGTACATCAGCTCATCACCGCGATCAAGGAGCTGCAGTCCAAGGGGTACATGGTGCCGGACTATCCGGAGAATCCGACGACCGAGGAAGAAAAGAAGATTCGTCAGCGTTACTCCAAGGCGCTGGGCAGCGCCGTCAACCCGGTGCTGCGCGAAGGTAACTCGGACCGCCGCGCGCCGCTGGCGGTGAAGAACTTCGCGCGCAAACATCCGCACAGCATGGGCGAGTGGAGCATGGCTTCACGCACCCATGTCGCACACATGAAGCACGGCGACTTCTATCACGGCGAAAAGTCCATGACGCTGGACAAGGCACGTGACGTGAAGATGGAGCTGAAGACCAAAAGCGGTCGGACCATCTTGCTTAAACCCAAGATTTCCCTGCTCGCAGGCGAAATCATCGACAGCATGTTCATGAGCAAGAAAGCTTTGTGCGCCTTCTATGAGGAGCAGATGGAGGACGCTCGCAAGACTGGCGTGATGCTGTCGCTGCACGTCAAGGCCACGATGATGAAGGTGTCGCACCCCATCGTCTTCGGCCACGCCGTAAAGATTTTTTACAAGGAAGCGTTCGAGAAGCACGGCAAGCTGTTCGACGAATTGGGTATAAACGTCAACAACGGTCTGGTGAACCTTTACGACAAGATCGCCACGTTACCGACGTCCAAGCGCGACGAGATCGTCCGCGACCTGCACGCCTGCCACGAACACCGCCCCGAGCTGGCCATGGTGGATTCCGCCAGGGGTATCTCCAATCTGCATGCCCCCAACGATGTGATCGTGGATGCGTCCATGCCCGCCATGATCCGCATCGGCGGCAAAATGTACGGCGCCGATGGCAAGCCCAAGGACACCAAGGCGGTCATTCCCGAAAGCACTTTTGCCCGCATTTACCAGGAAATCATCAATTTCTGCAAAACCAACGGCGCCTTCGACCCGTGCACCATCGGCACCGTGCCCAACGTGGGCCTCATGGCCCAGCAGGCGGAGGAATACGGCTCGCACGACAAGACTTTCGAGATCTCCGAAGACGGCGTCGCCGATATCGTGGATCTCGCCACCGGCGAGGTGCTGCTGTCGCAGAACGTGGAGCAAGGAGATATCTGGCGCATGTGCCAGGTCAAAGACGCGCCGATCCGCGACTGGGTCAAGCTGGCCGTCGCCCGCGCCCGCAATTCCGGCATGCCCGCGGTGTTCTGGCTCGACCCGTACCGGCCGCACGAAGTCGAGCTGATCAAGAAGGTCAACACCTACCTGAAAGACCACGACACCACCGGCCTCGATATCCAGATCATGTCGCAGGTGCGCGCGATGCGTTACTCGCTGGAGCGCATGATTCGCGGCCTCGACACGATCTCGGTTACTGGCAATATTTTGCGGGACTACCTGACTGACCTGTTCCCTATTATGGAGCTAGGCACCAGTGCCAAGATGCTGTCCATCGTTCCATTGATGGCTGGTGGCGGCATGTACGAAACTGGCGCCGGCGGCTCGGCACCCAAGCACGTGAAGCAGCTGGTGGAAGAAAACCATCTGCGCTGGGATTCGCTCGGCGAGTTCCTGGCGCTGGCCGTGAGCCTGGAGGATCTCGGCATCAAGAACGGTAACAGCAAGGCCAAGATCCTTGCCAAAACGCTGGACGCTGCCACCGGCAAACTGCTGGACAACAGCAAGACCCCTTCGCCCAAGGCGGGCGAACTGGACAACCGTGGCAGCCAGTTCTATTTGACCCTGTATTGGGCCCAGGAATTGGCGGCGCAAACGGAAGATAAGAAGCTGCAGGCCCAATTCGTGGAACTGGCCAAGACGCTGACCAAAAACGAACAGAAAATCGTCGAGGAATTGAACGCAGTCCAGGGCAAGCCAGTGGATATCGGCGGCTACTACTTTGCTGATCCGCGCAAAGTGAGCGAAGTCATGCGCCCGAGCGCGACGTTCAATGCCGCTTTGGAAGCTGTGCAGCGCTGAATATCCTGAAGCCCCAAGCTATCCGGTACCGCCCTGCCTTGGGCCAAGCCGGATCAGCTTTAACCGCGTGATTTCGGACGGGGCGCCGAACCGCTTCGGCGGTCCCCAGTAGCCGGTGCCGCGACTGATGTAGACCCACATGTCGCGGACGCGATGCAGGCCGGCGACGAAGGGCTGCTGCAGTTTAACGAAGTGATTCCAGGGCCAGAACTGACCCCCGTGAGTATGGCCGGAAAGCTGCAGATGAAAACCGGCCTTCGCCGCGGCGTCGGCGCTGCGGGGCTGATGTGCGAGGAGCAGCCGGACGGATGCGCTTGCCGGCGCGCCGGCGATGGCAGCTTGTGGATCGCTGCGATGTCTGGGATCGAAGTGATGCCCGGAGACGTCGGTGACGCCGGCAACGACCAAGGCTCCGGTGTCATGATGAAGCACGACATGCTCGTTCATCAGCACGCATACTTGAAGGCGTCGCAGCTGCTCGATCCAGGCGTCGGCGCCGCTGTAGTATTCATGGTTGCCGGTGACGAAGAAAGTGCCGTGTCGCGACGATAGCTGTGCCAGTGGTTGAACGTGCGCGGCGAGTTCGTGCACGCCGCCATCGACGAGATCACCGGTGATAGCGACCATATCGGCGTTTAAGCGGTTCACGGTCTCGACGATCGCACGCAGATATGGCGCCTTGATGGTCGGGCCAACGTGAACATCGCTGATCTGGGCGATGGTGAAACCATGGAGAGCCTCAGGCAGATCGGCGATCGGCACGTCGACGGAGACGACGGCGGCGGTACGCCGCGCATTAAACAAGCCCAGCAGCGTGATCAGCAGCGCGATGGGGGGTATCAGCGCGGCGGAGTCGGTGACGAAGTGCGGCAACGCGATCGCGCCGGGTGATAGCGCATTGGCGAGCGTGATCAGGAGCAGAATCGCGTCGCGAATCACGGTGAGCACGAACAGGGATGAGAAGAGTCCCATCAGCAGGAATGCGATCCACGACAGTGTTGCAGCCATCCATCGCGACCGTAGACGCGGACGAATCAGTCCCTTGGGGACAAGCGCTGCGGAACACGCGAGTAAGAGCGCCAGCGGTACCCAGGCCAACGGCCACACCGCCAGCGCCGGAATCAGACGCCAGCCGACATAGGCGTGCAGGAGTACCGACACTCCCAACAGCATGGAACGTTTCCCCATCCTGACAATATGAGTCCCGTCCCCGCACGTTCAATAGAGAGGCGGAACAATGAATCAACGAGTCTGCCATTCGACGCCGGGTTGGACGACAGGCGCTGAACTCATCGGGTAAAGTGTTGATCTTCGGGATGCGTCGTCAGCCACGCCGAATGAATCCGATCATTGTTTCTTGCGGAAATCCGTTCCTTTCCACTGATCTTCATGGTTTCCACCGAAGCTGACCATCGCCGTCTGCGCTGGCATTGCCGCCGCGGCATGAAAGAGCTCGACATCGTTCTGGGCTGGTATCTCGACGCCTGCTATCCGACCGCGCCGGCATCGGAACAGGCGGCGTTCGAGGCGTTGCTGGAGCAGGAAGATCCGATCATCTGGCGCTGGCTGCTCGGCGCAGCACCGCTGCCGGAAGGAATATTGGGTGATGTCGTCCGCCGCCTCATCGACCGTCGCTGATGTCACGCTGCGGCCGTCGCTGCACGCAGTGCAGTGGGCGTTCTGGCTACATGTGGCGCCGGCGGTTGCGCTGCCGTTCGCGACGACTGAAAAGCTCTACGCCTTGCCGGTGCTGGTACTGATCGCGATTTCCTGGATGCGCGTGCGCCGTCATGCTGCGCTCGGTTTTGGTGGCGATGCGATCCGGCGCGTATTGGCGCGACAGGACGGTTCGTGGTGGATCGAGCGCGCTGATGGTCGTGGCGAAGCGGTGCGGCTGTTGCCGGATAGCGTGATGACAGGCTGGCTGCTGGTGCTGCGTTTCCGCTTGGAGAGTGGCAAGTCCGCCATACGCTTGATCATTGGCGACGAAACCGATGCCGAAGCGCTGCGCCGGCTGCGCGTGCGTCTCGGAAATTGGCGCGAGCTCGAAGCGGGCGGCGGCTTGGCGCGTAAATAAGCTTTCTTGCTTTCGGAGTTCTGGTCCCCAAGATAGGTGGCTGCGTGCGGGATTGTGATGTCCGAAAACGGCCAGATACCAGATCCGCGTGCGCCTAGAGTGTGCCCATGCGACTGGACGACGACCTCTGCTATCACCGGCTTGAAGCGCGCGATGTGCGTTTCGATGGAATGTTTTTCGTGGCTGTAACCAGCACCCGCATTTATTGCCGGCCAATCTGTCCCGCGCGCACGCCGCGCCGCGACCGCTGCCGCTTTTTTACGAATGCTGCGTCCGCAGAGGCGGCTGGATTCCGTCCGTGTCTGCGCTGCCGGCCGGAGCTCGCGCCGGGCAACGCGCCGGTCGATGCAGTCACCCGCGTCGCCACGGCGGCCATGGCGCGTATCGAAGCTGGCGCGTTGAACGAAGGCAGTCTAGATGACTTGGCCACCGAACTTGCTTTGAGTGGTCGTCAACTGCGGCGCGCGATCGAACGTGAATACGGCGTCGCGCCGGTACAACTGGCGCAGACGCAGCGTCTGTTGATGGCCAAGCGGCTGCTGACCGACACTTCGCTCAATATCGCTGACGTTGCGTTCGCCAGCGGTTTTTCCAGCGTGCGCCGCTTCAATCATCTGTTTCGGACGCGTTATCGTCTTTCGCCGTCGCAACTGCGGCGCACTCGCGATGCGGTGGGCGGTGCCGACACGGATGCGATCACACTGCGGCTTAGCTATCGTCCTCCACTGCATTGGGAAGCGCTCGCCGGATATCTCGCCAGCCGCGGCGCGTCCGGTATGGAGGCATTTGAAGGCGGGCGCTATGTCCGCATGGTGACTTTCCAGAATCGCGCCGGCTGGATCGCGCTCGAACCGCTGGCTGGCATGCCAGCGTTGCGGTTTACGGTATCGACGTCGCTGGTGCCGGTGCTGACACCACTGCTCGCTAAGATTCGCGCAATGCTCGATCTCGATGCGAACCCAGTCTCGATCGACACGCACCTGTCGGCGGATTCACGCTTGCGGGCGCTGGTCACGCGCAGCCGCGGCCTGCGCGTACCAGGTGCCTTCGACGGTTTTGAGCTGGCGCTGCGCGCTGTGCTCGGCCAGCAGATCAGCGTCAAGGCGGCAACCCTGTTGTTCAGACGCTTTGCCAGCATTTTCGGAACACCTATGGCCGTCGCACAGCATCCGACGCTTACGCACGGTAGCCCCGATGCTGCGCGCATTGCGGACGCTAGTCTCGATCGACTTGCCGCGCTGGGATTGCCGCGCGCACGCGCACTGACGGTACAGACACTCGCCCGTGCGGTGGCAGATGGTGACTTGCGGCTCGATCATCGAGCGGACAGTGAGCGGACGATGGCGCAGTTGTGCGAGCTGCCGGGTATCGGCGACTGGACCGCGCAATACATCGCGATGCGTGCGCTGTGCGACGCCGACGCATTTCCCGCATCCGACCTGGGTGTGCTGCGTGCGCTCGGTGTAACGCGGCCACGTGACGCCGTCGCGATCGCGGAAGCCTGGCGTCCGTGGCGCGCTTACGCGGTGATGCATTTGTGGCGGCATGCCGCCACCGGAGGGTGAAATGAAGAGGAATGAAACAATGCGGACAATCACTGAAAGCGATGCGATAACCGCCGATACGCCGGCGACCGTTTGCTACGACACGGTGTGCGCGCCGTTTGGAGAGCTGTTGCTGCTTGCAGAAGGTGAACACCTCACCGGGTTATATCTCGACGCGGCGAAGACCTTGAAATCGCGACCTGCAGATTGGCGTCGAGGCGCCAAGGTATTGCAACGCGCGCGCGCGCAGCTGAAGGCCTATTTTGCCGGCGAACTACGCGCTTTCGATTTGCCGTTGACGCTACGTGGGACTGCGTTCCAGCGCCGAGTATGGAGCGCGCTTTGTGACATCCCCTATGGAACCACGATCAGCTACGCCGAACTCGCGCGTCGCGTCGGCTCGCCACGCGGGTTCCGAGCGGCGGGACAGGCGAATGGTGCCAATCCGATCAGCATCATCGTGCCATGCCATCGCGTCATCGCGGCCGACGCCACGCTGGGTGGCTACAGCGGCGGACTCGATCGCAAGCGCTGGCTGCTCGCGCACGAGGGCGTCACACTCGGCGAGACTGGTACCGAGAGTCTGTTCTGAAATTATTCAGAGATCCCGTAGCAGCGCATTGATGCCGACTTTCGCGCGCGTCTGCGCATCGACACGCTTGACGATCACCGCGCAGTTCAAGCTGTAACGGCCATTGTCCCTTGGCAGCGAGCCGGCGACGACGACCGCGCCCGCGGGGACGCGGCCATAACTGATCTGGCTGCTCTCGCGGTCATAGATCGGCGTCGACTGGCCGATGAATACGCCCATCGAAATCACCGCGCCTTTTTCGATGATGACACCTTCGACGATTTCCGAACGCGCGCCGATGAAGCAGTCATCCTCAATGATCGTTGGACTGGCTTGCAGAGGCTCTAGTACGCCACCGATGCCGACGCCGCCGGATAGATGCACGTTGGCGCCGATCTGCGCGCAGGAACCGACTGTCGCCCAGGTGTCCACCATCGTGCCGCGACCGACATAAGCGCCAATGTTGACGTAGCTCGGCATCAGGATTGCGCCGGGGGCGATATAGGCGCCCTTGCGTACCGCGGCCGGCGGCACCACGCGCGCGCCGAGCCGTTTGAAGTCAGCGGCTGACCAGTCGGCGAACTTCAGCGGAACTTTGTCGTAGCCGAGCAGGCCGCCCATTTCGATCGGCGCGTTGTCATGCAGACGAAAATAGAGCAGCACGGCTTTCTTCAGCCAATCGTTGACGGTCCAGCCATTCGCACCGGGTTCGACCACGCGCACCTCGCCGCGATCAAGCAGCGTGACGGCGTTCTCGACCGCTTGGCGGATGTGTGCATCGCCGGCCGACAGCGTGTCGCGGCGTTCCCAGGCGTGCTCGATGGTGACGCGGAGTTCTAGCGTGTTCACAGCAATTTCCCGGTTAATTTTAGGGCCTGTTAACAATTACTTTGATCGCTGCGTTGCGCCCAAAAGGGCGCCAGGCAAGGCGCGGCGAGCGAAGTGTGGTTGATTCCACATGAGCGAGGCGCAACGCGGCATGGCGCCCTTTTGGGCGCAACCCGAAGGGACGGGACCGTATGGGCACAGCGCCGCGTCTCTCGCTCCTCGTGTACGTCAAGTACACCACGTCTCTCGTTCCTTGCGCTATGCCCATACGGTCTCCGTCGCAGCGATCAAAGTAATTGTTAAAAGGCCCTAATGTGATTGGACATGATCGAAAGTGCGGACGAGCACTTCACGCAGATCGTCGAGTAGGTCTTCGTCGGCGATCGGCTGGTGTTTGCGGTCGGTGATGTAGAACACGTCTTCGGCGCGCTCGCCGATGGTCGCGATCTTCGCGGCGTCGAGCAGGATGCCGCGCCTCTGGAACACACGGCCGACCAGCGATAGCAGGCCAGGCTGGTCCGCGGTCACCAGTTCGAGCACGGTGCGGCCGCGCTTCGTGTCCTGGCTGAAATGCACGGAGGTCGGCGTGTTGAAGTGTTTGAGCTTCTGCGAGCGGCGGCGGTTGACATCGATCGCAGCAATGCTCGAATCCGCCAGCACCTTGCGCAGACCTTCGCGGATTTCGGCGGTGCGATGCCCGCCCAGCACGGGCGAGCCGTCGCCTTCCATGACCACGAAGGAGTCGAGGACGTAGCCATCGGCGGAAGTGTTGATGCGTGCATCGAGAATGTTGAGTCCCAACCGTGCCAGCATACCGGTGGCGATACCGAACAGATGATCGCGATCGCGCATGTAGACGAATACGGTGGTGCTGGGCTCATCGAGCGATTCGATGAGCACCAGCGGCAGATCCTGCTCGCCAGTGGCGGCGATGGCGGGCAGATGCCAGGCCAGCTCCTCGGGCGAATGGCGCAGGAAATATTCCGGTTCGAACCGCATCCAGATGGTGTCGGCGCGCGAGATGTCGACGCCGCGGCTGGAGAGCAGTGCTAGTGCGGCGCGCTTTTGTTCGGCGACACGTTCGGTTTCGCTGACCGGATTGTCGAGCCCGCGTTCGAGCGCGCGCGCGGTACCGTTGTAGAGATCGCGCAACAGGCTCGCGCGCCAGGAATTCCACAGCGCCGGGTTAGTTGCGCGGATGTCCGCGATGGTGAGCAGGTAGAGATAATCGAGGCGGCCGCGCTCGCCGACGCGGCGCGCGAATTCGGTGACGACTTCCGGACTGCTGATGTCCTGGCGCTGCGCGGTCAACGACATGATCAGGTGGTACTTCACCAGCCAGACCACGAGATCAGTATCGGCGTGCGACATGCCGTGGTCGAGGCAGAATTTCTGCGCGTCGTCGGCCCCGAGTTCGGAATGATCACCGCCGCGCCCCTTCGCCAGATCGTGAAACAGGCCGGCGATGTAGAGTGCTTCCGGACGCGGAATGCGCTCCATGAGCTCGCTGCAGAACGGCAGTTCATCGCGGAACCGCGTCATCGCCATGCGCCGCAGATTGCGCACGATATAGAGCGAATGCTCGTCCACCGTCAGCGTGTGGAAGAGGTCGTATTGCATGTGGCCGATGACGCGACTGAACACCGGCAGGTAGCGGCCCAGCACGCCGTAGCGATTCATGCGCCGCAGCGCGTGCGTGAGGCCGTTGCCTTCGCGGAACAGATCGATGAACAGTGCGCGTGCACGCACGTCGTCGCGGAATTCGTCGTCGATCAGATAACGGTCGCGGCGGATCAGGCGCAGCGTCGAGGCGCGGATGCCCTCGATCTTCGTGTGTTTCTGCATCAACGAAAAAATTTCGATCAGCGCCGGCGGATAGCGCTGGAAGACCTCATCGTCGCGCGCTTCGATATAGTCGCCACGCACCTGAAAACGTGCATTGAGTGCTTTCGGCTCGGTGTCAGCGTCGCGATGCAGAATCGCCTCGTCGAATAGCTGCAGCAGCATGTCATTGAGGCAGGACAGCGCCTTGATGGTGCGGTAATAGAGCTGCATGAACTGCTCGACCGCGCGGTTGTGATCCTGATCGACATAGCCGAACAGCTCGGCGAGCTTGATCTGGTGATCGAACAGCAGCCGGTCTTCATGCCGACCAGTGACCATGTGTAGGGCAAAGCGCACGCGCCATAGAAAATCCTGGCCGGCGAACAATTCGTCGCACTCGGTTTTGGTCAGAAAGCCGCGATCGCGCAGCTCACCCAGTGTTTGTGCGCCGAAGTGACGCTTTGCAACCCAGGCAATGGTGTGAATGTCGCGCAGACCGCCGGGGCCTTCCTTGACGTTCGGCTCCAGCTTGTAGCCGGTACCGTCGTATTTCGCGTGCCGCTTTTCTTGCTCTTCGACCTTGGCGCGGAAGAATGCGTCGACCGGCCATAGATGATCTGGTGTGAGTTTCTTTTCCAGCGCATCGAACAGCTTGCGATCACCGCTTAGGGGCCGTGCTTCAATGAGGTTGGTGATGACCGTAATGTCGCCAGCCGCAAGCGCGACGCACTCGTCGACCGTGCGTACGCTGCTGCCGACTTCGAGACCGATGTCCCACAGGAACGCAAACAGGCTTTCGAGCGCGGATTTGTGCCGGTCCAGTGCGTCACGGTCGTGCAGCACCAGCAGATCGATGTCGGAGTGCGGCAGCAATTCGCCGCGGCCATAACCGCCGACCGCGATCAGCGCGATGCCGTTGGAATCCTGTGGCAGGAAGCGCAGCCAGATTTCGCGCAGGACTTCATCGATGAGCAGCGCGCGTGCGTGGACCAGTGCCTCCGCTGGCGCGCCGTCATGAAACAGGCCGACCAGCCGTTCGCGGCCCCACGCCAGCGTATCGCGGAAGGCGGTCACCGGCGCGACGTCCTCGGCACGCAGACGGCTGCGTACGCGGCGCGCAGAGAATACGGCGGCGGCAGCGTCGTCGGTTGGTTCGGTCACGGACAGGCTCAAAAGTTACTGGATCACTTCGCCGGCACGCAGAGTCAGCACTTCGTAACCGGTTTCCGTGACCAGGATTGTGTGCTCCCACTGCGCGGAAAGCGAATGATCCTTGGTGACAACGGTCCAGCCATCCGGCAGCAGCTTCACGTCGGCGCGACCGGCATTGAGCATCGGCTCGATCGTGAAGGTCATACCCGCTTCCAGTTCCATGCCGTTGCCAGGTTTGCCGTAGTGCAGTACTTGTGGATCTTCGTGGAAGCGGCGGCCGATGCCATGTCCGCAATATTCGCGCACCACTGAGAAACCCTGCGCTTCAGCGTAGGTTTGCACCGCATGGCCGATGTCGCCGAGCCGCGCGCCGGGCCGCACCTGGCGGATGCCTTCGATCATCGCGTTGCGCGTGGCTTCCGCCAGACGCTTCGCGAGCACGCCGGTGTCCCCAATGTGGAACATCATGCTGGTGTCGCCATGAAAGCCATTCTTGATGACCGTGATGTCGAGATTGACGAGATCGCCGCGCTTGAGCGTTTTCGCGCCCGGAATGCCATGGCAGACGACGTGATTCACTGAGGTGCAGATGGATTTCGGGAACGGCGGACGGTTGTGCGCACCGCCGTAGTGCAGCGGCGCCGCCACGCAGTCCAGATCCTTGACGATGAATTCGTGGCAGCGGTGGTTGAGCTCGTCGGTCGAGGCGCCGGCACGCACGTACGGCTCGATCATTTCGAGCACGAGTGCGGCGGCGCGACCAGCTTCGCGCATCGCCTGCTGTTCTTCCTGGGTTTTGCGGGACACGCCCATGCGTTAGGGCCTGTTAACAATTACTTTGATCGCTGCGTTGCCGCCCAAAAGGGCGCCAGGCAAGGCGCGGCGAGCGAAGTGTGGTGAATCCACATGAGCGAGGCGCAACGCGGCATGGCGCCCTTTTGGGCGCAACCCGAAGGGACGGGACCGTATGGGCACAGCGCCGCGTCTCTCGCTCCTCATGTACTTCAAGTACATCACGTCACTCGTTTCTTGCGCTGTGCCCATACGGTCTCCGTCGCAGCGATCAAAGTAATTGTTAACAGGCCCTAGGCCGGTCAGTAATTGTCGGGAAAAGCCCACTATGGTATAAAGCCGCGCCTTTTACGGCAATGTGGCGCGTCTGAACTCGGGCTTGAATACGGTGTTCGCCGTCGCCAAATCCCATCCGCGCGCGGAATGGATCAGCGGGGTGTCGCTACGGGCGCATGGCGTTCCGGGCGATCGCTGATCTGGCGAGCGGTTTGCAATCAACCCTGGAGTCAACACATGTCGAGCATCACCATGCGCCAGTTGCTGGAGGCGGGCGCGCACTTTGGTCACCGCACCCGTTACTGGAACCCGAAGATGGATCCGTACATCTTCGGTGCCAGAAACCGTATCCACATTATAAACCTAGAGCACACGCTGCCGATGCTGCGTGAGGCCTGCTCATACGCTGGCAAGTTCGCCGCCAATGGCGGCCGCGTTCTTTTCGTCGGCACGAAGCGTGCCGCCCGCGAAGCGATCGAATCCGAGGCTCAGCGCTGCGGCATGCCGTATATCAGCCAACGCTGGTTGGGCGGTACGCTGACCAACTTCAAGACCGTCAAACAGTCGATCAAGCGCCTGACGGACATGGAAAAGCAGGTCGCCGACGGCTCCATCAACCGCCTCTCCAAGAAGGAGCAGCTCGATTTCAATCGCGAAATCGAAAAGCTGCGCAAGTCGCTGGGCGGTATCAAAGACATGCCAAGCCTGCCGGACTGCCTGTTCGTCGTCGACACCGGCTACGAAAAGATCGCCGTTTCCGAGGCGAAGAAGCTCGGCATCCCGGTCATCGCCGTGGTCGATTCCAACAATGATCCGGATGGCATTGACTGTGTGATTCCAGGCAATGACGATGCCACGCGTGCGATCAAAGTCTATGCGCAGTGCATCGCTGACGCCGTCATCGATGGTCGCGGCAGCAACACGGTTGGTGGGCGCGCCGAGGACTTCGTCGAAGTGGGTGACGAGGGTGGCAAGCCCGCACCGAAGCCGCGCCGCGCGCGCAAGCCTTCCGGCCGGGCCGAAAAGACGGAGAGTTGAGTCATGACGCAAATTACCGCCAGCCAGGTCAAGGAGTTGCGCGACCGCACCGGCGCCGGCATGAGCGACTGCAAAAAAGCGCTCGAAGCCACCAGCGGTGATCTCGACAAAGCCGCTGAAAAACTGCGCATGGACGGTGCTGCCAAGGCTGACAAGAAGGCGGGTCGCACCGCTGCCGAGGGCGTCATCGGTGTTGCCAGCGATGCAGGCGCGATTGCGCTCGTGGAGCTGAACAGCGAAACCGATTTTGTCGCCAAGGGCGAGGATTTCCGCGGACTGGCGAAACTTGCCGCGCAGCTCGCGCTGAAGCACCGCCCGGCCACGATCGAGGCGCTCGTAGCGCTTGCGGACGGTGGCGAAACGCTCGACGCCAAGCGGCGCAATATGGTCGCCAAGATCGGCGAGAACCTGACGTTGCGCCGGTTCGAGATCGTGGCTGCCGCGGGCGGCCCTCTGGTCACCTATGTGCACCCCGGCGACAAGATCGCCGTTGCTGTCGCCATGGGCAAGGGTGAACTGGAGCTGGGCCGCGACATCGCGATGCATATCGCTGCCATGTCGCCGCGTTACCTTGATACGGCATCGGTGCCAGCCGATGTGCTCGCATCCGAGCGCAAAATCATCGAAGCGCAGTCGGCCGAACAGTCTGAAGGCAAGCCACCCGAGATCATCGCGAAGATGCTGGACGGCAAGGTCCGCAAATTTGTTGCGGAAATCACCTTGCTGGGTCAGCCATTCGTGAAGAATCCCGACGAGACGATTGAGAAACTGCTGAAGTCGAAGGGTGCCAGCGTCGCGCGATTCGCGCGATTCGCAGTCGGCGAGGGTATCGAGAAAAAGCAGACTGATTTCGCCAGTGAGGTTGATGATCTGCTGCGCCCCAGCCCTCGCGACGATCACCCAAGTCCCAAAGGCAACTAGATGTCATAGATAAAGCCCCGGAAACGGGGCTTTGTTTTGATCCACGGCCGCTTCCTGAAAACATCCGGAGCTGCGACGGTCTCAGATTGGTCGCCGGCACAGGTACAATTGTTGACTAATTCGTCCAGGAGGTCCGGCGGCCGCCGAAAGCGGGCATAGGCATAATGCGGTCGTGGCCTAAGATGAAGTTCGCATGGTAGAACTCTGAAAATGAATCAGAAAATTAAGTACAAGCGGATGCTGGTAAAACTCTCGGGGGAAGCCCTGATGGGCGATCTTGATTACGGCATTTCCCCAGCGGTTATGCAGCAGCTCGCGCTGGAATTCAAGGAGCTGATCGAGCTTGGCGTGCAGCTCGCTGTCGTCGTCGGCGGCGGCAATATTTTTCGCGGCGAAGGACTGGCACGCGCGGGCATGGACCGCGTGACCGGCGATCAGATGGGCATGCTGGCAACCGTGATCAATGCGCTGGCGATCCAGGACGCCGTCGAGCGCATCGGGCTGCCTGCGCGCGTGCAGTCGGCGATCCGCATCAACGAGGTTTGCGAGGATTACATCCGGCGCAGGGCCGTTCGCCACCTCGAAAAAGATCGGGTAGTGGTGTTTGCCGCCGGCACCGGCAATCCGTTCTTCACCACCGATTCCGCCGCGGCGCTACGCGCGATCGAAATCAACGCGGATCTGATGCTCAAGGCCACCAAGGTTGACGGTATCTATAACGCCGATCCGATGAAGGACCGCTCCGCCAAGCGCTACGATGAACTGACCTATGACGAGGTGCTCGACCGCCGTCTGGCAGTGATGGATCAGACCGCCATCGTTCTCTGCCGTGACCATAATATGCCGTTGCGGGTCTACGACATGCAGCATGCTGGCGCTTTGCGCAGCATCGCCTGCGGCGACACCAGCATTGGGACACTGGTACGGAGCTAGAGCGCGAGTGCGCTCGCTTAGGATTCGGGAGAAAATTTAATGATCGACGATATCAAGAAGGACGCATCCGCCCGCATGCAGAAGGCCTTGGACGCGCTCAAGCAGGTGTTCAGCCGTTTGCGCACCGGCCGTGCGAGCACCGCGCTGTTCGACCATGTCAAAGTCGATTACTACGGTTCTGACGTGCCGTTGACGCAGACTGCGAGTGTCGTCGTCGAGGATGCGCGCACCATTTCAATCACGCCGTGGGAAAAGAATCTGGTACAGGTCATCGAGAAGGCGATTCTCGCCTCGGATCTGGGCTTGACTCCGTCGACGGCCGGGACGGTGATTCGTATTTCCCTGCCGCCGTTGACCGAGGAGCGCCGCCGCGAGCTGGTCAAGGTTGTACGCCAAGAAGCCGAGTCGGCGCGCGTCGCCATCCGTAACGTGCGGCGCGACGCCAATCAGGGCATCAAGGAACTGGTCAAGGAGAAGCTGATCAGCACCGATGATGAGAAGCGCGCCGAAGTCGAAATCCAGAAACTGACCGACCAGTTCGTCGCCAAGGTCGAGGAAGCGGTCAGCGGCAAGGAAAAAGAAATGCTCGCGATGTAATTGCGCCCGCATTTCAATGCGATGACGCAAGCCAAATCCCCGCTCCCCGAACTGCCGATCCCCACGCACGTCGCCGTCATCATGGACGGCAACGGGCGCTGGGCGCGTGCACGCCACCGGCCGCGCGCATATGGGCACCGTATGGGTGTGCGTGCTGCGCGGCGCGCGGTCGAGGCCTGTCATGCGCAGGGCGTGAAAGTATTAACGCTGTTCGCGTTCAGTCAGGAAAACTGGCATCGCCCGATCACCGAAGTGCGTCTGCTTATGCAGCTTTTCCGCCGTGTGCTGGCGCGCGAAATCCGCTCCCTACATGCCAATGGCGTGCGCCTACGCTTTATTGGCGATCATCGCGAGCTGTCGGCCGAGCTGCTCCGGCAGATGCGCGATGCCGAACAGCTGACGGCGGTTAATCCGGGGCTGCTGTTGCAGATCGCGGTTGGCTATGGCGGACACTGGGACATCGTGCAGGCCGCGCGCAGGCTGTGCGAAGCGGGGCAGCCGATCACTGAAGCTGCTCTTGAGCAGAGTCTGGTCACGACCGATCTGCCGCTGCCCGATTTGCTGATCCGCACGGGTGGCGAGCACCGCCTCAGCAACTTCATGATGTGGCAACTGGCCTACGCCGAACTCTATTTCACCGATACCTTGTGGCCGGATTTCGATGCGGACGAGTTCGGGCGGGCACTTGCCTGGTACGCCGCGCGCGAGCGCCGTTTCGGCCGTGTTCCCGAGGCGGGTTGATGCTGCTGAAGCGCGTACTCACCGCCGTCGTGCTGCTACCGCCTGCGGTCGCGGCCATCCTGTTTCTGGACGTGCGCGGCCTTGCTATCGTGTTCGGATCGATCGGCGTGCTGGCGGCGTGGGAATGGGCGGCACTCTGTGGGATCACGGCACGCGCCGGCCGCATGTTTTACGTAGTGGTAGTGGCGGCGATGCTGTCGATGCTGCTGTCGATGCTCGGTTTTCTTGGCGCGAATGCCACTGCCGGTTGCGACGCATCCTGCGCAAGCGGTGCGCTGCGCGCCCTATTGATCGCCGACGCGATCTGGTGGGCACTCGCCCTGACCTGGATTATCCGCTATCCCGACGGATTTTCGGCGCAGCGGCCGTCGACGGCCTGGCGCGCTGCACTCGGATTACTGGTGATTCCGGCCGCCATCGTCGGCCTGCTGAGCGCGCGCGCCAGCACTCTGGCAACGGGCGGCTTGCTGACCGTGTTCGCGCTGGTGTGGGCGGCGGATATTGCCGCGTATTTCGCCGGCCGGGCATTCGGCCGGCGCAAGCTTGCAGCGCAAGTCTCACCTGGCAAGAGCTGGGAAGGGTTCGTTGGCGGCATGATGGGTGCTTTGCTCGTCGGAATCGGGGCGGGGATCTATCTGCTACCCGCGCCCCGGCCGTGGGCGATGTGGCTGTTACTCTGCATTTTCGTTGCTGCGATATCGGTGGTCGGCGACCTCACCGAAAGCCTGCTCAAGCGTCTGGTCGGCATCAAAGACAGCGGCAGATTGCTGCCTGGACATGGCGGAATTCTCGATCGTATCGACAGCCTGCTGGCTGCGGCGCCGATGATGGCGCTGGGCTTGGTCTTGCTAAATCGATGATGCGGGCGAGACGCCGCCGCGCCATAAGGGTATTCTTGCGCCTCAAAATCGTTCTGGAACCCGCGTGCAATTCCGGCGTCTTATCGCGATTGTGAGCTGGCGCCGGTGGTCGGCGCGGCGTGGTGGCGGTACGGGCGCGTCAGGAGAGAGTGGATGTTTGAATTTCTGCGCAATGTGATCGCATTCGTGGTCGCCATCGGGGTGCTGGTGGCCTTCCACGAATACGGGCACTTCTGGGCGGCGCGACGGCTCGGTGTGCGCGTGCTGCGCTTCTCGATCGGCTTCGGCAAGCCGCTATGGCGTCGTCGCGGCGCGGACGGCGTCGAGTACGTCCTGGCTGCACTTCCGCTCGGCGGGTACGTGAAGCTGCTCGACGAGCGCGAAGCACCGGTGCCGGAGGAGCAGCTGTCGAGCGCGTTCAACCGCAAGCCGGTGGCTGCGCGCATTGCGATTTTTGCCGCCGGACCGGCATTCAATTTCGTGCTTGCCACGGTTCTGTTCTGGGCGACGCTGGTGATCGGCGTGCCGGGAATGAAGCCGTTCCTGACTGATCCTCCGGCCGCGACGCCGGCCGCCGCTGGCGGCATTCATGACGGCGATCGGGTCACGCAAGTGGATGGCAAGCCAGTGCAGAGTTGGGGCGGTCTGCGTACGGATGTGTTGCGGCGCGCGCTCGATCACGGCACTTTGAATCTGGATGTGGAGGATGCGGCCGGGCAATCACGCCACGTCGTGCTGAGCATGGATTCAGTCCGCATCGATCCGCAATACCTGATGGAAGACCTCGGTCTGGCGCCATACCAGCCGCAGATTCCGGCGACGCTTGGCGAGATCATGCGCGACTCCGCCGCCGAACGCGCGGGCCTGCGCAGCGGCGATCATGTGCTGGCCTTCGACGGCGAGCCCGTGCAGTCGTTTCAGCAGCTGCAGCGCCGTATCGCATCGCATCCGGATGTCGCGGTCACGCTGAAGGTCCAGCGCGGTGAAAGCACGCTCGATATCGCGGCACGTATTGGATCGGTGATCGAGAACGGCAGCGTGCGCGGGCGACTCGGTGCCACCAGCATGCGCGTGGCCAATGCCGACAAGATATGGCAGGATTTGCGCACCGAAGAGCGGCTGGATCCGTTGGCCGCCATTCCCGAAGCGCTGAAGCAGACGCAACGCGAGACGGCTCTCGTCATCAAGTTGCTCGGCCGCATGGCGCTCGGCGATGTCTCGGTGAAAAATCTGAGCGGGCCGATCAGTACCGCCGAGGCGGCGGGTTTTGCCGCCAGCGTTGGGCTGTCGACTTTTCTTTACTTCATCGCTTTCGTGAGTCTGAACGTGGGAATCGTCAACCTGCTGCCGATACCGATTCTCGACGGCGGTCAGATCGTCAGTTGCCTCATCGAGAGCGTCAAGGGTGCTCCGCTTTCGGACCGTACACAGATGCTGGTGCAGCAAATCGGTTTCGCGCTGCTGATCCTGATCATGGGATTCGCGTTCTACAACGACATCACACGCTCCATCGGCTGATCCCTTGTACCCAAAAAAAACCACCGCGCGCGGCGCGCTGCTGGCCCTTGCCGCAGCACTCGTATTGCAGGGATCCGCCTGGGCGTTCGAGCCTTTCACGATCGGCGAAATCCGCGCCGACGGTCTGCAGCGTCTCGAAATCGGCACCCTGCTGACCTATCTGCCGCTGTCGGTCGGTGACCAGCTCAACGACACCACGTCGCGGCAGGCGATTCGCGCGCTGTACCAGTCCGGTCTGTTCCAGGACGTGCAGTTGGCGCGCGATGGCAACGCGCTGGTGGTGCGCGTCAAGGAACGTCCGGCGATCGTCAGCTTCAGCCTTGAAGGCAATGAGAAGATCGGCGGCGACGAGCTGAAAAAATCGCTCAAGGATCTTGGGCTGTCACAGGGCGAGCTGTTCAAGAAAGATCTGTTGGATCAGGTTGAACAGGAATTGCGCCGGCAGTATTACGCGAACGGCTTCTACGACGTCGATATCGATACGCAGGTCAACGAGCTTCCGAACAACCGCGTCGATGTGAAGATCAAGGTGACCGAAGGCAAGGTGACCAAGATCAAGCAGATCAACATCATCGGCAACAAGACGTTCCCGACCGACGAAGTGGTCAAGGAATTCAAATTGCAGCCGACCGACTGGATGCCGTTCCAGCGTAGCGATCGCTATTCCAAGCAGCAGCTCTCGGGGGATCTCGAAGCGCTCAATTCGTACTATCAAGATCGTGGTTTCCTGGAATTCAATGTTGTGTCCGTGCAGGTCGCGCTGTCGCCGGACAAGCGCGATATCTATCTGACGATCAATGTCACCGAAGGCGAGCGCTACAAGGTCAGCGGCTGGCGCTTTTCCGGCGAAACCGTGCTCAGCCAGCAATTCCTCGACCTGATGGTGACAACAAAGACCGGCGATGTTTTTTCGCGCAAGGAGTCGACGGAAAGCGGCAATCGCATCGAAGCCGCGCTTTCGGACATCGGCTACGCGTTCGCCAAAGTGACGCCGGTGCCCGAAATCGATGAGACGAAAAAAGAGGTGAAGCTCAATTACGTCATCGATCCGGGCAAGCGCACCTATGTGCGGCACGTGAATTTCACCGGCAATAGCGGCACCAACGACGAAACCCTGCGACGCGAGATGCGTCAGCTCGAAGCGGCGCCATTCTCCAAGAGCGCCGTCGAGCGTTCGCGTGTGCGCCTGCAGCGTCTGCCGTTCATCGAATCGGCTGACGTCGACACCGTGCCGGCGGCAGGCACCGACGACCAGGTCGATGTCAATTTCAAGATCAAGGAGCGTGCGCCCGGCAGCGTGCAGTTCGGCATCGGTTATTCCGGTGCGCAGGGCTTCCTCGTCAATGCCAGCATCACGCACTCGAACTTTCTTGGCACCGGTAATCGCCTGTCGTTGTCAGCCGACAACAGTACGATTTCAAAACAGCTCAGTCTGAGCTGGACCGATCCGTACTTCACCGAGGATGGTGTCAGCCAGACCGTATCGGCGACATACCGCAAGGCGAACAGCGTGATCCGCTATGGTTCCGGTTTCGACTACAACGTGCTAAGCGGTGGTTTGACCTATGGCATCCCGCTGTCGGAATTCATGTCGCTGCGTCTCGGCGGCGCGCTGTCGCAGACCGCGGTGACCAGCTTTGCCGGCTCGTCGTCCGACCAATTGCTCGGGTTCCTGATCAGGCACGGCGCCGTGTTCAACGAGTACGAGTTCCAGACCGGCATCTCGCGCGATACGCGCAACCGCACCTTCTTTGCCAGTCGCGGCGCACTCGATCAGTTGTTCTTCAATGCCGAGATTCCCGGCAGCGATCTGACTTACTACAACCTTAGTGCAGTGCACCAGCAATATTTCACGCTGCCCTGGGATTTCTTCGTCGAATTCAACGGTTCGGCTGCGCTGGTCGAAGGATACGGTGGTATCCGTGGTGACGTGCCTCCCTATCAGAATGTATTCGCGGGTGGTCCCGGCAGCGTGCGCGGTTTCAAGGACGGTACCCTCGGTCCGCGCGATACGCCGTTCAACGATCCCTTCGGTGGCCGCATGCGTACCACCGCGCAGACCACGTTGGTGGTGCCGACGCCGCTGGGCACGGACAATAAGTCGACGCGCCTGGGACTGTTTTTCGATGCCGGAAACGTCTTTGCGCAGCCGTCGAACTTCGAGCTCAGCGAGCTGCGGCAGGCGGCCGGTATTTCGTTTGAATTCTTTACGCCGATCCTCGGCCTGCTTAATTTAAGCTACGCTTTCCCGCTGCATTCCAAGCCCGGAGACCAAGTGGAGCACTTCCAGCTCAATTTCGGTTCGCCGTTCTAATGTCATGACCACTGTTATGAGGCACGCTTGATGTCTACGAAATCAAAAATCGCCGCCGGTGCGGCACTGGCCGCGATGCTGTCGCTCGGCGCCGGCGCCGCGATGGCGGATGCCAAGATCGCCGTGATCCGCGGTCCTGAACTGATGCGCGCGTCCTCTCTCGAGAAGGATGCCAACGCCAAGCTCGCCAACGAGTTCAACAAGCGCCGCAGTGATCTCGAAGCGCAGCAGCAGAAATTCCAGGACGACGTTGGCAAGTACCAGCGCGACCATGACACGATGAGTCCTGATCAGCAGGCCAAGACGGAAAAGGATCTCAACAGCCGCAAGATCGACATCGGTCACGCCGGACAGCAGCTGCAGCAAGATCTCGACAGTCGCAAGATGCAGCTTTCGATGGAAATCCAGAGCCGCGTGCAAACCGCCGTGCAGCAGATCGCCAAGGAGCGCGGCTACGATCTGGTGCTCGACAATGCAGTCTATTCCAGCCCGGCGTTCGATATTACCGATGAAGTCGTCAAGCGCCTGAATCAGCCGGCTGCTCCGGCGAGCACATCAGGCAAATAAGCGCGCGGAGCACATGGGCGATGCGCTGGACAGTCGCGCAGCTCGCGCAGAAATTCGGGCTTGAAGCGGCAGGGGACGCTGACACCGTCATCGACGGCGTGTGTGCATTGCAGCCCGGCCGTGCCGGCGCGCTGACTTTTCTCGCGGATCCGCGTTATGCGGCCCAGCTCGAAACGACGACGGCGGCAGCGGTTCTGTTGAGCGCGCGTGACCGTTCCCGGTTCGCCGGCCCAGCACTGATCGCCAAGGACCCGGCACTGGCGTTCGCGCGTGTCGCGGAGCTGTTTGACTCCTCACGCGAATTCACAGCCGGCGTGCATGCGGCGGCAACCGTCGCGGCGGGTGCGCGCCTGGGCGCTGGAGTCGGTATTGGGCCTCACGCAGTCGTCGAAGAGGGAGTGGAAATCGGCGACGGTAGCTGGATCGGGCCGGGCTGCGTGATCCGGCGCGATGCGCGCATCGGCGCGCATTCGCGGCTTGAAGCGAACATCTATGTCGGCGAGCGTTGTGAGCTGGGCTCCCGGACGTCGGTGCTGGCGGGTGCTGTCATCGGCAGCCGTGGCTTCGGTCTGGCGCGCGCGCCAGACGGCTGGATTGAAGTGCCGCAGCTCGGCAAGGTGGTCATTGGCGACGATGTCGAGATCGGCGCCAATACCTGCATCGATCGTGGCGCACTTGACGACACCGTCATCGAAAATGGCGTCAAGCTCGACAACATGGTCCAGATCGCGCACAACTGCCGAATTGGTGCGCATACCGCGATCGCCGCCTGCGTCGGCATGGCGGGTAGCACTACGATCGGCCAGCGCTGCATGATCGCCGGGGCTTGCGGCATCGGGGGCCATCTGAAAATTGCGGATGATGTCGTCATACTCGGGTTCACCATGGTGACCAAGTCATTGACCAAGCCCGGGGTGTATGGATCGGGCCTGCCCGTGTTGCCCGCGCGCGACTGGCGCAAGCAGGTGGCGCGTGTGCATCGTCTGAAGCGGCTCGAAGAAAGAATCGAACAGGTTGAGGCGGCTTTGCAGCTGAAGTCCGCCCATGGCAAGCAAGAAGGGGAAGAAGAGCATGGCTGAGGTGAATTTCGATATCCGGGACATTATGCGAATGCTCCTGCATCGCTTTCCCTTTTTATTGGTGGACAAGATCATCGATCACGAGAAGGGGAAATCGATGATCGCGGTGAAGAACGTCACCTTTAACGAGCCGTATTTCCAGGGGCACTTCCCGCAGATTCCGACCATGCCCGGGGTATTGATCCTGGAGGCGCTGGCGCAGACTTGCGGACTTCTGACCGCCTGTGAAACCGGCATGAACGCAGAGTCCGGAGTCATCTTCTATTTCGCGGGTATCGACAATGCGCGGTTCAAACGCGTCGTCGTTCCTGGCGATCAGGTTCACCTGTACGCCGAAATCGAAAAGGTGAAGCGGCAGATCTGGTGCTTCAAGACCCGCGCCACGGTCGACGGCCAGCTGGCCGCCGAAGCGGACATCATGTGCGCGTTCAAGGAATCCGAGAAAAAAGCCAGTGCGGCTGCGGTCCCCGAAAAGGTTACGGGATGACCTTGTCGCCGTCCCGCGTCCATCCGACTGCGATCGTTGATCCGTCGGCTGAGTTGCATGCCACCGTCGAAGTCGGGCCGTACACAGTAATCGGTCCGCAGGTGCGGATTGGCGAAGGTTCATGGATCGGGCCGCATGTCGTATTGCGCGGACCGATGACACTCGGCGCGCGCAACCGCGTGTTCCAGTTTGCGTCGCTCGGCGAGATTTCGCAGGACATGACCGCGAAATATGAAGACGACACACGTGTCGAGATCGGCGACGACAATGTCATCCGCGAATACGTGACGATCCAGCGCGGTACGCTCAAGGACACCGGCGTCACCCGTATCGGCAATAACAATTGGATCATGGCGTACTGCCATATTGCCCATGATTGCACCGTCGGCAACCACAATATCTTCGCCAATTCCACAACCTTCGCCGGTCACGTGACCACCGAGGATTTCGTGGTGCTCGGCGGCGCGACGCTGATTCATCAGTTCTGCCGCATCGGTGCGCACAGCTTTTCGGCCGGCGGCGCTGGTATCACGCGCGACGTGCCGCCATTTGTCATCGTGCAGGGTAATCCGGCGGGGCCGCGCGGCATCAATGTTGAAGGCATCCGCCGCCGTAACTTCACGGCAGAGGACATGGCTGACATCAAGCAGGCCTACAAGATCCTGTTCGTTGGCGACACACCTATCGCCGAAGCCCGCGTCGAACTGGCCGAACTGGCCAAGACTTCGGTGCAGGCGCGTCGCATGTCCGAGTTTGTCGAGAACTCGAAGCGGTTGATTCAGCGGTAGGGCTAAATCGCCCTGGAGTTCCAATGATTACTTCGTATGAGTTCATTGGTTCGCTTCTTGTCATTGGCAATTTGTTGATCACAGTTGCCGTAGTTCGCAGTCCTTCTTATGAGAGAACTCAGAAAGTTTTCCAAGTCCTTTTGATGTGGCTTTTGCCCGTCCTCGGCGGAATCATCTGCTGGTACATGTTGCGTGAAGATAGTCACTCTGCATTTAGTGGGAGTGGCGGAGACAACGAAAATGTTTGGCTCAACTTTCCAGATCCACATGAAGGTCATAACCACAATAACCACCATCCCAGTCACGGAGATGCGGGTAGTACGGGTAATGGATAGTAAAAGAATACGGACCCCAACTTCGCTTGAACGGACCCTTCGAGCGCATCTACGTTTGTCGACAAACGGTCCTTAGATTGGCGATGGCGGGCGAATCGTGAACAGCATGCCGCTGCGCTTCGCACTGGTCGCCGGCGAAGCGTCCGGCGATATTCTCGGCGCCGCTTTGATTCTTGCGCTACGCGCGCGTTTCCCGCAAGCGCGTTTCTACGGCGTCACCGGTCCCCGTATGCGCGATGCGGGTTGTGACAGCGTAGCGACCATCGATGCATTGTCGGTGATGGGGATCGCCGAAGTGGTTCCCAAAATTCCAGCGCTGTTGAAACTGCGGCGCACACTTCATGAGCGCTTCGCCGTCGATCGGCCGGACTGCTTCATCGGTATCGACGCGCCCGATTTCAATCTGCCGCTGGAGCGGCGTCTGCGCGAGGCCGGTCTGCGCGTCGCGCATCTGGTGAGTCCGACCGTGTGGGCGTGGCGGCGCGGGCGCGTGAATACCATCGCGCGTTCCGTTGATCTGATGCTGTGCCTGTTTCCGTTCGAGCCGAAGTTCTATGCGGAACATGGTGTGCGCGCGGAATACATTGGTCATCCGCTCGCCGACGAGCTGATGGAACCGATTGCGCGCGAAGCCGCGCGTGCGCGATTCGAGATTCCAGCGGGCGCGCCGTGTGTGGCGGTGTTGCCCGGCAGCCGTGGCGGCGAATTGGCCTGTCTGGCGGAGCCTTTCGCAGCCGCTGCGGCGTGGCTGGCGCATCGCGTGGAGAATCTGTACTGCGTGCTGCCCGTGGCGAAGCCGTCATTGCGTCCTGTCGTCGATCGTGCCATCGCGCTGCATGCACCGAATGTGCGCTGGCGCGTGGTGGACGGCCAGTCGCGCGAAGCCATGCGCGCGGCGGACGTCGTGCTGCTGGCATCGGGGACCGCTACGCTGGAGTGCCTGCTACTGCGGCGCCCGATGGTGGTCGGTTATCGCGTTGCGGCGGCGACCGCCTGGCTGATCCGCACGTTCAATCTGATCAAGACCGAGCACGTCAGCTTGCCCAATTTGCTGGCGACGCAGCCGGTGGTTCCGGAGTTCATCCAGGAGCAGGTGAATGCCGAAACCCTGGGGCCGGCCTTGCTGGATCTGCTGCAACAGCCGGCCGCGCGCGATTGCCAGCTTGCGCAGTTCATGGCGGTGGCCAACGAGTTGCGGCGCGATGCTGCTGCGCGTGCGGCGGATGCGATCGCCGGACTGATTCCGCAGGTGGCCGCGCATGCACGGGTCAGCGGCTGATGGACACCCTATCGTCCTCGACAGTGGTGATCGCGGAGGTCGCCGCGGGCATCGACGAAGTCGGCCGGGGCTGCCTGGCGGGCCCGGTGTACGCCGCCGCCGTCATTCTGCCCCCCGATCACGGACTTGCCGGTCTGCGCGATTCCAAGAAGCTCAGTGCCGCGCAGCGCGAACGGCTGGCACCGCTGATTCGTGAACGAGCGCTGGCCTGGGCGATCGGTGCGGCGGACATCGAAGAGATTGATCGGCACAACATTCTGCAAGCCACCTTCATCGCCATGCGGCGCGCTGTCGGAATGCTCGATTTGCGACCCACACTCTGTCTGGTGGATGGAAACCAGATGCCGCCACTGAATCTGCCGACGCAAATGATCGTCGGTGGCGACGCGACGGTCGATTGCATCATGGCCGCGGCCATCGTCGCCAAAGTCGCGCGCGACGCGGAAATGAATGCGCTCGACCTTCGCTACCCGGGATACGGTTTCGCGCGCAACAAAGGTTACGGCACGGCGGAACATCTGGCGGCGTTGCGCGAACGCGGGCCGTGCGCGATGCATCGCATGAGCTTCGCGCCTTGTGCGCAAAGCGCTTTCCGGTTTCCGGCCGCCGGTTTCTCTGGCGCCGAAGCCGAGCTGTCTGAAAGCGGAAAGTTCGTCGAGGGCGACGCGTGAGCTTCGTCCACCTGCGTGTACACACCGAGTATTCGGTCGCGGACAGCATCATCCGCGTCGAGCCGCCGAAGCGGAAAGGCAGCGGCGGCAGCATTAACGCGCAGACGCTTACCGAGCGCGCGGCCGAAATCGGTCTGCCGGCCTGCGCCATCACCGATCGCAACAATCTGTTCGCGATGGTGAAGTTTTACAAATCGGCGGAGGCGTCCGGTCTCAAGCCGATTGTCGGCGCGGACGTGCGGCTCGAGGAAGCCGACGATGCGGCACCGACGCGCGCGACGTTTCTTGTCCAGAACGAGCGCGGCTATCGCAATCTGACACGCCTGATTTCGCGCGGTTATACCGAGGGACAGGTGCGCGGCGAACCGCTGCTGAAGCGCGAATGGATCGCGCAGTCGGCGGAAGGATTGATCGTGCTGCTCGGCATGGATGGTGATATTGGCCGTGCGTTGCTGGCCGGGCAGACGGTGAAGGCGCAGGCCGCCGCCGAATTCTGGACGCGGCATTTTGCCGATCGCTGCTATCTCGAAATCACCCGCTGCGGACGTCTGGACGATGATCGCCATCTGCGCGCAGCGGTGATGTTCGCCAGACGCGAAGGCTTGCCGGTGGTGGCGACCAACGAAGTGCGCTTTCTGCGCCGCGACGATTTCGATGTCCACGAGACGCGCGTTTGCATCGCACAGGGCCGCGTACTCGATGATCCGCGCCGGCCAAAACTTTATACGCCCGAGCAATACCTGAAATCGCCGGCGGAAATGCGCGCACTGTTCGCGGATCTGCCGGAGGCGATCGAGAACAGCGTCGAGATTGCGCGCCGCTGCACGCTGACCTTAAGCTTTGGCAAGAATCACCTGCCACATTTTCCGGCGCCGGCCGGTTGGACGGAATCCGATTATCTCTGCGAGTGCGCACGCGAAGGCCTGCAACGCCGGCTTGAGGTGCATCAGCCATCGCGTCCCGCTGAGGAATACTGGAGCCGGCTCGATTACGAACTGAAGATCATCGAGCAGATGGGCTTCGCGGGTTACTTCCTCGTCGTTGCCGACTTCATCGGCTGGGCGAAGACGCATGGCTGTCCGGTCGGGCCCGGGCGTGGTTCCGGCGCCGGTTCGCTGGTCGCGTATGCAATCGGGATCACCGATCTCGATCCCTTGCCGTATGACCTGCTGTTCGAGCGTTTCCTGAATCCAGAGCGTGTGTCGATGCCGGACTTCGACGTCGATTTTTGCATGGATAACCGCGACCGCGTCATTGAATACGTGACGCAACGTTACGGCCGCGACCGCGTCGGCCAGATCATTACCTACGCAACGATGGCCGCGCGCGGTGTGGTGCGCGACGTCGCGCGCGTGATGGGCCATCCCTACGGCTTCGGCGACCGCATCTCAAAAATGATTCCGGGCCTGCCCGGCGCGACGCTGGCCGATGCGCTCGACGACGTGCCGGAGCTCAAGCAGGCCTATGAGAAGGAAGAAGACGTCAAGGCCGTCATCGACATGGGCCTGGCGTTGGAAGGCGTCACGCGCGGCGTCGGAAAGCATGCCGGCGGCGTGGTGATCGCGCCGGAGCCGCTGACCGACTACGCGCCGCTGTACTGCGAAGCCGGCGGCGGCGCCATCGTCACGCAGTTCGACATGAAGGATCTCGAATCGGTCGGGCTGGTGAAATTCGATTTCCTTGGCCTGAAGACGCTGACGATCGTGCAGGCGGCTGTCGATCAGATCAAGGCCGTGCGCGGCGACGACGTCGATCTGCTGAAGTTGCCGACGGACGATCCGGCGACTTACCGGCTGTTTGCTTCCGGCAAAACCACCGCCGTATTCCAGATGGAATCGGGCGGCATGCAGGGCGCCGCGACGGGTCTCAAACCGGACTGTTTCGAAGACATCATCGCCTTGATCTCGCTATACCGGCCGGGACCGATGGAGCTGATTCCGAACTATATCGATCGCAAGCACGGCCGCGAGCCGATCGAGTACCTGCATCCATCGATGGAAGCGGTGCTGAAGCCAACCTTCGGCATCTTCGTCTACCAGGAACAGGTGATGCAGATCGCGCAGCGGCTTGCCGGCTACACGCTCGGTGGCGCTGATCTGCTGCGCCGCGCGATGGGCAAGAAGAAAGCCGACGAAATGGCGCAACAGCGTGCGGTGTTCCAGGACGGCGCGCAGAAGAACGGCATCGCGCCGGAGACGGCGACGCAGGTTTTCGATCTGATGGAGAAATTCGCGAACTACGGCTTCAACAAATCGCACGCGGCCGCTTACGCACTGGTGTCGTACCAGACCGGTTGGCTAAAGGCGCACTACCCATCCGAATTCATGGCAGCGGTGCTGTCTTGCGAAATCGATCACACCGAAACGGTGGTGATGATGCTTGACGAGTGCAGGCGCATGGGTTTGCAGGTGCTGCCACCGGATATCAACCGCTCCCGCTTCAAGTTCACCGTCGGTGACGGTGGCAGGATTCTGTATGGACTCGGCGCGCTGCGTGGCGCGGGCGAGGCGGCCCTAGAGGGCATACTCGCCGAGCGCGATGCAAAGGGCCCGTTCCGCGATCTGTTCGATTTTTGTCGCCGCATCGATACGCGCAAGGCCAACAAGCGAGTGCTCGAAGCGCTGATCTTTGCCGGCGCCTGCGACGACTTCGGTCTCAACCGTCCGAGTCTGCTGGCGACGCTGCCGAAGGCGCTGCAACTCGCGGAGCGGGCGGCATCGGACGCGTCCGCCGGCATCGGTGATCTGTTCGGCCTTGGTCCCGCCGCTGAGGCCGATGGCGACATCACCGCTGTGCTGGAAGCGGACTGGAACGGGCCCGAAAAGCTCGCGCACGAGAAGGACACGCTGGGCTTCTACTTGTCCGGGCATCCGATCGAATCGTATCGCGCGGTTATCGAGGCGGTCGGCTCGGGTACTCTTAAGAGCCTGATTTCACAACAAACTGCGCCGTCCGGCTTCGATTCGGGCGGTGACGGTGATGACGAGGACGGCCCGCCCGCGCCGCCGCGCCGCCGTCCGCGTCGTGTGCCGGTGATGGTCGGTGCCTGGCTGGCGGATGTCCGTAATGTCGGCGGTGACCGGCCCGGCAAGCTGCTGACGCTCGATGATCGCAGCGCTCAGGTGGTCTGCTGGATCGATTCCGACGCCTGGATGCGGTTCCAGAATGTGCTGAAAAAGGACACGCTGATCTTCGCGACCGGCGATCTTGGGCTTTCGCAGCGCGAGGGCCGTGAAGCCGAATGGCGGCTTTACGCGCGCGAATTCCACGATCTCAATGGTGCAGTGCGGGATCGCGTCGAGCGCATCATCCTCGACTGGCCCGGCGCCGGGTTGGCGGTGGATCGCTTACGCGCCTGCCTGGAACCGGTGCGGGCTGCGGAAGGGGCTAAAACTATCGTTCAATATGCGAACGGGGTGGCAAAGGGTACGCTGGAGTTGGGGCCCACTTGGCAAATCCGCCCGGACTGGGAAACACTAGAAAAAGTGCGCCGCTTGCTCGGCGAGCAGCATGTGCGCGTAGACTATCGAAAATGGCAGGCACCGGCGTTTCGGTCGGAGCCAGCCTTTTCTTGACGGAGCCGTAACCAAATCGCGGCCAGGAGAGGGATGTAATGAATCTGAATTACCTGGAATTTGAACAGCCGATCGCTGAACTTCAGGGCAAGATCGACGGGCTTCGTTTTGCGACGGCCGGCAGCGAGATCAACCTCACCGATGAGATCAGCCGGCTCGAATCCAAGATCCGCGAACTCACCGAGCAGATCTTCGCCAACCTCCAACCCTGGCAGATCGTCCAGCTCGCACGTCATCCGCAGCGCCCTTACACCCTCGACTACGTCAAGGGCATGTTCACGGAGTGGGAAGAATTGCATGGTGACCGGCACTATGCGGATGATCCCGCGATCGTCGGCGGTATCGCCCGGCTCGAAGGCCGCCCCTGCGTCGTCATTGGCCAGCAGAAAGGGCGCGACACCAAGGAGCGCACCTATCGCAACTTCGGTATGCCGCGTCCGGAGGGTTACCGCAAGGCACTGCGCCATATGAAGCTGGCGGAAAAATTCAATCTACCAGTCCTGACTTTTATCGATACGCCAGGCGCTTACCCAGGTATCGGTGCCGAAGAGCGCAACCAGTCGGAAGCGATCGCGCGCAATCTATATGAGATGTCGCGTCTGCGCGTGCCGGTGATCGCGACGGTGATCGGCGAAGGCGGCTCCGGCGGCGCCCTCGCGATCGGTGTCGCCGATCACGTCATGATGCTGCAGTTCAGTATCTATTCGGTGATTTCACCGGAGGGCTGTGCCTCGATCCTGTTCAAGAAGGCGGAACGCGCCAAGGAAGCGGCGGAGGCGATGAAAATCACGGCGCCAAACCTGCTTCAGCTCGGTCTGATCGACGATGTCATTTCCGAGCCCTTGGGCGGCGCACATCGTGATCACGCGGTGATATTCGAAACGGTCAAAGATCGGCTGATTTCAAATCTCGAGCAGCTCACGCAGCAACCGATGACCAAACTGCTTGCCGAGCGTTATCGGCGCCTGATGAGCTATGGAGCCTACGAAGAGGAATCCGTCGGTGCATCGCAGCGGATCGCCGCCGCGTGAGGATTCCCCCGTCCAGCTCCAGGGGCTGACCCCGGAGTTTCTCGCCCGGCAGTGCCCGCATCTCGACACCGGAGCTGTTGTCTGGGCTGCCTTCAGCGGCGGTCTCGATTCCACGGTCCTGCTTCATCTTCTAGCGCGTAGCGGAATATCGTCGCTGCGCGCAATTCATGTGCACCACGGTCTGCAAACTGCGGCCGACGCATGGACCGAGCACTGCATCACGGTCTGCCAGCATCTCGGCATACCGATCGATGTGCGTCGCGTGGCAGTCGACCGCAATGATCCACAGGGACCGGAGGCTGCCGCACGCACCGCGCGTCTCGGCGCTTTCCGCACCGCGATGGGCGCAGGCGATGTCATCGCCACCGCCCATCACCGCGACGATCAGGCCGAAACCGTGCTGCTGCGACTGTTTCGTGGCACCGGTATCGATGGTATGGCCGGCATGCGCCGCGTCGCGAAATTCCCACCCGGCCGGCTATGGCGGCCCTTGCTCGGCGTCCGCCGCGATGAACTGCGGGCTTTTGCCAAGCGCGAGGGGCTCAACTGGATAGAGGATCCGCAGAATAGCGATCCGCGCTATACGCGATCGTGGCTGCGGCACGAGGTTATGCCGCTGCTGCGTAGTCGCTGGCCGGCGGTGGACGAAGCGCTTGCACGCGGCGCCCGGCACGCGAGCGAGGCTTCCGTGTTGCTGCGAGAGCTGGCAGAAATCGATCTCTCCGTCCTCCGTACTGGTAGCGGCATCAGTGTTGAATCGATCCTGGGCCTGAGCGCGCCGCGCCGACGCAACGCGCTGCGCAACTGGTTGCGCGACCATGGCGTGCGCGCGCCGTCTGCGGATGCGTTGGCGCGCATCGAGAGCGACGTATTGATGGCAGCGGTGGATGCACAGCCGTGCCTGCTGATCGATACCCACGAGGTGCGCCGTTATCGCGACACGCTCTATGCGCTGCCGGCGCTGGCGCCCGCGCCGCCGCCGGGGTTCATCATCGAGTGGGGCGACGGCGAAACACTCGATCTGCCCCTGGGATGCGGCCGCCTCACCGCGGCGTCAGCACCGCCGATGTCCCTGCGCGTCGCGTTTCAGCAGGGCGGCGAACATCTGCGCCCCGGTGTGGCCAGTCATTCGCGCAGCCTCAAGAACCTGTTCCAGGAAGCCGGTGTTCCGCCATGGGTGCGGGTGCGTACTCCGCTGATCTTCATGGACGACAAACTCGTCGCGGTCGCCGACCGCTGGTTCGAGCTGGACTTCCAGGCTCAGTGCGCGCGGCAGGGCTGGTCCTATCGCTGGCAGCGTCCTCCGGAACTCGTAGAACCCTTGTAGATACTGCGTTTCGATGGCGTGCGCGAAGTTCGCGCGTTGAGCGCATCGCCGCCTTTCCCGTAGAATCCCGGAAACCCACCCCCCAGTTGCCATCATGGCCGATTCGTCACGCACGAAATTTCTGTTTGTTACCGGGGGCGTCGTCTCCTCGCTAGGCAAGGGTCTCGCCGCTGCGAGTCTTGGCGCGATTCTCGAATCGCGCGGGCTCAAGGTGCGAATGATCAAGTTCGATCCTTACATCAACGTCGATGCGGGCACCATGAGCCCGTTCCAGCACGGCGAGGTGTTCGTCACCGAGGACGGCGCTGAAACCGATCTCGATCTCGGCCATTACGAGCGCTTCCTGCGCGGCAAGACCAGCCGCCGCAGCAATGTCACCACCGGTCAGATCTATCGCAACGTCATCGAGAAGGAACGCCGCGGCGATTATCTCGGCCGCACGGTGCAGGTGATTCCACACATCACCGATGAAATCCAACGCTGCGTGCATGCGGGCGCCGAAGGTGCGGATCTGTGCATCGTCGAAATCGGCGGCACTGTCGGTGACATCGAATCGCAGCCGTTTCTCGAAGCCATCCGCCAGATGGGCGTCGAACTGGGCCGGGCCGATGTCATGTACATGCACCTCACGCTGGTGCCGTATGTGAAATCGTCCGGCGAACTCAAAACCAAGCCAACGCAGCATTCGGTGAAGGAGCTGCGCTCCATCGGTATCCAGGCCGACGTGCTGCTGTGCCGTACCGAGCGCGAACTGCCGGAACCCGAAAAGCGCAAGATCGCGCTGTTCACCAATGTGCCGTACCGCGCGGTCATCACGGCGATGGACCTCGACGACATCTACAAGATTCCAACATGGCTGCATCAGCAGGAACTCGATGAACTCGTCGTCGAGCATTTCGGTTTCGAGTGCCGCAAGGCGGATCTGTCGTCCTGGGAACGCGTCGTCGAGGCGCGTGGCAAGCAGGATGTCGAAGTGCAGATCGCGATGGTCGGCAAGTATGTCGATCTGACCGATTCGTACAAATCGCTCAACGAGGCGCTGACGCACGCCGGATTGCACACCGCCACGCGCGTGAAGATTCGCTACGTTGAGTCGGAAACCTTGGAAAGCGAGGGCGCGCGCATTCTGCAGGGCGCCGATGCGATCCTCGTTCCGGGCGGCTTCGGCGAGCGTGGCATCGAAGGCAAGATCGCCGCCGCGCGCTATGCGCGCGAGAACCGGATTCCGTACCTCGGCATCTGCCTGGGCATGCAGGTCGCGGTCATCGAATACGCGCGCAATGTTTGCGGTCTGGATGGCGCGCATAGCACTGAATTCATGCCGAACTCCAAGCATCCGGTGATTGCGCTGGTCACCGAGTGGCGCGACGCCAGCGGCCGCGTCGAGCGCCGTGATCGCGAATCCGATCTCGGCGGTACCATGCGTCTTGGCGTGCAGACCTGCCGGCTCACCGCAGGCTCGAAATCGCGCGCGCTGTATAACTCCGAACTGATCCGCGAGCGTCACCGCCATCGCTTCGAGTTCAACAACAACTATCGCGATAAGCTTTCCGGCAAGGGTCTCGCAATCGCCGGCGTGTCCGAGGATGGCGAACTGGTCGAAATGGTCGAGCTGCCCGAGCATCCATGGTTCGTGGGCTGCCAATTCCATCCGGAGTTCACGTCGACGCCACGCGATGGTCACCCGCTGTTTGAAGGCTTCGTGCGTTCCGCACGCGAACACCAGCTCGCCAATCGGGTAAAGGCGTAGGCGAGAGGCGGGTCTCTGGCGCATTGCCTGAGCACATTGCGTCTGTGTCGTACCCTTCTTCTGTGGCAGCATACAAGTCTGCGGCGGGAGGAGACGATGCGCTACCAATCCGTATTCAAGCCGGACTTGTTCCGCGACCAGACCGTTATCGTCACGGGTGGCGGTTCAGGTATCGGCCGCTGCACGGCGCATGAGCTGGCGAGCCTGGGGGCACACGTCGTCATCACCGGGCGCCGCATCGAGAAGCTCGACACGGTGGCTGCGGAAATCCGTGAGGACGGCGGCAGCGTCTCGCAACTCGCGTTCGATATCCGCGACGAAGATGCGGTGAGGGACGCGATCAAGCGAATCATCGCCGAGCGCAAGCGTATCGACGGGCTCGTCAACAATGCCGGCGGGCAGTACCCGATGCCGTTGATGAATATTCACAAGAAGGGCTGGGACGCGGTCGTCGCCAATAATCTCACCGGCGGATTCCTGATGGCGCGCGAGGTCTATGCGCAGTGGATGCGCAAGAACGGCGGCGCCATCGTCAATTTGCTCGCCGATATGTGGGGCGGCATGCCGGGAATGGGGCATTCGGGCGCGGCTCGCGCCGGCATGCTCAATTTCACCGAGACCGCAGCGGTCGAATGGGCTGCCTCAGGCGTGCGTGTGAACGCGGTGGCACCGGGCTGGGTGCTGTCGTCGGGCCTGGATCATTACGATCCGGCGTTTGCCAAAGAGGTGATTCCCAAGCTGGTGGATTCGGTACCGCTGAAGCGCCTTGCCGAAGAGGCCGAGGTCAGCGGCGCGATCGCGTTTCTGCTGTCGCCGGTGGCGGCGTTCATTACGGGTGCTTGTATTCGCATCGACGGCGCGGCATCCCTGAATACTAAAGTCTTTCCGCTCGTCGAGCATCGCAACTCCAAACCGTTCGAGGGATTCCACCGCGCGGCGCGACCGAAAGCGGCTGGCTAGAAATCTCCATGCCCGTCATCGAATCGAAGATCGATACCAGCGATCCGCAGTTTCAGCGCAACCGCGAGGACATGCTCAAGTTGATCGCGGAGTGGCGCGCGGTCGAGAACAAGGGACGGCAGGAAGAGGAGAGCAAGCGCGAGCGCTTTCATCGGCGTGGCCAATTGCTCCCACGCGAGCGCGTGCATCTGATGCTGGATCGCGGCAGTCCGTGGCTGGAACTGGCCACGCTCGCCGGCTACAAAATGCACGACGACAAGGATGGCTCGCTGGCGGGCGGCAATACAATTATTGGTATCGGCTATGTGTCCGGCGTGCGCTGCATCGTGTCGGCGTCTAATGCCGCAATCAAGGGCGGCACGATGACGCCCTGGGGCGTGCAGAAGGGCCTGCGCATCCAGGAGATCGCGTTACAGCAGAAGCTGCCGCTGGTGTCGATGATCGAATCCGGCGGTGCGAATCTGATGTATCAGTCTGAAGTGTTCATCCCGGGTGGGCGCACCTTCGCGAATCAGGCGCGGCTGTCGGCGGCGGGAATTCCACAGGTGACCGTCGTGCACGGTTCCAGCACCGCCGGCGGTGCTTACATGCCGGGTCTGTCCGATTATGTCGTGATGGTGCGCAAGCAGGCCAAGGTATTTCTTGCCGGTCCGCCGTTACTGCGCGCCGCCACCGGCGAGATCGCCGGCGACGAGGCGCTTGGCGGTGCCGAGATGCATTGCCAGGTCGCCGGGACCAGCGAGTTCATCGCCGAGAACGACTCCGACGGCATCCGTATCGCTCGCGAGATCGTCAGTAGCCTCAACTGGAACGCACAGCGGCCGCGGCTCGAGCTGCTGCCGGTGCGCGCGCCGCTATTCGACATCGATGAACTCTGCGGCGTGGCGCCGCCGGACTATCGGAAGCCTTACGATTGCCGCGAAGTGGTCGCGCGTATCGCCGACGGCTCCGAATTTCTCGAATTCAAGAGCGAGTATGACAACCAGACGCTTTGCGGCCGCGCAGTGATCCACGGCCACGCGATCGGTATCATCGGTAACAACGGTCCGATCACCACGCACGGTGCGACCAAGGCCGGACAGTTCATCCAGCTGTGTTGTCAGTCCGATATCCCGATCGTGTATCTGATGAACACGACGGGTTATATGGTCGGCACGGAATCGGAACAGGGCGGCATCGTCAAGCACGGTTCGAAGATGATCCAGGCGGTCGCCAACGCCACCGTGCCGCAGTTAACGATTGTGCTTGGCGGCAGTTTCGGTGCCGGCAATTACGGCATGTGCGGACGCGGTTTCGGACCGCATTTCATTTTCGCGTGGCCGAATTCACGCACGTCGGTGATGGGCGGCGAGCAGGCAGCGAGCGTGATGGAGATCATCACGCGCGACAAATACGCGAAGGAAGGCAAGCCGGTCGGCGAAGCCGAGGAGAAGATGCTGGCCATCGCGCGTCAGAACATCGTCAAGCAGTTCGATCGTGAATCGCACGCCTTCGCCGCGACGGCACGGCTGTTCGACGACGGGCTCATCGATCCGCGCGATACACGTAAGGTGCTCGGACTGTGTCTGTCGGTGTGCCGAGAAGCGCAGCGGCGGCAGGTATTTGCCAACAGTTTCGGCGTCGCGCGGCTGTAGATAGAAGGAATACTCCCTCTCCCTTTGGGAGAGGGTGGGGGAGAGGGCCGCGCGTGTCAGCGCGGCTCGGAGGTTGCAGAGCCGCGCTGACACGCGGGCCCTCTCCCGCCGCTTCGCGTCGGCCTCTCCCAGAGGGAGAGGCATCAAGTATTCGAGGAGAGATCAATGCTACTGACACCCGAACACCGGGCGCTGTACGACACCACGAAGAAATTCGTGCAGAACGAGCTCAACCCGCACGTCGCCGAGTGGGAACGCGATGGCATTTTTCCCGCGCATGAGATCTTCCGGAAGATGGGCAAGCTCGGCTTGCTCGGCATCACTCGGCCGGAATCTTATGGCGGTCTCGGTCTCGATTACTCCTACGAAGTAGTGTTTGCGCAGGCGCTCGGCAACTGCATCTGCGGCAGCCTGCCGATGGCGATCGGCGTGCAAACCAGCATGGCGACGCCGGCGCTGGCGCGCTTCGGCAGCGACGAATTGCGTCGTGAATATCTGACACCGACCATTGCCGGCGAGCGCGTATGCTCGGTCGCGGTCAGCGAGGCCGGCGCCGGCTCCGATGTCGCCAGCATCAAAACCACGGCGCGCAAGGAGGGTGACGACTACATCATCAACGGCTCGAAGATGTGGATCACCAACGGCACCCAATCCGACTGGGCATGCATGTTGGTCAACACCGGCGAGGGCAAGCCGCACCAGAACAAGTCGCTGATCGTGGTGCCGCTCGATGCGAAAGGCGTGAATCGGAAAACCAAGCTCGACAAGCTCGGCATGCGCTCATCCGACACCGCGATGATTTTCCTTGATGATGTGCGCGTGCCGCGACGCAACTTGATTGGTAGCGAAGGCATGGGTTTCACCTACCAGATGCTGCAATTCCAGGAAGAGCGGCTGTTCGGTGCCGCGAGCGGCATCGACGGTCTCAACAATCTCATCAACGAAACCGTCGAATACACGCGGCAACGGCAAGCGTTCGGACAATCGATTCTGGACAACCAATACGTGCATTTCCGTCTCGCCGAATTGAAGACGGAGGTGGAATCTCTGAAAGCTCTGGTCTATCAGACGACCGAGGAATACGTCTCCGGCAGGGACGCCACGATGCTCGCAAGCATGGCCAAGCTCAAGGCCGGCCGCGTCGGTCGCGAAGTGGCCGACGCCTGCCTTCAGTTCTGGGGCGGACAGGGCTATATGTGGGAATCGAACGTGGCGCGGGCTTATCGCGATACGCGTCTGGTCTCGATCGGCGGCGGCGCCGATGAAATCATGCTCGGCATCATCTGCAAGACGATGGGGATTTTGCCGGGCAGGAAGAAGAAGTCGCCGGAATCGTCCGCGGCAAAAACCTGAAGGTCATGGCGACGGCGCCGAAGTTCTCGAAAGTACTGATCGCCAATCGTGGCGAAATCGCGGTGCGCGTGATCCGTACCGCGCGCCGACTCGGCTACGCGACGGTCGCGGTGCACAGCGATGCCGACAGTGAGGCACTGCATGTGCGCGAAGCCGACGAGGCGGTGCACATCGGTCCGTCGCCGGCGAAGGATTCGTATCTGGTCATCGACAACATCGTCGCCGCTGCGCGGCGATCGGGTGCGCAGGCGATTCATCCCGGCTACGGTTTCCTTTCCGAGCGTGCCGATTTTGCACAGGCAGTGCTCGACGCCGGACTCGTCTTCATCGGTCCCGATGCATTCGCGATCGAAGCGATGGGCAACAAGAGTGCATCGAAGCTGCGCATGATCGCGGCCGGCGTGCCCTGTGTGCCGGGCTATCAAGGCGATGATCAATCCGATGCGACCCTGATCGCGGAGGCAAAAAAAATTGGTCTGCCGGTCATGATCAAGGCGGCGGCTGGTGGCGGTGGGCGCGGCATGCGGCTGGTTCACGATGAAGCGGAGCTGCAGGCCGGCGTGCAGTCGGCGCGCTCGGAGGCGGATAGTGCATTCGGCAACGGACAACTGTTGATCGAGAAGGCGATTACGGACGCGCGGCACGTCGAGATTCAAATCTTCGGCGATCGGCATGGCAACCTGATTTTCATCGGCGAGCGCGATTGTTCGATCCAGCGGCGCAACCAGAAAGTCGTCGAGGAAACGCCGTCGCCGGCGGTGGACGACGTGTTGCGGTTAAAGATGGGTGCTGCCGCGGTGGCCGCCGCAAAGGCTGTGGACTACGTCGGCGCCGGTACCGTCGAGTTTATGCTCGCTCGCGACGGGCGATTCTATTTTCTCGAAATGAATACGCGCCTACAGGTCGAGCATCCGGTGACGGAACTGGTTTATGGTCTCGATCTGGTCGAATGGCAGCTGCGTATCGCGCGCGGCGAAAGGCTGCCGATGACGCAGGATGAAGTTCTCGCGCGCCGCAATGGTTGGGCCCTCGAAGTGCGTCTCTGCGCCGAAGACGCGCAGCGGAACTATCTGCCGCAGACCGGTCGTGTGCTTGCATGGCGCCCCCCCGAAGGCGACGGTGTGCGCGTCGATGCTGGCTTGCGCGAAGGGCAGGAGATCAGCCCGTTCTACGATTCCATGCAGGCGAAGATCATCGCGTGGGGTGAGGATCGGGACGCCGCGCGTGGACGTTTGTTGAAGGCGTTGCACAAGACTGCGCTGCTCGGGGTCGTCAGCAACCGCGATCACCTCGCCGCGATTGTTGCGCATGAAGCGTTCGCCAGCGGCGATTTTTCGACCGCGTTCATCGGCCGTCATTTCCCCGTGGACACGTTGGAGCGTATTCATCCGTCGACGCGGCATTTCGCACTGGCGGCGGTGGCGCTTTATGTCAACGATGCTGCGCGGCTGCTGATCGCGCAGGGTTTAGCGTCGGAGTTTGTCGGTTGGCACAGCTCGCATGAATTTCCAGCCCGTTACAAGCTGCGCTGGCGCGAGCGCGAACAAGATTTGCAAATGCTGGTTCACGACGGACATCGCTTCACGGTTCAGATCGATGACCAGACCATCATCATCGACTCCGTGCGCGTGCTGGCGGATGAACTCGATTATCTCTGCGACGGTGTGCGTCGCAGGGCGCGCATCGCGCGCGATGGGAATAGTATCTGGCTTGATGCTGAAGGCGCCGTTCATTGCTACACGGACGTCACGCTCGCACCTGCCGCCACCGGGCAGGTGGGTTCCGATGGCCGCCTGCTTGCCAACAGCGATGGCCGCATCGTCGCCGTGCATGTCGGCGCGGGCGATGTGGTGGCCAAGGGCAGCACGCTCGTCGTGCTCGAAGCGATGAAGATGGAATTCCAGCTTACGCTGCCCGTCGGCGGCGTCGTCGATTCGGTGCGCGTGCAGGCCGGGCAGCAGGTGCGCAATCGCCAGTTGTTAGTTCAGATCGAACCCGTCAGCGATTGATGATGGATTTCAGATCACGCGCCAATGCATCGGTTGTGAACGGCGGCACGATATAGCCGACGAGTTCGACCTGCGGATTCACCAGCATCATCGCCGCGGAATGATCCACCGTATAAGTGCCTGGTGTTTTTCCGGGCGTTTTCACGAACACGAAGCCAAGATCGCCGCCGAGGCTTTCGAGCGTCGGTACGGGCGCTGTTGCTGCTCGGAATTGAGGATCGAAGTAGCGCACATATTTGGCCAGCCGTTCGGGCGTGTCGCGCTCGGGATCGACCGACAGGAACACGATCTGCAAATTGCCCGCGTCGTTACCGAGCTTCGTCATCGTTTCCTTGAGCTGCGCCAACGTGGTCGGACAGACATCAGGGCAATACGTATAGCCAGCGAAAATCAGCGTCCAGCGATCACGCAGATCGGTGCGTGTGAACGGCTTGCCGTCGGCGCCGTCGAGTGTGAAGTCGCCGATTGGGCGCGGGCGTGGCAGTAGCGTGGTTGTCGTCAGCGTGGATTGCTTGGGTGCGAACCAGGCGGTCCCAACTGCGACGCCGAGCAAGGTCGCGATGATGACCGCGATGCCGATCAGCGCGAGCCGGAAACGGGTCTTCACGGTGTTCAGCGGCCTTGCCGCAATGTCAGCGGCCAGGGTTTGCCGTACATCCCAGCCGCCGCGGCGCTCATCGCATCGATGACCGCGGGACGCGGTGCCTGGCGCAGTCCCTGTGCCGAGGCGCGATTTTTCTCACCGGGGATCAGGATCGGCCCCTGACCGAAATACGCCAGTGCTTCGCGCACCACATCGTCCGGATCCATCGCGAGCACGTTCGTCATTGGTGCGTCTGCGGGCTTGTCCGCAGATGAACCCAGTTCTTCGCCGAATTGCGCGCCGGATTTCTGCATGGCTGGCGTTTGCGTCGCGCCTGCGATGAGCCCCATTGCATCGACGCCATAGCCGCGAAATTCGGCCCACAGCGACTCGGCGAAAATCATGTCGAAGGATTTGGTCGCGGCATAGGTCGCGACGTACGCCATCCCGGCCAGCGCGGTCATCGACGACATCAGGATAACGCCGCCGCGGCCGCGCACCTTCAGCCGCTGGCCGATCTTGTGCGACAGCACCACGGGACCGACGCAGTTCAGCCGCACCAGATTCAAGGCTTTCTCGATCGGTTCTTCGAGAAACAGGCCGACGCCATGCACCGCACCGGCGTTGTAAACCAGCATGCCGATGTCATGTCCCACGATCAGCGTGTCGATGTGCGTTTCCAGATCCGCGGCGGTGAGGTCCAGTGCCTGCGTCTTCACTTCGACATGGAAGCGTTCGCGAATCTGCCGCGCCGTATCCGCGAGGACGTCTTCGCGGCGCGCGAGCAGAATCAAGTTGAGGCCACGGCTCGCCAGTTGTTCTGCGAAGCTTTTGCCGATGCCTTCCGACGCGCCGGCAATGAGCGCCCACGGGCCATATTTGTGGGCAAACAGCGGTTGATCCGGATTCATGCGATCGATCTCGGTGTGGTGAATGCGGCAAGTAAGGTACGGCCGCTCCGCCAATGATAGATGGCCGGCGATATGCAGGCGGTTATTCCTGTTCAATCAGTCTATTGCCGGTCTTGGAAGCGGAGCCTCATACTTGCGGACCGTTGAATTGCTTGCACGACCGCTATGCCCATTCCTGAAGACCTCGCCGGGCTCTCCACGATCCGCGATTTCGTGCGCTGGGGCGCCAGCGAGTTCAACCGCGCCGGTCTGGCATTCGGACACGGTAGCGACAATGCGCTCGATGAAGCGTTCCACCTGGTGCTGTGGCGTCTTGGCCTGCCGTTCGATGTGCCCGCGACTTATCTCGAAGCGGTGCTGACGGCCGGCGAGCGCGAGGCGATCGTCGATCTTTTGCAGCGACGCGTGGCGACACGCAAGCCGGCCGCCTATCTGACCGGCGAGGCGTGGTTCGCGGGACTGTCGTTTTACATCGATGAGCGCGTGCTAGTGCCGCGCTCGCCAATCGGCGAACTGATACAGAAGGAATTCAAGCCCTGGCTCAGCAGTGAGCCTGCCAGCATTCTCGATCTTTGCGCCGGCAGTGGCTGCATCGGCATCGCCTGCGCCTATGCGTTTCCGAGTGCGCATATTGACCTTGGTGAAATCGACTACGGCGCGATCGAGGTGATCCAGCGCAACATCGCACGTCACCATGTCGAGGATCGGGTGCGCATCGCCACCGGCGATCTGTTTGCGCCATTGAAAGGGCGGCGTTACGACCTCATCGTGTCGAATCCGCCCTACGTGCCAGCGGCCGAGTGGGCGGAACTGGCGCCGGAATTCCATCACGAGCCGCGCCGCGCGCTCGAAGCCGGCAATGACGGCATGGAGGTGGTTGTGCGCATGCTCGCGGAAGCGCCCGCGCATCTCACGCCCGGCGGCGTGCTGGTGTGCGAGATTGGCGGCTCGCAGCTGGAGTTCGATGCGCGCTTTCCGGATATTCCAGTTGCCTGGCCGGAGTTCGAACATGGCGGTGATGGTGTGTTCGTGATTTCGCGCGATGATCTGTCCGCATGGCTTAAAGAGTCGAGTACGCCGGCCAAAAAGACGAGGAAGCCATAATGTCAGGCAATACCATCGGGCGCTTGTTCTGCGTCACCAGCTTTGGCGAGTCGCATGGTCCGGCGATCGGTTGCGTCGTCGATGGCTGCCCGCCCGGGCTTGCGTTGAGTGAGGCGGATATCCAGCCGGAGCTGGATCGCCGCAAGCCGGGCACGTCCAAGTTCGTGACGCAGCGCCGCGAGGCGGATCAAGTGAAGATCCTCTCCGGGGTATATCGGGGGCACACCACCGGCACGCCGATCGCGCTGCTGATCGAAAATACCGATCAGCGCAGTTACGACTACGACAAGATCAAGGACGTGTTTCGCCCGAATCACGCGGATTACGCCTACATCCAGAAGTATGGCGTGCGCGATCCACGCGGTGGCGGGCGTTCGTCGGCGCGTGAGACAGCGGTGCGCGTTGCCGCCGCCGCCATCGCCAAAAAATATCTGCGCGAAAAACTCGGCACGTTGATTCGCGGCTATTGCGCGCAGATCGGTCCGATCAGTCTCGATTTCAAGAGCTGGGATGCGGTCGAACAGAATCCATTCTTCAGTCCCGATCTGGATCGCGTGCAGGAGCTGGAGGATTATCTGACGCAGCTGCGCCGCGATGGCGATTCCTGCGGCGCGCGCATCAACGTCGAAGCGACGAAAGTGCCATCCGGTCTCGGCGAACCGGTTTATGACCGTTTAGACGCCGAACTCGCATACGCGCTGATGAGCATCAACGCGGTGAAGGCGGTGGAGATCGGTGATGGTTTCGCAGTGGTCGGGCAGCGCGGCAGTGAGGCTCGCGATGAGATGACGCCGCAGGGATTTCTTGCGAATCACGCAGGGGGCACGGCGGGCGGGATTTCGACCGGGCAGGATATCCGCTGCTCAATTGCACTGAAGCCGACGTCGAGCATTACGATTCCCGGCAAGACCATCGATGTAGATGGAAATGCGGTGGAGATGAAGACCACGGGACGTCATGATCCTTGCGTGGGGATTCGGGCGACGCCAATCGCGGAGGCAATGGTGGCGCTGGTGTTGATGGATCATTACTTGCGCAATCGTGCGCAGAATGCGGATGTGCGGGTGGAGACACCGGATATTTCGAGGACGTGATTGCTGGGCTTCGGGCGTTTCAGCCCATTAGCCTTAGCTCATCGCATAAGGGTGCAGTGTCGAGCGCTTGCAGCCACAGAACCAAATCTGCTCGGACTTGCGGCGTCGTATTTCATCGGCACGATCTGGAAAGCCCTCATATGGATTTGATTCGTGCCCGACTCAACAATGCCAGCCTCGGCACAGATCGCCAACGATCGTTGGGACGATCGACTGCATCATCTCCAGTCCGGTCGTCGTGTTGTCGTTGATCAGGAGGATGCCGCCATAGTTCAAGCCGGTGTCGAGCCAGGACGTGGCGCCATAGGCACCGGGATCAGTGAAGATTGGACCCGGCGATCCGGTGGGTGCGACAACGGAACTGCTGAGAATGAAGAAACCCAGGGTGTATCCGGAAAAATCATTTTGCAGATCGCCGCCACCGGTAAAGAAGAGCGATGGCAACGGTTCTATCGTGAGTCCCTCGGTTTGATCCGTCTCGATCTCGCGGACCAGTGCATGCGAGAGCACGCGCCTGCCGTTATCAGCCAGTCCATCGCGCAGCAGCATGCGTAGGATTTTCGAATAATCGGTGACGTCGCATTGCGCGTTGCCGGCTATGCGCGGATTTGAAATATCGCCATAAGAATAAGTATTCAGTCCGAGCGGAGTCGCGAGGGCATCGGTAAAGAAATCGTTCCAGGACTTTCCGGATATGAGCGTGGCGACGTAGCCCGCAACCTGATAGTCCGTCCCGGCATAAGAAAAGGTGGTGCCGGGTTCGAAATCCAGCGATGCGTTAGCGATGTACTGCGCGCAGTCCCTTAGCGTTGTGGATTGGACATTCAGGCAATAAGCGCTTTGTGGATCCGGGGGCGACGGAAAGCCCGCTGTATGGCTCAAAAGCATCCGCATCGTGATGTCACTCTTATCGTTGGGCCAGCGAAAGCTCGGATCGAATTTGTTGAGATATTTCCGGACCGGCGTGTCGAGATTGAGCTTATGAGCGTCCACGAGAGTCAGTATCGCGAGGGCCGCGGGGACTTTGGTGGCGGAGGCCAACTGGACTACGCTGTCACTGTTCAGATTTCCACCCGCCATTGGTTCAAGTGTGCGCGGTGTGTCCTCAGTGAACGCGAAGCTGTAGCCGGACACACTACCGAACAAGAATCCAACGTAGGAATCGAGCCCGGTCTGAACGCCTTGGAGCGGGATGCTTCTGGCGCCGCCGGCCGGCGAAAAGGTCAAGGCTGCGCACATAAGGATAGTGGTGACAATGCTGGTATTGCGTGCGTGCGCTCTTTGAGCGATCGCCACCGTTTCCGTGTGCGGGCGCCACACAGCCACGCGAACCCATTGCTCGTCGAGCAAGTTCTTGATATCCATTCTCCTCCTCCTGCCGCACATTCGCTGCGAGTACAGGCCCGTCAGGCCGTACCGCGGTCGCTATTTTTTGTATAAGCCGTCCGAAAACGGCCTTCTGCGTCAAGCTGAATAGATCCTTATTTCCGATCTGCTATCGGTTCCAAGTGCGGAATCTGAAGTCCGGCACTGAAGCCAAAGAGCAAATGAGAGGATATGCCCTCGGAGCGGTCTGAAACCATTTCCACCGACTAATGCGCGATTAAAGCCATCGTCGGGTTGCCTGCTTCGACAGCCGGTCGGAGCATTTGTCGCGGCTGCCGGTAGAACTTTGTCCGTTTCTCCGAAATCGGCTCTCCGGGCAGCTTGCCTGCCCCATCGGGGGCGGTTTTGTGCTGGAAATGGTTATCTCCGCGGCCTTGTTGCGGTGCAGCGTAAAAGTCGTGCGGAACTTTCAATTCATCGATTGAACAGGCCTCGTCTCAACGGATGAAGCTGTATCTACACCCCCTCCCGATAATGCAAACCATCCGCGACGCGTCCAGGGGACGAGTCATCTTCGCGGTCAAGATTGATACTTGAGCCTCGTTTTGAAAGCGAACAAAACTTCCGTTACCGTGGTCCTTATTCGGGCTCGGCCGCTGTACTCTTATGAGCCGATCCCGCATTTCGATCGGATGCATTCGATAATTCTCAATTATGGATAGCCGCTCGGCGAGGACTGGGCGGGTGCAAACGCTGGAGGAATCCGCGATGGGCGATCGTGCATCCACATCCCCGGGCTGGCATATTCGTCGGAATGGCGAGTCGCGGGCGCCCGCTGGTCCGATGGAAGGTTCCATCATCCGTGGTTGGCCTGCCCTGCTGGTTGTGCTACTGATCGCTGCGGCAGCATGCTATTCATTTTCGCCGCGCCCGGTGCCAGTGTTCGTTCCCACTGCGTTGCATCCGGACGGGTTGCTCATCAATGGTTTCGCACGCAACGGCAAGCGGCTCGTGGCGGTAGGCGAGCAAGGCCACATTTTGATCGCAGACGATCCGGCGGGACCATGGAATGAGGCGAAGGTGCAGCCGGATCGCGGTTCGACATTTACGCAAGTCGCTTACGTGGGTGGTGATGTCGTGCTCGCCGTCGGTCATGACAATCTGATCGTGCGCAGTAGCGACAACGGTCAGACATGGAAGGAGATTGCTTTCGATCCGGAGCAATCGATTCCTTTCCTCGGTCTTGCCGGCCCGTTCGATGGGAAGCTTTTCGCGTTTGGGGCGTTCGGCTCCCTTCGGATTTCTTCCGACCAGGGCCTGACGTGGCAGCCGGTAAAAAACGATGCGATTGGCGATCACCATATCTACGCCATGGTGCACCCTGCGGATGGTTCGCTGCTGCTGTTCGGTGAACGTGGACTGATGGCGCGCTCGGTGGACGGTGGGCAGAACTGGCAGGTGTTGCCGTCGATCTACAATGGCTCTTTCTTCGGTGCCATCGAGCTTCCTTCCAAGACGCTGCTGACGTTTGGAATGCGGGGGAATGTTTTCCGCAGCCTGGACTCCGGGCAAACCTGGCAGAAAAGCGAAGTGCCGGCCGTCGCCTCGTTGTTTGGCGGTGCGATTGCTGCGGATGGTGCAGTCGTCCTGGTCGGCGCCGGCAACGCAGTCTTCCTGTCGGAAGACGATGGTGTTCACTTCAAGTTGGACTCAGGCAGCGGCCGCCGCGATTTTTCGACATTGCTTGCGCTGCCGGACGGTGACTGGCTGCTGGGAGGGGACGACGGTATCGGTTTGCGGCACGGTGACACGGTGACGGTGCCGACCGCAGGAGCAATGCGGTGAAGAATGTCGAAAAGCGGATTGAAAAGACGCGCGACCGCTATGTCGGGCAGCTCGCGGATTTTTTGATCGGCCGGCGCCACCTGCTGGCGGCGGTGTTTACCGCGCTAACGATCTTCTTCGGCTATAGCGCCACCAAAGTGCAGCTCGATCCGGGATTCCTCAAGTTGATCCCGGTACAGCATCCGTATATGAAGACGATGATGGAGTACATGCGCGTCTTCCCGGGTGCAAACAAAATCCTCGTGAATCTGCACTGGAAAGGAAAGGGGGACATCTACAATCCGGAATTCATGGATGCCCTGCGCAAGGCGACGGATGATGTGTTTTTCATCCCAGGCATGAATCGCATCCACGTTTCATCGATTTTCACTGCAAATAATCGGTATACCGAGGTCGTTGAGGACGGATTCAAGGGTGCTCCGATCGTTCCCGCCGAATTTTCGGCGACACCGGAACAGCTCGCGCAGGTGCGCAGCAACGTCGAGCACTCGGGGTTGATTGGGCAGATCGTCGCCAACGACCAGAAGAGCGCGATGATTCAGGGCGATCTCCAGGATTACGATTCCGAGACCGGCGGCAAGATCAATTACTTCGAAGTGATTAAGCGGCTCGATAAGATCCGCGCGCAGTACACCACGGGTGATATCGAAGCCAACGTCATCGGTTTTCCAAAACTGATCGGCGACGTCATGAAGGGCCTGTTCGGGGTTTTCGTCTTTTTCGGCCTCGCGTTTGTCATCACGATGATCCTACTGTATGGGTATTCGCGGTCGATCCGCCTCACGCTGACAGCACTGGTCGTGGCGCTATTGCCGGTACTCTGGCTGATCGGTACGTTGCCGCTCATCGGTTTCGGCATCGATCCGATGTCGATCCTGGTCCCGTTTCTGATTTTCTCGATCGGTGTCTCGCACGCGGTGCAGATGACCAATGCATGGCGCCAGGAAGTCGTGGCCGGTGCCAGCGCCGTCGAGGCCTCGCATGCCGCGTTCCGCAAGTTGTTCATCCCCGGTGCCGTAGCGCTGATCACCAATGCGCTGGGTTTCGCGGTCATCATGCTGATCGATATCCCCATCGTTCGGGAGCTGGGCATTACGGCCTGTCTTGGCGTGCTGCTGATGGTTATCACCAACAAGGTGATCCTGCCGATTCTTCTGACCCACATCCGGCTTGAGGAATCCAGCCGCCGCCACACGGAAATACGAAAATCCAAGGGATCCGCAGCGATCTGGACGTCGATTTCCCGGTGCGCGGAGCCTCGTTACGCGATTCACACTTTCGTGGTATGTCTGCTGACGCTTGCGGTAACGACGGTATTGTCGCGCGGTCTGGTGATTGGGGATCTTGGACGCGGCGCCCCGGAGTTGCGTCCCAACGCGCAGCTCAATCGCGATATCCAGCAGATCTCCAGCTCGTACGATATCGGCGCGGATGTTTTGAGCGTGATCGTCGAGGCCAAGAATTTTGAAGGCGATTCCTGCCTCCATTATCCGGTGATGAATACGATTGATCGCTTCGAGCTATTCCTGCGCGGAGTCGCCGGCGTGCAGTCGGTGGTCAGCGTCGCGGATACTGCAAAAATCGTTATTTCGGCGTTCAGCGAAGGCAATCCGCGCTGGCGTGCGCTGCCGCGAACCGAATCCGGAATGTCGGTCGGTGCCGCCGGCTTCGACCCGGCACTCGGCTTGAACAACGAGAGCTGCCGTGCGATTCAGGTCGCGATTTTCACCAAGGATCATGAAGGCGCGAGCGTCGCGCATGTGGTCGGTGAAATTAAACGGTATCTTTCCCAGAATCCGCCACCGAGCGGTGTTGCGATCCGATTGGGCAGCGGCAACGTCGGCGTGATGGCGGCGCAGAACGAAGCGGTCGCCGACGCAGAAGTGAAGATGCTGCTGGCCATCTTCGGGGCGCTGACTCTGCTGTGCTTGCTCACCTTCCGTTCCTTGACCGCCGTCGTTTGCGTTATGGCGCCGCTGACGATGGTTTCGATCTTCTGCAACGCCTTGATGGCGTCGCTGCACATCGGCCTGGTCGTTACTACCTTGCCGGTGATCGCGCTCGGCGTCGGCGTCGGGGTCGATTACGGTATTTATATTTTCGAGCGCATTCAGCGCCACATGCACTTCGAGTGTGAATCGTTCCACGAAGCGTTTCTCGATGCGATGCATGAGCGCGGTACCGCGGCAGTTTTCACGGCGATCACGATGTCGGTCGCTGTAGGCACCTGGACGCTGTCCTCGTTGAAATTCCAGGCTGATATGGGCTTGCTGCTGTCGTTCATGTTCCTGGTCAACATGCTCGGCGCGATTTGTCTGCTACCCGCGCTCGGTGCCTGGTTCTTTCGGCGCAAGAGTAAAGCCATCTGAGCGGACGGAGCTGTCTGAGAGCGCAGCGGGATTTCTACTTAAAATATTAAGTAGCAGTTGCAATAGCGGTTCGAGGAATGAGATTTTCGGCACTTCGTCACACAGTGTGCTGCGCCAGAAAAATCGGGATTTGAATGGAGGAGTGTGTTAATGAAACAGGCATTTATCACCGGCGCAAACGTGGGGCAGGCCAATTTGCTGACCAAGCGGCTCGCGGCTCGCGGCTGGCATGTATTCGCCGGCGTGCTGCCCGGTGCTCCGACCGATCTCGTCAACAGTGCCAACGTCACGCTGGTCGATCAGGATGTGTCTAGTGACGAATCCGTTCGCAAGAGTGCGGAGATCGTCCGGAAAGCACTCGGCGATCAGGGTCTGGATATGCTGATGAATGTCGCCGGTGTTGCCAATATCGCGACTGGGGTGATCGAGGGAGTGAAGATCGACGAAGTGCGCCGCATCTTCGAAATCAATGCGTTCGGTCATCTGCGCGTGATTCAGGGTTTCCTGCCGATGCTGCGCAAGGCAAAGCCTGCGGCACGCATCGTCAACTATAGCTCCGGCGCAATTCTCGCGAATCCGGTTGGCGCCGGCTCGTACAACATGACCAAGCATGCGATCCACGGTCTGACTTTGACGCTGCGCCATGAAATGGCGCCCTTCGGTATCCAGGTCACATCGATCATTCCAGGCGGGGTTCTCACCGGCATGTCGGCCAATTCGCACGAGAATACGAAGAAGACTTGGAATTTACAGTCCGAAGAGGTCCGCAGGGTCTACGAGCCGCATTTGGGCAAAGTGATGATGCAGGTGCTGCCTGACATGCTTGAAAAGAATGGTAACAGTCCGGAGTACGCGGTCGATGAAACCATGAAGGTCCTCGATCTGCACAAATGGAAGCCGTGCTATTACATCGGCCGTGACGTAAAGCCCATGGGGTTGTTGCGACGCTTGCTGTCGGATAGTCAGCTCGAATCAATCATGCGCTCCACGTTCAAGATTCCCACCGCGAAAGCTTGATCTTCTGCCGCCACCCAAGGCTCTTCGTGGAGCGTGCCGATCTGTACGGATCTTTGGCAAAGTCTTGCTTAGAAAATGGGTTGCTCCCGTAAGAGCCCGCTGGTCAGCAGGGCATCGATATTCATCATGTCGAGGATTTACTGAAAGTCGCGCTCGTCGCGATAGTCATCGATGGTGAAATCGCATGCATAGCGAGGTCATGCTGGTAATGGCGGCGTAAGGCAGCCATTCAATGTGATCCTGCAGAAGCTCGATGTGTTTTATTCGACTACTGATCACTTCAAAGAATGCTTGCAGTTGCGCCCGCGCCAGAGCCTGTCCGAGACAAAAGTGGGAACCCAGACTAAAGGTAAAATGGCGCTGCGGAGCGCGTAACACATCCAATTCGTCCGGTCGTGCGAAGACCCGGGGATCACGATTAGGTGCTGGGATTGGAACGATGACGGGCTCCCCCTCGGCAAAACGTACTCCGCAGAATTCGACATCGAACTTTGCAAGCTTATTGGCAATCAAGGTATTCGGAGGGTACAAACGTAGATTTTCTTCAGTGAACGCTTCTACGCGTTCCGGTTCAGTGCGTAGAGTGTTCAGCAGGTCGGGATGTCGTGCGAGCAAAAGCAGGCCAGTGGCCATCGAACTCGCCGTCGATTCGGTTGCACCGATGAATAAATTCAGGAATAGGACGATGACCTCGTCTTCGGTGAGAGTCTGATCCTCCTCTTTAACTTCCAGCAGGCGTGCCAGCATGTCGTTATGCGGCCTGAGCCGTCGTTCGCGAATTTGCGTGGCCACGAAAGCCAGCAGTTCCGAAAATATGGCATTCGATTGTTCGACAGTCTGGGCCGAAACTTCGCGGCCAAATGCTTTGGCTTGACCTTCGCGGACCAAGGAGTCAACGTGGGCACGTTCGCTTTCATCGATGCCCAGATACTCGCCGATGACGTCAAGGGGTAGACGCGCCGTGATGGTGGGCAGTGCATCAAAGTCCTTGTCGAATAGCGATGTGAGTATGGATGGAAGTCGGCGCTTTACGATGTCGCGCACGAATTGTACGTGATGACTTCCGAGCGCTTTTCCAACCAGGCTGCGTATGCGCAAATGCTGTGGCCCGTTAAGGGCACCCAAGGCTTGGCGGCGAAAGTCATAGAGCGCGTCTCCTGGTTTGAAACCGCGGCGAGCGAGTAATGAACTTCCTTCGTTTATGAACTTTCCAGACAGCATCAATTCGCCAACATCGGCGTGCCGCAAAATGACTTTGGTGCCATCATTGGTCACAGCGACTCGTGTGCGTTCGCGCAAATCCGACAGAGTGGGAAACGGATCCTGCCAGAACTGGGGATCGCGCAAATCGAGTTTAGGTAATTTCATGGCCTGGTTCCGGTAAAGACTCGCTCCGAGGGCGGATGCTGATTGATCCATATTCGTCGAAGACCACTGAGCCTATGAGCCTATGCGATTTCCGAATAAAAACCAATGTTGTATTGACATGATAGTAAAGATATGAGAGTAAATGAATGGGAAGCAATGAGACGCAATGAATCGCTCGTGCTCAGCTTGAGCTTCGTTATCGCCGATGCACAGAACACGCGTCTCGGGGGGAAATCATAATGTTGGAACAGGAAAACAAGCAGAGGGTGCGTGCTTTCATTGAGGCGCTTAATCGTGGCGATGTCGCTGCCATCGCGAGTGCTTATGCTGAAGATGGCTACTGTTTGACGATGGGAAACACGCTGATCTCCGGAAAATCGGGTAAAGCTGAGATCATGAAGGCAGCAGGCATGATTTTTCAGGCCTTTCCGAAGGGCATTCATTTTACGATTAATGCTATGACTGCTGAAGGCGAACGGGTTGCCGTCGAGGCAGAGTCCGAAGGTGTGCACGCATCGGGAAAAAAATACAGCAACCAATACCATTTTCTATTCGAGTTTCGTGGCGGAAAATTGATGGTCCTCAAAGAATATATGGATACCGAAAGAGTGACCGAGATTCTGTGCGGCGGCCAACGCCGGGCCGGTAGCGATTAGAAAAAGTGCGGTTGGATCACTGCGTGCGGCGCGCGGTGGCAATAACCCGGAGCAGCTTATGAAGATACTCGTCGTCGGCGGCACGGGTTTGATCGGCGGTCACGTGGCGCTCCACCTGGCACACCAGGGGCATTCACCGAGTATTGCCGCCCGTAAGCCACCCGCACCGGCAACGCCGATGGCGAAGCTGCCCTTCATTCAAGGTGACTATCTTGCGGGCGATTTTTCCATAAAATCCTTATCGGCTTTCGACGCCCTGGTTTTTGCAGCTGGCAACGACATCCGGCATTTGCCGGAAGGTGTGGGCGAGGAGGCACACTGGCAGCGCGCCAATATCGAAGGGATTCCGAAATTTTTCCGATTGGCGCGCGAAGCCGGCATCGGTCGCGCCATCTACGTCGGAAGCTTCTATCCACAGGCCGCTCCGCAGCTGATAGCACAAAGCGCTTATGTAAGTAGCCGACATCGCGCCGACGAAGGTGTGCGCGCACTGAGCCAGCCTGGTTTTGACGTTTGCAGTGTGAATGCTCCATTCGTAGTGGGTGTGCTGCCAGGATTGATGGTCCCGGGCTTGGCAGCGCATGCGCACTACGCGCTGGGAAAAATGCCGCAGCTGCCCGCGTTTGCGATACCGGGCGGGGTGAATTTCATTTCGACAACCAGTCTTTCTGAAGCAATTGCTGGAGCGCTGGAGCGCGGCAGTCCGGGGAATGCCTATCTGGTAGGCGACGAGAACCTTTCTTTTCAGGACTATTTCGGCGAGTACTTCCGTGCCGCGGGTGCCAAAACACCTTTGGTAGTCCTCGATCAGGAGCACCCGTTGCTACCGGATTCTATCCTCTACGCGGGACGTGGAAACACTTTGTACTATGCTCCCAGCGCAGCTGAAGCGGCCTTGCTCGGCTATCGGCGCAACGATGTGCGGCAGACGTTGCACGAGATTCTTGAATTCTACAAGAGGGGCAGTATTTAGCTCAGTCAGGTAAAGCCACGCGAGTGGAGCCTCCATCGAGCACGTGCTCGCCGATCCGTTGCAGCGACAAAACCTATTGTTAGCAGACTCTACATCCCGGTCAGCATGATCAGAAGGGCCATCTTGATCCTTTGCAGGTGATGCGTGATGTTGCGTATCTTCCGCTCGAAGATCCGTTCGATCGTAAGGCCGGTCATGAAACAGTGGACGAATACCAGCGCTTCCAGAATCCGTTGATCGTCCAGAAGCGAGTCATGGAAGATTTCGCGGAGCGTCTTCAAATGTCCGCGGGTCTGCCTTTCTTCCCACATGGATGGCGCTTCATGATTATCGAAGCCGCGTGCCGCAAGCAGGATTTCCAGCGTCGCCAGATACAGGTCATCCTGATAGTGCTGCCACATGCGGTCCACGAAGAGATTGACGCGATCGGCCAGTGAACCCGTGCGCAGGCGTTCATCGGACATCAGCGCAACGAACTTCTCATGCGACATTTCCATGATCGCTTCGAGGATGTCTTCTTTCGAGCCGAAGTGATGCTGGGCTGCACCCCAAGTAATGCCGGCCCGTTCTGCGATCTTGCTCGAACTCGCGGCCGCGAAGCCGCCTTCCTTGATCAGTGAAACGACGGCATTGATGATATTTTCGCGCGTCCGGCGGGCTTTCAGCGCCTGCTTTCCGAGCGGCACCTTTACTTTCGCCACATCATTCGCCGATTGGTCATGGGGTTCGGATTGCTGCAGAGATTTTGACAGCCGGATTGCACGCATCGATTGAGAGTCAGATTTTAACGTGCCGCTTGCGCTACGCCGCCACAGACATGTTCGGCCGCGAGAAAACCGAAAGTCATCGCCGGTCCCAATGTCGCGCCCGCGCCCGGATAGTAACGGCCGGTTACCGATGCCGAGCAATTGCCGATCGCATAAAGCCCTTTGATGGGGACCCCTTTCGTATCGAGCACCTGCGCATGTTCGTTCGTCGCCAGACCACCCTTGGTGCCGATGTCGCCGGGGAAGGTTTCAATCGCATAGAACGGGCCTTCCCGCAGCGGTGCAAGGCATGGGTTCGGCTGTACGCGCACATCGCCATAAATCAGATCGTAGCTGTTTTCGCCACGCTGAAAATCCTCGTCCTTGCCGTTTTTCGCAAAGGTGTTGAAACGGTTGACGCTGTCGGTGAGCCCTTTGGGATCAACGCCTATTGCACGTGCGAGCACATCAAGGCTGTGGGCTGTTTTGAGCAGGTTGTTCTTGACGTATGAAGGCTGCAACCAGTTCAGGTGCATGCCGCCAGGCAGCAACGGTCCGAACGGATACTCACGCTTATAGCGCGAATCGAAAATCAGGTAGGCGGGCAGATTGCCGGGCTTGTGCATTGCCTGCACGGCGGTGGTGTACGCCACCGACTCGTTGAAGAATCTCTGGCCGGCGCGGTTGACGATGATACAGCCGGGCATCGAACGTTCGGCGAAGAGCATGCGGGCGCGGTCTTCTTGATCCAGCGAGATCGTTGGTCCCCACCAAGCCTCGTCGAGCAGCGCGGTGCTTGCGCCGATAGTTTGTGCCGCCACCAACATGTCACCGGTATTGGTCGGATTGGCAGCGGACCAGCGCGTCTTGGTCGGTTTCGGCAGATATTTTTCGCGCAGCGCCTGATTGTGCTCGAAGCCGCCGGAGCCGAGGATGACGCCGCGCTTGGTTTGAATCGAAACAACTTTCCCGTCACGCTTGACCTTGACACCGGCGATCGCGCCGCTGCCGTCGACGATCAATTCCGTGGCGGGGCAGTTAAGCCATAGCGGAACGTTGTGATCGAGCAGTGATTTCCGCAGGCGACCGATCAGCGCATTGCCCATGGTCAAGCGGCGCGAGCGTTTCGATTTGAAACGCCACGGTAGATCGAGGAAGTAGGCAAAAGCGAGCTTCAGCAGAACCTTGAACCAGCCCGGCGCTTTGCTCAGCAGGATTGCGCCTTCCGTATTGCTGTAACCCATCAGTCCGAGCACGCGCGTTTGCTGGTGCGGTTCCTGCAGATTGAGGAATTCGTCGCCAAGCTCCTGAGCCGTGTAAGGCTGCGGATCGATTGTGCGCGCGCCTTTCTTGGAACCGGGCAGATGCTGGTAATAATCGGCGTAGTACCCCATGGCCTGGAATTCAAGGCGGGAATTGTCGACCACCCAGCGCAGCATGCGGGCCGCGTTCTTCACATAGGAGACGACATTGTTCTCCGGTACGTCGGCGCCGGTCAGCGCTTGCATGTAGCGCATCGCATCCTCGTAAGAATCCTCGATCCCGCACGCGGCCATCAGATGATTGACGGGTATCCACAACGCACCGCCGGCGGTAGCCGATGTGCCGCCGTAGTGCGCGCCTTTTTCGACGATGAGCGTGTTGGCGCCGGCATGCGTGGCGCGCAAAGCAGCGGTCATGGCGCCGGCACCGGAGCCGACGACGACGACATCGACGCTATGGTCCCAGGATTGGTTATTGGTTGTCATGGCGTTGAGTTGATGCTCGCTTCTGTCAATTGGGTAGCGTGAAGGCGACGATGGCATCGCCGGGCTCGGTTCCAAGCGGACCGTGTCCGCCGGCGGCGATCACTACATACTGTTTGCTATTGGCTCGTACCCGATAGGAAATCGGCGTGGCATTGCCGGCGAATGGCAGCTCGTAGCGCCAAAGCTCGTTACCCGTATCGGTGTCGAAGGCCCGGAAATATTTGTCCATGGTAGCGGCTATGAACACCAGCCCACTACCCGTTTGCAGGGAGCCGCCGGAGTTCGGAGTTCCCCAATCGAGCATGTCACCGATGACCGGCGGTGCTAAGCCATGCAGCGTGCCGAGCGCTCGCTCCCACAGCTTATCTCCCGTATTCAGATCGATCGCCACCAAGCGTCCCCACGGTGGTGGAACGCAGGGAGTTTTCAGCGGCGAAAGAAAGGGCTGCCTGACCACCACGTATGGCGTGTCCTCCTGCGGCCCGATGCCCAGCAGATCACTGCCGTCGAGGCTCCCTTTATATTCATTTCTCGGAATCAGCTTGAGTACGAATGGCGCGACTTGCAGGTTCACGATCATGCGGTTCTTGACCGGATCCACCGATACAGAACCCCAATTGATGCCGCCACCGAGTCCTGGATATTCCAGAGTTCCTTTCAGCGACGGCGGCGTGAACAGGCCTTTGTAGTCCAGCGCATCGAACTGCTCCCGGCACTTGCCTTTATCCCAGAACGTCAGGCCCCACAGATCGTCCCGGCTGATTTTCTGCGGATGCAGTGGCAGCGGTTTGGTCGGGAATGGCTGTGTCGGCGACGCCTGTTCCCCGGGAACCGTCGAAGCGGGCACCGGCCGCTCGTCCACTGGGAACAGCGGCGCGCCGGTGAGCCGGTCGAGCAGATAAATATCGCCCAGCTTCGTTGCCTGGATCACGGCGGCGACATCGCGGTTCTGGCCGCGATGCTGGTACAGCACCGGCTGCGCAGCGACATCGTAATCCCACAGATCGTGGTGCACGGTCTGGAAGTGCCAGCGCACCGCGCCGGTGGCCGCGTCCAGCGCGACGATCGATGAGCCGAAGTAATCCATCTTGCCGCGTTCCTTGCCGGCGTAATGGTCGGGTGAGGGATTGCCGGTCGGCACATAGACAATGCCGTGGGTCGGATCGGCCGACATCAGCCCCCATACGTTTGGTGTGCCGCGTGTCAGTGTCGCGCCGCGCTTGACCTCGTCAGCGGTGATCGCGTGCATATTGGGCGGGACCGGATCCCATACCCATTTGAGTTCGCCGCTGCGCGTGTCGAAAGCGCGCACGGCGCCGCCGGGCGCATGGAGACGTTGCACGTCCTTGATGAAGGCGCCGGTGATGACATTGTCACCGACGACCAGCGGCGCCGACGTCACGTAATACTCGGCGAGGCGCACCTCACCGATGCCGTCCAGCAGATTGACTAACCCGGACTTGCCGAAATTGGCGCACGCGAGTCCGCTGTGCGCATCCACTGCCCACAAGCGCGCGTCCACGGTCGCCATGAAAATGCGATCACGGCAGGGTGCATTAGCGGTCATTTGCGCGTCGTGCCAGTACGCAACACCGCGGCAGACCGGATCGAACAAGCCGTCGAGCTTGGCCTTGGAATCGAACTTCCATTTTTCTTTTCCGCTTTCCGCGTCGAGCGCGATGATGCGGTTGTACGGTGTGCAGAAGTAGAGCGTGTCGTCCACCATGATCGGCGTGACTTCCAGCGCCGTCGGACCATGCTGCTTGTCGCCCTTCGAAAAATCTCCGCTATGGTAGGTCCAGGCTGGTTTGAGCTGCTTGACGTTTTCCTTGGTGATATCGGTCAGTGGCGAATAGCGCCCGCTGTCCGCGTCACCGCCGATCGCCGGCCACTGGTTTGCGTCGGCGCCGGTTACGGGAGTCGGCACAGTCGCATAGGCGGCGTCGAAGACGCACGCAAAGGTCAACAGCATCAAGCGAACTCTAGCCAGATTCATGTGTTCTGTCTCAGCGGGATTGTGCGAATGCTTTTGACGGGCTGGACGCAGGACGCCATATCTTCAAACACTTCTGCAAATGGATGGAGCGTATCGGGCACCGGATTTCATCGGACCTAAATTTATGCTTCTGTGCTTTTTCGTGACCCCATCCGTTCGGAGTACAACGTCGCACGGGCAAGGGGAGCTTGCCGAGGATGGGTTTACGTTCCGGAATTGGGCGACAAGCTAGCACGATAACATTTGCGTCGCAATGTTTTATTGACAGGTTCCGAGTGTGCGGTTGCGCGGTGGTTTTGCGCATCTGGTTTTGTAAGTCTCTCGATCTATTTGTCTATTTGTGGCCTGAATTTGTGCACTGCGGGCAGTATTCGAGAGCACCGTTACGCGCCCGCAAAACATTTTGACAGAAATGTTTTTGCGGATTACCATTCCTCCATTCCCGATATCTTAAAATCAGTTGGCGTAGGAGGATTCGTTTCATGGGCGACAACAACGCAAATCTGGCTGCTGAGAGTCTGAACAGAAGCAGCGCTGCGACGGTTCAGCGGAACCTGTTGACGATTCCGCGTCTGCCCGACGGATCTCCGCGCTACGCGCGGGGCTGGCACATGGTGGGCTGGAGCGATGAATTTGAGGTGGCCAAGCCAGTGGCGCGGGACTACTTCGGCAAGCGCATCGCGTTTTATCGCGGAGAGGACGGCTTGGTACGTGCGATGGACGCATTCTGCCCACATCTGGGCGCCGATCTATCGGCAGGCACGGTGCATGGAACCGTACTGCAGTGCCCGTTTCACAACTGGCGGTTCAACGGCGAGGGCCAGTGCGTCTCTATTCCGTACTGCGACAAGATTCCGCCGCGCGCCAAGACACAGGCTTACGTCACCAAGGAAATCAACGATACCGTATTGATCTGGCACGACCACGAGAATAGTGCGCCGGAATACGACATCCTGCAGACGCCTGAATATGGCGCCAAGGGGTGGACGCCTAAGTGGCATCGTTTCAAGATCACGATCAAAACCCATCCGCGCGAAGTGATGGAGAATGTCGTGGACAAGGGTCATCTGCTGCCGATTCACGGGTTTGACGTGGATCAGTGGCTGCCGGTCTGGAACGGGTACATGTGTGGTGAGCTGACCTGGGGTAAGCACACGCGTCTGGCAGCCGATGCACAAAATGACAAATTATATGTGCGCAGCATCAGCCACGGCCCGGCATACCAGTACACCTGGCAGGCGCAAGACAGCAAACAGTTTGACAGCCTGATTCTGACCGCTTGGTGCCCGATCGACGAGAACACCTTGGAATACTGGTTCGGCGTGATCGTGCGTGCCAACACCGAGCAGTTCACGCCAGCCATGCTTGAAGAGGCCGCAAAAGGCTATTGCAAGGCGTCCTACGACGCATTTATGGAAGACGTCTATATTTGGGAACGCAAGCTGTATCGGCCGGAACCGGCGCTGTGCGCGGGTGACGGTCCACTCGCTCAGCTACGGCGCTGGTATACGCAGTTCTATACCGATCGCGCGCAAGTCAACAACTCCAGCTTCTATAACAATAACCATAACTGGACGGTCGAGGATCTGCGCGACCGCCAGAAGGAAGTACTGGCGGTGCAGGGCAAGTGATCCGGCGCTAAGGACCGGCGAAAAGCGAGGTTTTTTCAACGGCTTGCAGCCGAGGAATCAGTATCAATGGCGCTTACATAGGCAACTTCCCTTCTCCCGTGTGCGGGAGTGCGCATTCCAGCCGATAAAGCCCTATCCCCAACCTGCGCCCGCACGCGGGTGAGGGGAATTGGGCAACAGTAATCCTGAAGTAAGTATCATTCGGACTGGGGCCTGTCCGGATAATATTTCTTCCGGGATTTATTTATTCAAATTTATTGGGGGGCGGTACGATGGCCAAGTGGGTATGTAACATTTGCGGCTGGATCTACGATGAAGACAAGGGCGATCCGGAGCACGGTATCGCACCGGGTACACGCTGGCAGGATATCCCCGCCGATTGGACGTGTCCCGATTGCGGCGTCTTCAAGGACGACTTCGAGTTGATCGACGACACTCCAGCTACTGTGTCGGCGGCGCAGAAGAAATCTCCGGTCGTCATCGTCGGGACCGGCATGGCGGGTTACAACCTCGCCGAGGCTTTTCGCAAACAAGACAAGGAAACACCGCTGATTCTGATCAGCTCGGATGACGGCCGCGCCTACTCCAAGCCGATGCTGTCGACCGGTTATACCAAGAATCACGATGCGAAAGCGCTGACTCAGAATGATGCTGGCAGTATGGGCAAGGCGCTCAATGCCAGTGTGTGGACGATGACGCGCGTCGAGTCGATCGACACGGCGAATCAGATGATCAAGCTTGGCGACGGCGGCACCACCGTTCACTACGGCAAGCTGGTGCTGGCGCTAGGCGCGGATACCATCCGCCCGCCGATCGGCGGCGATGGTTTGGAGTTCGTCTACTCGGTCAACGATCTGCACGGCTATGACGCATTCCGCAAGGCAGTCGAAAAGAACAAGGCACGGAAGCTCTGCGTAATCGGCGGCGGACTGATCGGCTGCGAATTCACCAATGATCTGATCAACGGCGGTTTCGAGGTGGAAGCGGTCGATCCGCTCGCCTACTGCCTGCCGACGCTATTGCCGGAGCCGGCGGGCAGGGCGGTCCAGAATGCGCTGGAGGCCAAGGGCGCGAAGTTCCATTTCGGTCCGCTGGTGACCAAGGTCAGCAAGAAGGCCGGCGGCGGCGTACTCGTCACCCTGAACAACGGGCGCTCGCTTGAAGCCGATCTGGTGCTGTCCGCGGTCGGCGTACGGCCGCGTACGGAGCTGGCGAAGGCGGCGGGTATCGACTGCAATCGCGGCATCGTCGTCAATCGTCGCCTGGAGACCAATGCTTCGAACGTGTACGCGCTCGGGGACTGCGCGGAAGTGGAGGGTCATGTGCTGGTCTACGTGGCGCCGCTGCTGGCATGCGCGCGTGCGCTTGGGGCTACGCTGGCCGGCAAGCCGACCGACGTGGTTTATCCGCCGATGCCAGTGATGATCAAGACTCCGGCCTGTCCGGTGGTCGTCAGCCCGCCGCCGCGCGATGCGCGAGGCAACTGGCATATCCAGCAAGAAGGTAACAATGTGGTTGCGGAATTCCGCGATGCAGAAGACCGCTTGCTCGGCTTTGCCCTGACGGGCGAAGGCATCAAGGAAAAAATGCGTCTGCAGAAGGTATTGCCACACATTCTCGCGTGAATTGCATTCGGGGCGACTGGCCGCGGCCAGTCGCCGGAGTCCGCGTTCGGCTTGAACTTGTCATGGCCATTGGTTAGTCTACAAAAAACATTTATATAGAAATGTTTTGTTGCGGAGCGGCAAACCCGTTTGCCACTTCTGCTCTTGTTCATCCAGTACGGCACGCGGAGCGCGCAGCATTTGAATGAACGTTGCCACTCATCGTCAGGGGGCTCTTTTTATGCCGGCGCGCTGGTTGGACAGACTTCTGATTCTGCTGTTCGCGTTCGCATCGTATATCGCGTTCGTTTATGAGCCGATGTTCCTGTACTTCACGCAGTGCGGCTGGGACGGCTTGCATATCGGAGCTGGTGGCCCCTGCGAGCAGACCGGGATCGGGCGCGCCTGGCTGGGCTATCTCCAGGTCGAGCCGATCTACGCGAACGCTCCAGTCTGGATACGGCTCGTCAACGAGTTCGATGTTTTTCTGTTCGGCTGGTTTTATGTACTTTCCGTGTGGGTCTTCCTGAGCGGGCGGCAGACCAGGACTTGGTACAAATATGTCGGCACCTTCGTGTCCGGAATGATGACGTACTCAATGGTTCTCTACCTGACCTGGGAAACCCTCAGCGTCCACGACTCCGGATCGAATTTGAAGGCGGTGTATATGTACAACGGGCTTTGGCTCTTCATCTTCGCCTTGCTGATGGTCAGGTTGCACCTGTACCGGAACGCCAGCGCAGATGGCAAGCCGGTGATCGCCGATACGGCGCGGGGCCTGAGAGGGGCCTGATTCCATCTGTCCAATCGCCGCTCGGACTCTGTCCACAGGCAATCATCATCGAATCCGCAGGAGATATAAATGGCTGAACAAATCAATGGTGAAGGTCGGTTGTTGATCGATGGAGCGCTGGTCGAAGCGCGCTCCGGCAAGCGTTACGCCAATATCAATCCCGCCACCGAAGAGGTAGTCGGCATGGTGGCCGACGCCGGTATAGCGGACGCAGACGCGGCGCTCGCCGCGGCGCGGCGCGCGTTCGATACGACGGACTGGTCGACCAACAAGGCACTGCGCAAAAAGTGTCTGACGCAATTGCGCGACGGGCTGCGGAAAGTCGCGCCGCAATTGCGCGAGCAGGTTGTGGCTGAAGTTGGCGCCCCGATCGCGATCACGACGCAGGGACCTCAGGGCGATGGCCCGATCGCAATTCTGGATTACTACCTTGAGCTGATCGACAGCTACGAGTCGGAGCGTCAGCTGCCTGTGACCAACACTATGGGCGTGCCGAGCAAGCGTCTGGTCTGGAAGGAGGCGGCTGGTGTGGTCGCCGCAATTTCGCCGTGGAATTTCCCGTTCCAGATCAACATGGCGAAGATCTGTCCGGCGTTGGCAGCCGGTTGCACGGCTGTTCTCAAGTCTGCGCCGGATACGCCCTGGACAGCGACGATCATCGGCAAGGTCGCCGCGGAGATGACCGATATTCCACCTGGTGTAATTAACGTGTTGACGTCGGCCGAGCCGGCCGCGGTCGGCGAAATGCTCGTCACCGATCCGCGCGTTGATGTCGTCTCGTTCACAGGTTCGACGCAAACCGGCCGTAACATCATGTCGAAGGCTGCCGCCACTGTTAAACGCGTGTTCCTGGAGCTGGGTGGCAAATCCGCGAACATCATTCTCGACGATGCGGATTTCCAGGCCGCGTTGCTCAGCGCCTACGCGGTCTGCTATCACGCGGGTCAGGGCTGTGCGCTGCCGACCCGCATTCTGCTGCCGAAGTCGCGCTATGCGGAAGGCATCGAAATCATCAAGACCTATTTTTCCCATCTGCCGTTTGGTGATCCGTACGGCGAGGGCCAGATCATGGGACCGCTGATCAGCAAGCGACAGCAGGATCGAGTCCTCGAGTACATTGAAATCGGCAAATGCGAGGGCGCACGGCTGATCTGCGGCGGCAAAAAGCCCGAACGTCTGAAGAAGGGCTTTTATGTGGAGCCGACGTTGTTCGCCGATGTGCGCAACGACATGCGCATCGCGCAGGAAGAAATCTTCGGGCCGGTGCTGGTTGCAATACCGTTTACGGACGATGTCGACGCAGTGCGTATCGCCAATGATTCGATTTATGGTCTCTCAGGGTCTATCTATTCCAAGGATACCGAGCGCGCATTACGTATGGCGCGTCGCATCCGTACGGGCACTCTCAATATCAATGGCGCCAATTTCTTCGCGCCCGATTCGCCGTTCGGCGGTTACAAGCAAAGCGGCATCGGTCGCGAAATGGGTATCGAGGGATTCGAGGAATACCTCCAGACCAAAACAGTGGCGATCCCAGGTTAATTAGAAGCAGAGGAAATCAGAGGAAATCATGGTTGCAATCACGTACATCGAACACAACGGCACAGCACACACGGTTGATGTCGATCCCAACATGAATCTGATGGAAGGTGCGACGCTCAACATAGTGCCGGGCGTGCTCGGTATGTGCGGCGGAATCTGTTCCTGTGCGACCTGCCATTGTTATGTGCCAGCTGAATGGCAGGACAAGATTCCGGAGCCTGGGCTGGGCGAGCTCAATATGCTTGAAACGGCAGGGTATCGACGGGAAAACAGCCGGCTCGGTTGTCAGATTCTGGTCACCGAAGCATTGGAAGGACTGACCGTGCATCTGCCGGAGGATCAAGGGCTGGTGGAGAAGTAAACCACGCGGTCGCACCAGCCGGTCTTCGCAGCCAGCAGTCACATTTATTGCGGATCGCGGGTCTTCCGATTCTAAAAGCGCCGCGTGATTTTTGATGGGTACGAGTAATTTCGAGAGGAGTGGGTCATGAATTTGTCAGGAAAGGTTGCGGTCGTTACCGGTGCCGGTCAGGGTATCGGCGAAGGCTATGTGAAAGGCCTTGCCAAGCTCGGTGTCAAGGTCGTGGTGGCGGACATCAACGCGGAGCAGGGCGAACGCGTCGCCAGCGAAATCAAAAAAGCCGGCGGCGAAGCGATGTTCATCAAGGTCGATGTCTCCAGCGAGGCGTCAGCCACCGCGCTCGCCAAGCAAGTGCACGACAAGTACGGACACATTGACTATCTGGTCAACAACGCCGCACTGTTTGGCAATCTCGACTTCAATCCATTGATGACGGTCGAACTCAGCTACCTGAACAAGGTGATCAGCGTGAACATGCTTGGCGCCGTCGTCATGACCCGCGCCGTGGCGCCGTACATGCCGTCCGGGGGCGCCATCGTCAACCAGTCGTCCACCGCTGCGTGGATGCACTATGACTATTATTCGATTACCAAACTGGCCGTGAACGGCATCACCTGCGTGCTGGCGCGCGAACTCGGCGGCAAGGGCATACGTGTCAACGCAATCGCACCAGGACCAACCGACACTGCCGCGTTGCGTGCGAAAGTGCCGCAGGAATATCTCGACGGCATGGTCGCGCAGATGCCCATCAAGCGTCTCGGTACGCCGGAGGATCTGCTCAAGGCATTGGTGTTCCTGCTGTCGGACGACGCCAGCTGGGTGACCGGCCTCATCATGAACGTCGACGGCGGCCAGTTGATGCGTGCCTGATCGGCGCGTTCCCCAAACAGAATTCGGGCGCATCGCTGCCGCGCGCGGCGCTTTGATTCTTCAGGATGAACATATGAGTACATCGCAAGTAAAAGACAAGGTTATCGTCGTTACCGGCGCCTCGAAGGGCATTGGTTTGGCGACTGCCCAGGCGCTGATTTCGCGAGGTGCGAAAGTTGCCCTGCTCGCGCGTGACAAAGACCGGCTGATGGCGGCAGTGGCCGGATTGAAGTCCGGTGACGCATTCGGCTTACCCGTCGACGTCTGCGACAAGTCTGCGGTGGAAAAGGCTTTCGCAGCTGTTATTGGCAAGTGGGGACGGCTGGATGGGCTTGTCAACAATGTCGGCTTTCAGTATTCGCGCCGCATCGAGGTCAGTCCCGAAAGCGAGATTCGTCGTCTCGTCGATCTCAATTTTCTCAGCGCGGTGTTCACCTGCCAAGCCGCGATTCCGCTGATGCGCAAGGCAGGCGGCGGGCGTATCGTCAACGTGTCGTCGGCGAGCGTGCGCAACGATAACGAGTTTGCGCACATGGCGTTTTACTCGGCGAGCAAGGCGGCTCTGGATCACTTTTCGAAGGAACTGCGCCACGAGGTGAAGAAGGACAACATCATGGTGACGGTGTTCAGTCCCGGCGCGGTCGCGACCGGCAGCATCGAAAACTTTGATCCGGTTGCCGTCGGCGAGGCGATGCAGGCCTGGCTCGAAAAGGGACCGAAGTTCGATGGCGCGATGCAGGCCGATACCGTCGGTGCCGCGCTTGCGGGCTGCTTTGAATTGCCGCCCGGTGTGGCAATTGAATTCATGGAAGTGCGTCCGAACATGGTAACGCCGAAGCAGCTTGAATCGGAGTGGAAGCAGTAAAGCCGGTTTCAATCGGTTTCAGACGCTGCTGCAAGATTTCTGGAGGCTGAAATGGCGATCGGTTTCATCGGTCTGGGTAACATCGGTAAACCCATGGCCAAGCATTTGTTGAAATTATCCGAGGACGTCTGGGTGTACGACGTTGTGCAGGCGTCCGTAGGGGAACTGGTGAGCTTGGGTGCGCGCGGCGCGGTGCAGCCGAAACAGCTGGCGGAGAAGTGCCGTGTCATCGGTCTCTGCGTCAGGGACGACAACGATGTAGACAGCTTGCTGTATGGCCCCGACGGGCTGTTCGAAAATGGTCAAAAGGACAGCATCATCGCGATCCACAGCACGGTGATGCAGGCTTCGATCCTGCGCTGGGCCGCCAGCGGCAAGGCAAAAGGAATCCACGTTATCGATGCGCCAATCACCGGTGGCGCGGCTGGCGCTGAAGCGGCGACGCTGTGCTACATGGTCGGCGGTCCTAAAGACATCGTAGAACGTTGCCGGTCGATTTTCTCTACTTCCGGTCAGAAGATCATTCACGCCGGCGATACCGGCGCGGGCATCGCGCTGAAGCTATGCAACAACTTGATGACCTACGCTGCGTTCACTGCAGTCCATGAAGCCGCCTCGCTGGCCAAGGCGGGTGGTTTATCGATCGACATGCTGTTCGAAGTGGGCCGCTCCAACGGCGTGGTGACGCCGCAGATGGAAGCCTTCATCGGCAATCGCGCACGCGCCGCATCTCTTGGTCCCGAGGGGTTTGCGAAGGCATTTGGACCATTCGGCACGCTCGGCAAGAAAGACCTCACGGCTGCGCTGAGGAGCGGTGAGAAGCTCGGTCTGACATTGCCGGCGACCGCTCGTATTGCAGAGTTGATCGAGGATGTTGTTCTGGACCGTTACTGATCCCGACACAAATTAGTTTGTCTGATTCACTGAATTGAGGAGTGCGTTTCATGATTTTTCCAACAGGTGTTGCCCTCGTCATTGGCGGCACAGGCGGAGTCGGTGAAGAGGTATGCAAGGAAGTCGCACGCAACGGCGGCGACATCGTGCTCACCTATCGCAGCAACGAAAAGAAAGCGGCCGCGATGCTCGAAGAGCTGCGCGGCATGGGCGTCAAGGTTGAGAGCATGCAGCTCGACATCTCGAAGGCCGATGATGTCAAGGCCAAGATTGATGCGCTGGCCGCGCGCCATCGCATTCACTCGGTCGTCATCGCTTCCGGTTCCAACATTCCGCAGCTTTATATTCGCGATCTCAGCGTCGCTAAGTGGAAAGAGATCGTCGATGCCGACCTGAACGGCTTCTTCGCCGTGGTCCACGCGACATTGCCGCATTTGAAGAAGGGTGGAGGTGGTTCGTATGTGCATATCAGCTCCGCCGGTTTGCATCGCTGGCCGGAACGCGACGTGCTGTCGGTGGCACCGAAGGCAGCGATCGAGGCCCTGATTCTCGGTATCGCCAAGGAGGAGGGCCGTTTCGGCATCCGTGCCAACAGTGTCGCGATCGGCGTTATCGAAACCGGCATATTCAAGCGCCTCTGGGCCGATGGTACTTTCGACGACAAGTGGGCGACCGCCGTGCAGGACGGCCTTTGCCTCAAGCGCTTCGGGCAGCCGAACGAAGTCGCGCAAGCAGTCGTGTATCTCGCGTCGTCGCGTTCCGGCTATGTGACTGGCCAGATGATTTCGGTAGACGGTGGTTACGGCGTTTGACGATATATTCGGTATCGGCTGGAGTGAGGAGCGATAGATGAAACGTATTGTCAAATTCGAGGACGTCCGTCATTTCGATATCACCGCGGACGTTGTCGTTGCCGGTTACGGCGGCGCCGGCGGTTGTGCGGCGCTGGAAGCGCGGCGCGCCGGTTCCGATGTGCTGATCCTCGAGCGCTCCAGCGGCGCCGGCGGTTCGACGATGATGTCGGCCTGCGAAATGTATCTTGGCGGCAGCGGCGGTACCAAGCTGCAAAAGGAGCTTGGCTTCGAAGACTCCACCGAGAATTTTTACAATTACCTCAAGGCCTGCTTCGATCCTTACGTCGATGAAGAGCGGCTGCGTGAATTCGTCGATGGTGCGGCTGCGCATTTCGACTGGATGGAGGAGCTCGGTGTTCCTTACAAGCGCGGCTTCTTCGCCGGTCGCGACGTGGTGGCAATGACCGGCGATTCATTGCAATACACCGGAAACGAAAAATCCTATCCGTTCACCACGATCGCCACGCCGATTCCGCGCGGCCACCTGCCGGCGGACGCCAACCATGGCGGTGGCATCGTGGTCATGAACGCGTTGACCAAGCGCGTGCAGGAAGCTGGCGTCAAAGTGCGTTTCGATACGCGCGTGACGCAGTTGATCCAGGATAATTCCGGACGCATCCGCGGCGTCGTCGCGCGCAGCAGTGGAGAAGACGTCTTCGTGCGTGCGCGCCAAGGTGTAGTGCTGTGCGCGGGCGGTTTCATCATGAATGAGGCGATGACCAAGAAGCACATCCCGTATTTTGATACTTTCGCTACGCGCCACGGCAATCCCGGTGACATGGGCGACGGCATTCTGATGGGTGTTGCCGCTGGCGGTCAGGCGATCAACATGAGCGAAGCCTTCGTTGGTATTGCGCACTATCCGCCGCCGCAGCTCACTTTCGGTATCTTCGTCAACGAAGCGGGCCAGCGTTTCATCAACGAGGACATCTATCTCGCGCGTCTCGGTCACTATGCTTCAATGCAGCCGACCGACAAGGTCTACATGTTCATCGACAACAAGCATTTCGATCGCCCAGCGTACATGTCGAATACCGAGATCGTGGCGGTCGGCGAAAGCGTGGCGGAGATCGAAATGGAAGCTGGGTTGCCGGAAGGCTCGCTGCAGCAAACGGTCGCTTATTACAACCGCTACGCCGCCAAGGGTGAAGATCCGCTGTTCCACAAATCTGCCGAATGGCTCGCGCCCTTTGATATACCGCCTTACGCATTGATCAGCTACAAACTGAGCGAGATCAAACCATATGTGTTCACGCTCGGCGGCCTCGATGTGCTGCCGACAGGCGAAGTCGTCAATCCGGACCGCGAGCCGATTCCGGGTTTATTTGCCGCCGGTCGTACGGTCGCGGGAATCCCGCGCACATCCAAGGGTTACGCAAGCGGAATGTCGGTTGCGGACGTCACCTACTTTGGCCGTCTTGCCGGCAAGCAGGTCGCCAGGCAGGCGCGCATTGAGTGACATCGCGGCGTTCTCGAGCGCAGCAGCTTGTAAATAACTGTCCGGACGGCCATACCAACAGGAGTTCCGATATGTCTCTACTTCCGGAACGAGGTGGTTTCGACAATCCTGATCCGCGTCCGGCGATACCGAACGGCTGGATGGGGATTGGCTTTTCCGAAGATGTCACGGCCGGACAGGTGGTGTCGCGGCATATTCTTGGGCGCGATTTGGTTCTCTTCCGCGGCAATGATGGTGTGCTATCGGTCGTCGATGCGTACTGCCCGCACCTCGGTGCGCATCTCGGCACTGGAGCGGTTGTCGAGAACAGGATTCGCTGTCCGTTCCACTTCTGGGAATTCGATGGCGAAGGCCGTTGTGCACATATTCCTTATGGCACCAGCAAGCCGGCCGCCGCGACGCTGAAGACCCATCCGTCGCGCGAAGTAAACGGCTTTATTTTTGTCTGGCACCACAGCAGGGGTGAGTCGCCGCATTGGGAGATTCCATCGCACCCCATTGTCGCCAGTGCCGACCACTATTTCGCTGAAACGCGCGAGCATTTGTTCAAGGGACATCCGCAGGATATCTCCGAGAACGGTGCCGATTTTTCTCACTTTGTCGCAGTGCATGGATGGGATGGCGTGAAACTTAAATTTGTGCCCGACGCGCACTGCTATCGCGTCGGCTACGACACCGGAGACGTCAATACCGGCTATGGAGACGCGGGCGCAGTCGGCGTCGATTCGCTGGCGGTAGGGCCGGGTTATACCTACACGCATTACACCGGGGCCACCGAGTGGCTGATGATGACCTGCTTCACGCCGGTCGATCCGGGCGTTTTGTATATGCACCAAATCTACTACGCGCACCGTTCTATTCCGCGACATTCGGCGCGTACGCTGATCGATGCCGTCGACAATGAATGGTGCAAGGATATCCGCATCTGGGAAGGCAAGTGTTACCGGGAGAAGCCAGCGCTCAGCAACGGTGACGGGCCGATCGCGCAATTCCGCCGCTGGTACGAACAGTTTTACGAATAAGCACGGCGGCTCGACAGTTGCGTCCCGATCGATGCCCGCAACCCGGAGCGAGGAATGCCTAAACTTCGAATTATCCACTGCGGCACCGGCGTCGCCGGCAAGCAGGCACTGAAGGCGATTCTCGCCAATCCGTCGTTGGACCTCGCTGGACTACTGGTTCATAGCACCGGCAACGTTGGTCGCAAAGCGGTCGATCTTGCCGATGTGAAGGACAGCCGCTGCGAAGCACTGGCGACGGATGATTTCGGGCAGATCTTAAAAATCAAGGCCGACGCCGTCTGCTACATGATGCTCCTGCCGGATGTGGATCGCATTTGTGCGCTGCTCGCATCCGGCAAGAACGTGGTGACCACCGCCGGGTTGATGTGCCCTTCGTGGCAGTCACCCGAATTGCAGCGGCGTCTCGATGAAGCGTGCAAGAAAGGCGACTCGTCGTTCTATGTGACCGGTATCAACCCGGGCTGGGTCGACGAAGTGCTGCCGCTCACGATGTCGGCGCTGTGCCGCCGGGTGCGTCAGATACATATCCGTGAGTATGCAGATTGCTCGAAATATCCGGCACCGCACATTCTCAGCGTCATGGGTTTCGGCCGGCCGATCGAGGATATCCAGACCGGCAAGCTGCCAGACCTCGCGATCATGCGTGAATTCTTCACACAGTCTGTCGCCGCGCTTGCGCATGGGCTGGAACTGCAGCTCGACGAGATCACGGAGTCGCGCGATTTTGTGTTTGCGCCGAATGCCTACGACATCAAGGCCGGTCATATTCCGAAAGGGACCATTGCCGGTCAGCGCTGGCGCTGGGTCGGGCGCGCGGGCGGCATCGAGCGTATCGTGCAGGAAACATTCTGGATCACCGCATTCGATCTCGGTGAGGACTGGCCGAAATCCGGTGAGCACCAGAACGATACGCAGTGGCGGGTCACCATCGAAGGGTCGCCGTCGCTGCGCTGCACTTTCGAGCCGCGCTACACGTTTTTAGACAAGGCGCTCGACTTCATTCCCGACTACAACCCATCCGGTCTCGCCACTGCGATGGCTGCGGTCAACAGTCTGGTTCCACTGTGCGGAGCCAAGAATGGCGTGCTGACCAGCGTTGATCTGCCGTTGCCTCGTTGCCGGCAGATGCAATGAAAGGTTTCCGTCAGTCGCCGTTTCCGAAGTGGGACCGGTTCTTCTTCGGCGCATTCGCACTGTTCGTGCTCGTCGCGTTCGTCCACGAGCCTCTGTTCTATCTCTACTGCGGCTGGGACGGCCTGCGCCATAACACCTGTACCAACCAGACCATCGCGGATATCTGGATCGGCTACGCGAAGTCCGACCCGGTGTACTTCGACATGCCGTTATGGATGGCGCTGATGATCGGTTTCGATTCGGTGCTGCTGAGTCCGTTCTATCTCTACTCGCTGTATGCGCTCGGCGCCGGCAAGGTCGATACTCCATTCTATCGCGCGTGTGGTTACACGGTCAGTGGCGCACTGATCTACGCGATGGTGCTGTACATCGTCTGGGAAGTCATGCAGGCGGATGTCTACCACACCGCACTGGTGCCGGTGATCACCTACAACATTCCATGGGGCATGGTGCCGTTGTTGCTGGTGTTCCGACTCTACTACGGTGCGAAAAAAATCGGAGAGCGGCACGCATGAAGAAGTATCGAGTCATTCAGTACGCGACCGGTGGTGTTGGCAAACAAGCACTGATTGCGCTGGCTGACCATCCGCAGCTGCAGCTCGTCGGTCTGCTTGTCCACAGCAAGGACAAGGTCGGCAAGGATGCGGGCACGCTCGCCGGTATCGCGCCGATTGATGTGGCGGCGACCGATGACATAGAGAAGATCATTGCAATGGACGCCGACTGCGTGTCCTACAACGCGCTGTGGCCGGACGTCGATCTGATCTGCCGCATGCTCGAATCCGGAAAGAACGTCGTCACTACATCGGGACTGCTGTACCCGAAATTTTTCGGGCAGGCGCTTGTCGATCGCCTCGAAGCCTCGTGCAGGAAAGGCGGCACCTCGGTACACGGCACCGGCATCAACCCCGGCTTCAGCGGCGAAGTGCTGCCGCTGACGATGTCCGTGCTGAGCCGCCGCATCGATGAGGTTTACGTGCGCGAGTTTGCCGATTTTCGTACCTACAACTCTCCGGAGCTGAATCACAACCTGTTGAGTTTCGGTCGCACGCTGGAGTATGCGAAGGCCAACAAGCATCCGAATTTCGATTTGATGATGCAGTTCTTCCATCAATCGATCGCCATGGTCGCCGACGGACTAGGCGTGAAGCTCGATCGTATCGAACAGACCGAAGAGCATGGCATCACACCGGGTGGCGCGGTCATCGAATCGGGGTCGATTCCACCCGGTACCATCGGCGGTATCAAGACCCGCTTCGCCGGCGTCGTGCGCGGCAAGCCGATGATCATCATTCAGCTCGTCTGGGTCGCGACCTACGACATGGGCGAAGGCTGGCCTGGAGCGAAGGACGCCAGCAACCATACGCAATGGAGTGTCACCATCGAAGGTGAGCCTTCGCTGCGTTGCACCTTTGAACAGGCCACGACGTTCGAAGACAGGCATGTCGAACAGGCACATACCGAACCGGCGATGATCTGCACCGCGATGCATGCGATCAACGCAATCCCCTATGTCTGCGATGCGTCGCCGGGGATCAAGACATTTCTCGATCTGCCGTTGATGGCGGGGCGCTATTCGCTGAGATGATTCTTTAAATTCTCAACATTGATGTTGCGCAGCTCGCCACGACAAAAAAACAAGTGACGTGCATCGCATGCGATCACGCTTGGTCGAGCATGGCCGTAGCGCATCGGTTTTTGCTTTCAGCCGTTTTGTGACGTGGTTCACAGTGCCACCCCCTTGGTCTCTGTATATTGCATGGACTGCCTGTCCCAAATGAAGTCATTCAACGATCGGGGACCGGCTATGCAACCTAGATTGGCAGGGGAGAAGGAAATGAAGTCCATTTATTGTGCCAGTGGCTTGATTCGCAAGACCGTATTTGCCGCCGCTGCATCTGCTTGCTTTGCGGCAGAGACTGCATATGCCGACGTCACAGCTCTGGGACCGGTGTTTGACATCAACTCCGACTACAAAACCGATTCTCACGATGCTGGAACGCGCATTGCGAAGAACGCCGCTGGCGATTTTGTGATTATCTACCATGCGGGTTACTCGATCTACGCGCGAGAGTATACCGCAAGTGGTACGGCGAAAGGCCCGGAGATCACCGTTACTTCCAATGCGGGCGCAGGCGCCACGGTTGCAATAGATGATGACGGGGACTACGTGGTTACCTGGTCTGCTACGACTCCCACTACCGACTCCCTGAACCTGCAGCATATTCTTGCCCAGCGCTACAAGGCCAACGGTAGCCTTTCTGGTGATCAAGTCGATGTGACATCGGTATCAATACCTGGAACAAGCAACTATGACATCGTAAGTGCAGGCCCTTTGATATCCATGGATGCCGACGGCGATTATGTTATCGCCTGGACTGAAGATCATATGACTTATTTGCCGATCCCCGCTTACATTCACTTGGGCGGCGCTAAGTCCACTGTTACTTATGCGAGAATTTATGATGTGAAAGGCGCGCCAAAGAGCGCGGCTATTGTCGTCGATAAGACGGCGAAGCAACTTTTCTCGAATTTCACTCCGTTTCCCAGAGCCAGCTCCCAATTTATTTTCGGTCTGGCCGTTGCGCCTTCTGGAAATTTCGTTACGATCACATCGGTCCAATCCAAAATTGGACACCAACAATTTGTGGCGAAACGTTTCGATGCACAAGGCAAGGGTGTTGGTCTACCTGCTACAGTTTCTTCTTTCAGCACGTCCGGTGGCATTCCCACTATCGGCGGCGTTCACATGGACTCAAGCGGGGATTTCGACGTCGATTGGATTGACTATAGCGTCGATGAGAGCGGTTATTCCGTTTCTGTCTATAAAGCAAGACAGTATTCGGCAAATGGCTCGCCGAAAGGAGAGTCTATCGTTTTGACTTCCAGTCCTGACTACATCACGGGAGCTTCGCTTGCCGTCGAGCCTTCCGGTAGCTTCGTCGCCGCTTGGCAAGTATCGCAAGTAATAAGCACTAGCTTCTCAATTCAGCCGTTCCTCGCCAATGGGAGTGCCAATGGAGCGCCGCTGGTAATGACAGCACCCACCGATAACTCCGACTTTGCTACTGCAATCGACGGAAATGGAGGTTTCGTGGCGGCGTGGCATCAGCAAATCGTTGCCAGTAACGAACCCATCGCCATCGTGGCACAGCTTTTTCAAGTACCTTGATCTCTGGTCTGAGATCGGCACCTGGGTGCGGGGTGGCCGAAAGTATCGCTGCGAACGACGTGCCGGGTATCCACGCCCGCTTGTACGCCGGGCCATGAACGACCGCAACTCGGGAGCGTATTTCGCCGATTTCCTGCGGAAATATCGATCCGCCTAGCAAGCTGGGTTCCGACAATTAGCGTCGAAGAGTGACGGAGCAATACCATGGCTCGTTAGTCTGAAAATGAAGTGCAAGCGAACCTATCCCAGGCGCGATACCGCTACGTCGAGTGCCCTCTGCATCGGTACATTCGGTTCATCCAGATAGCGGCTGCGCAAGTAGAGATCGAGAACACGGCAGAACGGCGCTGCCAGTTCCGGTCGCGCGGCGGCGACGCGATCGGTGAAATCGCGCGGACCTTCATCCGGTCGCTGCACGAATCCACGTTTCGCCATCTTGCGCGACGCACGCAGCCAGGCGCGCAGCGCCGCATCTTTTGGTGTGGTGGGAAAGCTTGATCGCATGACCAGCAAGCCGGCGATACCCAGCAGCAGAGACAGCGACACCGTCATTGCAATCATCAAATCTTCCCAGCCGTCGAGGCCGAGTTGCGACAGAAGGTCATGCTGCAGTTCAGGCCCGTAGGCGAGGACCCAGCGCGACCATTGCTCGTTGACCCAGTCGAGACGTGCGCGCAGCGCGAAACGAAAGCTGCTGCGCCGTGCCGGATCCAGGAACGCCGGCAGCGTGCCGCTGTCGAGCAGCGCGCTGCCGACGCCGGCTTCGACGCGGTCCGGCGCAACAACCGCAGTCGGATCGATACGCACCCAGCCGCGCTGTTCCAGCCATACCTCGCTCCAGGCATGCGCGTCCGACTGGCGCACGATGTAGTAGTCGCCGACCGCATTTTTCTCTCCGCCCTGATAACCGGTGACAACGCGTGCCGGAACGCCGGCGGCGCGCATCAGCACCGTGAAGCTACTGGCGTAGTGTTCGCAGAAGCCACGACGGGTATCGAACAGAAATTCGTCCACCGCTTCGCGACCAAGTACCGGCGGCTCCAGTGTGTAGACGAAATTCTCGCGTTGGTACATCGCTAGTGCCTGTCGCACGATGCCATCGTCGTCGAGTCCCTGCGCCCGCCACGACTGCGCCAGTTCATGTGTGCGCGGATTGCCGTAGCGTGGCAAGCGCAGAGCATGTGCGCGTTCGCGCCGCGAGAGCTGGGGGGCGAGCAGATAATGCGGATACGAGGCCAGCGTATAGAGGCGGCGCGCTTGTACAGGATCGTGCGTGCGGATCAGCAGGCCGGGATCGAAGTGCGCATCGAGCGGCAACGTGTTGCGATCGACCATATCGAGGCCGAACAGCCATGACTGGTCCGACGGTTCGATGATCATTTCGTAGCGTACCGGAGGGCCAAGCAACCGCAGCGGCGTTTCAGGTTCCGGCGATGGTTGTGTCGCCATCGTCCAGCGGCGGCCGTCGAAAGTGTCCAGGACCGGTCCGCGCCAGTAGCGTTGTCCCACTGGCGGTGGTGGATCGATGAAGCGCACACGGAACGCAGTTGCGTCCGATTCGATGAGATGAGAGATATCGCCCGGGGACATCGAATCGGACAGTCCGCTGCGCGCCGAACCCTCATCCGACGGGATACCCCACAGCGGTCCCGGCAGGCGCGGAAACAATACGAACATGACGAGCATCAGCGGCAGCGCCTGCGCAATCATGACCCCGCTGGTGCGCAGTGCAGTCCGCAACGGCAGCGCCTCACCGTCGTGGCTGATGTCCGCGAGCACGGCAGTGATCAGCAGCGCGCTGACCAGGAGATATGCGATCGTCCACGGATCCTGTGAGAATAGGAAGTGCGTGATGAGAATGAAGTAGAGCAGGAACGACAGGAACATCACGTCGCGGCGCTCGCCGAGTTCGGTGAGCTTGAGTCCCGCCATCAATACCAGCAGCGCGACGCCGGCGGTCTGGCCACTGACGCGACCGAAGCTGATATAGACGCCCGCGAATGTAATCAGTGCCAGCGCAGCACGCAACGCACCCGGCAGTGGTGGCCAGCGCCGCAGCACCGCGATGACGCGCCAAATCGTCACCGCAACCACGCCGCCACTGCACCACCACGGAAGGTGCGCCGCATGCGGTGCAAGCACGAACACAAAAACGGCGACCAGCCGTAGCTGCGTTTCGCGGCTGAGGGATCTGCTCATCCGGTGTTTCAGTTTATGTACCTGTGAACGGTAAGCGCCAGTCTAAGACACGGCCATCTGTCGATCGAGTCGTTACCAAGATATTTTTGCCTTGCTACCAGCATTTGTTGCCAAGCGAAGTGGTTTTCGTCCTGCGTCTAGATCTCTCCCAGATATCTCCGCAGCCTGAAAAGTTTTTTCCCTTCAATATCAGTCCACCGGAGCTTTTCGGCAATGACTCTTCGCAATCGCCGATCGAACTGACAACCGGATCGAGGTCCGCGCGTACTTACAACTGAAGAGCACACGGTGCATGGCGCCGACCGGATCAAATTTGATCCGGAGCGTCGCCGCGCGCCGGTGTTCCTCGAGTATCGGGAGCGTTCCCGAATTCATAGGTTGTGAATCAATGGAGAGTCATCATGAAGAAAATGGGTATCATCGCGGCCGCAAGTATTGCTTTTGCCGTCGGATCGGCTTCAGCCGCCAGCACTTTTTACACGCAGCACAATCTGGTGTCGGACGGCGCGGTCACTGCCGACCATGTTGACCATAATCTGGTCAATCCCTGGGGCATCGCTTTCAATCCATTTGGAGATGTTTGGATTGCCGACAACGGCACTGGCCTGTCGACCTTGTATGACGGATCCGGTGTCGCGAATTCGCTCGTCGTGCAGATTCCGGGTGTCGGCGGTGCTCCGGGAGCACCTACGGGAACAGTGTCTAATTCCTCAAAAAGTTTTGTCGTTACCAAGAACGGAGTATCCGCGCCCAGCGCATTCATTTTCGTCACGGAAGATGGCGTGATTTCGGGCTGGGCTTCCAGCGTGGATAGCACGCACGCGGTCGTTGCTGTCGACAATTCCGCCAGTGGCGCGGTTTACAAAGGCGTCGCACTGAGCGCCAATGGCAGCGGTAGCCTGCTCTACGCCACCGACTTTCACAATGGCAAGATCGATATCTTCGATAGCAAATTCCAGTCGGTTCCGACGACCGGATTTGTCGACCCGGCGTTGCCGAAGCACTTCGCACCGTTCGGTATTCAGGCAATCGCTGGGGACATTTACGTCAGTTATGCCAAGCAGGACTCGGACGCCCATGACAACGTCAACGGTGCTGGTCTCGGCTATGTCGATGTCTATGATCCCAATGGAGTGATGATCCGGCGCCTGATCTCGCGCGGCCATCTCAATGCGCCATGGGGTATGGCATTGGCACCGGCGGGTTTCGGACAGTTTGGAAGCCGCTTGCTGATCGGTAATTTTGGCGACGGAATGATCAACGCATACAACCTTGCCAATGGCCTTTGGGCCGGTCAACTGATGGATACGCAGGGACAGCCCATTGCGATTAGCGGCCTGTGGGGAATCGCATTCGGCAACGGCTTTGCCAATCAACCGGTCGATACCTTGTTCTTCGCTGCCGGAACCAATGACGAAGCGAACGGCCTCTACGGTCGCATCGATGTGCAGTCGGGCAATTAAACCAAGTTGTTAAATCAGTGATCACGCGGCCGCGAGTGTGCCCGATTTCGCAAGGGTGCATTCGCGGCTGTTAGGGCCGGCAGGGCAATTTTCTAAAGACTGCCGAAGAGTAAGTAGCGGAAGTCCTTGCTCAGGGCGCGACGGCTGACACCACCCCGACTCCACGGAGCATAAGCGTCTTCTACGATAAGACGACGCAGGCAGCCCAGCCGTTCACGCAATGGGCTGTCGGAATCATAGATGCGAGCCCGCTGCCAGTGGATTTCGGCAAAGCGCCGGTAACGTGCGGACGCGCTGCGTATGTTGTCGCGGTGTGATTCCTCGCAGCGCGTGCTGAGGTCCAGCAGCAGCTGGGCGCTTTCATCGAACAATCCCGCGTGGCGCAGAAATTCCTGACGCATGCGTGCCAGTCTGCGACGTATTTTCTGCGCGAGGGATGCCGGGACCGGCGGTTTTTTCACTTTGATGCTTGCCGTCGTATTGCCCCCGTGGCGGCGATATTGAACGAGGTTGTCGGGAATGAAGGCGATATCTCCCGTGATCTCCGCCATGAGCAGGATCCAGGTGTCGTGAGCAGCGGACGCATCGAAGGTATTGGGATCGGCGGGGCGTCGGTCCCAGGGGCAGCAATGAATCAGTTCCCGTTTGAACGTCATCGCGAATCCGGGAATGTTCACCCAGGGTTCGCAGGTCAGTTTTTTTTGTAACTGCGCACGCGAGACTCGCGGATAAAAATCGCCGGTGGGTCTCGACTGGGCGTCGACAACCTGTCCCTGATGGATGACGAGTGCTGCCGAAGGATGCTCCGTGAAGGCTGCAGCCACCTTCTGCAGTTTGTGATCAAGCCAAACATCATCCTGATCGCAAAACGCGATCAGTTCGCCGGAACAGAGACTCGCACACCGCAAAAAATTTTCCCGATAACCCAGGCGGGTCGTATTGCGATGGATATGAACAGGGAAGGGTGCGCTCGCCGCGAACGCTTGCAGAATTTCGAGAGTGCCGTCTGTGGAGCCATCGTCGCAGATCACGCACTCGCAGGGCGGCAGGCTCTGGCGCGCAAGGCTGTCGAGCTGCTTAGCGAGGTATTTTTCGCCGTTGTAAGTCGCAAGGGCGATGGATATGCGCATGACGGAGTGATTGGCGAGCGGCCTCAATCATAGCCGAGCCGCGGGGCGAACTGGCAGAATGAAGACTCAATATTTGTTCATTTAATTCCTTCTCACTTCGAGAGAGGAAGAGCTCCTTAACGCAACAACTGCACGGAACCACGCATGAGCGAATTTCCCGAAGACATCTACACTGAGCCGTCCAATATCGACGTCGACACACTGAAGAATCTCGGCCCGTTGCGCGGCATGGCTGGCATCTGGGAGGGGGCTCGCGGGCTCGACGTAAAGCCCAAGGTGGAAGGTCCGAAGAAGCAGGCTTTTGTCGAACGGATCGAGCTGCAACCGCTGGATCCGGCCACCAACGGTCCGCAACTGTTCTACGGCTTACGTTATTTCACGCACATCGTGAAGCCGGACCAAGTGAAAACCTACCATGAGCAGGTCGGGTACTGGCTGTGGGAGCCGGCGACGGGTACCGTGATCCATACGCTGACGATCCCGCGCGGTCAGGTGGCAATGGCGGTGGGCAAAGCGAGTGCGGATTCAAAGAGTTTCGAGCTGGTCGCAAAGCAAGGCGACGCCTCGTTCGGCATCCTGTCGGCTCCATTCCTGGAGTACGCATTCAAGACCATCGAGTTCCGCATCAAGGTGACCATCAACGCGGATGGCACCTGGGCCTACGATGAGGACACGGTCATGATGATCCGCGGCAAGTCCGAGCCGTTTCACCATACGGATCGCAATATGCTGACCAAGGTTGCGGAGCCGACGCCGAATCCACTGGCCCGCAAGTAGGTCAAGTAGGTTCGGACTGGGATTCAGTGAGTGGTTTGAACGAGATGGACTTTGATCCTGACCTTGTCATCGACAGTATCTTTCCAGTCCGCACCGCCGATCCCGAAATAGCTCCGCGAAATCTCGAATGTCGCGTCGAACGTATGCGTGCCGGCATTGGCGCCGACCGTGACCGGCACGGTGACGGTCTGCGGCTTGTTCTTGATCGTTAGCGTGCCGGTGGCTTCAAGATGCCCGCCCGGCGCCGGTTTGATGGCGGTCGCGACGAACGTGGCTTTGGGCGAGGCTGCGCTGTCGAACCATTCCTTCTTGCGCGTCTCCGCGTTGTACTCCTCGTCGCCGAGATCGAGGCTGCCGGTATCGACTTGTAATTCCGCCTTGGCCGCGTCGGGATGCGCCGGGTCGTAGTCGATGTGGCCGCCGAAACTGCGGAACGGCGCGTCGACTGGCACCTTCATCTGGGTGAAGGTGACGATAATCGAACTCTTGGCATTGTCGATGCGGCTATCGGCAGCCATTGTTGCTGAAGCCATCAACAGCAGCGGTCCGAAAAATGAAAGACGGATATTCATTGGCCAATCTTCTTGCGCTTGGTCGCCGGATTCAGATGGGACGCCGGAAACGCAGCATGCGGCGCAGGGTCTCATCGCGATCGAGAAAATGATGCTTGAGCGCGGCGGCCGCATGCGCGAGCACGACAATCAGCATCAGCCATGCCAGCGTTTGATGCATATCCGCCAGCGACGGCGCCAGCAGTTTGTTTTTCGCCACCAGGTCCGGCAGCTGCCACAGGCCCAGATAGACCACCGGATAACCGGACGCGGAACTGAAGGTCCAGCCGGCCAGCGGCGTCACGAACATCAGTGTGTACAGCAGGGCATGCGTGAAACGGGCCGCCAGTTGCTGCCAGGCGGGTGCCGGCAGCAGTTCCGGCGCGGTGTGCGTCAGCCGCCATAGGCCGCGCAGCGCGGCGAGTCCGAGCACGGTGATGCCGATCCATTTGTGCCAGGAAAAGAGCTTCACTTTCTGCGGACTGGCCGCCAGGTCCGTCATCACTGCGCCCAGCGCGAAACCACAGGCAAACAGCCCCGCGATCAGCCAGTGCAGCGCGACGGCGGTGCGGGTATAAGCGGTGGGCGCGGCAGTGTTCGACATGTCAATGCCCGTTGAAAGCGGGGAGCGCAGGGCCGGATTCCAGGCATGGTATCTAAAAACCGTAGGGAATCGGGGCGCTGCGATGGCGGGATGGGGCTGGCACGCCGTAAAATCGGCGGTCTGGGACCCATGGCGTGTGCCCGGCGGTTCCTATTCCGCGCACGCTGACAGGCCCTAACCCCCTTACGACGACACCTCAGAGGTAGTTCAGTGAACGAAAAGATTCTTAACGAAACCGCTCTTGGCATGGTTGCGCCGGGCAAGGGCATTCTTGCCGCCGACGAGTCGACCGGCACGATCAAGAAGCGCTTCGACAAGATCGGCGTCGAGAACAGTGAACCGAACCGCCGGGCCTACCGCGACATGCTGTTTACCACGCCGGGTTTCGAGCAGCACACCGGCGGCGTGATCCTGTTTGAAGAGACGCTGTTCCAGTCCAGCCTTGCCGGCAAGCCGTTCCCGCAACTGCTCGCATCGAAAGGCGTGCTTCCGGGCATCAAGGTCGATCAGGGCGCCAAGCCGCTGGCCGGCGGCGGTCCCGAAGAAACGGTGACCGAAGGTCTCGACGGCCTGCGCGAGCGTCTGGTCAAGTACAAAGGCGCTGGCGCCCGCTTCGCCAAGTGGCGCGCGGTCATCACCATCGGCAACGGCGTGCCGACCGATTACGCGATCCACGTCAATGCCCATGCGCTGGCGCGCTATGCCGCGCTATGCCAGGAAGCCGACATTGTGCCGATCGTCGAGCCGGAAGTATTGATGGACGCCGACAACACCATCGAAGTCTGCGAACAGGTCACCGATCGCACGCTGGAAGCGGTGTTCGAGGAGCTCTACAAGCAGCGTGTGCTGCTCGAAGGCATGGTGCTGAAGCCGAACATGGTCGTCTCCGGCGCCAAGTGTCCGACGCAGGCGGGGGTGCAAGAAGTCGCCGAGCGCACACTGAAAGTGCTGAAGCGCCGCACGCCTGGCGCCGTTCCGGGCATTGCGTTCCTCTCCGGTGGCCAGAGCGACGAACTCGCGACCGCGCACCTCGATGCCATGAACAAGATCGGGCACTTGCCGTGGCATCTGACCTTCTCCTACGGCCGTGCCTTGCAGGCCGCTGCGCTCAAGGCCTGGAGCGGCAAGAATGTCGAAGCCGGCCGCACCGCGCACCTGCACCGCGCCAAGATGAACGGCCTTGCCGCGCTCGGCAAGTGGGACAAGTCGCTCGAAAAAGTGGCCTGAACCAAGACGTCGTAAGTACAACGCCCGCTTGCGGTGAATCCGCAAGCGGGCTTTTCCATTTCAGGCTGCGGACAGGAAGCACGGAGTAAAACATGCCACTCCCCGATACGCGAAAACTGGGTTTCCCTCTGAATCGAATCGTCATTGGCATTGCCACATTGATCGCGCTCGTCATCCTATGGCCGTTCTATTCGGTACCGACGGGAAGCCGTGGGGTCGTTACACAGTTCGGCAAAATCGTCGGTATCGAGGGCGAGGGATTGGCGGTTCTTCCACCCTGGCAGAAGCTTTCCAACTTCAGCATCCGGGCCGAGATGGCAGACATCGAGGATGCCGAAGGAAGCACCAGTGATACGCAACCGGTGAGAGTGAGTTTGACCGTGCGATACAGCATCGCCACCGATCGCGTGGCGGAAGTATTCGAAAAATACTCCCATGACGGCAATCTATCGTCCTACGTGCAAACGGCGACACAGGAAATCTTCAAGGCCGTGACCGCCAAATACACTGCCCCTGATTTGATCGCCCAACGCGCCACGGTATCCAGCGACATCAACGCTGCCTTGCGCGAGAAGCTCGCCCTCTACGGCGCCCAGGTCATCAATATCGACATGCGGAATTTCGCATTCTCGGACTCCTACATGCACGCGATCAACGACAAAGTGACGCAGGAGCAATTGCGCCTTGCCGCGGAGAACAAACTCAAGACCGTGGAAGCCGAGCAGAAGCAGAAGGTCGCCATTGCCGAGGCCGAAGCCAATGCGCGAAAGGCGGAATCCGACGGTGAAGCCTATGCCAACCTCACGATTGCCAAGGCCCAGGCCGAGGCGCTGCGCGTGCAGAATGCGGCGCTCGCGCAAAACAAAGAAGTGCTCGAACTGCGACGCATCGAAGTTGAAAAGATCAAAGCTGAGAAATGGAATGGTGCGCTTCCGACCGCGATCTATGCCGGCGCTCCGATTCCGTTCCTTAATGTTGAGAAATGATGGCGCCATCGCGGCTTGCGCTTCGTTTCGCCTTATATTCTTGACGGCAGAAATAGATAGCCATCGCCGTATTCACCGCCCAACGAACTGGAAAATAAAAATGACACAGATCGCAGACAAAGCCGTTTGGATCACCGGTGCATCTTCGGGTATCGGTGAAGCGCTGGCGATTGCGGCGTCGACGCGCGGCGCGAAGCTGGTGCTGACGTCGCGTCGCGCCGCCGAGCTTGAGCGCGTGCGCGGCCTGTGCGCCGACCCTTCCATGGTCGCGATTCTGCCGCTCGATCTGATCGCGTTCGATGCCGTCGATGCAACGAAAAAGGCCGAAGCGTTCTTCGGCCCGGTCGATGTGCTGGTCAACAATGCCGGCTGGTCGCAGCGTGGCTTGGTCGCGGATACGGACCTGGATGTTTACCGCAAGCTGTTCGAGTTGGATTTCTTCGCGCCGGTGGCGTTGACCAAAGCGGTATTGCCGGGCATGCGCCGGCGTGGCGGCGGCCATGTGGTGATGACCGGCAGCGTGGTCAGCAAGGTGGCGACGCCAATGCGTTCCGGCTACTCGGCCGCCAAGCATGCTTTATATGGTTTCACCGACTCTGCGCGCGCGGAGCTGTGGCGCGAGAACATCCGGTTCACACTGGTGATGCCAGGCTATGTGCGTACGCAAGTATCGATCAACGCATTGACCGCGACCGGCGGCGCGCACGGCAAGATGGATAAATCGACCGACAAGGGCATGGCGCCGGAACGCTGCGCGGAGGGTATCTGGTGTGCGGTGGAGAAAAATCGGGATGAGCTGCTGATCGCCCGCTATGAGCGCATCGCGGTTTACGCCAAGCGGTTTTTTCCGGGTCTGGTGAGCTACGCGGTGAAGCGCGTGAACGTCACTTGAATTTCGGTTGATTTCGGCGGTCTTTTTTGAATGGTGCACGATGAATAAGTTGATGGCCGCTGCGATGCTGGGTTTTTTCAGCCTGGGCGCTTTCGCCGCTGAGGTTTCCGGCGTCAAACTCGATGACAAGGTGACGGTCACCAGTGCCGATCTGGTTCTGAATGGCGGTGGTCTGCGTTCGGAGTTCGGGTTGGTCAGTGTTTACGTGGCCGGCCTGTACGTTCCAGCCAAAAGCGCTGATGCCGATGCGATCATCAACTCCAAGCAACCGCGCCGCGTGGTCCTGGTGATGAAGCGCGGGCTCGGTGCGGAACGCATGCTGAAGGCGTTCCACAAGGGTATCGAGAAGAATCTATCCGACACGGAACTGGCGGCGCTGACGCCGCAGCTCAACGAGCTCGATCGGGTCATGCGAGAAATCAAGGAAGTCCACGAGAACGATGTCATCGCGCTCGATTTCGATGCGGCTGGCGGCGTACAGCTTTCCGTCAACGGTCAGCGCAAGGACGCCATTGCGGGGCCGGATCTCGGTCCCTCGATGCTGAAGGTTTGGCTCGGTAACAATCCGGTGCAGGACGATCTGAAAAAGGCGCTGCTTGGCGGATGATGCGAACGCCGGGCGGGTTGTCCTGCGCGGACAGCCCGCCCGCCGCGGTCCCGCTTACGGTTTGCGTGTCGGCGGCAATCCTGCGACGACTTTGTCTTCGGCAGCGGCATCCTTGCAATGCGGCTGGCCCCAGCCGCCAGTGAAGGCAATCTGGTCCATGCCGCCCGGGCCGACACCGCCCGGCACATAATCGAGTTTCAGCGCGTTGCGCGTGCGCCATGCGATTGCGTGATCGGCGCAGGAGCTGTCGCCGGAGACGCCGATCGCGCCGAGCAGTTGTCCCTTGCTGTCGTACAGCGGCAGGCCACCGCCGAAGACATTGACGCCACCGGCGCGCTTGCCGACCAGCGGATCATTCGGTTGTCCCCATAGCGTTGCCGGCCCCTTATAGACCGCGCCGGTATCCACCGGATTGCTGTGCTGCAAGCCATAGAGGCTGCCGCCCGGCTGCACGGCGGTATAGAGGTTGGCGGTGGCGAGCGCCAGTGCCGGGAGGCTGAACGCGTTGGCGGTGTAAGCCTTTTGCGCGGAAATCACGCGGCTGCCGGGCCACTGATCACTGCGCTGCTTGCCGGTGAAAGCGACGGCGCAGACGGTGCCGTCGCGATCGACCAGTGTGCCCCACATGTCGAGATTGAAGCCGCCGTTGTCAGAGGTCCGGGCTTGTATCAGCGCCGTCCTCAGCTCGGCGTGGCTTGGCAGGCCAGGGCAAACCGCGGCCGCTTGGGCGCAGCTGCCGGACAGGGCCAGGGCGGCAAATGCCAAGCCACGGCGAATGTTTTCATTGCGAATACGAATCGGTTTGTTCATGTTGTTCTCCTTGGGTCTCCGAAACGGGCGCTCATGATGCCAAGAATGAATTTACAATTCGACAACCTTGCGCCCTCTTGGGCGGCGACGCAGTGATCAAAGTCACTGTCAACAGACTCTATCCGGAGCACTCATGAAACTCTGCGGCCGCAATGTCGGCATCGACCAACCGTTGTTCCTGATCGCCGGTCCGGACACGATCGAATCCGAAGAGCTGTGCCTGCAGGTGGCGTCGCATATCAAGCCGATCGCGGAGCGGCTCGGCATTCTCTATGTGTTCAAGGGTTCGTTCGACAAGGCTAATCGTTCATCGCATAAATCCTATCGCGGGCCTGGTGTGGACGAAGGCTTGCGGATTCTCGAGACCGTGCGCAGCAAAATCGGCGTGCCGGTGCTGACGGATGTTCACGAGGACACGCCCGTGGCCGAAGTGGCGGCGGTCGTCGATGTGGTGCAGACGCCGGCCTTTCTATGTCGGCAGACCAACTTCATGCAGAAGGTTGCGCGCTGCGGCAAGCCGGTCAATGCCAAGAAGGGCCAGTTCATGTCGCCGTGGGAGATGGGCAACGTGATCGCCAAGATGCGCGCGGTGGCGGAACAGCCGCTGTTTCTATGCGAGCGTGGCTTTTCGTTCGGCTACAACAATCTCGTTGTCGATATGCGCGGTCTGGCGGCGATGCGGCCGTTCGCGCCGGTGGTGTTCGACTGCACGCACTCGGTGCAGTTGCCCGGCGGACAGGGCGACGCGTCCGGCGGACAGCGCGAATTCATCCCGGTACTGGCGCGTGCGGCGGTCGGGGCGGGCGTATCGGGCCTGTTCATGGAGACGCATCCGGAGCCCGAGAAGGCGCTATGCGACGGCCCGAATTCACTGCCGCTGGCGCGGATCGAAGAGCTGCTGGAGATGCTGGTTGCGCTCGATCGCGTCGTCAAATCCAAGCCGCTGATCGAGGCGTCCCTGAGCTGAGCGCTGACCGGCATCCGCGCGTGGCATCTGCTGCGCAAGACCGCTATGCTTAAGCATTCTATTTCAACCAGTTGATTGCGAGGTTCGTTGCGCCATGTCGCAGATCGTTCGAGTTGTCGCGCAGGAAATCATCGATTCACGCGGCAATCCGACGGTGGAGGCGGAGGTAACGCTGGCGTCCGGCGCGCGCGGCCGCGCGGCGGCACCGTCGGGCGCGTCCACCGGCACGCGCGAGGCGGTCGAACTTCGCGACGGTGACAAGAAGCGCTACTCCGGTAAGGGCGTCACCAAGGCAGTGATCCACGTCGAGCGTGAGATTGCCCAAGCCGTGATCGGCATGGAAGCGGAGAACCAGGCGGCGCTGGATGCGCGCATGATCGAACTCGACGGCACGGCGAACAAGGCCCGTATCGGTGCCAACGCGATTCTCTCGGTGTCACTGGCCAATGCGCATGCCGCGGCCGCCGAGTCACGCCTGTCGCTGTACCAGCACCTTGGCGGCATTCAGGCGACGACGCTGCCGGTGCCGATGATGAACGTCATCAATGGCGGCGCGCATGCTGACAACAACGTCGATATCCAGGAATTCATGATTCTGCCGGTCGGTGCGCCGAGCTTCTCGGAAGCGCTGCGCTGGGGCGCCGAGACTTTCCACACGCTAAAAGCGGTACTCAAGGCGCGCAAGCTCAACACCGCGGTCGGCGATGAAGGTGGTTTCGCGCCCGACCTGCCATCCAATGCGGCGGCGCTGGACTGCTTGCTGGAAGCCATCGACAAGGCTGGCTTCAAGGCCGGCAAGGAGATCTACCTCGGACTCGATGTCGCATCGTCCGAGTTCTTCAAAAATGGCAAGTACGAACTCGAAGGCGAGGGCAAGAGCTTCACTCCGGCGGAGTTCACGGATTACCTCGCCGGCCTGTGCGCGAAGTACCCGATCATCTCGGTTGAGGACGGCTGTGCCGAGGACGACTGGGCGGGCTGGAAGTTGCTGACCGACAAGCTTGGCAAGAAGGTGCAGCTGGTGGGTGACGATCTGTTCGTGACCAATACCAAGATTCTCGCCGAGGGCATCGACAAGGGTATCGGCAACGCGATCCTGATCAAGCCCAACCAGATCGGCACGCTGACCGAAACGCTGGAGGCGATCGACATGGCGACGCGCGCCCGTTACAGCTCGATCGTGTCGCATCGTTCCGGCGAAACCGAAGACGCGACCATCGCCGACATCGCCGTCGGCACCGCGGCGACCCAGATCAAGACCGGCTCGTTGTGCCGTTCCGACCGCATGGCCAAGTACAACCAGCTGCTGCGCATCGAGCGCCAGCTGGGTGTCCGCGCACGCTATCCCGGCGCCAGCGCGTTCCCGATCAGAATCGGCTGATGCCGCGACTTGCCACCATCGTCGTTTTCGCGCTGATGCTGGCGAATCTTCAGTATCGCCTCTGGATCGGCGACGGCGGTCTGATCGACACGCGCCGTTTGCGTGCCGAAGTCGTGGAACAGCAGACCGATCTCGCAAAGCTGAACAGTCGCAACGCAACGCTGGAAGCCGAAGTCGCGGACCTCAAGGCCGGCGGACCGGCGATCGAGGCCTACGCGCGCAGCACGCTCGGCATGATCCGGCCGGCCGAGACGTTCTATCTCGTCGTCGATTCGACGCAATGATGCTGCATCTCAGTCTGTGACCAAGAGCCCGCGCTATTGGGCTGTTCTCGCTTCCGCCGGCGGTGGCGCGCGCATGGGGATGGGCAAACCCAAGCAATATTTGGCCTTGCGCGGTCAGGCCTTGATCGAGTGGAGCATTGCGCCATTCCTCGATGTTGGCTGGATCGACGGTGTGGTCGTCGTGCTGGCGCGCGGCGACAGTGATTTCCCCAAGCTGCCGATCGCCGGCCATCCGAAGATTTTCACGGTCGCTGGCGGTGTTTCGCGCGCGGAATCAGTGCTGTCCGGCTTGCAGGCCGTGGATCAGCGCAGCCGCGTGCTGGAGGCCCCGGTCTTCGTTCTCGTCCATGATGCAGCGCGTCCCTGCCTGACCGGCGACGACATCGAAACCCTGCGTGAGGAAGCCAGCGACGAGCACGGCGGTCTGCTGGCGCTGCCGCTTAACGAAACCCTGAAGCGCGAAGAGCGCGAGAAATCCGTGGCGACGCTGGAGCGCCAAGAGCTTTGGCGCGCGCAGTCGCCGCAGCTGTTCCGCCTCGATCTGTTGCGGAGCGCGCTGGAAGCAGCGGTCAGTGCGGGGCAGATGCCCGAGGATGAAGCCGCGGCGATGGAGCGGGCGAATTACCGGCCGTGCCTGGTGCGCGGTCGCGAAAGCAATGTGAAAGTAACCTACCCGGAAGATGTGCCACTTGCGGAGTTTTGGCTGTCGCGTCAGGAATATGTCCGCTAACGATCAAGTAGTAGTAAACATATGCCATCGATAAACTACAGATGTCGGCGAGGACAAGCCTATGGGTGAACACGGACTCGATCTTCACATCGGTGACACTCTGCAGTTGCAATTCCTGCAGGATGATGGTCATCGTGTGCGTCCGTCAGTCAGGTTCATCGGGCAATTGCCGCAGGCCAGCCTGGTTGTCACGGCGCCCACTCAGGATGGCAAATTGATGCTGGTGCGCGAGGGCCAGGTGTTCGTCGTGCGCTGCTTTTCCCGCGACATGGCGTCCGCGTTCACCTGCCGCGTACTACGCGTCTGCACATCGCCTTACCCGTACATTCACCTGAGCTATCCGGAACGTAAGGAAGAGGTCATCGTACGCAGCTCCCGGCGCGTCAGTGTGCTGTTGTCGGCGACCGTCGTACGGCAGCGCGAGGGCGGAACATGGTCGATTCCGATTCCGTCGATTGTCAGCGACATGAGCGCCACTGGAACCATGCTAGAAACCAGCGAGCCACTGGGTCTGTCCGGTACCAGGGTGAAAATCAGTTTTCAATTGCCCATCGACGGCATGGGTGAGCAGGCATTGAGCGTCGAGGGCATCATCCGCTCGGTTTACGAGGAAGGCGGCGCGGCCGGCCGCAATCGCTACGGCATTGAATTCCAGGGTGTGGACGCGGCGGCGCAGTTGATCTTGCGTGCTTTTGTTTACGAGCAGCTGCTCGGTAACGAGCGCTAACTAACCTGCATTGATGAAGTGTCCGACTGTGAGCACAGGTGAAACTTCCCCGTCGCTTTTAGTCTTTTTGGACGAAGATGAAAGCGGTTTTGAAATCGAAGCTATGCCAAAGCCGTGACGCGGCGTTTGCTGCGTACTCGGTCCCTGGATTAACGGAAAACGCATACTCTCAAGATGGCGACTCTAAAAGCGGGCAGCAAGCTCAAAAGTGCGGTTTGTGATACCGAAGTGATGGTCATTCGCAGTCCCGCGCAGGATATCGATCTGCGCTGTGGCGGCGTGGCGATTCTGATTGGTGCTGCCACCAAGAGCGGTGGACAGATCGATCAGAACTTTGCCGGCGGCACGCTGATCGGCAAACGCTATGTGGACGCGGCGGAGACGATCGAACTGTTATGCACCAAGGGCGGCAAGGGCTCGCTGGCGATGAACGGCGAAAAGCTCGACGTCAAGCAGGCCAAGCAGCTGCCGTCTTCCGATTGAGCGGATCCCCGCAGTGAGTCTCTGCATGCTGCTGGAGATGGCGGCGCTGCAGGCTAGGGGCAAGAGCCCGATGCCGGCGACGATTCCTGGTTTTGCAAGAAGCCCTATCATTGAATCTGCGGATGCGTGACGCGTGTCCATTCAGGAGAAGGCTGTGTCCAATGAATCAACCGTCGTAATCACCGGTGCCGCAGGCGCGCTCGGGCGCGCGGTGACTGCCGCTTTCCTATCGCGCAAAGCGCGGTTAGTTCTGATTGATCGCGAGCGCAAGCTGCTTGAGCAGGCCTTCCCGCAACTGGCCTCCGATTCCCGGCACCTGCTGCTCGCAGCGGATGTCACCTCGGAAAGCTCGATGGCGCAGACGGCGAAAGAGATCTTCGCGAAAATGGGCCGCGTTCACTCGCTGGTGCACGTCGCCGGTGGATTCACGATGGGTGAGTCGGTCTTCACGCTCTCGCGCGAAACCTGGGACCAGATGATGAATCTCAATGCCTGGTCGTTCATCGTCACCGCCAAGCCGTTCGTGGCGCCGATGAAGGCCGCCGGCGGTGGCAGCATCGTCGCCATCACCGCGCGCGCCGCACTGAGCGGCGCGGCGCAGATGTCGGCTTACTGTGCATCCAAGAGCGCATTGCAGCGGCTGGTCGAATCGCTGTCGGCGGAAGTCCGCGAGGACGGCATTCGCGTTAACAGCGTCGCGCCGAGCGTCATCGATACACCGGCCAACCGTGCCGCGATGCCGGGTGCCGACGCCTCGCGCTGGGTGCCGACCGAGCATCTTGCCGAAACCATCGCCTTTCTTACCTCCGATGCCGCGGCATCGATTCATGGACAACATCTCATCATTGCCGCGCGCAGCTGACCGCGGCGGCGCCTGACACTAGGGGATTCGATCGTGGGAGCTTCCAACTACACCGCTGCCTATCAGCGCTCACTCAACGATCCCGAGGGATTCTGGGCCGAAGCGGCCGCAGCGCTGCACTGGGACAAGCGTTGGGACAAGGTGCTCGACGCCAGTGCCGCGCCCATGTACCGCTGGTTTGCGGGCGGACGGCTGAATACCTGCTACAACGCGCTCGATCGTCATGTCGAAGCCGGTCGTGCCGATCAACTCGCGCTGATTTACGACAGCCCCGTCACCAACACGATCGCGCGCTTCACCTATCGCGAGCTGCGCGACAGCGTCGCATTGTTCGCCGGCGTGCTGAACGCGCAGGGCGTCAAGCCTGGCGATCGCGTCATCATCTACATGCCGATGGTGCCGGAAGCAGCCATCGCCATGCTGGCCTGTGCGCGTATCGGAGCCGTGCATTCGGTGGTCTTCGGCGGCTTCGCGGCGCCGGAACTGGCGAAGCGCATCGACGACGCCAAGCCGGTGCTGATCGTGTCGGCGTCCTGCGGTATCGAACCGGGTCGCGTCATTGAGTACAAGCCGTTGCTCGATCAAGCAATCGAAATCTCGGCGCACAAGGTCAAAAGCTGCATTGTGCTGCAACGTCCGCAAAGCAAGGCGGCGCTGATCGCGGGCCGCGATCTGGACTGGAACGAAGCCGTGGCGAAGGCCAAGCCTGCTGCCTGTGTATCCGTAGCCGCCACCGATCCGCTGTACGTGCTCTACACCTCCGGCACCACCGGCAAGCCGAAGGGCGTCGTCCGCGACAACGGCGGTCACGCGGTGGCAATGGTTTATTCCATGCAGGCGGTCTACGACATCGCGCCCGGCGACGTGTTCTGGGCGGCGTCGGATGTCGGCTGGGTGGTCGGGCATTCCTATATTGTTTATGCGCCGCTACTGCGCGGTGCGACGACGATCCTGTACGAAGGCAAGCCGGTCGGCACGCCGGACGCGGGCGCGTTCTGGCGCGTGATTTCGCAGCACGGCGTGAAAGCGCTGTTCACCGCGCCGACGGCGTTCCGCGCGATCAAAAAGGAAGATCCGCGCGGCGAACTGATCGGGCAATACGACCTGTCGAAATTCCGCACGCTGTTTCTCGCCGGCGAACGCTGCGATCCGGACACGATTCATTGGGCGCAGGACAAGCTGCGCGTGCCGGTCATCGACAATTGGTGGCAGACCGAGACCGGCTGGCCGGTGTCGGCGAACTGCCTCGGCATCGAGAGCAAGCCGGTGAAACCCGGTTCGGCGACAGTGCCGGTCCCCGGCTACGACGTGCAGGTGTTGAATGCCGACGGCCAGCGTGTTGCCGCGAATACCATCGGTAACATCGTCATCAAGCTGCCGCTGCCGCCCGGCACGCTCGCCACGATGTGGAACAACGAGCAGGGCTACAAGGACAATTATCTTGCGCGCTACCCCGGCTATTACCTGACCGGCGATGCGGGTTACATCGACGACGACGGCTACCTGTGGATCATGTCGCGCATCGACGACATCATCAACGTCGCAGGTCACCGCCTTTCCACCGGCAGCATGGAGGAGGCGCTGTCGGGCCATCAGGACGTTGCGGAGTGCGCAGTGATCGGCGTCGCCGATCAGCTCAAGGGACAATTGCCGATCGGACTCGTCGTGCTCAAAGCCGGCGTCAAGCGCACCGCGGAAGAGATCGTGCCGGAACTCGTCGATCGCGTGCGCCAGCAGATCGGCGCAGTCGCGTCGTTCAAGCAGGCCGTCATCGTGTCGCGCCTGCCGAAAACACGTTCCGGCAAGGTGTTGCGCGCGACCATGCGCGCGATCGCCGACAGCCAGACCTACACGGTGCCGGCGACGATCGACGACCCGCGCGTCCTCGAAGAGATTGCCGCGGTGCTGAAGCCGCTTGGCTATGCAAAGGCTGGTTCATAGCGGAGTCACCTTTGCAGCTTCCGGCGCTGTGATCGTCAGCGCCGGCCAGGCCGGCGGCAAGATCGCCATCGAAATTTCATAAGATCGGCTTCCGCCGGCTCGCGGATTGCTGGATCAAAATCACCGTCGACCTCGACGGTCTGGTTGTCAGTATTCCCGCCGAACAACTGCAGTAATGCTCGAAAATGTTCGAGTAAGGCATAAAGCCAAGATGTTTGTGGCCGATATAAAAGCTGACCTGCAAGCCACGACTTGCGAAAAGCTCCGGGAACGGACCTAGTAACCATGCAAGTAAAACTGGCGCTGGCGGACCGTATCGGGCTCAATCAGCCACTTCCGTGGGACATGCTCGACGGACAGGGTGCGCTGTTGCTTCGCAAGGGAACAGTACCGACCGATCGCAGCGAACTGGCAGCGCTGATCGAGCGCGGCGCCTATGTTGATCAGGACGCATACGAACATTACCGGCAAGCGCCGCAAACGGTTGATCCGTTCCAGCAGTGGGACGATATCTACTACCGGCTTGGACATTTGCTGCGGCACCATGAAAGTGAGCCTCGGTTCGTCGACAGACTGACCCAGCTCGCGACGGAAATCCGGGCGCTGATCACCCGCGATGCGGATGCAGCGATCTTCGCAATGGCGCGGCTCGAACAATCGAACTACGCGATCACCCACACTTTGCAGGTCGCGGTGTGCTGCGACATCTATGGGCAGTTTCTGCTATGGAAGATGAGTGACAGGGCTGCGGCCATCCACGCCTGCCTGACGATGAACATTGCCATGCTGGATTTGCAAACTGCCTTGAACAATCAGCTTGAGCCGCCGACACTGGAACAGCGCGAGCAGATCCATAATCACCCAATACATGGATGCGAATTGCTGCGGAAGCTGGGTGTTGCCGACGAGAGGTGGCTACAAGCCATTGCAGAGCATCATGAGTGCAGCGATGGCAAAGGTTATCCAGCCGGTCTGACGAACGTGTCATCAATAGCTGAACTGATCCATCTCGCCGACTGCTACTGCGCGCTGATGAGCAGCCGCCGCACCCGCGGTGCCAAATTGCCGGACCACGCGGCGCGCGAGCTTTACACAAAGGCTCCCGGCAAGCTGCAGGCGGTCGCCGCCAGCATGATCAAGGCATTCGGTGGATTTCCGCCGGGTTATTTTGTGAAACTCGCCAACGGCGAGATCGCAGTCGTGGTCAATCGCACCGAACGCGCCACCAAACCTTTTGTTGCCACCTTGATCAGCGCCGACGGCCTCAAGCTCGCGGATCCGATCCAGCGCAATACTGCCGATCCTCGATTCGCGGTCACGGATGCGGTTGCGGAAACAGGCATCGACGTGCATATCGATCCCGCGAAGCTGTTCGGCTATAAGGATTGAAGCCGATCGGCGACGATTCGCTGCCGACAACGGATTAATATAAATAGCGATAATCTTGCTTCGTGCGGAATAGCGCGTAAGTTATTTCCGTGCGTGGGCTGGAGTGCAGAGTCCGTATACGAGCACGGACCTGATCGAGCAAACGGGGAGGTGGGACCGTTGAGGTGTTTTCTGACGCATAACCTGGCATTTTTGACGTGTTTTCCAAGGTCATATTATTGATTTACAATTATTTAGTAGAATAATTCTCCAGATTATACGTTGGAGTTATACGTCAAAGTAATAACTAGAAAGCGTTAGAGCACGACATCATGGCCAAAGTCTCTCTCGGTTGGCGCATCTTTATTGCAATCGAGTTGGTTGCGGTTTTTAGCTGGGCAGCTTGGGGTTTCATCGCAATGTCAATTGTTGGCAAGTATCTATGGGTTGCTCAGTTCCTGCTGTTAATGCCGGGTAACCTCACCGGAGCACCGGCCGTAGAGAATTTGTTATGGCTCCATGCCTCGCTAACTACAATCGGCATTGCCGAGCTGGTTTCTAGCATTGCGGTCAATGCACTGGTTTGGCTTTTACTTCTAGCTACTGCTCGGCGCGTACGGCTAGCTCTAACTGGCGGTTCAACGCGACGGCCGGTAAAGCCGGCCGCGCGTTAACCTTGCGTTGAAGCTGTAGAAAAACCCTTTTTCAAGCGCGCGCAATAGAGCATTGAGTCGCTCCAATCGACTACCCACTATTTTTTCGATCTGTTTTTGTTCTTGAGCG
>CAZOOK010000019.1:0-112343 GCA_964581385.1 uncultured Salinisphaerales bacterium
TCTTCTACACGATCGCTGAAATTTACGGTTTTTACACAGCCTCAGCCCATTGCTGACGGTGGCGAATGGCAGGTCCAGTGAAAGCCAGTCTTTTCGGTTTCCATTGGAGCAAAAGCTGTTGGGGACACCAAGCTGCCCACTACTATCGTATTTCCTTTTAATGCGGAGAACACCCTACGGAGGGCGTTGACGTTCTGGAAACCGCTCGTTCAGTATCCTCAACTCATCTTGAAGAAAGTCGGCCAGATCGGTGCAGTTCCTTTTCACATCCTCGTGCGTTGCACGTTCAGCTTGTTGCCGCAGATTCGGGATTGCTGTCACGAGACATTCGCGTAGGTAAGCTGGGGAATTCACACGATTGGCGCGTACACTCGCGAAGGGAAGGCCAATAAGGACGTACGGCCACAACGATCTGCCCGGAAAACTCCTGCGTTGAGCGTTCCAGAGTGCTTTGCTTAGGGGCTTGCCAAGTTGAGGACCCAGGAGTTCGGATGAGATTGCATCGGCCTCTGGGCCGAGCACGGAAACAAGTGCCCCGATATAAGCACGGCATCCAGCATACATGAACATTCCCGCTAGGCGATGCCAGGAATTACAGGCGTTATTCAGAACAATCGGTGCTGTTTCTACCGGAAACCCGTGAAAGAACGGAAACCAGGTTCCGTCGTGCAGCTCCATCGCCATCGCACCGAAAACGCGCTCGATTGGTTCGGTTGAGACGATCCAGTCTCTACGTTCATCGACGTGCTCTAGCCAGTACGTAATAGCAGAGCCGACTGGCAGAGCGCGCTTGCCATCATCGTCGGACCAAAGAACTCTGTCGAGTGCATGAAAGTGGTGATGAGTGGCGACCTGGTACATATCGGTGCGTGGGTCGAATCCGAAACCCATGGCTTGATCCACTACGAGTTGTCGCCGCCGCCCGTCCGCATCATCGTATTCGTAAGTAATGCGCTTGCCCTCGCGCTCGGTTGCATGCGTTGCAAACGCGATGAAATCGAATGGCATGCCTTGAATCAGTTGCGAGACCCTTGCAATTGAAGCGCCCTGCTGCTTGGGGTACTGGACGAGCGTGTGGTTCCGCAGGAGGCTTTCGGCCACGATCCTCATGTCATCGCCCGGCGTTTGGCCAGGATCAACGACCAGGGCAGTCCTCGCGGAGCGAGAAGCGTCCGCTTCTGCCCATATTCCTGTAACGATTGTTCGGCCTAGATCCGGATAGATTTCAAGATGCGAAGTTGGACGGTTTTGAATCCCAAGCCCCCATGGAAATCCATGGGTGATGAATATCACTTCACTGTACGCACCGCTCTTTACCTCGTTTGGCAGTCGCGCCGCTGTTCGATCGGCGATGTCTTCGATTCGCATCGTCTGGTCACGCGTCCGATATAGGTAGAGATCTTCAAGCCAAGCATTCATCTCCGTTTTGGGCAACCGATCGAATACCAAGAAACTCGCCCCGATTGAGTGCGCGAGGTTGCTAGCGATGATCTGACCGATCTCGTCGCCGCTTTCGCAGGCGATCAGCACGTGCCCGCCTCTCTCGACTATCATCCTCGGATCTTGCGGCAGTCCGGAATCAATCACCAAGCGTTGGCGACCCTGTCGGGCCAGCATGAGTCCGACGCCGAGATTGGTCGTCGGCCATCGCAGTTCAGCCTTTGGCACACGCGCCTGCCCGAGCAGCCCTACCAATGCCGTTGGCACATCGGCGGCGATGAGGATGACTTCCTGTGGAAGACCGGTGGCGATTTTCGCAGCTGTGTCATCCGGTAGTCCGAGCAGGACAATCTTGCGGGGTTTGACCATCCCGCCAATGTTTTTCCGACGGACGATCTCGTTACTAGCATCAGATCGGCCCATACGCGGGCCGTCCGAGACTGCCAAGTACTGGCCTGGACGCGAGAAGATCGACGACAACTCGGCCAGCATAATTGCGTTGTCGCCGATGATGGCGGCAGCTCGCTCAAAATCAGGTAACCGAATGGTCATCCGAGGTAAATCAATTGTGCGATCGCAATGTCATCGAATTTCTGCTCGCCGAGATTATTTGAAAACACAGCACGCGCAACGCCTTTGACTACTTTGGCTTCGAAATCGGAAGGTCGAATCACACGCAAACCCTGGTCGACGTTGCCGTCGGACGGTAAGCGCAGGGTTTTCCCGTAAATGTGTTACTCATGACGGTCGTGATTATCTCAGCAACCCAACCGTATCGCGAAGCCATTCCCATGTTCTTATTACAACGTGTTGCTACATTGTGAAGATCCGCGCAGCGCCATGACGACCGGCAGCTTTGCGGCACCGATTCTGAGCAGCTGTATGTCGGCTTTTGGCATACTGCAACTCTCGGCGGTTCCAGCCCTAAGGGCTCATTCGCTACCGGCCGCTTCCGGGGAAGCCCAGCTTGTTGTTGCTCACACCGAATTTGACCAGAGTGCTCATTAAACGGGAGAGCGCGCCAAGTAGTGCGGCAAATGCAACTGCTTCGTTGCTGTCATTGACGTTCAAATTTTGGCTGCCCCACCACTTGGCGCGCTCGGGTTGCGCACCCTACGCCTGCTGGGGTACCTCGCGGGTTAGTTAAAACAACCCATGTTGGATTAGAGGCTACAGTGATAACTTCCTGAGCTAGCTAGAATTAAGCTTGGGGATGCTTGTGTTTAGAAGATTGGGGATATTGGGATTGGCATTGCTCGCGTCCTGTAGCGGGGGAGGTGGCTCCAGCTATCCGCTGTCTCTGAGCTTGACCCCTAATCCATTAACGGCAAGCTATTATCAGTACCAGACTTCGACCAGCGTGGGCCTAAGCGCCACGGTGACGGGCAGTTCAAACAGTAGCACGTTCTACGTATATGTGATCGACAGCGCCGGAACATTTGTTCCCGGTTCCATCTCCGTGTCGTCAACGGGTCCGAACACCTACTCGACTTCGCTGCAAACTGTGGCAAACCGGTCGGTTGGTGTTCACAGTGGCACGTTACAGATCAAGATCTGCGGTGACTCCGCCTGTGGATCGGTTCTTGGAGCAAGTGATTTACCGTATAGCGTCACGGTGCAGCAGACGCCAGCGGCGACCGGAACACATGCCTACGTCACGAATTACAGCGACAACACTATTTCCGCTTACAACGTGTTGGGAAACGGTGCGTTGATGCCGTTGGACGGCAGCCCCTTTGCGGCAGGAGAGGGGCCGAGCGCCATCGCGGCGGACCCGGGCGGTCAGTATGTCTATGTTGCGAATTACGGAAGCGGCACGCTTTCGGCTTATAGCGTCGGTACCGATGGTTCATTGGCTATTGTGGCCGGCGGTCCGATCGATATCGGAAGTCAACCCGGCGCAATCATTGTCGACCCCAGCGGCCAATACGTTTATGTCGTCACAAACGGCGGCAGCGCCATCCTGGCTTATAGGCTTGGCGCGGGAGGCATGCTCACCCCGCTGCAGGGGAGTCCCTTCACCGTAGTTCCCGGGGGGGCGGGCACTGTGATTGGTGCGCTTGCCATCGACAGCGGCGGTCCGTACCTATATGCGGTTGGCGGCCTTATTCACTCGGCAAGCGTTTTATACGCATCGAGCATTGGAGCCGACGGATCGCTTGCGGTGTTAACGGAAAGCCCATTCGTGGCGCCGTACACCTATCAGCCATCGGCAATCGCAGTCGACTCTGCCTTGTCATACGTGTATGTGGCCGACATATACGGCCACATACTTGCAAACAGCATTGACGGTACTGGCGCAGTGGCGGCGACAGGGGTCTATTCCCAGACCTGTTGCGGCAACAACATTGGTGCAATGATCGTTGACCCCAGTGGAAAATATCTGTACGTGACTGAGACAAACTTGTCCGCGGTCGTTGCCTTCAGTATCGGATTGGACGGTTCTCTCAGCGAGGTCGGAACCGGCAACGTGCCTAACGCATTTGGCGGAACAGGCGCTATGGCGGTTTCGCCAGATGGAAAGTTCGTTTATTCCATAATGGGCACTAACAACGTTGGAGCCTTCAGCGTCGGTGCCGACGGTTCGATGACAACAATCGGAGGCAGCCCATTCGCAGCAGGTAACGGTTCGCGGTCGATTGCCGTAATCAAGGTCCAATGAGCTGAGCGCGGTGGGAGTGTCAGCGAGTAGGATACGTTCATTGTAGGATGCTGATGAGCGAAGCGAATCGCGTCGATCATGTAGCCTTTGCCTCGAACGGTGCGATTCGGCTTCGCCTCATCACACCCTACGGCAAAACGAACGTCCGCTGACTGGCATTCCAATTTGAAGGGCGAACGAACGCTCCTGGCACTTAGTGAACGTCGAGACGTGAAGCATGTTGAGATGACTACCGGCGGCAGAGTCGCGCTGCACCACCTCTTCCATTGCGCTGGATATCTCCCCGTAGCGGGGAGCAATTAACGTGCTCTAATTCGAGAGCAGTTTCACCACAGGCCCGAACTCTTCGTAGATGGCCGCAAACGAGTGTTCCACATCGAGTGTCTCCGACACTAGCAGCCGGTCGGTTCCCGCGTGCTTTTGTACTTCTTCCATCACGCCTTCGAGATCATCGGTCTCGATCTCGTAGATGGCGAGGTAGGGCAAGGCTTCGCGCTCCACGAGATTCTTGGCCAGGCGAAAGCGCCGCGCAGACTTGAATCCTTTGAACGCAACAACCTGTCCGAGATGAACGTTCTGATACCAGTCCTGGTACTCGGCCTCGCGGCCTTCGACTGGATTGCTCAGCACTACCAGCTTGTACCGTGGCATCTCGATCTCCTCTGCTCGCAGCCTCGTCGCCGCTCAGTGTTTGAAGACCGGCTTGCGTTTTTCCAGCATGGCTTGCACAGCCTCGCGGTGATCGGCTGAGCGCACGGTGAGGGATTCATAGGCCAGGCCCGCATCCATCACGGCGTGCGCGATCCGCTTCAATTCGAGGTTGGTGAGCACCTTGGTCCAGCGGATGGCATTGGTGGAGCCGTTCAACAGGCGTTCGCAAAAAGCTTCGACGGCGCCGTCGAGTTCTCCTGCCGGCACGCAATGATTGACCAGCCCGATCTCCGCTGCCTTTTTCGCAGTGAGAATCTCGCCGGTCATCAGATATTCCTTGGCGCGGCCGAGGCCGATGCGCTGCGCCCAGATCGCGGCGCCGCCATCGCCAGCGACCAGGCCGACGGCGACGTGGGGATCACCGATCTTGGCGGTGTCGGCAGCAAAGATCACATCGCACAGCAGGGCGATTGTGGCGCCGAGACCCACCGCATGTCCGTTCAAGCGGCAGATCAGCGGCTTGTCCAGGTCCAGCATCGCAAAGACGATACGCTTGGCCAGACGCACTTCTTCGTCAAACAGATCCGGGTTGGCGGCGTTGTTGGAGATGTGCTGCGCATCGCCGCCGGCCGAGAATGCGCGGCCGGCGCCGGTCAGGACGATGACATCCGAGCCCTTGTCCGCGGCTGCGAAGCCGAATACATCGGCCAGCTCCTCATGCATCGCAAGATTCACTGCATTGAGGGTATCCGGCCTATTGAGCGTAATGGTCAGCAGACGATCCTTGCGCGTCAGGATAATGGTCTTGTACTGGGGCAGTCCTTCAGCACTGTGCGATTGCATGATCAGGCTGCCGCCAGGACTTTGCTGGTGCGCGGCTCGGACCGCTTGCCGGCGCGGGCGGCGATATCGCTTGCGGCGACGAAGCCGAAGGTCATGGCCGGACCGATGGTGCCGCCGGCGCCCGGATAACAGTTGCCGAACGGGCTGCCGGCGTTGTTGCCCGCCGCATACAGATTGGGAATCGGCTGGCCGGCGCTATCCACTACGCGCGCTTTCGCATCGGCCTTGAGTCCGCCCTTGGTGCCGAGATCGCCGAGATTGATCGCCACGGCGTAGTACGGCGCCTTGTCGATCGGCCCGAGGCAGGGATTGGGCTTCACATTCCAGTCGCCGAACATCTGATCGTAGGCATTGTTGCCGCGGCCGAATTCCGGATCGACGCCGGTCTTGGCGTACTCGTTCATGTTCGCAACCGTCTTCTTCAGTGTCGCGACGGGCAGATGGATTTTGGCGGCCAAGGCTTCGAGGGTGTCGGCGCGGAAGATGTAGTGATCCCACCAGTCTGGCGGAATCTTCGAGTCCGGGGTCAGGATGGTCGGCATGATACCGCCGGCCGTGAATTTGGTGCGGAAAGTGGCATCGAACACCAGCCAGCACGGCGTATTGGCGCCGGTCTTCAGCTGATCGGCCACCATCGCTTTGCCGAAGTCGTCGTAGCCGCAGGCTTCGTCCACGAAGCGCAGGCCGTTACGGTTCACGGCAACGCTGTGCGGACGACCCACGTCGAAGGCTGCCTGATGGATTTCCTCGAAGTTCGACGCCTGCGGCATCGGTGTGTGCATGGTGGGGATCCACCAGCCTGACTCCGTGTGCTCGGTCGCGGCACCGATCTTCATGCCGGCGATCAGCGCCTCGCCGCGATTGGCGTCTTCCGGCGTGCTGCTGTGACGTGTGAGGCCGGGCACCTGGAAGAAGCGATCGCGCAGCTCCTGATTCCATTCGAATCCGCCGGCGCACAGCACCACGCCGTGGTTGGCCTTGATTTCGTAGCTGCGGCCGAAATTGCTGACCTTGACGCCGATTACCTTACCGCCGGCGACGACCAACTCATCCAGCTTGGTTTCGAGCCTGACTTCGATCTTGCGATCGAAAATGTTTTTGTACAGCCAGCCCATCAATGCCGCGCCCATGGTGAAGCGCCGGTCGCGCGTGGTGAGCTTGCGCGTGCTGAAATCAGTCCAATAGTGGAAGAGCATCTTCAGGAAGGTGGTGACCCAACCCTTGGCCCGTGTCGAGATGGAGAAGAATTGCATGACATCCAGCGAGTAGCGGCCGAACACCTTGAACCGGTTGTACTGCTCGCGCATCAGCGTGAAGTGCTCGCCGAGCTGGCGCCCATCACAGGTATCACAGATGAGCGATCGATCGACGCGCGCGCTGGGTGCATGTGGATAGTAATCCGGCCACGCTGCGATGCCGAGCGGGACGCCGAGCGATTTCAGAAAGTGCACCATCTCCGGTGCATTGTCGAGGTAGGCGTTGAGGCGGTCGCGTTGAACCGGCCCGGTCATAATGCTGTTCAGGTATTCGAGGGTCTTCTCGCGGCTGTCGTCGCTGGGGGCGAGCTTATGATCGGGAACCCACAGCACGCCGCCGGACGTGGCCGAAGTGCCGCCGAACTTATGCGCTTTCTCGACGATCAGCACCGACAAGCCGAGCTCGGACGCCCGCAGTGCCGCCACCGCTCCTGCTGATCCGGATCCGACAACGATCACATCATAGGTATCGGTCCCGCTCATTTGTTTGTCTCCAGGAACAGGCTGTACTTACGCGGTTTGCACTAATACCGATTCGCGAACGATCGGGTATCCGATGTTCGTTATACGCTCGGCGCCACGGTGACTCTTACGCCGTCCAGCTCGGGACGAAGCGTGATCTGACAGCAGAGTCGGCTGTTGCTCCGCTGTAAATCCGACGCCATGTCCAATGTGGAATTCTCGACCTCGTCCGGTGGGCCAACTAATGTCTGCCATTGAGGATCGACGTAAACATGACAGGTCGCGCAGGAACAGCAGCCACCGCAGTCACCGAGGATTCCCTCAACTCCATTTTCTCTGGCCAGCGTCATCAGCGACTGACCGGACTCTGCGCCCTCTATAGTCTTTTCCACACCATTCAACTGGACAAACGTCACCTTAAGCGAGCCCACAGTACCTATCTCCTGGATTACTTCCGCCCACTCAAAGGGCGCATATTCACATTGTATACAGCAGTGTTGCTCTTTGCCGAAAAACAACAACCCTGTGAATCACTTAGGGATGCTCTAAACATCAGGATGACATCGCTTCCGCGCGCGCTTTCATGATCTCTGCAAGATGGTTGACCGGATCGCCCGCCGTGATTCCACCATCAATGGGTAGAACGATGCCCGTAACCTGTGCCGATCGTTGGCTAGCGAGGTACAGCGCAGCCTGTGCAACGTCTTCCGGTCTGCCATGGCGTTTGAGCGGCTGGTTCGAATCCATTGCGGGACTCACTGCCTTCTTCACTCGCTCGGCCATCTCCTCGGACATGCCCGGAGCGCCAAAAGATGTCAGCGGTGTACGGATATGCCCGGGCGCCAGGCAGTTCACGCGAATGCCATATTCGGCGAAGTCGATGGCGAAGGATTTGCTCAACAGAATGATGGCTGCCTTTGTTGCGCGATAGGTCATCAGAGCGTGACCCGGCAGCAAACCGGCAATGGAGGCGCTGTTGATGATGGCGCCGCCGCCATTCTTGGACATATGCCGGGCGGCACACTGGCTGCCCGCCATCACGCCGAAAAGGTTGATGCCGATGACGCGCTGGAAATCTTTCAGATCGTCATCCAGAAAGCGGGGATACATCGCGCCGGATATTCCGGCGTTATTGAACATGACGTGCAGTCCGCCGAACCGGGTCACGGCGAAATCAACCAGTTCCTGAACCTCGCCGGCATTGGAGACGTCAGTGCGCTTGAAAAGAGCCGCTTTGCCGAGCTGTGCCACCAGTTCTTCGCCACGCGCGGTATCGACATCCGCGAGGACCACGTTGGCCCCTTCCTTGACGAAGAGTTCGACGGTTGCGCGGCCTATACCGCTCGCCCCGCCTGTGACGATCGCAACTTTTCCGGACAGTTCCTGACCCACATCAGCCTCCAATTTGATTCACGCGAACGCGGGTCTACCGGATTCTCGCAGATTTAAATTTGGGTGAATGCCATGTCGCCACTCGGTATTCGTCACTTCCTTCGCGAAAATGTCAGCGGCAGGCGCTCCATGGAGTGCGTGGCAACCGTCGGCAGATAGCTGATTTCTTCGACCGGCACGGCGAGCTTGATGTTGTCGAGCCGCTTTACGATTTCCCTCGCCGCGACCTTGATCTCCATCCGCGCGAGCGAAGCGCCGATACAACGATGAATGCCGACGCCGAAGGCCACATGATTGCCGAGGTTGCCGCGGTTCAGGTCGAAGTTCCGTGGGCACGCGAACTGGCTCTCGTCGTCGTTGCCGGACGCGTACAGCACCAGCATGTGCGCGCCCTTCGGCAGCATCCTGCCACCGAGCTCGACTTCGCGCGTGGTCATCTTGGCGAGGCCGCGGACCGGCGGTTCGATACGCAATAGCTCTTCGACGAAACGGTTCAGCAGGCGGTCGTCATCGACTGAATCCTGCAAGGTCTTGGCTACCTCGGGCTGGGTCGCCAGGACGAAGAGCAGCTTGCCGATGGCGGTCGCCGTGGTCTCATTACCGGCGATGATCAGCGCGCGGATCAGCGACACCGCTTCCGCAAAGCTCAGCTTCCCGCCGTCTTCGGTGTGCGCGTGCACCAAGTCCGAGATCATGTCCTCCCGCGGCTCAGCTTCGCGCTCCTTCATCTGCGCGATGATGAAATTCTGCAGATCGCAGATCTGCTTGGCGTTCTCGATCATCTGCTCGCGGTTCTGCATGCGTCCGATCTGCGCCGTGACCGCGCTCGACCAGCGCTGAATTTTGCCAGCATTGAACTGGCTGATGCCCAGCTGCTCGCAGATCACGGAGATGGTCAGCGGAATAGCGAAATCATTCACGCCGTCGACCACCTGACCGCCGGCTGCCCTGTCCGCGAACTTCTCGATGATGCCTACGATGATGGCCGTGATTCCCGGTTCGAGGGCCTTCACGCGGTGCGCCGAGAACGCCTTGTCCATCAGCCGGCGAATGCGGGTGTGCTCGGGCGGATCGCTCTTGATGACGTCGGGGAAGAAACCGCCACCGTCCCGCTCGATGATCTGCTTGAACTCCTCGAAGTAGCCGCTCGCATACTGCGCCGCGTACCCATGTTTGTCGGAGAAAGTGATCGGGTCGCGCAGGAGCTTGACGATGTCGTCGTAGCGCGACACCAGCCACATGCCCAGCTTCTCGTCGTAGTGCACCGGATCTTCGGCACGCATCGCTTTGAAATAGGCGCTGGAATGAGCGAGGATTTTTGGATCCGTCAGCGTGGCATCCGCGAGCATGGAAGCGCTGTGTCCCGCCACCGGGCAGCCGCCGGCTTGTTTTCCAACCTCGATTGAATCCATTGTTGACGCCTCTTGTCTTTCCACTTCCTACTGTGGTGAATTTGCACCGCCGGCAGCGGATGGCTGGTGCTCATGCGGCAGTTCCGGCACGCCGGAAGCGCGATACTGGCGCGGACTCATATTGAACGCCCGCTTGAACATGCGGCTGAAATGCGCGGGGCTCTTGAACCCGACTCTGTACGCAATTTCGCTGATGGAAGCCTCGCCAGTCTTTGATGAAGACACCCACTGCCGCGCAATCTTCAGACGCTTGTCCCAGACCAGGGTCGAGAACGGAGTGCCGTAAATCTTGAGGAGAAAGGATAGATAGCGGGGAGAAATCCCGCAGCCCTTGGCGACGGCCGCGATACTCAGCTTGGGATCGGACAGGTGGACTTCGATGAACTTGAGAACATCTTGCAGCCGCTTATCTGAAAGCGATTGCCGCGCCGGACCGCAGATGCCGCGATCCTTGGTGGCGTCGCTCAGTACGAGGAGAGCGCTGTCAACCAGAAGCTGTGCGATGTGATCCGCAACCTCGCCCGCGTCCTCGAAAATATCCGTCAGTATGCGTTCGGCGATGGCAAATTCACGTCCCTGGGCGGATATGCAGAATCCTGTTTTCACATCCTGGGGAAAGAAGCGCCTCAAGACGTGAGCTGGAACGATGACGTGAAGAACCTCGTGCATCGATTCGGCGTCGGGCTGGCATTCGATGGAGAACGGCGTCATCGACTTCGTGATCGTGAAGTCGCCCGGCTTGGCAATGCTGTAACCGCACTGATGCGAAACGCATAGAGTGCCGCGCTTGACGAACCAGAGTACCGCGACGTCGGTCGCGTCTTCCCGGATGTGGGACCAGGACCGTTTGAAGAACAGGCGTGTCTTCGATCTGAGACGAATGATCGAACAGCTACCCACCGCCTTCTTATCGGCGCGCACATCGATGACCGAACCTGCTTCGATCGAGTAATCGCCAAGGTAGTATTCTTGATTTCTGGCGCCTCGAAAGGCGTTCTGACAATCGAGATAATTGCGTTTATCGAATACAAAAAGAGTTTCTGTCACTTTTTTACCTCCCCGACTCACAGTCTCCTTTCCATTTCCGCGCAGCGGCTTAATCCTTGCTGCGTGTCAAAAGTAGAATGAGCCAGTACAACAGGCAGCGGGCTCAATTGTTTAGCCCCATTCCGTATAAGGATGTTATCTCCCGGATCGTCCTTCCATCCCCGCATTTTGTGCGATTCCATATACACTTCGCGCATGCTGAATGAGGTTGGAGCGTTGCCTAGCCAGCTGGCCACAATACGCAGTGCAGCAATTCGGGTTCAGAGCTCTGTAAGCCCCTCGCAACGATCCGAGTTAGTGTTAACAGGCTCTAGCGTGTAACCCCTGCATCTGCGAGTTTCTGCTGCTCGTCGACGGACAGCCCGAGGATATCGCCCAGCACATAAGCGTTGTGTTCACCGAGGCGTGGTGCCGCATCGGTAATGGCGGCCCCTCTCGACATCTTCCACGAGGGACCCACGATGGTCCTGCTCTGTCCGTCGCGATCCCGCACTTCCAGGAAGAATTCCCTCGCCCAGAGATGCGGATCCGAAATCAAATCCACGGAGCTCTGGCTCTTTGCAGCAGCGATGCCGCGCCTCTGTAGCTCGGACACGAGTTCCGCCGCGTCGCGGTTCGCAGTCCACTCTGACACGAGGCGATCCAGCTGCGTTTCGTGGGCTTTGCGATCGGAATGGGTCTTGAAGTGCGAGTACTGCGCCAACTCCGGTCGGCCCATTGCTTCAGCCAGCGCTTTCCAGCTGTGATCGGAAGCCACCGCGATGCTGATCCATTCTCCCTCGCGGCACGGATAAGTCCCGTGGGGCGCCATGTCCGGATGCCGGTTACCGTTGCATGTTTGCACGGTGCCGTTCAGCGCGAAGTCCATCAACGTGTCCCCGATCATGCTGGTCATGCATTCGACCGCGGAGACATCGATGAATTGGCCGGCCCCAGTTCGACGGCGATGCATCAACGCGACAACCGCGGCATACGCGGCCGCTGTGCCATAGGTCGAGTCGGCGTAGCGCACATTCATTCCGGCCGGCGGTTCGCCTTCATAGCCGACCAGTGCACTCAGCCCGCCCAGTGCCGCGAAGCAAGGCGCATATCCTGTTTGATAGCTCAGTGGCCCCTCGCTGCCGTGCATGCCCATCGACACGAAGACGATATCCGGCTTGGCTGCCTTTATGGTTTCGTAGCCGAGGCCCAAACGTTTGACCGCTCCGGGCCGCAGGTTTTCGATCACCACGTCGGATTTGCGCAGCAGGTCAAGAATGAGCGCGATGCCGCCCTTGGACTTCATGTCGATCTGCACGCTCAGCTTCTGCGGATTGACCGCCTGAAACCCCGGAGCCTTGTTGATGTCGGCAACGCCGTAGGTGCGTGTCACGTCGAGCGACTCCAGGCTCTCCACGCGAATGACCTCCGCGCCAAGGAAGGCCAGGAGCTTGCCCGTATAGGGGCCGGCCCACACCTTGGTCAGCTCGACCACTCGGACCCCCTGCAAGGGGCCGCCTCGCATCGGACGGATCATGAACGATGCTCCTTGCCGTTCACGTCGATCAACGCGGTCAGCTTTTCAGTGTGCTGGCCCAGGAGCGGCGCCGGACTTTGGATCTTTGCGGGCGTTGCACTGAGCTTGTAGGGCGCGGTCGGATAGAGCTTCATTCCGAGGATCGGATGGTCCACCTCGGCGAAGAATCCGCGAAACGCGTATTGCGGCGAAGCCTTGAGGTCAGTCGCATTGTTGACCGCGACGAGAGTAAGCCCCAGCTTCTGGGCGTCCGCCGCTGCCTGGTGTTTATCCTGCGTCTTGAGCCACTCCGCAATATGGTGGCGAACCTGCGCCACGCGTTCCGGCGTGCACTCGCGCTCCAGCCAGCGGTCGGGAAAGGATTTCATCCACTCCGGGTGGCCCAGCAGCTGGCCCAGTGCGTCCCAGTGCGTCGGCGCCGACATCCAGATGTAGGCGTAACCGTCGCGGCAGCGAAAGATGCCGGCCGGTCCAAACAAATCGAACGCGCCCCGCTTGGTGCTGACGTCCATGTCGCCGGCCACCATTTGTCCCAGCACGTAGTCGACGCGGGAAGCGAGGACTTCCTGCTTGGATATTTCGATGAACTGTCCCCGGTTCGAGCTCTCCCGCTCGTAGAGAGCGGCGACAACGCACATCGCAGCCTCCAGCCCAGACTCGTAACTGGGGAGGAAGCGGCCGGGTCCTTTGAGCGGAGGCATGCTGTCGCCCGCGCCGCTGGGCGTGTGGTATCCCCAGCCGCTGCTGTGGAACACGTTGAGGTCTTCAGCATGTATGCGATCGTCCGGCGGCGATTGTCCATAGGCCGTAATCGAACACAGCACAAGTCCGGGCCGGTGATTCTGGAACGTGACGGGATCCAGGCCCACGCTCTTCAGCCAGCCGGCGGGATGATCGTCGATGACAACATCGACGTAGTTCAGTAGCTTATTGAGCGCAGCAGTCCCCGCATCGCTCGAGATGTCGAGCGCGATAGAGCTCTTGCCGGTGTTCAGATAGGCGAACAGGCCGCTTCGCTCAGGTTCTGTCCCCCTGGACGCAAAGGGTCCCAAGCTGCGAGTGGGGCTACCGCGGCCGGGCTTCTCCAGCTTGATGACTTCGGCACCGAAATCGGAGAGGAGTTTGGCGCAGTATTCGCCGGACACGCTCTCCGACAACTCAAGCACCTTGATTCCGCTTAGGGCTGACATTTAATCCACTTCTCTTTGTGACTCCGACGGGCTTTCCAAAGGAAAGGAATCAAACCCGCGTTAACTCATAGTCTCCCGCATCATCGATGCGAGCTTTCCAACCCGGGTACACCACGATGGTGGTAAAGGTCTCTTCGATGATCGCGGGACCGATCACTTCATGACCCGGCTTCAGGCTTGCACCAAGGAAGACATTCGTCTCTTTATAGCCGCCACCGAGGTTGGCGCGACGTGTTTTTGCGACTTTGGCAGCGACGATCGGAGCGCTGAAGCCCTTGGCGACAACGGGAGAGGGTGTGTAGACGTAAGTTGCGAGACGGACCCCGGTAATTTCCGGCATCTCGCCTTCACGCACATGACCGTACTCTTCCATATGCCGCTTGTTGAACGATTCGATCGCTTGCTGTCCTAGGGCGTCGTCAACGAAGGACAAATCCCGCAGGCCGTTATGAGTTTTCAAATCAAACGTAAGCGCGAAATTCTGTCCTGCATACCGCATATTCATCTGGTACTTCGCCGTCACCTTGTCCTGTGAAAAACTGGCGTCCGCGAAATATCTTTCGGCGCGTTCACCCAACTCCTTCCACAGGTTCTTCAGTTTCCCGATATCGAGATTGTTCGCTGGAGAAATATACGAGCGCTCTTCATCGATGCTGGGGTTGGCCACCAGTGTGCCCAGAGCCGAGAAGGTGGGTGATGCCTTCGGCACCAGAACTCTGTCGATCCCCAGATCTTCTGCCTGGATGGCGGCGAAGGCCGGTCCATTGCCTCCGTACGCGAGCATGACCATGTCTTCAGGGTCGAGCCCCTTGCCCGCCACGGTTCTTCTCACTGCCTGGGACATGTTGGCATTCACCACGCGCCAGCAATCGAACGCAGCATCTTCCGCGTTATAACCCATCTGGTCGCCGAGCTTCTGGAACGCTTCCTTGACTCCATTTTTGGACAAGGAAAAACTGCCGCCGGCGAATTCTGATTCTGCGGACAAGATGCCCAGCATCAAAAGCGCATCGGTAATGGTCGGTTCCTTGCCGCCGCGCCCGTAACAGATCGGACCCGGCTGTGAGCCCGCGGATGCCGGGCCAACTTGCAACGCGCCATTGTTGACGTGGCAAATGGAGCCGCCTCCGGCGCCCAGCGTTTCAACCTTCACCATGGGAACGCCCACCAGATAACGGTGGTGCATGTTCCAACCGGCTTCCGCCGGTGCGGCGCCATTCAAGACGACGGACATGTCGTAGGAGGTGCCGCCCATATCCACGCACAAGAGATTGGGATAGCCCTTCGCCACGCCGACATGGGCAGATCCGATTACCCCGCCTGCCGGCCCGGATGCCAGCACGCGAATCGGTGATCCTTTTATGTATTCCTTGGTCATCACGCCGCCGCTGGCCTGCATGACCATCAACTGATTTTTGTACCCGGCCTCTTTCAAGCGAGCGACCAGCTTTTCCAGATAGGAAGTCACTCTCGGCGCAACGTAGGCGTTGACCACCGTTGTGCTGGTGCGGTCGTACTCAGGGCCGCGGGACAGTACTTCATGAGACGCCGAGAGGTGAACGCCGGGCATTTCTTCCGCGACGATTTCCGCCACGCGCTTTTCGTGCGCCGGATTCACAAAAGAGAAGATCAGAGAGATCGCAACCGACTCCACGTTTTGCAGCTTCAATCTCCGGCAGCACTCGCGCACCGCCTTTTCATCGAGCTCCTTGTATACAGAGCCATCAAATAAAATCCGTTCGGGCACGGTTAAGCGCCGTCGCCTCGGCGTGATCTGCTCCGGAGGAGACAAGCGAACATCCCAAATATCTTCCTTGAACCCACGCCGGTACTCCACTTCATCGCGAAAACCTTCCGTGGTGATCAGACCGGTCAGCGCGCCATTCATCTCGATCAAGGTGTTGTCGGCAATGGTGGTGCCATGCACGATGGCATCGCACTGTCCCAGGAAATTACCCAAGGGCATGCGTTCGATTTCGGCGAGCTTCTTGAGCCCCGTCATCACACCAATGGATCGGTCTTCCGGCGTACTTAAGTTCTTATGGAGAACCACTTCCGAACCTTTCAGAAGTGCAAAGTCAGTGAAAGTGCCACCGACGTCTATACCTACACGATACCCCACAAATTTTCTCCTTAGAGCATGTTATGCAGCTTTCGCGGCTTGCATTTTTTGTCTAAGCACTTGCGTTGCCGCAGCGTCCACCTTGAGATCGTACTTTTCCAACGATCCGGTCAAGACGACGCCGTACTTTTCATGTGCAGCGCCAACGCTGACATATTCATCCAGCACATCTTCCTTGACGGCTTCTGGATCGCGCTCCAAAGCGGGTCCAAAGCCGGCGCCGCCACCATGTTGGTAAGCGATGACAGCGCCCGCCGGCAGCTGCGCCTGTGCCGATAATCCAACTTTGTATTCGCTCGGAGTGCCCACTTCGAAGCGGCTCGAATAGGGGCTCGCATCTTCACCGCCACACAAACCGCTGAGCGGATGATCTGCCGACACCATCCAAGCCATCGCCATGGTCGGCTCCAAAACTTTCTTGACGTTGAGACTGCCGGGGCAACCTCGCCACTTCCCGGCACCACCGTAATCGGTAACCATCTCACGACTGATGTTGATGATCGGAAAACGCGGCTCCGCGTCTTCCGCCTCTGACAACAACAAATTGCCGAGAGACGCGCACGATGAACCCCAACCATCCACACCTTGTACGGCGGATGCGTCCATGGAACGGGCGTCGACGCCCTGATCCATCCACATCCGCCCATTCTTGAAGCCGATCACCGCATTGGGCATTCCAATCTTGTAGACCTGGGGTGCTGAGCGCTCCGGCACGACCTTGGATAGCGCCACACAGACCGCTTCGATGATTTCGCAGGCTGGATGGAAGGATCCGAGCGCCGCAGGTTTGTTAGCGGGCGGGTGGACGATCGTATTCTCGGGACAGATGATGTCCACGGCATGAAACAGCCCTTCGTTCTTCACGATGGTCGGATCGATCGCCGCTGCGATTTGCGTCATCACGTAACTGCGGCTGTTGCCGAACGTATTCCACACGCCAACCAGTTGGGGACGATCGTCTGAACCGGTCAGATCGACCGTTAATTGGTTGCCTTTAATGGTGCAGGTCACATGGACTTTGACGTCTTTGGTGCCCAGGGTGTCGTGATCGATGAGCACGGTGGCTTCGTAGGAGCCGTCACGCCACTTTGCAACTTCTTCTCGCACACGTTTTTCCGTGTGATCGATGTTGTAGTTGATCGCCGCTTTGACGACATCGGCGCCCCACTTCCTGATCACCTCCTGAAGGCGCTTTACGGCTAGCTGCACGCCGCCGATCATGGCCGCCAGGTCGCCTGCGAACGAGGGGAAGCGGTTATTGCGCTCCAGCAGGTTGATGACGTCTCTGCGTTTCTCGCCGCGATGAACCAGTTTGATACAGGGGATCGCCAAACCTTCGGTAAAGATGTCTGTCGCATCGAGCGTGAAACCACCGGGAGTCTTACCGCCGGTGTCACCCTGGTGTGCTTGCAGGGCTTGAATCAGCACCAGCTCGCCGTTGTCGTCGAATACCGGCGCATAGACGTTGTAGTCCGGCAGATGACCGCCGCCATGGTCCGGATCATTGCCGACAAACACATCGCCGGGACCCCAGTCATAGTCGTCGCGGTACTCCAACCCGTAACGCACGGTCAGCTGGGATACGAACGTCAGATGAGGAGTGCCAATAGAGCCTGCGGCCAAGCGACCGTGGGCATCGATGACGCTGCCGTTGCGTTCATTCGATTGATTAATAATCGGCGACGTTGCCGATCGTCCCAAATGGGTCGCGGCTTCAAAACACACGGTATCCAAAGCGCCGCCCACAATGCCGGCGGTCACTGGATCGACCGTTGCTGAAGTGGGAAGCGGGTCACGTTTGGCGGCCAGCTTTTTATTCAACTCAAATGACATGACGGCATTCCCTCTGACATTACTTTCTGAAGGGCAAGGAGTTTGTCCGGACGGACAACTAGACAACTATGGAACTGGGTTCCACCCCTTTATGAAGCTAGCTGGCATGTTCGAACAATCTGCACCCGGAGTCTCGACAAAACCTGCAATTCCTTCGATAGTCGCCGAGATAGGCGTTCTGCTGACATTCTGGATCTCAAGGGCCGCGTTCCGGCCAATTCGCGGACCCGGGGTCAATCACACACGGGCGGGTTAAGGCGCCTGAAAGCCTTATCTATACTGTAGGAGTAGTAGGGGTAAGCCGGCATCACCGTGCTTGCCTCGTTCAGCCGCTGAATGTGTTCTGCCGCAAGAGAGCAGCCGACAGCGGCGAGATTGTCGCGAAGCTGCGCCTCGTTGCGTGCCCCGATAATGACCGACGACACGGTCGGTCGGGTCAGCAGCCAGGCAAGGGCGATCTGGGGCACGGTTTTACCGGTTTCGGTCGCAACAATGTCCAGCGCATCCACTACGCGGTAAAGCCGCTCCTCATCGACCGGCATTCCCCATTTGGCCACTTCCTGCAGACGGCTGCCTTCGGGAAAGGGCTGACCTCGCCGGACCTTGCCGGTGAGACGTCCCCAGCCGAGCGGGCTCCAGATCACGGCGCCGACGCGCTGATCCAGCGCCAGCGGCATCAGCTCCCATTCGTAATCGCGCCCCACCAGCGAGTAGTGCACCTGGTGGGCGACATAGCGCGGCCAGCCCTGCCGGTCGGCAATGGCCAGTGATTTCATCAGCTGCCAGCCGGCGAAGTTCGAGGCGCCGACATAGCGTAGCTTGCCGGCGCGCACCAGCAGATCGAAGGTGTAGAGCACTTCCTCGATCGGCGTGAACGCGTCGAAGCCGTGAAGCTGGAGCAGGTCGATGTAGTCGGTGCCCAGGCGCTTGAGGGCGGCGTCGACGCCGCTGATCAGACGATGTCGTGATGAGCCGATGTCGTTCGGGCCGCGGCCCGTCGGCAGGCTGATCTTGGTCGAGATCAGAACCTGATCCCGCCGACCTTTGACCGCAGTGCCCAGGATTTCCTCGGAAGCACCGCTGGAATAGACGTCGGCCGTGTCGAACAGATTCACTCCAGCTTCGAGACAGATATCGACGAGCCGCCGGCCTTCCGCCGCGTCACTGCTGCCCCAAGCCGAAAAAAATGGCGCTTGGCCACCGAAGGTGGCGGCGCCGAAGCTCAGGACGGGCACCTTCAGGCCGGAGGCGCCGAGGTTGCGATACTCCATCATCGGATCAGGGACCTGCGCGCTCAGCCGGCGATGCTTATTTCTTGGCTTTACGGCCGGACTTGCTCAGGCGGAAGTCTGGTGGATACAAGCTGTCATTGTCTTTGACGGCGTTGTTCAGGCCCTTGCCGAAGGTTTCCTTATTGAGCGTGAGCTCGTCAGCATCGTTTCGCACAGCGGGGAACATGCCTTCGAGCCAGGAAGTCAGCAGGCTGCCCATATATTCCCCCTGGTGCTGCTTCATGATCTCGAAGAAATGCTTCTGCATGACGACAACGTCGGTCGGGCGCGTGTGGCTGCAGGCGGTCGCATACTTCTCGACCTCGGCTTCCAGCTGGTCGCGCGGCACCACACTGTTGAGGAAGTTGCAGTCGTACATTTCCTTGGCGGTGAACGGGCGGCCGGTGAAGACCATCTCCTGGAATTTGCGCATGCCCATGGTCTGCGCCCATTGCCACATCCGCGGACCCCAGCCGACGTAGCGGAAAGAGGGGTGGCCAAATAGCGCGTCGTCCGAGGAAATCACGAGATCGGCGTCGGCGGCCTGGTAGAAGTGCCAGCCATAGCAGTAGCCCTTCACCTCAAGGATGCTGATCTTCTTGAAGTCCTGCAGGCTGCGGCAGCCGAAATTCTGGTTGGCATACAGCTGGTTGAGCTGCGCCAGGTAACGATAGCTGCCTTTGGGTGGGTATTTGACGTCCTCGTCGTCGCCGATGCGGAATTCGTGCAGCAAGGAATACTCGCCGTCGTCGTTGAGCATCTCCTCCTGCTCGGGCAGGTCGGCACCGCCGCCGAGATTATTGCCGACGCCGCGGATAACCAGCACCTTCACGTCATCATCGACGTTGGCCCGGTGGATCAGGTCGGAGTAACGCAGCCGTGCCGCGATGGTCGGTGCATTTAGATGATCAGGGCGGTTGAGCGTGATCGTCGCAATCTTGGTCTTGGGGTTTTTCTCGTAGAGGATGATCTTTTTGGGATCAGGCCGGGTCTTACCGCCGTCTTTCACAATAATCCCCTTTTTCGCTGGTGACTTAGTAGCTTTTTTCGATTGGCGCATTTATAGGTTCCGGCATGCTTAGGCCGCGCCCAAGCGGCCGGTTCTCCAGGTTTCGAACCCGGTCGGGTAATGAATTTGTACCACTGGAGCGGAAGCCTGTCCTGACAGTACGTGTACTGGCGTCTACAATGAGTGCAAAACGCGCCGCTTGTCTGCGTGCGCAAAGTACTAGCGGGAGGGGTGGCATGAACAGTGACTTCTTTTACGCCTTGGAAGGGCCACTCGACTCGACGCCGGCCGAGCAGCAGATGCGGACGGCAAATTTCGGCGGCTTTTCTGAACTCGTTAGTAACCTCGGCTCGGATCCACGCAGGATCCTGGAGCGCCATGGGATCGATCCGCGCACGATTTGCGATCCGGATTCATATATCGACTGCAAATCCCTGGTGGACGTGCTCGAGTATTGCAGCGTTTTGTTCAACGACCCTTTGTTCGGCCTGCGGCTGGCCCAGCTTCAAGACCCCGATGTCTATGGATGTGTCGCAGCCCTGTGCCGGGCGGCATCGAGCTTCAGAGAGGCGATAGGAAGCTTCGTCAATTACATTCCGGTGGTCCATGCGCCGGTGTCGGTTCTGGAGCTTGCCGAAGGCAAGGAAACCGTCGAGCTGAGGTGGTGCGTCCGTGCTGATCTCGGCTCAAACAACCAGGCCAGCTACCAGGCAACCTTGCTGAATTTGAAGCTCATGCGGCTGATCGGAGGGCGGAATTTCCGCCCGAGCTATGTCAATCTCGCAGTCGATGCACGGCAGAAGGACATCCCTGAAATCGAGACCAAGCTGGGCTGTCACTTCCACAATCGGGCGGGGTCCAATGCCATTGCATTCCCAGTCGAAATGCTGGATCGGCCAATCGCCAGCTCCAACCGGTTGCTGTTCAGACTTCTGAGCGGATATCTGGATCGGGTCAAGTCCGCTTCGAGGACCACGATCGTTGAACGGGTAGAAGATTACGTACGCGGATCATTGCCTTCGGGAAATTGCTCGATCGAACGGTGCGCCAGGAAATTTGGAACATCGGTGCGTACACTGCAGACCAACCTCGGCGACCACGGTTTGAGATTCTCGGATATCCTGGAAAAGCAGCGCATTGAACTCGTCAAGGTCTATCTCGAACAGGGCGAATTGTCTCTGGACGACGTAGCGGCTTTGCTGGGCTATTCCGAGCAATCGAGTTTTGGCCGCGCGTTCAAGCGATGGACTGGATCTACGCCGCAACGCTACCGCCAGATTTTGACCACTCGAGGCGGCGCGCTGCCAAACTGACGTCGAAGCGAAAAGCTGGTGAGATCAGTGCTCGCTTAGTCAACGTTTGCCGCATGCTTGGCGGCAACGTAGCCCCAAGCGAAGGATGGCCCGACGCTGCAGCCGGCGCCCGGATAAGAGCGTCCCATTACCGAGGCGGTTGAAACCCCAGTCGCGTAGAGGCCCGGGATCACGGATCCGTCTTTTCGTAGCACGCGGGCATGCTCGTCGGTGACAACACCACCATAAGTGCTGACGTCGCCAGGGACTACGGGCACCGCATAAAACGGCGCTTGATCGATCGGGCCGAGCGTTTCCGAAGGCTTCCGGTACGGATCGCCCAGCCAGCGGTCATAGGCTCGTTCGCCGCGATGGAAATCCTCGTCGCGATTCCTGGCCACGAAGCCGTTGAATCGCTCCACCGTCGCCTTGAGTGTGGCCGGATCAATCTTGAGCTCTCGCGCTAGTATTTCGATCGTGCTCGCCTTGCGCAGATAACCCTCGTCGTACCAGCGTTTCGGCTTGCGGCTGCCCGGCATCGTGCCGGCAAGCATGTATTTGCGCAGGTACTGGCTGTCAAAAACCGCCCAACTCGGCACGGCGGGCACGACTTTGTTGCGCTCCAGCATCCCCTTGCAATAGGCCATGTAGGAGCCGCCCTCATTCATATAGCGGACGCCGCTCTGGTCGACAAGAATCGCGTGCGGCGCCGCGGTCAGGGCCTGCGCAGTCGGTTTGAAATCGGCGTCTTCGGCGCCGGGCGGCAGCGTCATCTGGCTACCGACCATCTCCTCCATCTGTCCCACAGCTGCGCCGTGACGCACCATCTCCTCGATCATTTCGCCGGTATCGCTGGTCGCAGCCATCGTCCATTTCGCGGACGTGCCGGGCTGATAGCGGTCGCGCATGGCCTGGTTGCGTGCGAAACCGCCGGCGTTGACCAGCACGCCTAAACGCGCGCCGATCCGCCGGGGACGCCCGTCTTTGACGGTCACGACCCCTTTCACGGTGCCGTCCTCGACGATCAGCTCACGGACCGGCGACTCGGTGCGGATATCAATCTGGGTCCGCAGCGCTGCTTGCAGCATGCGCCCTTGCAGCGCAGCCCCGGCCGCCACCCAGTGCTTGCCGGTCAGCTTCGCAACCACAGTGCGCAAGGCAATCTTCAGCATCAACAGCTTCACGCGCCAGGAGTGCTTGAAGGCCGGCAGCTCGAGCGCTTCCTCCAGCGTGGCGGCCAGTTGCATGAAGCCCGGGCGCAGTTTCTTTTTCCACGGACCAAGCTCGTTGACGTTGAAAAGCTCGGCGACCACCGTACGGCCTGGCACCGAGCCGCCGGGGCGCTCGTCGTAGTAGTCCGGCCACTCGGCGACGCGGGTGAGCTTGATGCCCTGGCTCACCAGGAATTCCACCATGCGCGGCGCCTCGAGTAGGTAAGTGTGTCGCCGCTCACGCGAGGTGCCGGGTGAGTCTGTGGGATCGCCGACGGTATTATCGAGATACGTCGCCGCTTTCTCGTAGCTGTCCTCGACGCCGTCGCGCTTCATGAACGGATTGTTGGGAATCCACATCACGCCGCCAGAACGCGCCGTGGTGCCGCCGACCAGATCGGCCTTCTCAAGGATCACGACGCTCTTGCCCGTGGATCGCATGAGCAGTCCTGCGCACATGGAGCCGCCACCGCTTCCGGCCACGATAAAGTCGAAGATTTCGTCAAAGCCACTCATGCGCTATTCTCTGATCAGCACCCCCAGCTAGCGACCGGTTTCGCGCGGCATGCCGGGTATGGTCTTCGCTGCTTGGCCACAAGCAATTTGTTCAATCTGTTGAATCTGACTGGTCTCTCCATGATCTACGTGATATCTGCGACTGCAATACGCGTGCGCACCACGCATATTTGTGCCCCCTTTGCCCTGGCTGCGTATAAGATTTTCAGCCAGTTTGATCGAAACACCGCGGAATGACGAGCCTCAAGCGAGAAGCCTGCCTGATCGGCGGCACATGGGTAACGGGTGATCGGTGGATCGATGTGGATGATCCGGCCACCGGTGCCGTGATCGGCCGCGTTCCCAGGCTGGGCCGTCAAGAGACCGAGCGCGCCATCGCCGCCGCCGAGCAGGCGATGAAGCCTTGGGCCGCACTGACGGGCAAGGACCGCGCCCGCACGCTGCGGCGGTTCTACGATCTCATCATGGCTCACCAGGACGAGCTGGCCGCGATCCTGACGCAAGAGCAGGGCAAGCCGCTTGCCGAGGCTCGCGGGGAGATCGCTTACGCGGCGAGTTTCATCGAGTGGTTTGCCGAAGAAGCCAAGCGCGTCTATGGCGACATCATTCCTAGCCATGCTCCCGACAAACGTCTCGTCGTTCTGAAGCAGCCCATCGGCGTCGTCGCTGCGATCACGCCGTGGAACTTCCCAGCTGCGATGATCACGCGCAAGATCGGTCCCGCACTCGCGGCCGGCTGCGGCGTCGTCGTCAAGCCCGCCACGCAAACGCCGTTCACGGCGCTGGCGCTGGGCGCACTGGCTTTGGAAGCAGGGCTGCCCGCCGGCCTGCTCAACATCGTCACCGGCAGCTCGACCGAGATCGGGGCGGCACTGACAGCCAGCGAAGTAGTGCGCAAGCTGTCCTTCACCGGGTCCACCGAGGTCGGCGCCAAGCTCTACGAGCAGTGCGCGCCGACCATCAAGAAGCTCAGTCTGGAACTCGGCGGCAATGCGCCGTTCATCGTATTCGACGATGCGGATCTCGATGCAGCCGTCGCCGGGGCCATCCAGTCGAAATTCCGCAATGCAGGCCAGACCTGTGTGTGTGCGAACCGCATCTACGTCCAGGCGGGCGTTTACGACGCGTTCCTTCAGAAGCTGACGGCCGCCACCGCGGCGCTGAAGGTGGGTGCCGGTAGCGACGCCGGTACTGAAATCGGTCCGCTGATCGACGAAAAAGCCGTCGCCAAGGTTCGCGAGCATATTGCCGACGCCACTGCCAAGGGTGCACGCGTGGTGCTCGGCGGCGGTCCGCATGCGCGCGGCGGACGCTTCTTCAATCCCACCGTGCTTGCTGGCGTGACGCAGGAGATGCTGGTCAGTCGCGAAGAAACCTTTGGTCCGCTGGCGCCGGTGTTCCATTTCGGCGACGAGGACGAGGTGATTGCCCAGGCCAATGCCACGCCGTTCGGCCTGGCCGCCTATTTCTACGCGCGCGACATCGGCCGCATCTGGCGTGTGGCGGAGCGTATCGAGGCAGGCATTGTCGGCGTCAACACTGGATTGATCTCGACCGAGCTGGCGCCCTTCGGCGGCGTCAAAGCGTCCGGCCTGGGGCGTGAAGGCTCGAAGTACGGCATCGAGGACTATCTCGAAATCAAATATCTCTGCCTCGGTTTGTGAGCAGAGTTTTGTAGTCGATCGCCATCGAAAGAAATTCTTTGAAGCGGGCGCCGATCCGGCCCGCACAAACCTGTCTGGAGGAGTGTGGGGGCATGGCTGAAGCAAATCAGAAACCCGTGGTCATCGTTACCGGCGCAAGCGCCGGCATCGGCGACGCCATCGCGCGTCGCTTTGCCAAGGGTGGCTTCCGCATTGTGGCGGTGGCGCGGCGGCAGGAGCGCCTGGTGCAGCTCGCCAGGGATCTGTCGGGAGTCGCCGAGGTGGAGCCCGTGACCGCCGACGTGGCGGCCCGCGATGCAAGCGATCGTGTGGTGGATGCCGCGATGAAGCGTTTCGGTCGGCTCGACTGCCTCGTCAACAACGCAGGCTCCTTCAAGTTCGGCTCGGTCGACCAGGTGGACGACACCATGCTGGACGAAGCCATCGATCTGAGTCTCAAGGCACCGTTCCGCTTTTGCCGCGCCGCCCTGCGCGTCATGCAGCCGGGTTCCTCGATCGTCAACATAGGTTCCGTGTGGGGTATTCTCGCCGGCATGGGCGGTGGCAGCTATTGTGCGGTGAAGGCCGGCCTGATCGGCCTGACGCAGTCGATCGCCGCGGACTACGGCGCCAGGGGTATCCGCGCCAATCTGGTGGCGCCCGGCGTGGTCAAGACTGAAATGACCAATGATTTCTGGGATACGGACGGCTTCAAGCGCACCAATCACGAGATGACCCCTTACAACCGCGACTGCACGGTCAGCGACGTGGCCAACGCCGTGTTTTTCCTCGCTTGCGATCAGGGCAGCTACATCAATGGGCAGACCCTCGCCCTGGATGGTGGTTGGTCCACAACAAAATTCCTCAGCTTGGAGGCGCTTACCGCCCAGCGCGCCAAAGCTTGAGATTCATCGCTGCATGTTCCAACCCTGATCGGAATCGAGATTGGGTGGGATAGGCGCTGATGGATTTCGATTGGAACCCCGGGCAGCGGAGCTTCCGTTCGACGGTTCGTGCCTTCCTGGCAGAGAACCTGCCGAAGGACTGGGAGACGCTGGCACACGGCCCCGCATCCGAGATGCAAAGCGCATTTTCGACACAGTTCTGTGCGAGGCTCGCGAAGGCCGGACTGTTGGTGCCGCACTGGCCGCAGCGCTGGGGCGGACGCGACGCCGACCCCTGGACCGCGTTCATCCTGGCCGAGGAAATGTGGGCGGCGGGTGAGCCGCGCGGGGGCCAGTATATGAACGTGAACTGGATCGGCCCTACGCTGATGCGCTTCGGCTCCGAACAACAGCAAGCGCGTTACATCCCGCCGATGGCACATGGCGAAACCATCTGGTGTCAGGGCTTCTCCGAGCCGGAAGCAGGGTCGGATCTGGCTTCGCTGCGTACCCGCGCCGAGAAGCGCGGCGACCATTACCGCGTCAGCGGCCAAAAAATCTGGACCTCCTACGCCGGCCATGCCGACACTTGTTTCCTGCTGGCGCGTACCTCGCCCGGCAAAAACGGAATCTCGATCTTCCTGCTGCCGATGGACACGCCCGGTATCACGGTGCGCCAGATCCCGAGCGTGATCGGCGAGGGCGATATCCACGAGGTGTTTTTCGACGAAGCCGAAGTGCCGGCGAGCGCCATGCTCGGTGCCGAAGGTCAAGCTTGGGACATCGTGCGCACGGCGTTGTCGCTGGAGCGCGTCGGCATTCCGCGCTTTGCTCTGGCCTCGCGCATGCTGGGCCGCGCCGTGGCCGCGCTGCAGAAGGCGGGACGCTTCGGCGCCGGTGCGATTGCGCAGGCTGCAAGTGCGCACGCCGCCTGCGAAGCCGCGCGATTCTACAGCTACAACATCATCGATCAGCGCACGCATGGCGCGGCCACCGGGCCGGAAGCCAGCGCCGCGCGCTTCGCTACCGTTATCGCCGAACGGTTGGTGGGCGAATTCGTGGTCGAGCATGTTCCCGAAGCCTTGGCGGGTGGCGAGCCGATGCTGCTGGCCCATCATCAACGCGCCATCGTCGCCGGCATTGCCTCCGGCGCCGCCGAAATTCAGCTCAATCTGATCGCGACCGAATTGCTCCGGCTGCCGCGCGAGCCGCGCTGATGACTTTCGTGCTTGCCGCTCAACGCCGTCGGTGAGTGAGATAAAGCTCGATCGCGGCGAACCTTGACCCCTCCTCCAAATTAGTGTCATAGTTATGACATCAATTGTAGGGGATTTGAAATGAGCACGAGTGAAGCTGGCGCGGTTTACTACGACCCGTATAAACCCGAAATCGTCGCCGATCCCTACCCGGTCTATCGACGCCTGCGTGAAGAGGCACCGCTGTACTACAACGAACAGTACGATTTCTATGCAGTCAGCCGGTTCGAAGATGTCGAGAAAGGTTTGCTCGATCGCGAGACTTTCAGTTCGGCACGCGGTGGCATCATCGAAATCATCAAGGCCAATGTCGAGTTCCCCCCGGGCATATTCATCTTCGAGGACCCGCCCCTCCATACGGTTCATCGCGTCTTGGTGCAGCGCTTGTTCACGCCCAAGCGGATGAACGTAATCGAATCCCAGATCCGCGAATTTTGTGTGCAGTGTTTGGATCCACTCGTGGGCTCAGAAGGTTTCGACTTCATCGCTAACCTGGGCGCGGAGATGCCGATGCGCGTCATCGGCATGCTGCTCGGCATCCCCGAGAAGGATCAGGTGGCGGTCCGCAATCGCGTCGATGCTGCCATGCGCACCGAGGCAGGCAAGCCGATGCAGTATCTTGAAAGCAACTTCACCGGCGAAGGTTTCGAGGAATACATCGACTGGCGGGCCAAGCACCCGTCGGACGACGTTATGACAGAGCTGCTGAATGCTGAATTCAAGGATGAAACGGGCGCGGTCCGCAAGCTGAGCCGCGACGAGCTCCTTAACATGATCAACATGATTGCCGGCGCCGGAAATGAGACAACCACCCGCCTGATCGGCTGGGCTGGCAAGACGCTCGCCGAGCATCCCGACCAGCGCCGCCAGCTGGTGGAGGATCCCTCCTTGATTCCTGCCGCGATCGAAGAAATCCTGCGCTTCGAGCCGCCGCCACCCCATATCGGGCGCTACGTGACGCGCGACGCGGAGTTCCACGGCAAGAAAGTTCCCCAGGGAAGTTCCATTTTATTTTTGGTGGGATCCGCCAATCGCGATGATCGGCGCTTTCGGGATGGCGACCGTTTCGACATCAACCGCCAAAGGTTTCCACACTTGTCTTTCGGCTACGGTACCCACAACTGCGTGGGTTCGGCGCTGGCGCGTCTTGAAGGGCGCATTGCGCTGGAAGAAGTCCTCAAGCGCTTCAAGGACTGGGATGTCGATTACTGCAAGGCCGTACTGTCGCCGACATCCACTGTTCGCGGCTGGGAAACACTCCCGGTTTTCACCCGCGCTGGCAGCCACTCTTCGCCGCAGACGCAGAGCAAGAAGACTGAAGAAACGGGTGTTGTGCCGGGCGTTGCGCCAATAGAAGGTAAGTGGAATATCACCATCAAAGGCCCGACTGGGCCGATGTCCACCACCCTGGTGCTTGAACGCAAAGATGGCGTACTCATTGGTACGCAGTCCGGCCAAGGCATGGCGTCGGCGATCGCCGATGCTAAGTATGAGAACGGCAAGATCTTCTGGATCAATCACGTGACCAAGCCGATGAAGATGAAGACCGAGTTCTCCGGCGTGGTCAGCGGCAAGGAGATGAGCGGCAAGATCAAGGCGGGTTTGATGGGCTCGTATCCGTTCACGGGCGTGAAGGAGTAACAACCGAGCCGCCGACCGAATGAGGCCTGCGGCCGTCTATTGGCTTGAACGCCGCGCGTTCCCGTAGCCGGAAGACACTTCTTTTTCTATGCCTTGAGGGGCCGGCGGCCTTTCTGGATTGCTTCCTCGACAAGGCCAATGAGCCAGGTGATGGCACGAATGGCGTGGTCCGCATCAAGGCGCCAGGCAGTCAGTAGACGCTCGTAGGTCGGCACATTCCAGAGTATGTCGAGCAGAGCGGCCGCCATTCGTCGTTCAGAGTCCGACCACCCGCGGGTCGAGCGGACCACTGCGCCGAGGAGTGCATCGCGTCGGTGCCGATCCAGTGCGGCAAAGGCAGGATCCTCCTCCGACGCCGGCGCAACGGAGAACGACGACAGGTACGTGAGCACGCGAGCGGTGACATCAGCGAAGTTGCTCAACTCCAGTCCATCCAGTGCAACGCCGGACTCCTGGACCAGATGCTGCAGGATCGCTTCGCGCAACTCTCGCTCGTTCGAGAAATACCGATGCACGGTACGCTCGCTCACGCCGGCACGATCGCCGACGGCGCGGAAGGTCAAGCCGCGCCAGTCCCAGGTGGGCAAGCCGTGGACGATCTCGGAGCCGGCGGCGACGATGCGCTCCCGGGTCTCGGCGGTCTTTTGCCGACGTAGTGGGCTGTCGTAAGGACGCGGTTCACCCACCGGTTTGCTTGCGTGTTTCCCGCGCTTCCGCGGCGCGCTCATGGTGGTGTCATTCGCGGCAGTGGGGATGGCTGTAAGACACCCGCGAATTGTAGCGGATCGCTGGAGTGCCAGCGCCCTGGAGCTCCAGCAAGCGTAGATGTCGGCTCCGCGTTTTCAACGGGACCCGGAACCTGTGGGACGATCCTCGGAGGTCCCGGCTTAACCGAATTTTGCGCGCAGCGCTTTCTTGTCCGGCTTGCCGACGGCGGTCTGCGGAATGGAGTCGAGAAACTCGATGCTCTTGGGTGCCTGGAAGGACCCTTTGCGCTCCGCGACCATGGCAATCAGTTCTTCCACGTTCGCAGTCTGCCCCGGACGCAACACGATCAGCGCTTTGACTGCCTCACCCCACTTCGGATGCGGCACGCCGATCACGGCGGCGTGGGACACGGCCGGATGGAGCGCCAAGATGTCCTCGATCTCACGCGGATAGACATTGAAACCGCCGGTGACAATCATGTCCTTGGTGCGATCGATAATGCGCAGGAATCCGCCGGGATCGCGCACCGCCACATCGCCGCTGTGCAGCCAGCCGCCAGCGAACACCTCGGCGGTCAGTTCCGGATTGTTGCGATAGCCCTGCATTACCAGCGGGCCACGCACGCAGATTTCTCCAGGCTCGCCATCGGCAACCGGCCGGTTGTTGGAATCGAGTAACTCCACATGTACCCAGGGCACCGGCCGGCCGCAGCTGGCGAGACGACGCATGTCGTTTACGTCGTGCTCGGCTTTGCGCAAAACCGTCACCGCCATCGGTGCTTCGGCCTGACCGTAGAACTGGAAGAACACTGGACCGATGCGCTCAATCGCTTCTTTCAATCGTGCGGGTGAGATCGCAGATGCGCCGTAGAAGATCGTCTCCAGACTGGAGAGATCGAACTCATTGAAGCGCGGATGATCGAGCAGCGCATAGATCATGGTCGGAACCAGCATCATGCAATTGATGCGGTGATTCTGAATCGCCTGCAACACTGCGACCGGTTCGAACGCGGGAAGGATCAGCATCGTGCCTTGTTTCATCAGCGTCGGCAAAAACATTGCAGCACCCGCGTGGCTCAGCGGCGTGCAGGACAGCACGCGCGGCGGGCTGGGCCATTCCCATTCCGCCATCATGATCGAAATCGTCGCCAGGGCGACACGCTGCACACTGGCCAGGCTTTTGGGCTTGCCGGTGGTCCCGCCGGAATAACCGAGACGTACGATGTCGGTAGGTTCGACTTTCGGCGCAACGATCGGTGCCGGTGTGAAGCCTGCGGCGAGCTTGCACAGATTTTCCGCCAATGCACTTTGACCAAAGGCTACCAACCGCAAGCCCGGCGCACGCTGTGCCAGTTCTGCCGCGCGTTCGCCGTAGCGCTGCGCATCGAAGATCAGAATTTCGACTTCGGCATCGGTGACGACGTGAAGATGATCCGCAAATCCACCCAAGGGATGCATCGGGATATAGATGGCCGCCAGCAGCTGCACGGCGCTGTTGGCGTGCAGCACTTCGGGCCGGTTGGCGGACAACAGGCCGACACGTGTGCCGGCACCGACGCCAAGGCTGCGCAAGGCCTGCATGTATTGGCTGGCGGCATCGCGCATCTGACCGACGGTGAGCGTGGGACCGTCCAGACGATGCAGCAGCGGCCGCTCCGGTGTCTGGCTCAGCGCGTTACTCAACAGCTCTGGAACGTAGAGGGGGCGATGTATATCGTCGACGTGCATCTAAAACTCCCGGAGGCAATCAACCGCGCCAGTATCTGGATTGGCTGCGTATTGTCCTCGACTTGAGCGCTGAATGGAGTTTTGATGCGATCAGATTTTAGGCAGCATGAAGCGCCCTGACGGCTTGCCCATCACTTGTGAATAGACCAGCGGTTGTTTGCCATCGAGATCCTTGATGCCGTAGCGCTGGCCCAGTTCCGCGCCGATGAGTGCTTCGCCGGAGAGCGCCATGCGCTGCGGATCGCGCCAGAGACGTTCGATCACGAGGCCCGTGAAGTCCGGCGTTTCGAAGGTGGGCAGCTTCGCCGCGACATCCGCTGGCAGGTGCTCGAGTGGGATCGATTTCAGCATGTCGCTGAGGATGAATCCCGGCCAGATCGAAACCGAAGCGACGTTGTGCGCACGCAGGTCCACGGCCATGTCGAAACTCATCTTGTCGGTGCCCGCTTTCGCTGCGCCGTAAGCCGGTCCGTGGAAATAGGACACCGCGCCATAGAAGGAAATATGCGCCATCAAGCCGCGGCCGGTTTCGACCATCAGCGGTGTGGCGTAATAAGCCGCCACATAATTAGAGCGCAGCCCGACGTCGATCATGTCGACCAGGTGCAGCGGTTTCTGCCAGAACGGGCCCGGCGTGCTGAGATCGCGGGGGTGCACGGCCGCGGCGTTGTTGACCAGGATGTCGAGACGGCCGCTGTCAACGCGGATACGGTCGAACAGTGCTTTCACTTGTTCGTCGGAGCGATGGTCGCAGCGCACCGCCAGGCCGCGCCCGCCGGCGGCGGTGACTTCCGCGGCAGCTTTATCCATCACCTCGCCGTCCCGACCGGTCACGTACACCGTGAGCCCACGGCTACCGAACGCCCGCGCAATGCCGCGACCGAGTCCGCGGCTGGCGCCGGTGACCACTGCGATACCTTGAACCATGTGTTTCCCCCTGGGCGATCTTTGCAGTTTGTGTTGCTTCAGCTGGATCGCACTAAGAAATCGCTCGGTATAACCAAGAGTGACCCTGTCTCGGCGGTGTCACGTTCTTCTCGCGTCCAAGGCTGATAGAAAGAGTTATGCAAAGCGGAGCGCCAGAAAAAGCGCAGCGGCGGTTAGACTCTAGTTACGAGTATCTCTGGCCCAAACAAGAAAACTACGCGAGAACATCAATTGATTTTTGATAAGAACGAACAAGCCGCCTCAGTCCACAAGCGCCGGGTTACCGGCGAGATCTTCGGCCTTGAGATTCCGGCCGATATCGAAACGCTGCTCTCAAGCGGAACAGACTTTCTCACCAAGGCATTTCACACTTCCTGCGCACTCGCTGCTAATAACAGGGTTAGTCGTATTGTTGAAGCGGAAGAATTCTTTGGCGGCGGTACGGGGAAAAAGTTATTGCTAACCGTCGCGTACGAATTGCCCGAGGCGGACTTACCCGAACAGCTGTTTATCAAGTTTTCGCGGAATTTCGACAATGAGCTGTGGGACAGAGCGCGCTTCATGATGATCTCTGAGGCGAATTTTGCAGTGCTGTCCAGATCGCCGGGCTTCCCCGTTACCGTACCGGCCTGCCTGTTCGCTGACGTCGAGCCGCAGTCCGGTACCGGGCTCATCATTACCGAACGCATAAACTATGGACGCAATGGCGTAGAGGCGCTGTACCCCAAGTGCATGGATTACACGGTGCCAGCGCCGGTGGAACACTACACAGCTATTTTGAAAGGTTTGGCAAAGTTATCGGGAGCGCACCGGGGCGGCAGACTATCGCCGGACTTTGACAAGAAATTCCCTTACAGCCGCGAGCAATCATCGGCGATGTTTGCAATTCACACGCCGGAAGAGAAATTAATTCAGCGCGCCAATCGGATGTTTGATTTCATCAAACGTTGCCTGAAATTGTTTCCGGAAAACCTGCGTACCCCAGAGTTTCGCGAACAATTTATCCGTGACATCCCCGACGTGGTCGCCGCGCAAGGCCGGATAAGAGAGGTTTTATACGGCAACCCCGAATTCATCGCATTCGCTCACTGGAATGCCAATATCGATAACTGCTGGTTCTGGCGGGACGCGAACGGCACATTGCAATGCGGCTTTATGGACTGGGCAAACGCTGGCCAAATCAGCGTGGCTCAGTCCGTTAACGGTGCGATCAGCGGGGCCGAACCATCCATCTGGAATGAGCATCTAGACGAACTGTTGATTGTGTTCATCGAAGAGTATGCGGCTCAAGGCGGCCCTCGACTGAGCCTAGAGGAACTGAGGCTTCACAACCTGTTGGTCGTTGCAGTGTCCGGTGTGGCCTATTCCATGAGTGCCCCCATCGCCGTAGAACGGGACATTGAAGATATCGACGCAGTTGAGAATTATCAGGACGCCTGCTTTCGTGAGCACGAAAACGCCCGAATTCAGCTACACATGATGACGAAGATGCTCAATGTATGGCAGACGCGAAAGCTCGGCGACTTGATCCGCAAGCTCTAATGTCAATTGAGTATCGAGAAGCGCCATTTGAAAGTAGCGGATGTTGTGTCGAAGACGTCCGTCAGAGTGCTGACCCGACCAGTCGAACCGCTCTCCGGCGGCGGTGGCCCGTGGCTCTTTCTCGAAATGCGCATCGTCAGTCCCGGCAATACGCCAACTACCTCCAAGGCTACGGCTAACGTTTGAAATTCGTTGATGCTCGACACTTCAGAAAACGAAGTGTTAGCCGAAACCGTCCCCAGCGCAGTGCGGTTAGAAATCCGGAGGAGCCGCCAATCCTTTGGATGTTCCCTGAACTGGCAGCGGGATTCAGACGCATGACAGAATGCGCCTCGCCATCTGCCATACCTTGCCGTTTGGGCATTGATGCATTGAATGTATCGCGATGCCAGCGGAAAAGGAATTCGAAATATTGCATTGGAGGACGTGATGTGGCCTAAGAAAGTGGGGCTTACCCTTGTCGCTGTCTCCTCGGCGCTGGTCGTCCGCCCATGCTTCGCCGACGATTCCCTGCCGGTGGACGTCGGTAACCTATCCCTGGAGCAGTTGGGCGACATCCACGTCACCTCGGTTTCAAAGCGTAGCGAACGACTGGCCGATGCGCCCGCGTCGATTTACGTGATCACGCAAGACGCCATCCGGCGAGCCGGCGCCCATTCGCTGCCCGAGGCATTGCGGCTCGCGCCGAACCTTCAAGTGGCTCAAGTCAACGCCTTTCAGTACGCGATCAGTGCCCGTGGCTTCAATTCCACCACCGCCAACAAGCTGCTGGTTTTGATCGACGGGCGTACGGTCTATACTCCGCTTTACTCCGGAGTGTTTTGGGATGCACAGGATGTACTTTTGCAAGATATCGATCGAATTGAAGTGATCAGCGGTCCCGGCGGCAGCTTGTGGGGGGCCAATGCCGTCAACGGCGTGATTAACATCATCACCAAGCAGGCCGCGCTGACGGCCGGTACTCTGACGTCAGCGACGGTCGGCAACAAGGAGCAAGAGGTGGCCCTCCGGCACGGCGGGAATCTGGGTGAATCGGGTCGTGACTACCGCGTCTACGCCAAGGCCGACAAATGGGAGCATACCGTCAATACCAGCGGTAGCACGGTGGCAGACGCCTGGGACCGTGCCCAGGCAGGCTTCCGCTCGGATGGACACAACGCGGGAGGCGACCTGACGGTTCAGGGCGACCTTTATGTTAACAAGATCGACCAGTCCGCCCCCGGACAGCAGCACGGCTCCGGCGGAAATATTCTGACGCGCTGGGACCGGCCGTTGGCCGACGGGTCGAGTGTGCGTGTGCAAACCTATTACGACCGGACGACGCGCGATCTTCCCGGCACATACTCGGACAAACTCGACACGCTGGACTTGGATGCGCAGTATTCGTCGGCAGGCACCGGTGATACGCAAACGATTTGGGGTGGCGGCTACCGCTTTTCGGCTGATCGAGCCGGCAATTCGGCGCGGCTTGCCTTTTTGCCGACGCATCGCGATCTGAACTGGGCCAATCTGTTTGCCCAGCAGGAGCGAACTTTGTGGTCACATGTACGCGCGACGGTGGGGGCCAAGCTGGAAGACGACGACGAGGGTCACATTGAATTCCTGCCCAGCGTGAAGCTCGCGTGGAAACCTGACGACGACTCTCTGTTGTGGACCAGCCTTTCGCGTGCTGTTCGGTCACCGTCGCGAATCGATACGGATTTGTTCTATCCCGGACAACCGCCTTACGCCGTTGCAGGGAATTCGAATTTCAGCCCAGAAATTCTCAACGATCTGGACCTCGGTTGGCGCTCGCGGGTCGGTGAGACATTCTCCTATTCGTCCACCGCGTTCTACGGACGCTACGATCGCCTGAGAAGCCTGGACCCGGGGTCGAACGGAACATCTGTCTTCAACAACAGAATCAAGGGTTGGGTATACGGCCTGGAAACCTGGGCGACCTGGCAGGCAACAATGAAGTGGTCCCTCGACGCCGGCGCGTTGTTGCTGCAGGAACACTTCAGCGGCGACGATCTGACGGCATTCCCGCAGGGCAACGACCCGCACTCGCAATTTAGCCTGCGTTCCCGGTGGGACATCGGCGAGCATTGCGAAGGGGATCTCTCGCTACGCCATGTCGGCGGGCTGCCGATGCCACGCGAACCTGGCTATACGGCAGTCGATGCGCGGTTTGGTTGGCATGTCTCACACGCTGCTGAACTCGCTCTGGAGGGCCGCAACCTGCTGGGTCCCCACCATCAGGAATTTGCAGCGGACGGCATTACGTCATCCGATTCCAGTGACTTCGGACGCATGGTGGATATCACCCTCAACTGGAACTTCTGATGAAACTCGTCCGCTGCATGACCCTTCTGCTCGTAATCCAGAGCCTGATGGCGTGCGCGTGGGCCGCGGACTCCGGCGGAAGCGATGTCGAAAATAAAATCAAGGCCGCCTACTTGTTAAAATTCCCGGCCAATGTCGAATGGCCGGCGGATGTCTTCGCGCAAGCCCAGACACCATTCACCATCGGCGTCGTCGGCGCGGACGCGATCGCGACAGCACTGATCGTGCTGAGCCCTGGCCACCTGGTGAACAACCGCATTGTGCAGGTCAAGCAGCTGAAACCCGGCGACTCCTTGAGCGGTGTGCAGATGCTGTACATCGGCGAGCAGGACAACGGAAAGCTTCGACAGATCCTGGGCAGCGTGCAATCACAACCTGTATTGACCGTGTCGCAATCGGCGGGCGCACTCGACGCAGGCAGCGTCATCAATTTTGTGCTGGTCAACGATCGCATCCGCTTTGAAGTTTCGGTCACATCGGCAAAGCGCAACGGTCTGAAAATCAGCACGTTCCTACTGGGTGTGGCGCAGCGAGTTGAAGGAGGGGCGCCCTGATGCTGAGCTTCGACTGCGCTCCGAACGTCCGGTTTGCAGCCTAGAGTCTGGCATGCGTGGTTTTTGCCGGTCTAAGCGCTTGCAGGCTGCAAAGTCCGGCGATTAGAGCAAGCCCGGCAGCGATAAGCGCGGGTGCTGAACCACTGCCAAGACCGCAAGCCAGCAGCGCTGCAACTGCGGTCGCGCCGAGAGTCTGCCCGACACCTCGGCTGGTGGAAAAGAGTGCCCCGGCCGCCGCCGCTCGTTCGACAGGCGCAGCGCCGAGGACTTGTCGCGAGTTCGGTGAGAAGAACATGCCGATTCCGAACCCGCAGACGGCAACCCGCCACAAGACATCGAATTGGTCGGGAGCGGCCGGCAGGAATGCGAGGCAGATCATGCCCGCCGTTGCAATGGCCATGCCGATCGCGCCGAGCACACCCGCGGGATAACGATCGGACAACAGGCCGGAAACCGGAGCCACGATCATGCTCATCATCGGTAAGGGAGCGAGAGCGGCACCCGCCGCGGCCGGCGTGAAGTGGAATTGCTGCTGGAGCTGGAAGGGCAAGGCCACCATCACGATCATCATTCCGATATAGGCAACCGTGGATCCCAGACACGGCAGCGCGATGTTTTTCAGACGCAGCAGATCGATCGGCAACACCGGTCGCGACTGACCGTGTTGGTGTCGCACGAAGAAGAAGCCTAGAGCAACACCCAGCGCCACTAAGGCCACTGAAACAACTGGCGAGTCTCCGTGAACGCCACTCTCCAGGCCGCAGATCACGAGCCCGAACGTTGCCGCGTACATCACCGCGCCGAGAACATCGTAGGGTTCGATCTTTCGCTTGTTCTCGGGCAGAGACTTGCGTCCTATCAGGACCGAGAAAACGGCGAACGGAACGACGATGGCAAACAGCCAGGGCCACGGCGCGACCGCGAGGATGGCACCGCCGATGCTGGGTGCGAACGATGCCGCGGTGGCGGCGATGACGGTGTTGAAGCTCAGGCCACGACCGAGGTTCGCCAGCGGGTAAATGGATCGGATCATCGCCGAGCTGACGCTCATCGCAGCCGCCGCGCCCAGCGCCTGGAACCCTCGCACCAGCACGAGAAACGGAAGGCTTTTAGCGAAGAAGCACAAAATGGTCGCTACGACGAAAACCATCTGCCCATACTGGTAGGTCGCACGATGGCCCAGGCGCTGGCTGAGCGAGGAGAAAGGCAGCAACGCCATCATCAGCACAAGCTGATAAATGGTGACAACGAGCACGGCTGCGGACGGCTGCACATGGAGATCCCGAGCAAGCGTCGGAAGCGCAACGTTGACGATCGTGCCGTCCACGGTGGTGAGGATGGTGCCGAGCGAAACCGCTACGACGGCGACATATCGGCGCGGCCGGGGGAGGCCATCTGTGGAATCCTGGGACATGGCCGGCGCTTTGGCGCCCACGTCGGCGTTCATCGATATTCTCCTGCGCCTGGAAAGATCCGGCTTCTCGCGGCCTACTTTATGGTTTTATGTCCGTGCCGGTCATCACCGATGCACCGTCGACCGGCAGAAAGATAGCGAATTATCAGGAGCTGACTGTGCGACTCAATAGGTCAGCAGCCCGGCGATTCGCTCGGAGCTGCATATTTGCAGCATTTATCTTAGGGAAAGGCGCCATTCAACCAATGTCTGCTTAGCCCAAAGCGGCGAGTAGCGAGTGGCTTTGAAGTCTTCATATGGTGGCCATTCCGACGCAGCCATAACAAGCGCCGGCGCCATCTTTTCCGGTTCGGAGACGAATTGAGAAAATGCGGCTATCGGCGTCGCTACATTGCAACCCGTCAAGAAAGGGCCCAATAATCTGGACACTTAAAATAGGGGCGGGCACCACTTTGAACTACAAAAATCTGCGCATCGCTCTGCCCCCGATCGTCACCATCACGCTGGCGCTTAGCACATTGACGATCTCGGCGATCGCCGCGGCATCCTCGGTGATCACTGTCACCGGCTCGGCGGGTTCCTTCGGTACGCTCGGCGCGACCACGCCAACGGACGTGAACGCGCCGCAGAGTGTATCGGTCTCGACGTCTTCGCCGGCAAGCTGGGGTTTTGGCGCGGGAGAAAGCGCGTGGTTTACGACACTCACTAACGAGCACGAATTGGCCATCGCCAATCTTCCGCAGTCGGGAAATCCGCTGGAACCAACCGCCGATCACATGGCTGTGTCGATGTGGAATCCGGCGGCGACGCCGCCATTCGTGAATTTTGTAATCCCGACTTCGACGGGCATGACGACGGCGCTGCAGAAAGGCAGCACCCTGGTCGGCGGCGCGGACGTCGAGGACGTGCAGGACATCCCGGCGCGATTCGCTCGCCCCGAGCGCATCGCGTTCACGTCGGCCGCTCCGTATTGGAACTGGGATCCTTTGGTTGTCGGCGAATACCCTACGCTGGGATTCCTCAAGCGCACGACCAAAGGCTGGCAATACGACCAGGCCACCTCAAAGACGGCAGAGCAAATCGCAGCCTCGACGAGGAACACCGCGTTGGCCGATAGCGCGTGCCCGGTTTCGGGATCGATTCGCGATTGCAAGGGTTTCACCGAAATCGCACTGCTGCCAGTCAGCAACGATCTGGTAGTCACGCAGTATTTTCCCAACTCGGGTCTGACTTCCGGCGGCATCGTCGTGCTGTCGCCGACCGGGGCCCTGCTGGCGCGTTATCAGTATCCGCAAGTCTCTGCGCCGGGAAACAGTACGCAACTATCGATTGCGCCGCGCGAAGTGAAATCCGATCCCACCGGCACCCGTGGCAATGAGCGTTTCGTCGTCATTTTCGATACTTATTCACCGACCAAAGCACCTTTGCCGTTCGCGGCTCAGGAATTCGTATTCAACTCGCGCACCAAACAGATCACGCCAGGCACGATCGCGTTTCGCAGCGACCAGACCGGCAACTACGCTTTTTCGACGTCGCTCTATGACAGCAGCGGCAATCTCTGGCTCGCGCAGCATGTGTCGGGCGCACTGAATGCGGGGCCGCTGCTGCGCTATACGCGCGCGGAACTCAATACCTGTGCACCCGGTACAAATTGGACGCAGAATTACGGACAAACCTGCGCGCCGCACGACAACATCGCAGAGAGCAAAAATCTCGGAGACTCTACGTCTCTCGACGAAGACACTGCGACGCACGACATTCTCAATACGACGCTTGCGGGCTATCTACAAGTCATTGCTCCATCGGGATCCACCTATCAACAGAAGCTGGTTATAAACCTCGGTCTCGGTGTTCTCGTAAACCGTTTCAAGCTGTTGATCGGACCGCATAAGGGAACGGTCGATGCCACCAATCGGCTCTACTACATCCCGATCCAGGAAATGCAAAACGATGTGTCGAACAACAGCAGCGCCTGCGGATACGGGCATACCCCAGCAACTCCACCGTGCCCTCCGCCGCTTCTGAATCAGTGGCTTTATACCGTCGACCTATTTCAACTGCTGGGATCTTAGGGAATACACTTTTTGGATCACTGACAATCGCCGTAATTGGCACGTCGCGCGCCGAATGACACGCTGCGCTGGAAAGGACTGAAGGTCGTTGAAGACTGGCGAGCGCCGCAATTAGGTGGGAACCACTGTATGACGACAGAGCTATCGTCACGCGCTAGGGGCGCGACGATCGGATGAGTGTCCTATTTGGAATCAGGTTGTTTGCCGCGCCCGCATTGATTGGATTGGCTAGTCTGGCGGGCAAGCGTTGGGGTCCCAATGCAGCCGGATTCATCGGCGGATTGCCGCTGGTGGGTGGTCCAGTCATCCTCGCATTGTGGCTTTCTCAGGGTGAAGAAGCTGCGGGAAAAGCTGCGTCAGCCGCACCGGTTGGTGTGTGGGCGACGATGATCTATCTGCTGGTCGTCGGTTACGCCAGTGCGCGTTGGCGTTGGTACTTCGCAATACCGTTGGGATGGATCTGTTACCTGGCGGCGCAATGGACTTTGCACGAAGCAGGTTTTGCCATGTCCCAAAAATTGGGTCTGGCTGTGCTTCCGGGGCTGTGGCTGGCCGCAACCCGATGGTTGCCAAAACCCGCTGCTGCGACAGGACCCGCGCATTTGCCAAATATTGAATTGGGCGCTCGGATGTGCGCCGCCGTCGCTTTGGTATTTTCGCTCACTGCCGTGTCATCCAGGATCGGGCCCGACTTAACCGGCATGCTGTCCGGCGCACCGGTTGCGGCGACGGTTATACCGGCCTTCACGCTGGCAAACGCAGGCCGCGATGCCTTGCTGATCGCGCTTCGCGGATTCCTCACTGGACTGGCTGGCTTCGCAGTATTCTTTTTGGTGATGGGGGACGGCATTCAATCGCTCGGCGTGCTCGTGCTGATACCCGCAATCATCATGGCAGTTGTCGCTGCCTTGATATTAAGAGCTCTAATCTGGCGTTCGCTTGTTGCGCGCAATCACGTGGCATAGCGAAAAAGGCATTCCGGATTGAACGTGGCGGAATAGCTCCCTATGCGAACTCATTCTCTCTATGGGTTTGCGGCAATGGGCCAGCATCGATTGGGTTGCTTGAAATCCGTGTGACCGATGCGCTGTGCCGATCCGCGCGAATCATCTCCGCTCCTTTTTCGGCGATCATGATCGTAGGCGTGTTGGTATTGCCCGACGTGATGGTCGGCATGATCGACGCATCGACGACGCGCAATCCGCTCAAGCCCCGGACTCGCAGGCGCTGGTCGACCACGGTGTTGGGATCGTCCGCGCCACCCATCTTGCAGGTGCCGACGGGATGGAAGATGGTGGTACCCACGATGCCAGCGGCGACGGCGAGTTCGTCGTCGGTCTGATATTTCGGTCCGGGCAGAAACTCCTTGGGTTGGAAAGGCGCGAGCGCCGGCATGGAAACAATGCGCCGCGTCAGCCGCAAAGCTTCAGCCGCGATCTTGCGATCTTCGTCCGTCGACAGATAGCGCGGCGCGATGCGCGGGGCGTCCGCTGGGTTGCGCGACATGATTTCGACGGATCCGCGCGAAGTCGGGCGGAGATTGCAAACACTGGCGGTGAAGGCCGGGAAGCTGTGCAGTGGATCGCCGAACTTATCGAGCGAAAGAGGTTGAACGTGGTATTGCAGATTCGGTGTTGCCTGGGATTCGTCGGATTTGGTGAACGCGCCCAGTTGGCTCGGCGCCATGCTCAGCGGCCCGCCACGGCGCCAAGCGTATTCCATCCCCATCCACAATTGTCCCCAGCGACTGTTGGCGAGCTTGTTGAGCGAACGTATGCCCTCGATCTGGTAGATCGCGCGCAGTTGCAGATGATCCTGCAGATTGCCGCCGACGCCGGGCAGGTGGTGGGTTGAATCGAACCCGAAGGCACTGAGTTGGTGGGCGTTGCCGATTCCCGATCGCTGCAGAATCGCGGGCGAACCGATGGAACCTGCAGCAAGGAGCGTTTCGATGCGAGCGGACGCATGTAGCGACTCGCCGCCGAGCGAAAATTCGATACCGGTGACGTGTGATCCCTCGAAACTCAGACGATCGACGAGCGCGCCGGTGACGATGTGCAGATTGGGTCGCTTGAGCGCCGGTCGCAGAAACGCCTTGACCGCATTCCAGCGCACGCCGCGCCGCTGCGTAACTTCGAATTTGCCGGAGCCGGTGTTGTCTCCGGTGTTGAAATCGGTGGTGCGCGGAATGCCGGCCTGTTCCGCCGCATCGGCGAAGCGGTCGAGAATGTCCCAGCGCAGACGTTGTTCCTCCACGCGCAGCTCGCCGTCACGACCGTGATGGGCATCGCCGCCGCGCCAGTGGTCTTCGCTGCGCTTGAACAGTGGCAATACCTGTTCCCAGCTCCACGAGACGTCGCCGGTCAGGCTGGCCCATTCGTCGTAATCGCGTGTCTGCCCGCGCATATAGATCATGGCGTTGATCGAGGAGCAGCCGCCGAGCACACGCCCGCGTGAATAAAGGATCGAGCGTTTGCCGAGACCTTCTTCGGGCTGGGTTTGATAACACCAGTCCGTGCGCGGGTTGCCGATGCAATACAGGTAGCCCACTGGAATGTGGACCCAGATCCAGTTGTCCTTGCCGCCCGCTTCGAGCAGAAGAACCGAGACATCCGGATCTTGTGAAAGGCGATTGGCAAGCACGCAACCCGCCGTGCCGCCGCCGACAATGACGTAGTCGAAGCTGCCAAAGTGTTTCATCGATCTGTCGTCCACGTCAGTGCGCGCTGCACCAGTCTCGTCTCTATAGCACCATATGCTGAGCCCTGAAGGTCACGCGCTCTGGAGATATTGCTGCCTCATGGTGCGAGCAGCCGCAATGACGCTGACGCCGTAATCGGTTGTCGGTGCGCTGAGCTTGTCGAGCCGCTCGATTTCCTGTGGTGAAAGAGTAAGACCGCTCGCCCGCAGATTGGCTGCAACCTGTTCCGGCTTGGTCGCACCGAAGACAATGCTGGTCGCGGCTTTTTCATGAAGCAGGAAGGCGAGTGCGATCTCGGCCGGCGTAACCTGGTGTACCTGTGCGATCTCGCGCAATGCGTCGACAATGTCATGGACTTTGTTCTTGTCGAGGAGTGGTGAGATTTTGCCGCCGAAGCGACCTGGCTGATCCGACGAGCCATCACGTTTGTATTTGCCGGTGAGGATACCGCTCAGCAGCGGACCCCAGGCCATGATGCCGACACCTTCCGAGCGTGCCAGCGGTACGATTTCGCGCTCGATCTCGCGCGCTGCGATCGACCAGTTGCACTGCACGACTTCCAAGCGTGCCAGCCCTTCGTACTGGGAAATGCCGAGTGTCTTCATGATTTCCCAGGCCGCGAAGTTGGCACAGCCGACATAGCGCACCTTGCCCGCGCGCACGAGGTCGTCGAATGCGCGCAAGGTTTCTTCCAGTGGCGTTGTCGGATCGAACATGTGCAGGAGATACACATCGATGTAATCCGTCCCCAGCCGCTTCAGGCTGCTTTCGCAGGCGTGCATCAGGTGAGCGCGCGAGCCGCCTACGTTGTTGGGCCCCGCTCCCATCGGCATGCCGCCCTTGGTACAAATGACGACGTTCGAGCGCTCAACTTTTAAGTTCTTGAGGGCTTGGCCCACGCAGACTTCGGACTGACCGTTCGAATAACCATCGGCGGTGTCGATGAAATTGACCCCGCCTTCGAGTGCGCGGCCCACCACGCCGTCGACCGCCTTTTGGCCGAGGCCGCCCAATTCCTTCCAGAACTCCAGATCGGCGCCTCCAAACATATTGGTGCCGAGACACAGCTCGGAGACAAGCAGGCCCGAGCGGCCAAGTTTGCGATAACGCATGGGGTTCCTTCGCACGTTAATGGTTTGACCCGAACATTATGATTGCTGTGAGCGACTCGCAAGTGGCGGGTGGCGGATTCGTCGGGCCTACCGTCGAGAAGGCCGTTTGCATGGCGTAGGATGAAAGGGCTCCGTCGACGACGATCGAGCTGAAATCCCAGCAGTAACCAGAAAGAGGAAATGTTGTGCCGCACAAAGTGAAATCGTTCTGTCGCAACTGCGGCGCCTTATGCTCGATGGAACTGACGGTTGAAGGCGGCAAGATCCTTGGCGTCTCGGGCGACGGTACGGCCTCGCCGTATGGGGGCTACATGTGCGCCAAGGGACGCGCCAGCGTGGATTTCCACAACGGCGCCGAGAACCGGCTGCTCAGCAGCGTGAAGCGTGATGCGTCCGGCCAATTCGTCGAGCTACCTGCGGCGCAAGCGATGGACGAAATCGCGGCAAAGCTCATGACTCTCATCGCTGAGCATGGCCCGCGCTCGGTGGCATTCTTCCACGGCACCGGCGCGTATCGCAGCGTGCTGGGCGGGCTTATGGAACGAGCTTTCGCGTCAGAAATCGGTTCACCGAATTTCTTTTCGACGATGACCGTCGACCAATCCGCCAAGTGGGTCACATCCGGTCGCATGGGCGTGATGGCCAGCGGTAAGCCCAGCACGCGGGACATCGATCTTGCCGTCATCGTCGGCAATAACCCGCTGGTCAGCCACCAGACTTATCCGTTCGGAGCTGGCGAGAGCGGCGCACCCGGCAAATCATTTGCCGAAGCCAAGGCGCGCGGCGCGCGCATCATCGTCGTCGATCCGCGCCGCACCGAGACCGCACGTTACGCCGACCTCCTGATTCAACCACTGCCGGGCCACGATGCTGCGCTTTTCGCTGCCATCGCCCACATTCTGCTGCGCGACGGCACTTACAACAAAGTGTTCTGCGAGCGCTTTGTCACGCAGATGGAGGCATTGCGGGAAGCGGTCGCTCCGTTCACGCCAGAGCGTGTGGCGCAACGCGCGGATGTACCGGTCGCGCAAATAGAGCTCGCTGCGAAATGGTTGGGTGAGGCCAAGCGCCCCTTCGTCGGCAGCGGCACCGGGCCGTCGATGTCCGCGCACTCCAATCTCAATGACCACATGATCGAGACGGTCAATGCATTGGTCGGCGGCTACCGACGCGCGGGCGACCTCGTGCGCAATCCGAGCACGCTCAAGCCACGCGTCATCTTCGAGACCGTGGTGCCTGCCGGGCGCAGTTGGGAAAACGGCGTGAAGTGCAGGACGGCCGACATCGGCGCCCTGTTCGGCGAGTTTCCGACTGCGCTGCTGCCGCAAGAGATATTGGCGCCTGGGCCGGACAAGATCCGCGCGCTCATCGTCTTCGGCGGCAATCCGGTGATGGCGCTGGGCGATCCGGATCGCGCCGTGCCCGCATTCAGGGATCTTGAATTGCTCGTCTCGCTCGATGCGCGCATGAACGAAACCGCGCAGCTCGGGCACTACGTGATTGCCACTACGCAGCATTTCGAACGGCATGATCTCAGCATTCCGGGCGACAGCCTGTACCCGGAAGCCTTCGCGCAATACGCGTCGCCTATCGTGCCCAAGCCGGCCGCAATGATCGACGATTGGGAATTCTTCTGGGGCGTCGCGTCGCGGATGAAAATCCAGCTCTCGCTCAAGTATTGGAACTATGGTTTGAACTACGGCACCATCCCCGGCGGACTTGAGCTGGATCTGGAGCGTGCACCGGATCCAGAAGAATTGATCCGCCATCTTTGCGAGCATGGCCACGTGTCGTTTGAAGAACTGTGCGCAAACCCGAGTGGAGTCCGACCCAATCGGCCGCCTCAGTATGTGCAGCCTGTAAATGACAACGGTGCGCGACTCCAACTATGTCCGCCGGACGCAGCGGCGGAGCTGCAATCGGTATCGAAGGAAACGCCAGATGTTCGCTTCAAATACAGCCTCACCTGTCGCCGCATTCTGGAAGCGATGAACAGCGCGTATCGGGATGCGCCGAGAACCGCCACGAAATATCCGGTCAACTGGGCCTATATGAACCCGGAGGACATGGAAGACGAGCGTATTGAAGAAAACGCGCTCATCGAAATCCGATCCGAAGTGGGCCACATCCTGGGCCTCGCGAAGGCAGACAGTGGGTTGCGCCGCGGCGTTCTTTCCATGACGCACCTCTACGGCTCTCTTGATCCTTCCACTGATCCGATGAAGCAACGCGGCAGCTATACCGGCCGGCTGACTTCGCTTCAACAATATCTGGAGCCGATCAACTTCATGCCGCGCTTCTCGGGCATTCCGATCAATGTGCGAGCGACAACGGCTTTTCATCTCGTGGCTGACCCGCCTGGCGACATCTTTGTGGAGAGTCGTAAGGTTGGTTCTCCGCAGAGACGAAAAGATCCATGATGAATTCGCATTGCTTCCGATCAAGAGCGCTGCAGCTGATTTGGGTGGGCGCGTGTAATGTCGAGGTTGATGGCGATGAATGGAATGTTTAATGTTGAAACCTGCGAGTTTGGCCAAACAAACTCGGCAACAGCCCATATATCTAGAATTGGATCAGGATCCATAGTCATGAAGTCGACTCATCACTACGTTTGGAAGCGGCAAGGCCGCGCATCATGACGCGCCATGTCTTTGTTGGTCACTCTAGTGCGGTGGAAGGCCGCGAGGATGAGTACAACGACTGGTACGTCAATTATCATCTTCCGGCGCTGCTGCAGTGCCCTGGCGTTATTTCCGTGCGACGCTTCAAAGTTACAGATGCGCAGCTTCCCAACACCGCTCGATCGTTCAAGTACCTCGCGATTTACGAGGTCGAGACTGATGATCCGCGGAGCTTCGTCAACGAAGTGCTCTCCCGTGCAGCTACCGGACGTCTGCCAACCAGCAGCACGAGTGCGCCCGGCTCGTCCGCCGTGCTGTGGGAAGAGTTGGAAGAGTTGAAATAAGCGACGAACCCGCTTCTCCGCCGTAGTGGCCGGCAGCCGATTTCCCCGTTTATGGGCCGTGCGGTTTGCAAACAAAAGGTTGGAATCCGTCTCGTCGCGAAGTGCGACGAGACGCAGCAGTTGTTATCCCCGCCACCCTCTTATCCGATTGCCCGCATCACAATTGACGATTTCGCAGTCGATGAAACGCGCGTCGTCGGAGGCAAGGAATGCGGCGAGTGCGGCGATGTCGGCGGCGGTGCCATCCAGTTTCAACAGCTGCTGGCTCTGAATACGTTCGAAGGTTCCGGGGGGCAGGCTCGTACGCGAAGCCGGCGTCTCCATTACGCCCGGTGCGATGGCATTGACGCGGATGCCGTCGGCGGCGAAGGCACTGGCCATGCCGTAGGTCATAGCGTTCAGCGTTGCTTTGGTGACGCCATAGGCGGTGCCGGGGGTATAGCTCGCCATGGAGGTGACGTTGAGGATGACGCCAGGACCTTTCGCGAGTGCGGGTCGCAGTGCCTGGGCGAGGATCAGCGGCGAAATGGCATTGACGTTCAGATAGCGCAGCCACTTTTCCTGGCTCAAATCGTGGAAGCCGCGCGTGATTTCGCCGTAGGCGATGCCGGCATTGTTGATCAGCACATCCAGCCGCGGGTACTGACTGCAGATTTGCGCGCCGAATTTCTGGATATCGTTTTCGACGGCGAGATCGACGCGATGGGTGGAGCACTCTGTGCCTTGTGCGCTTAGTGTGGCGGCGGTTTGTTCCAGACCGGTTGCGTCGATGTCAGTGAGGATCAGCCGTGCGCCTTCACTGGCAAGCCTATTTGCAAAGGCTTGCCCCATTCCGCCTGCAGCTCCCGTGATCAGGACTGATTTGTCAGCGAAGCGTTTCGTCACATTTTTCTCCGTCGCAGCGATCAAAGCTATTGTCAACCGACCCTAGCGCAGCGTCGCCCGCTTCAACCTTCGCGCTCGACCTCATAGCGTGCCAGATAGCGCTCGAACATCGGCGCGAGCTTCTCCACGCTAAGGCCGTACTGCGCCAGTTTGTATTCGTGCTTGCCGAACTTGTCTTGAGCGTTGTCGGCGAGCCAGGTGCGCATGCCGGATTCTGCGGCCGGCGTGAACTCGTCGCCGAGCGCTTTGTAGAGCGTGCGCATGGTCTCGACCGGCTGGCGCATGAGGTCGGCGTAATGCACGTCGATGATGCGGTTTTCGCCCAGCTTGTCGCGTGCGTCCATGATGCGGCTGGCATGCTCTGCGGCCTGCCAGGAACAGTTTTCACCGAGCCATTCCACGTCGATCTTGCCGAGGAACGCTTGGTGCGAGAGCGAGATCAGACTGCAGAACGAGCCGGTGGCGGTAAAGGGATCGCGATGCGTCCAGACCAGGCGCGCATCCGGATAGATCTTGAGCAGCGTTGGAATCCACAGCGCGTGCGAAGGCATTTTCAGATTCCAGATACCCGGCGCATCGGCCTGCAGCAATTGCAGGAAGCGCTTGTGGTATTGGTAAGTCGAGGTCATGTCGGTCTGGAACAGCCAGTCGCGATAGTTCCGCAGCTTGCCGCGTGCTTCCCACATCAACGCCTTGAAATCGTGCGCGATGAAAAACATGCACTCGTTGGGATAGATCGCGGAATTGCGGTAGTACTTGCCCATCTCCGGGCGCGCCGCCAGCATTTTGCGCTCCGTCTCCAGCCGTGCCAGTGCGCGCGGATCGGTATAGAGCGCGTCTTTGGTCGGCGGTGGAACCGGATCGTCGATTTCCCAAGTGAGCGGCGAGCGACGTCCCGGGTCCGCGGCCAGCAAGTTGCTGAGCAGCGTGGTGCCGGTGCGCGGAACGCCGAACACGAACACCGGTCGCTCGACTGGGCGCTTGAGCAGCTCGGGCCGCTGCTCGAGATAGGCGGTGGTCTTCAACCGCGTGGCCAACGCGGCGACGATGGCGCCGCGCAGGCGTTCGGTGGCGGAGTCAGGACGCTCGCTGCGATTGAGGTCCGAGAGGAGAATATCCAGCCCTTCGCGGAAGCTTTCGCTGTCGAACCGCTCCAGACCAGTGGCGCGCTGCGCCTGTTCGATCAATTCATCCGCAACGAATTTCTGCGCCATGTGAACACCTTCTCCAGGATCGGCGGCCGCATGCTAGGGATAATGCCGGCCAATGTATAACGGCATCTTGGGGTGGCGCGCAGGGGTCTGGCAACGCCATTCGATTTCGAGCACCGGACACAGTGTTGTATTCAAGCCTTCCAGTGCCAAAACGTCCAAAATACAACTTTTATACCGTCAGCCGCGACGGTCAAAGTGATGTCAACAGGCTTTAATCCCAACGCAGCGGCAGCGAGTCAAACGCGATGATGTTGCCGGCGTGGAATTTGACCGGCTTCTCGGGATCAAGCCGGAAGGTCGGCAACCGCTCGAGCATCCGGGTATAGAGGATTTGCAGCTCCAGCCGCGCCATGTGCGAGCCCAGGCAACGATGCGGGCCTACACCAAAGGCAATGTGCACCTTGTTGCTTCGATTGATGTCGAACGTCTCGGGAGCCTCGAACTCCTTCTTATCGAGATCCGCGCCCGGCAGATAAATAGCGACCCACTCACCCGCCCTTATCGTCCAGCCCTCGAGTGCGGTGTCCTTGGTCACGCGCCGCATTGGAATGGTAAATGTGTAGCGTCGCAGCAGCTCTTCAGTCGCTTCCGGAATGAGCTCGGGGTTCGCTCGCAAACGATTCTGAAGGTCGGGATTGCGCGCGAGATGGCGGATGCCGTAGCCCATGCCATTGATGACGGTATCGAGGCCCGCAATGAACAGGAGGACCGCGTAGTCTTCCATCGTGTCCAAAGTCATCGGCTTGCCATCAATCTGCGTTTTCCATAGCAGGCTGATGAGGTCGTCTTTGAGATCATCCTTGCGTGCCTTTATGACATCGAGCATGGCGTCGGCCACCATGCGCAGGCGTCGTGCCATTTCGACCGGCTCGCGCATGCCCGGTGCCATGAATTCATGCACCAATTGCCGGAATTTGGCTTGCCGCTCGAGCGGCAGTCCCATCATCTTCATGAACACCTGAACCGGCAGCGGTTCGGCGATGGCCGGGATGAAATCGCAATGACCCTGAGCGATGACTGCATCGATCAGCGAATCGGCAAGTGCGCGGACCTCTTCCTTGCGTGCCATCACGGCTTTGGGTGAGAAAGCCTGTTGTAGTGGAATGCGGTACTTGGTGTGCTCGGGAGGATCGAGCGAAATCGGGACGGACTGTGGAATGCGCGGCATCCCCGGCGGCATCATCGCCGCCTGTCTGGCCATCTCCTCGCGCGGCATGGGTTCGCTGGAGAAATTCGCCGGATCGCGCGATGCCTGGAAAACAGCCGCGTGACCGATCGCGACCCAGTGGCCGCCGTTGCGTGGCGTCCAGAAGACCGGTGGCGCTTGTCGCAGTAGTTCCAGTACCCGCTCGTGAGGATCGCGGAGCAGCGCAGGATCCGCGTGCATATCGAAGTCGTAGACTGCGGCAACGGGAATGTGCGCCGGTTTGGATGCGAGCGGGCTCATCGAAGTACTCACAATAATTCTCCTTGTACAAAGCGCTCGGCGGCGCGATCTAGATTTTTGCGGCTGCGTTCTCTGCGCGCAGTATGTGGTGCCGGTACTGGCGCGGTGTTTCCCCCGTGGCGCGGCGGAAAGCGAAGCAGAAACTGGACGGTGAAGCAAAGCCTAGCGAATAGGCGATCGCCTTGACGCTTTGATCGTTAGCCAGCAGGCGCTTGGCGTGGTCGATGCGGCAGTTGGCCACATAGTCGCCGATGGAGCAGCGACGGCTGGCGCGGAAGCCGCGCGTGAGTTGCCGCACCGAGAGGCCACATAGCGCCGCAAGTTCGGTGAGCGTCGGTGTTTCGCCTACTTCTCCAAGCCGCTCGTCGATCAACCGCAGCCGCCACGGCGCCAGCCCGCCGCTGGCCAGGCTTTCATTGATCGCCCCGTAGTAGCGGTTCAGCTCGATCGCCATCTGCACTGCCATAAGTTCAACCAGCATTTCGCTGGCGAAACCAGGATGGCGCGTTTCTTCAGCGAGCCGCAGCAACAAGCCGCGGATATTCGCATCGGTGATGTCGAGGCTCGCCTCCAGCCGCTGGTCGGTCCATTCCAGATCGTCCTGCAGCCAGTCGCGAATCCGCTCCGGCTGCAGGCGGCACACGAGGGACGTCTGACGGCCGCAATCGCTGCGCGCACGCACCGTTTCGCGCGGAGGCAGCAGAAAAATTTTGCCGATGCGTTCGAAGCGATGAGGGGCCCAGTGCTCGCGGTAGCAGGCACGTGCATTGTGCATGCGCGGTGTGAGGCACAGATCAACGCGGTAGGCGTCGTCGTCGCGCAGGAGGTTGTCGGCGGGTTCCACTAAATGAAACTGCACGATCTGTGTGGCGGCGACCGGCACGCACAGCTCCGCCTCAATTGTCGCTAAGTGTTTTTCGGGGAGCCGCATCTTGTCGACTTAACTAAATCTGCTTACCTGTCCGGTCAGTGCCGGTTTAGAAGTTACTATAACGCTCAGGCGACGGTGGTCAAAATAGATATTCTGTCCCGGCCTCGCGATTACGGCTCATTCTCGACACCGCTGCGGGTTGTGAGGTGCCGCGCGCCGCACGAAACTGTTCCAACACATGCCGGAACGACACTCCGGCGCACTATGGAGGAATAATCGATGGCAAAAGGCCTGTTCGATCTTCACGGCAAGGTCACAGTAGTCACTGGCGGCAACAGCGGTCTCGGCCTGGGTTTCGCGCGTGGCATTGCCAAGCAGGGCGGCGACCTGGAGATCTGGGCGCGCAACGTGGAGAAGAACGGGGCGGCCAAGAAGGAGCTGGAAGGCTATGGCGTGCGCGTAATCACGCGACAGGTAGATGTGTCCTCCGAGGCGCAGATCGTGGCCGCCTATGAAGGGCTGATGAAAGACTTCGGCCGCGTGGACTGCGTGATCGCCAACGCCGGTCTGCCGCCGCCGCGCGGCGGAACACTGGAGCAGCCGACCAAAGACTATCTCGCGTTCCTTGACACCAGCATGCACGGTGCCTTCTACACCCTGCGCGAAGGAGCACGGCTGATGGTGAAACGCGCCGAAGCCGGCGAACCCGGCGGCTCGCTCATCTTCTGCGGCAGCCTTTCGATGTTCCAGGGACTGCCGGGCAAGATCCCCTATGCGGCATCGAAAGCCGCGATGGGTGCGACGATCCGCTGCATGGCTACCGAGTTTGGAAAATTCGGTATCCGCGCCAACTCGATCGCGCCGGGCTACATCAAGACCGGCATGACCGGCGAGGGCGAACTCAACCAGATCGATAAATTCATGTTGACCAAGAACGCGATTCCGCGCCCTGGCTACATGGCCGACTTCGAAGGCATTGCCGCCTACCTGGCAAGCGATGCTTCGTCCTTCCACACCGGCGACACGATCATCATCGACGGCGGCTGCACGGTCATGTTTTGACCGTCAATCATAGGTTCGATGACGCAGAGGGGTAACTGATATGGGACGCGTACTGAATATTCACGGGGTCAACGACGTCAGGCTGGATCCGATCGATCCGCCGCGTCCCGGCAGCAAGGACGTCGTGGTGAAGGTGAAGGCTTGCGGCATCTGCGGCAGCGATCTCAGCTATATCAAGATCGGCGGCATTCATCGCAAGCCCGATGGCGTGACGCCAATCGGTCACGAGGCTGCAGGCGAAGTAATTGCTGTCGGCGACGCCGTCAAAGGTGTCAGCGTCGGCCAGCGCGTGGTCATCAATCCGATGATGACGCCGAGTTACATCGGTAGCGGTGGCCCCGAGGGCGCGTTCACCGAAGAGCTGCTGGTGCGCGACGCGCGCTTGGGCGACAGCCTGCTGCCGATTCCGGGAGATCTGCCCTACGAGATCGCCGCCTTGACCGAGCCGCTTGCTGTAGCGTTGCATGGCGTCAACCGCGCGCAAGCGAAGGCGGGCGACAAGGTGGTCGTGTTCGGCTGCGGTCCGATCGGGCTCGGTATGGTGTTGTGGCTGGTGGACCGCGGCGTGACCGATGTGGTCGCGCTCGATCTGTCGCCGGAACGTTTGGAGCGCGCCAAAGCGTTGGGCGCGCGCGCGGCGTTCGATCCCACGCGCGAGGACGTTCGCGCCAAGCTCCTCGAGCTGCATGGCTCCGCGCGCGTGTTCAGCCGCGAAGCCGTGGGTACGGATGCTTTCATTGACGCTGCCGGCGCTCCGAATATTTTGTCCGACGTGGTGAAGATGGCCAAGTACCAGTCACGCATGGTCGTGACGGCTGCGTACATGAAGCCGGTCTCGCTCGATCTGGGCGCAATGCTTACCACCGAAATGACGATCACGACCGCGGTCGGTTATCCGACCGAAATGCCTGACGTGATCGCGGCCTTGCCGCGGCTGCGCGAAAAGGCTGCGCCGCTCATCAGCCATCGCTTCCCCTTTGGCAAGATGATCGAGGCGCTCGGCGTCGCTGCGACGCCGATGTCGGCGAAAGTGATGATCGACTTCGAGCAGGGAGCTTCGGTATGACAAAGGCTTCAGGAACGAATTCGGGCGAACGTGGCGAGAAGACCGAGGAGAGCAAGCCGCTGCTTGCGTCCCTGGTACAGGCGGGAGAACAGCAAAAAGAAGTAGTGGCAATCACCGACTTCATCTTCATGGCGAAGGACATCTCCAACGCCTACCTGGTGACGACGGGCGACGGCGATATGCTGGTCAATACCGGCTTCATGGATAGCGCCGAACGCAACAAAGCGCTGTTCGCGCCGGTGCGTCGCGGACCTTTGCGCGCCATCATCCTGACCCAGGGCCATCCCGATCACTTTGGCGGCGTGCCGGCTTTGCGCGAACCCGGCACCAAGGTGATCGCCGAGCGTCGCTTCACCGATACCTGTCGCTACTTTCAGCAGCTCATGCCCTATATCGGCCGACGTTCGGCCAAGCTCTGGTCGGGCACCGTCAAACGCAAGGGCACGCCGGTCCCGGAAGTCGTTCCGGACATCACCGTCGACCGCCGCCATGCCGTGGAGATCGGCCGCCGGCGTTTCGAGTTGATCTCGACGCCCGGTGGCGAAGCACTGGATTCGCTCGTCGTGTGGATGCCGAACGAGCGCATTGTTTTCACCGGTAACCTGTTCGGGCCGGTGTTCATGTCGATGCCGAACCTGTGCACGGTGCGCGGCGACAAGCCGCGTTCGGTGGTGCGCTATCTGCGCTCGCTGGATATGGTGCGCGAGCTGGGCGCCGAACTGCTCATCACCGGCCATGGCGAGCCCATCCGCGGCGCCGCGAAGATCCGCGCCGATCTCGATAAGCTCCACGCCGCCGTCTCCTACGTCAACGAAGCCACCATCGCGGGCATGAACGCCGGCAAGGATGTGTACACGCTGATGCGCGAAATCCGCCTGCCGAAAGAACTGAAGATCGGCGAATTCCACGGCAAGGTGTCGTGGGCGGTCCGAACCATTTGGGAAGAGTATTCCGGCTGGTTCCACTACGACTCCACTACTTCTCTCTACGACGTGCCGCGGTCCAGCATTAATGGCGATCTGGTCGAACTGGCGGGTGGCGCCGCGCCACTCGTTGCAGCTGCCCGGCAGAAACTGGGACAGGGCCGGGCTCTCGAAGCCATGCATCTTCTGGACATCGCTCTCGGCGCGGAGCCTGCACACGCGGCTGCCCTGGCGGTCAAGAAAGAGGCGCTGCAAAGTCTGCTGAAAGAGTCAGGCGGCACGAACCTGAGCGAGACCATGTGGCTCAAGTCCGAAATCGCCGCGGTTGAAGCCGCGTTGGCGCCAAGTCAGACCGCGGCGTCATAGCTCCGCGGCCGCATGGCCGCTCTTCAGGGAATCCACATGAGCATCGATCAAAAGGCACTCGCCGCGCTGATCGCCAAGGAAGAAATCCGCGAGCTGGCGATGCTTTATTCGCGCGGTGTCGATCGCAAAGACATTGAACTGCTGCGCACGCTCTACGCCAAAGACGCGACCGATCATCACGGTAAGCATTTCAGCGGTGGCGCCGAGGACTATCTCAAGTTTCTAGAGCGATCCTTTCCGCACATGCGCATGAGCGGGCACTACATCTGCAATCACCTCGTCTCGGTGGACGGCGACCAGGGCGAAGGCGAGGTCTATGCGCTGGCCTATCACCTCATACCGGATGGCAAGGGCAGCCTCGTCGAGGACTTTCAATGCGTCCGCTACGTCGACCGCTACCGCAAGGAAAATGGCCGGTGGCTGTTTGCCAGCCGGGTGGTGTCATTCGATCTCCAAAGCGTCCGTCCAGTCACCACATCGCCGGGACCGGCACCGTCGCTGGCTGAGGATCCGAGCTATACCAGCCTTTCCAGCCGGCTGTTCGCGCGCGGTCCCAGAGCTTAGAAGCGCGCGTCGCGCCACGAATACTCGCACGGCGGATTCGAACAACGCAGGAGAGCAGCCATGTTGAACGCCGCCGCGATTGTGGCCGAGGCCGAAGCTCGCGTGGGCATCGCGGATTCGGAGCTGGCTCTCCACGCTAATCTTGATCGGCTGGTGGCCTCGCTCAATGCCGAGGCCAGGCTCCCGCCCCGGGCCGAGGCCAGTGCGCACATGGCGCTGGTGGACAGAACCGCAGATCGCCTCGAAGGCCTCAAATGGCTGCGCGATTATCCAGAGATCGGCAACGAAGTCATTGCGCAGCCGGTGTTCCTGACCGGCCTGCCGCGTTCGGGCACCACCTTCTTCCAGTATCTGTTCGACCGCGACGCGCGTTTCCGTCTGATCCGCACCTGGGAAGGAATTTCACCGTCGCCACCGCCGGGCTATGACGCGGAGTCGGTGCGTCGTCGCAAAGCCGAAGAAGGCAAGCGTCGTCGCAAGACGCGTCCGCCAATTGCTGGATTCGAAGCCATGCATCTGATCGATGCGGACGGATCCGAGGAATGCCACATCTTCATGGAGCAGAGCTACGCGGCGGCGGGCTTTTACAACCTGTTCAACGTGCCGTCGTTCTTCGATTACCTGATGAGGTCGCTGGATTTCACCGCGGCCTACCGCACCCACAAGCGGCAACTGCAGCTGCTGCAGTGGCGCATGCCGCAGCCGCGCTGGGCATTGAAGTATCCCAATCATGTCATCGCGATGGACAAGATTCTGCAGGTCTATCCGGATGCGCGCTTCGTGATGACCCATCGTGATCCGGTGCAGACCCTGGCGTCGATTTCCAAGTTGAGCTTCACGCTCCGCAGCGTGCGTTATGACGCGCCGGTGGATCCCAAGCTCGTCGGTCAACAGATGCTCGATTTCGTACAGCGCCATATCGATCGCATCATGGCGTTCTGTAGTTCTCCCGCAGGCAACCGCGTGACGCACGTCGATTACTACCGGCTGATAGACAACCCGGCCGCAGTGATAGCCGAGGTGCACGCCGCGCTCGGCATCGATACGCCTGTGGCGGTAAGCGAAGCCGTGACCGACTGGCATCGCCGCAACCCGAAGGGTGCACGCGGCTCCAATCCTTACGCACTGGAAACGTACGGGCTCAACGCGAAATCCGTGGCCGAACAGTTCGGCGACTACATGCGCCGCTTTGGTATTCCGCGCGAACAGCAGAGTTTGAAGCGTGGCGATACTTGAAGCTGCCGCGGGTGGGGACGCGTTCTTAACACCACGCTTTATCCCGACCCACCGCCCTGTATCTCACTCGCGCACCTCGATTTCTTTAGTCACTTCTTTGCGGATATTCCGCGACAAAGCCGGACGAATTCAATGACCGTCCTACTCCACTCCTCGAGTTTTTTTTCACCTCCGTGTTCCGTCGCAACCAGCAGCGAGACGCCGAGACCGCCAATAACCACTTCGGCGAAATTTGGCGAAAATATTTGCTTGCTGCGAGTACTTGGATTCCCAGCGGAAACCTGCTCAATGAATATTTGTTCGAAGCGCTGGTGTATCTGGTGCCGTACCTTCCAGCCGCGCGGTCCGATTTCGTGAATCTGCAGCAGCAGCGTGCGTACGAATTTCGGCTGCAATTTAATGACGGAAAGAAAGCCGTGGACGACCGCTTCTAATTGCTGCTCCTCGGGAAGGTCGGAAGCTGTCACTTGTGCAACCAACTGCAGTGCACGCTCGCACATGGCGACGTAGCAAGCAACCAGGCAGGCGTCCTTGTCAGTAAAATTTTCGTAGAAGGAGCGTTTCGATACGCGCGCATGACGCACGATGTCGGCGATCGTAGTTGTCGTGTAGCCTTTCTCGGAGACTGCGGCGGCCATGCCGTTCATAAGCCGTTCCTTGTGTCCGTCCCCCAATATAAATGGTCTGGTTGTCGCGCTCATATGAGTGTTCGCATTCGGCACCGGTTAGCAGCAAAAAGTAGCCCGAGTTCTGAGGAAGCAGCCATCGCCTAAAAAGTCAGTCAGCGACTTTCTGCGTCCAGAGCTCACTGGCGCGGCTGACCACAGCCGTCCTTTCCCCCGTCCCCTGGAAAATATCCCAATTTGCAGACGCCGGTCCCATTGGGTACCATCCGGTACCGATTTGCGGCCGTAAGTCAAAGCCAAAGAATCCCGTATCTTTCAGTCACATGCACTTTTGCTTCTAGTACCTCCTGTCCAGAGGAGTTTTGCACCGTTATAGCGAACGATTTGCACGAGTGCCGCATAGATGCGGTTTTGGAGTTAACGCGGTCGGGGTCTGCCGAGAGGAGCACAGATGAACTGGAAACAGAAAGCAACATGGTTGGTACTCGTATATATCGTAGGCATTTCGAGCGCCCACGCCGACGTTTCGTTTCACGGATATGGACAAACAGTCGTGGGCACTACGTTAAGCAATACACGCACCCTCCCGTTTCAACCCTACTACAGCGCCGACCCCAGCTTTCAGCCCGAATCCAATTTCGCGCTTCAAGCTTCTGCGTCATTGAACGATTCCATTTCCGCTGTCGCGCAAGTGCTTGCCCTGGGGCAGGATGACTTCAAGCCCAAATTCCATTGGGCTTATCTGAAATATCAATTAAACGACACGTTTGCCCTCAAGGCCGGGCGCATGCAGTTGCCCTATTATCAGTTTTCAGATTTCTTCTACGTAGGTGAAGCGTATCCATGGATCATTCCGCCTGAAGCGGTATATCTCTCACAAAGTACGGGCTTTGACGGATTGGATCTGAGTGCAGAGCAATCAATCGGTGACTGGTACCTGTTCTGGCAAGGAATCTTTGGCCGTGTGGACGAAAGTGTTACTGTCCCACAGACATCCAACAATCCAGTGTACAACCTATCCATTTCCGAAAGGAACATCTTCGGCAGCTCGCTCGATGCCACTTACAACGACTGGTTGAGTCTGCGTGCTGGACTTTTCGTGGGGAAGCTAAGCACCTTGGGCGTTCCCCCCATCGACCAGGTTGTTAGCGACATGCGGTCGGAAGGCTATTACGAAGCTGCGAAAGGCCTGGATTACCGAGATGATCCAACCGCCTACTACACCGTCGGTGCTCAGATCACACGCAATAAGTGGGTGGTGCTTGCTGAATACTCCGGACTGCAAAACATCAACAGTAGTAGTTGGCTGACCAGCTACGAATCGGAATATATCAGCGTCGGCCGCCACTTCGGAAGGTGGTTACCGCTGATCACTGTTGGCCATCGAAATCAGTGGATGTCAACCGAGGCGTTGAAATCACTACCGCCAAACACGACGGATAATGCCGCCGGCTCGCCTTACAAAGGTCTCTTTACGTACAACAATTTCATCATCAATCAGTCCGAAAGCCCGCAGGAGCGAGCAAAGGAATACTACTATGAGATGACCCTGCGCTATGACCTCACTGGCAACGTTGCGCTAAAGCTTGACTGGACGTACTACCAATCCAAATACAAAACCTCTGACTATACGCAGCCCTTCCCGTTTTCATTTGTGCCGTACTCCAACCCCTCTGACGCCAACCGCTTCTCAGCGGCTGTGACGTTCTCGTTCTAACCCAGCTCGGAAAGGAGTGCGACAATGAATATCGTGCAAAAAATCCTGCTGGGCGTGATCGCGCTAATCGGAGCTTGTAACGCGAATGCCGGTACCGTCGTCGCCGCCAAGGATTCGGCGTTCTCGGCCGTCGATGCCGAGGAAGCCAAAAAAATCTTTCTCGGCCGTGAAGCCCGCATCGCCGGTCAGAGCGTGACCGTGATCTACCAGAAAGAAGGTGATACGCGCACCACTTTCGAGAATAAGGTCCTCGGCAAGACAGGCGCAGACCTGACGGCATACTGGTCCAAGCTCATTTTCACCGGCCGGGCGCAAGCTCCCGTGGAAGTAAGTGGCGACGGTGAAGTGAAAACCAAAGTCAGCAGCACCCCGGGCGCGGTTGGTTATATCAACGATGCCGCGGTCGATGGTTCGGTCAAGGTGCTGTTTAAATACTGACCGCTGAATTTCCCAAAATTCCGGCGACTCAATCACTCCGCCTGCGATGTCGTGCTGCCGGTATCTGGCGCGAATGTTGTTACATCATCGGTAAATAGTGAGAAATGCGGGCCAGCGCTACGGAAGCGGGCAAGTTGGGGTACATTCCCAGTCATTCGTAGGTCCGGCCCGCAAAGCAGAATCAACTAATGGATTTCACACTCACGCCTGATCAGACCGCTCTATCCGACGCGATCGATCGGCTTGCGGCGCAGTTCGAGACCCAGGCTAAGCGATTTTCAACGCTGCTCGTCATCAACGGCCGCGGACGCCTGGCCAGGTATAGCCGGGCGGGGATATCAGTGACGTGCTGCGGTCGCGCCATGGATGGCTGCAACGCGAACTGGCGTGCCGATCGTTGCTGACTCGACGGCTATGAACGAGGAAGTCCACCCATTCGTACTCAACATCGAGCAAGCGCGTCTCGATGATCTTCGCCGACGTCTGGAGTTCACGCGTTGGCCCGATCGCGAACTGGTCGACGACTGGTCGCAGGGCGCGCCGCTGGTCAGGATTCAGGCGCTAGTCGAATACTGGCGGACGGCTTACGACTGGCGCCGCTGCGAGGCCCAGCTCAACGGTCGTGGCCAGCACCGCACTCAAATCGACGGCGTCGACATCCATTTCCTGCACATCCGCTCGAAGCACCCCAATGCCTTGCCACTGATTCTGTCCCACGGCTGGCCGGGATCGGTGATCGAATTCCTTAAGTGCATCGGGCCGCTCGTCGATCCGACGGCTCATGGAGGCGACGCGCAGGATGCTTTCCACCTCGTGATTCCGTCGCTGCCCGGCTATGGCTTCTCCGGCAAGCCGCGCGAAACCGGCTGGACCGTCGGCCGCATAGCCAAAGCTTGGCACGTGCTCATGCGCAGGCTCGGTTATGAACGCTATGTCGCCCAGGGCGGCGACTGGGGCGCGGCCATCACGACCGCCATGGGTGTCCAGCGCCCGGAGGGGCTCGCCGCCATTCATTTGAATCTGCCGCTGGTCCGTCCTCGCGAAACCGGCAGCAATCTGAGTGCGAGCGAATCGAGAATGCTGGAGCAGCTCGCTCTTTACGCGCGTTCGGACTCTGGTTATTCGAGCCAGCAAGCCAGCCGGCCGCAGACGCTCGGCTATGGATTGGCCGATTCTCCAGCGGGACAAGCAGCCTGGATCTACGAGAAGTTCTATGCCTGGACGGACAACAGCGGAGCGCCGGAGACCACGCTGACGCAGGACGAGCTGCTCGACAACATTATGCTGTACTGGCTGCCCAACACCGCCACGTCAGCAGCGCGGCTTTATTGGGAGAGCTTTCACGGCGCGTTCAAAGCGGTGGAGCTCAGCCTGCCGACGGGTTGCAGTGTTTTTCCGAAAGACATCTACGTGGCTCCGCGAAGCTGGGCGGAGCGCTGTATCCATGAGCTCATTTATTGGAACGAGTTGGATCGGGGCGGACATTTCGCTGCATTCGAGCAGCCGAAACTCTTTGTCGAAGAGCTTCGCAAGTGCTTCCGATTGGTGCGGCCCTAGAGCGTGGCGCCGTCGTCGATGGCGATGATCTGGCCAGTGACGCAACGCGCCTGATCGGAAGCAAGAAAGGCGAACAGATTGCCGGCCTCATCCGGCGGAGCCGGGGCCGGTTGATGTGAACGCATCAGTCCGGAGATCTGTTTGACGATGGCGGCGAAGAACTCGCGATTGGCGAAGGTTTCCCGCGCTTTGTTCGTATCCACGTTCCTGGGGTCGTATACCCACGCGACCGCGACGCCGTTGCAGCGGATCTTGTTGGGTCCTTCCTCATAGGCGATCTGGCGTACCAGCGCTTCGACAGCACCTTTGGAGAACGGGGAGATGCCGTCGAACTTGATTACCCGGCGGTTGGCGATGGTGCTGCACAGCGTGATCGAGCCGCCGCCGCCGGCGCGCAGTGCGGGCAAGGCGGTGTGTACCAACCGGAATACGCCCACCGCATCGGATTGCACGAAGGCGGAAACTTCTTCCGGCGTCAGTGCGCTCATGCGGTTGATGTTCACGAACGGGCCGCCGGCGCAGGCCACCGTATGCAAGCGCCCGGTCTTCTCCAGCACGACGTCGACGGCGGCCTGGATCGAACGCGCGTCGTCCATGTCCATCGCTTGACCGAAGGCTTGTCCGCCTGCTTCGCGAACCTGCGCTTCGAGCGCTCGGGCCGCGTCGGCGTTGTGCCGATAAGTGAATACCACCGGCACGTCGGCTTGCGCCAGCCGCCGGACCACGCCGGCACCGACGTTGCCGGTCCCGCCAACGACCAGCGCTCCGCCTTTCGGGAAGGTCGAGTGCAGCATCGAAATCGGAGCGATGATCGCGGCGTAGCGTTCTGACGCTACGAAGCGCGGATGCCGATCGCCTTCGTCTCCAGAAATTCCTCGATCCCTTCGCGGCCCCATTCGCGGCCGATGCCGCTGTGCTTGTAGCCGCCGAACGGCAGGTCGCCGGTGATGCTCATTCCACCGTTGACGCCCATGGAGCCGGTGCGCACGCGCTTGGCGACTTTCAGAGCGCGTTCGGGGCTGCCGAACACCACGCCGCCGAGACCATAGATGCTGTCGTTGGCGATACGGATCGCGTCCTCGTCATCCTCGAACGGAATCACCACCAGTACCGGCCCGAAGATTTCCTCCTGGGCGATGCGCATGTCGTTGCGCACGTCGACGAAGCAGGTCGGCTCGATGAAGAAGCCCTTGCCCTTGTCGGTGCGGATATTGCCGCCGGCGAGCAGGCGCGCGCCTTCCTGCTTGCCGATATCGACATAGCTCTTGACACGTTCGAGCTGACGCTTGGAGATCAACGGTCCCATGATGCAGGTCGGTTCATCGAACTTGCCCCACTTGTCGGCAAAGCCCGCGTATGCCATTTCCAGCACCTTGACCGATTCCTGGTAGCGGCTCTTCGGCACCAGCAGGCGCGTCGGGTAGGCGCAGCCCTGGCCAGCATGGAACACCACCATCGACTGCGCGACGATCATCGGGAAATTGGGCGCATCGTCCAGCACGATGAACGCCGACTTGCCACCCAGTTCCAGGAATACACGCTTCAAAGTCGAAGCGCCGTTTTCCATGATCTTTTTGCCGACGGCGGTGGAGCCGGTGAATGAGACCAGATCGACACGGGGATCCTTGGTCAGCATTTCGCCAGCCATCGCGGGATCGCCCGAGGTGATGACGTTGAACACACCGGGCGGCAAGCCGGCCTCGATGGCCAGTTCGCCCATGATGGCGCCCATCATCGGCGTGTCCGGCGCGGGTTTCAGAATGACGGTGCAGCCGGCGAGGAGTGCCGCCACGACTTTGCCGACATTCACGTACAGCGGCACGTTCCACGGTGTGATCGCGGCGACCACGCCGACGGCTTCCTGGGTGACCAACCGCTTCGTGTCGAAGCCATACTCGTTGCGCAGTCCGCGATCTTCTTCCCAGTGGACTTTGGAGAAGCACTCCAGCAGGCCGTCCGCGCCGCTGAGCGCGCCATCGATCTGGGCGCGGAACGCGGCGCCGATCGCCGAGCCGGCTTCGAGCCGTGCGATCTGCACCAGCTTGTCGCGATTCGCACGGAGCACATCGCGGTACTTCTTCATCAGCTGGAAGCGGTACTCGTGCTTCTGCGACCAGTCGGTCGTATCGAAGGCGCGCCGCGCGGCGGCGATCGCGTCGTTCACATCCGCCGCAGAGGCATCCGCCGCCTTGCCGATGACTTCGCCGGTCCAGGGGCCGATGTTGTCGTAAGTCTTGTTGCCGGCGGCCGCGCGCAGCTTGCCGTCGATGTACAGCTTGGCCTCTGGAAGCGTCTGCATCTCAATCTCCTAAGTAAACGTTGCGCCGCATCCGGCGCGACAAGGTTAAGCGGTTACTGCAACTTTCTCTGGCACGGCGCTGACGGCGCCCGCCGCATGCCGGGCCGCAATATAAGCCCAGGTGAAGGTGGGACCTATGCTGCCGCCGCCGCCCGCTTCCACGCGTCCCATGACCGATGCGGTGGAAGTGCCGGTGGCATAGAGCCCGGAAATCACCGAGCCGTCGGGGCGCAGCACGCGCGCCTGCACATCACACACCAGACCGCCGAAGGTGCTGACGTCGCCCGGATAGACCTGCAGTGCGAAGTAGGGACCTTCCTCGAGCGTGCCGAGGGATGGTGACGGTTGGTGCATCGCGTCGCCCAGCCAGTGGTCGTAGGCGGACTCGCCGCGATGGAAGTCTTCATCGCGCCCATTGCGAACAAAGCCGTTGAAGCGCTCCACCGACGCTTTCAGCTTGCCCGGATCCATGCCGCATTCGGTGGCGAGTTGCTCAAGGGTGTCGCCACGGCGCAGGAACTTCGAGTCGTACCAGGGCTGCGGTTTCTTGGAGCCCGGCATGCTGCCGGCCAGCATGTATTTGCGCATGTACTGGCTGTCGATCACCAGCCAGCTCGGCACCGCCGGTGCGGTTTTGTTGCGTTCGAGCATGCCCCTGCAGAAATCCACGGTGGCGCCGGATTCGCAGATGTAACGCACGCCGGTCTGATCCACGACGATGGCATGCGGCTTGGACATGTCGCTCTGGACGCCAGTGGGCTTGCCGCCGGGCGGCAGCACCACCTGAAAGCCGATGCGTTCCTTCATCTGCGCGATGGCTGCGCCGATGCGCACGCCTTCTTCAATCATTTCGCCGGTGTCCGATTCGGGGACCATGGACCAGCCGGTGGAAGTTCCCGGGACGAACTGGTCCCGCATGCGCTGATTCTGCGCGAAGCCGCCGGCGTTGATCAGTACGCCGAGGCGCGCATCGATGCGCGAAGAGGCGCCATCTTTTTCGACGAGCACGCCGGTGACGCGCCCGTTCTCGACAACGACCTGTTTCACCGGCGAGTTCAAGCGGATTTCCGCCCCCCCCTTGAGCGCGGCCTGCAGCATCTGGCCTTGCAGCGCCTGACCCGCGGTAGCGCGCTGCTTTCCCGTGAACTTGTCCGCGATCGCACGTCCGATGATGCGGAACAACACCTTCTTGGCCGCCCAGGTGCGCTTCAAGTTTGGAAGCTGCATGGCCTCGTCGAGATTGGCCGGCAGCGGCAGGAAGCCGGGGCGTAACTTGGCCTTCCATTCACCGAGCTGTTTGATGTCGAACAGCTCGGAGACCACGGCGCGTCCGGGCACCGATTCGCCCGGCTGTTTGTAGTGGTCCGGCCACGAAGGCAGACGCCGCAGACGGATGCCCTGCTCGACGAGGAAGTCGAGCATCTTCGGTGCCTGCTCAATGTAAGCGAGCCTGCGCGCGCGAATGGCACCTGGCGTGTCCTCGTGATCGCCGACTGCACCATCGAGATAGGCGACGGCTTTTTCGTGGCTGTCCTCGATCCCTTCCGCCTTCATGAAGCGATTGTTGGGAATCCACATGACGCCGCCGGATGCCGCCGTGGTGCCGCCGACGAGACTAGTTTTCTCCAGAATCAGCACGCTCTTGCCGGCAGCGCGCATGACCAATGCCGCGCACATGGAGCCACCGCCGCTGCCGATGACCACGAAATCGAAGGTCTCATTCATCGTACGTATCCCGATTCCTTATGAGCGTTGCTGACAAGCTCTAGCCCGGCTTGCGCGCGTGTAGTGAAATGTGCGCCGCCTGGAGATCGTCCGGTAGGTCGATCAGCGTGCGGAAGACGTTGGTTACTGAGGTGAACTGGGCGATTGGCCGCTCGCGCAGGTTGATGCCCGCCGCCATCGCTGCCTTGGCAAAGCGCATCTGCGCTTGCGGATCGGCGTTCCATACTTTGCCTTCTTCCATCATCTGTCCGGCGCGGACCGTCGTCACGCGGATGCCGCTCGGTTCCAGCTCGGCATAGAGCCCTTCGGAAAAGCGTTCCAGGCCCGCTTTGGAGCACTGGTATAGAAGCAGGTGCGGGAACGCCAACTTCACCGATTCGCTGCTCACGTTGATGATGTGCGAACCGGCGCCCATCATCGGAATCGCCGCTCGGGAGCAGAGGATCGCGCCGGTGAGGTTGGTGCCGATGGTCTTGAGGATCTGGTCGTCGGTCGCTTCGACAACCATGAACGGCTCGAACACCGCGGCATTGTTGATCAGCACATCGATGCGTGGATGCCGCTTGGCGATTGCCGCGAAGGCGGCGCGCACCGATTCGGGGGATGCTACGTCGCAGGTGACCGCCATTGCGCGATCACCGATTTCCTTGGCGGCCGCTTCGACTTTCGATGCGGTGCGCCCGAGTAGAACGACGGACTCGCCTTCGGACGCGAAGCGTCGCGCCAGCGCGCGCCCCAGGCCCACGCCGGCGCCGGTGATAACGATAATCTTTGACACGCTGCCCTCCGCAGTTCGATGCCGCCGCGAGGACGGCTGTTTGATCGCTAAGTTTCTATTACCCGGGCGATATGGCTCTCAACTCTTGCCGGAATACACCGAGAGATCCCCGGCGTAGGCGACGCCGCCGTTCCAGAAATGCGTGCCGCTCACTTTCTTGAAGTAATGCACCGTGCGTGCGAACGATGCGGCCTGCGACCGCGGCTGCATGGCGATGCCGCTGGGGCTCCTGCCGCCGGCTCGGGCGCTGAAGTCCTTCATGGTGAACAGCAGATCGTCCGTTTGTTGTGCGCACAGAACCAGCTGGTCGCCGGGGCAGAAGCGGCGCGGCTCGATCTGGGTCGGCGACAGCTCGCCGCGCTTCATGGCGACGTGGCCGGGTATATTGATGACTTCGACGCTGTGTACGTTGTCGTAATAAGTCTGGTACTCGGCAAACCGGCCGGCCACGTAGTTCGCCAGAATAATGCTGACACCCGACAGCGGTTCTGATTGCTTCCAGTTCGGGCTGGCCTTCCAGTCCGAATACATGCGGTAGGTATAGATGCGTTCGCTTTGATCCTCGTCCGCGATCATGCCGGCGTCGCGCGCCGCGGCGATCAGCGGCCCTAGCGCCGGGATGTCGATGGCCGGACTGCGCAGATCGAAATCGTACATGCTCAGGAAACGCCAGGGCTGGGCAATGTCCGGCATCATTTGCTGCGGCGTCACCTCGTAACGATCCGCAGTCTTGAAGCCGCGGAGATGGGTGAGCGCCGCGCGGTGCGGTCCGTCGAACCAAGCGGCGTATTCGGCCTCGCGACCGGCGGGCACATTGTGCAGATGGATAGTGGTATGGAGAGACATAAATATCTTTGCCAAATTCTCTAATGATCGCGGGAGAGCACCGGGGCGACTCAGTCCGTCGCGTCGAGCTCGCGGCTGATCGGGCTCGCTCAGACGATGATGGTCTTCTGACTGAATGAGCCGAACGCATGTCGACCTTTAGACACTCCAGCCGCCGAAGGCGATTCGACTCTCCTCAATTTGTTAGTGCTCGCACTTTGCGCGTAGGCGCAGACAAAATGCGGGATTGCCAAGGCCAAACCCCGAATATACGAATATAAACAACATATAAACAGCACCGTTGACTACAAGTCAATGGCTAGTGAATTTAGTGTACCGGAATGGGCACCTCTACCGCGAGTCGCTACAACCCATTTCAAGGCCCGATGCCGAGGAAAGTTTCATCGTCAGTTGTTGTGTGCCAAGGCGATTTATGCGATAAAAGCTATCTCAATATGTGGCGGTCCCGTCTTCGTTCCGACAGCAGAACCGTCTCAAGTAAGGCAAGCAGCCCGGCGGGCTGTAGCGGGTCCATAGAGATCGGTTGCACACGTAGTATCAGGTGAGGGCATGAAAATCCGCATTAATAAAGCTGCCTGCGTAGGCAATGCGCGGTGTGCGGCTGTATCCGAGAAGCTATTTCCGCTCGATGATGACGGCTATATAGCGGTTTCAGAGGTTGATGTGCCGCCCGGCATGGAAGACCTTGCGCGACGTGGCGCGCGCGCATGCCCGGAGCGCATCATCGTTATCGAAGAAGACGCAAAAAAATAGCGAACGCAGCAGTCCGGTTGTTATTGCGCGTACATCCATCTTTCTTTGCAGTTATAGAGTAGTGATAGTGGCGGGAGTGATTCATGTCTGATTTTCTGGGTTACAAGAATAAGCGGGTGGTGATTACCGGCTGCTTTTCCGGGATGGGCGAGGCGACGGCAAGGCTGCTGCTGAAGCTTGGGGCGGAAGTCCACGGTCTCGACTACAAAGAGAGCAAGCTCTCCCTGGCTTCGTTCACCAACGTGGATCTGCGCGAACCGAAGTCGATCGAGGCCGCTGTCAACAAGATCGGCGGTAAGGTGCATGCGCTCTTCAATTGCGCTGGCCTGCCGCAGACCTTTCCGCCGATGGAGGTCATGAAAGTCAATTTCATCGGCACCCGCCATCTGACCAATAAGCTGATTCCGCTGATGCCCGAGGGCGGTGCGATCGTCAGCATTTCCTCCAACGGTGGCCTGGGCTGGTCGCGTCGCATGCCGGTGTTGGGTGCACTGGTGAAGACCGATTCCTATGAATCGGCCGTCAAGTGGTGCGAGGACAACAAGGATACGGTCCGCGAAGGCTATGCGCTTTCGAAAGAGGCTGTGATTTTCTGGACCATGGCGTCTTCATTCAGCCTCATCAAACGCGGCATCCGTATCAATTGCGTGACGCCGGGACCGACGCAGACTCCCATGATGGCGGAGTTTGAGGCGGCCACCGCACGCGCGACGCTGGAAGCGGCGACGCAGCCGATCAACCGGCGCTCCACTCCTGAAGAACAGGCGGGGCCGCTGGTATTCCTGAATAGCGATGCCGCGAGCTACATCAACGGCGTTTCGCTGCCCGTTGATGGCGGTTTCATGGGTGGGCTCGCGACCGGCCAGATCGATCCGGCTAGCCTGATGGGAGGACGGTCGCAGAGCTGAGCAATGTTGGCGGCGCTTGTCTGTAGTTGTAGCGGAAGCGCCATGATGAAGCGTATCGAATGTCGCGCGGTCGATAGCCGGCCGGCAGTCTGGTAGCGCTGTGAACTGGATTCTGCCTGCACTCGTCGCTGGATACGCTTCTCATGTGGTGACGCCGCAATTGTAGGGTGGTGCTTGCCTCATCTGCCGACAGAACGGTTTCGAGAAAGGTGCGGGGGTGGACGTGTTGTTTCGAAACGGCTGGAAATCCCAGCTTCGCCCGGCGCCGAAATCTACAATAACTTCACACTTTAGTTTCTTTGTTGGAGGCTTCAATGGCTAATCCTGCGACTCTCAGCTCGGCAGTCCCCAAGCCGGCACACGTGCCTGATTCGGCGGTGTACGACTTTGACCTGTTCGCTGACCCAGCTTATTTGGCCGATCCGCACAAGCGCCTACTTGATTTGGTAAAAAATGCACCGCCGGTGTTTTGGACGCCACGCCACGGCGGCCATTGGATCTTTCTAAGTCATGCTGCGAATTTCGATGCGGCGCGTGACACCGAAGGCTTTTCTAGTGAAATCGTTCCCCAGGCCTACATCAAGGCGATGATGTCCAAGCTGCCGCCGGGCACGCCCTATATTCCGCAGCCGATTCCGATCACTCTCGATCCGCCGGAACACAGCAAATATCGAATTCCGCTGCAGCGGGTTTTTTCACCGAAGACGATCAATGCGCTCAAGGACGACATCCGGGCGCTCGCCAATCAGCTGATCGACAAAGTTGCTGATCGCGGTCAATGCGAGTTCATGTCCGAAATCGCTGAACCGTTACCGGTGCAAGTATTCCTGAAGATGCTGGGGTTGCCGCTTGAACGGCTGCCGGAATATCGCGCGCTGGTCAAGGAGCACATGGCGGATACGGAGCCTGATGCCAGAAAGGCCATCATAAAACTCCAGCGTGTCGCAGCGATCATGCGTGACACCGTGCTTGACCGTCGCGACAATCCTCGTGATGACATTATCAGCATGCTGTGGAAAATAGAGATCGATGGCAAGCCGACCACCATCGAGGACATGGAGAATTACGGCGTGCTGTTGTTCATCGCCGGCCTCGATACCGTGATGAACGGTATGGGTCACGGCGTGCGCCATCTTGCGCTGAACCCTGCCCTTCAGGACCAACTTCGCGCGAACCCCGCGTTGGTCGCTGACGCCACCGAAGAGCTATTGCGTCGCTACACCTTCACGATACCTCCGCGGCGTGTGGGCAAGGACATGGTGTTCCATGGCCTGCAGCTGAAGGAAAACGAGCGCGTGATGCTGTTCCTGCCGGCTGCTGACCTGGATCCAAAGGAATATCCGAATTCGGAAAAATTCGATCTCAATCGCGAAAATAAAGTGCATATCGCATTCAATGCCGGGCCGCATCGTTGCCTGGGGTCGCATCTGGCGCGTGTCGAACTTCAGATTGTGTATGAGCAGATGCTGGCGCGCCTGCCCCAATTCCGGCTTGATCCAGCGCATCAGCCGACGTTCCATGGCGGACACGTGATCGGGCCCGATTCGCTCCATCTGCTGTGGAATAAGTGACATCAATGGGAGCACCCCGTCCGCTGCCTCGGCTGGATGCTGACAATCGCCCCTTCTGGACTGGAGGAGCGGAGGGACAGTTACGGATTACGCGTTGCCAGGATTGCAAGACTTTCATTCATCCGCCGCGCCCTGTCTGCCGCAAGTGCCTGTCCGAGAATGTTGTGCCGGAGGCGGTGGCGGGGACCGGTGTGGTCGACACTTTCACCGTCAACTACCAAAAGTGGCATCCGGCGCTGGATGTGCCCTTCGTCATCGCCCGCGTCGCGATCGACGGTGCGCCGGGAGTGTTTCTCACCACCAACATCGTCGGCTGCCCGGTAGATCAGGTCGATGTCGGTGATCGCGTCCGTGTGAAGTTCGAACAGCAGGGCGACGTCTGGCTGCCGCTGTTCGAGAAGGTTGGCTAGGATGAAGCGAAGTTTCAGCCGTACCGGATGGCGCGTCGCGCCATGGGATAAATAACGGTGGCCAACGAGGCTTACATCACCGGCGTGGGCCAATCACAGGTTGGCGTCAAGCTGACGCGCGCGCCGTTGCTGCTGACGCTCGATGCCGTACGGGAAGCGCTCGCCGAAGCCGGCCTCTCCATTGGGCAGATTGACGGTGTATCAACCTATCCAGGCCGAACCGCGGCCCTGCTCGGGTTTTCCCCGGTCGGCGCCGACGAGCTGATCGATGCGCTGGGCATTCGCGCAACCTGGTATGCGGGCGGTGGCGAGATCACGTCTCAACTCGGCGCGGTCGTGGCTGCCGCTGCCGCCGTACGCGCCGGCCTGGCGCGTCATGTGATTTGCTTTCGCACGGTTTATGAAGCGGCGGCGCTGGCCCGGCCCGAGGAATATCCGACCCAACGACGGGATCGGGTCGACAGCTTCTCGCAGTGGTTTGCCCCCTTCAACGCTTTGTCGGCCGCGACCTGGACCGCCCAGTACGCGATGCGTCACGTCAAGCGCTACGGCCTGAAGCGCGAGCAACTGGCGCAGATCGCCTTGACTGATCGGGCCAACGCCGCACTCAACCCGCGCGCGCTGGTCCGCGAACCGTTGACGATGGAGGAGTATCTGTCGGTGCGGATGATCTCCACGCCGCTATGCCTGTACGACTGCGACCGCTTCACCGATGCTTCGACGGTTCTGATTGTCTCGGCCGGCGCTGCGGTCGATGAAGTCTCGTGCACGCCCATTCGCATTGCGGCCATGGCCGGCACCGTTGAGCGGCACAGTTGGGACCAGGCGGAATGGATGGCCTGTTATCCCACTGGCGCCGATCTGTGGAAGCGCACCGATTACAAGCCTGCGGACGTGGACACGGCGCAGCTGTACGACGGATTCAGCTTCCAGGCTATCGCCTGGCTGGAATCGCTCGGATTCTGCGGCTTGGGCGAGGGCGGACAGTTCATCGAAGGCGGCAAACGCATCGCGCGCGACGGCGAGTTGCCGCTCAACACCTTTGGCGGGCAGATCGGCGCCGGTCGGCTGCACGGTTTCGGGTTCGCGCATGAATCCGTAGTCCAGCTGCGCGGCAAGGGCGGCGCCCGCCAGATTCCGGGCGATCCGCGTGTCGCAGTCTGCACCTCGGGTGGTGGTCCTCTGGCCACCGCGCTGCTGCTGGCACGGGATTGATGCGATGCAGCGATCGCTCGACAGCCTGCCGGGTTTCCGACGTCGCTTCCGGATCATGCCGACTGCGAGGTCGGTGCGCAGCGAAGTCGAAGACGACTATCACTGCATGGGTGTCGCCGTGCATCACGATGGCAGGATAGCGACGGCGATCGAGCCGATCATGATCCGCGCGCCCTGGACCACCTGTCCCGGCGCAGTCGAGCAGCTCAAGCAATCCTTCACGGGAGTGGCTCTGAAGGAATTTGTGCAGTGCGGCGAAAAATCCGCCAATTGCACGCATCTCTATGATTTGGCGTTGCTGGCTGCGGCGCACGCCGGTGACCGCGAACCGCTGGTCTATGACATCCTGGTGTCCGACCCTATCGATGGAAAGCGTCGTGCCGAGCTGCGCCGTAATGGTGCAACGGTGCTCAGGTGGGTCGAAGCTAGTTTCCGGATCGTCGAGCCCCCGGAGTTGGCCGGCCTTTCGTTGCACAAGATGCGGCCTTGGATCGATTCGCTCGACGCGGTGCAGCAGGAGGCTGCTAGGCTGCTGCGCTGGGGGAATATCCTTGCAAACGGGCGTACGATACCTATGGAGAAACAATCGGATGCTCGCCGCCTGCCGGTCGGCAGCTGCTATACGTTTCAGCCGCAACGGATGATCGAAGCGAAGCGCATCGGAACGATTCGCGATTTCAGCGACGGGACGGCGCAGCCTCTCGAGAAGCATGAGGCCGCTTTGTAAGGTCAAAGAGCCAAGCATTTCTAACTGCGATCATCGCGCGATGTCGCTTACTCTGCTGTAAGGAGAATGGTATGAAGATGAACGATATGGTGCTCATCAGTGTTGATGATCACATCAGTGAACCGCCGGACATGTATGACAAACATCTGTCTGGTGACAACCTGGCGACGGCGCCTAAGTTGCGTACCAATGAGAAGGGTACGAATTATTGGGAATACCAAGGCATGAAGATGCCGTCGGTTGGCCTTAACGCGGTGGTTGGCCGCCCTCTCGAAGAGTATGGCATGGAGCCGACTTCGTTCGATCAATTGCGCAAGGGCGTTTACGACGTCCACGCGCGTGTCAACGATATGAATGCCAACGGTGTTGCCGCGTCACTCAACTTCGGCACTTGCGTAGGTTTCGATGGCGGGCGTTTCCATCAGGCACCGGACAAGCAGAAGGCGCTGGTGCATCTGCGCGCTTACAACGATTGGCACATTGACGAGTGGTGCGGTGCCTATCCGGGTCGATTTATCCCGTGCGCGATGCTGCCCACCTGGGACATGAAGGCGACGGTCGAGGAGATCAAGCGCATCACCAAGAAGGGCTGCACGGCGGTGTCGCTCAACGAGAACCCAACCAAACAGGGTTTGCCGAGCGTCCACAACGAATACTGGGAGCCGATGTGGAAGGCGATTGTCGATCACGACATGACGATGTGTCTGCACATCGGTGCCGGTAACCCGCAGGTACACGCTTCCATGGAGACGCCGATTGAGGCTTGGATCACGACGATGCCGATGTCGAGCGCAGTTGGTGCCGCTGACTGGCTCCAACTCGAAGCGTTGCACCGTTATCCGAAAATGAAGATCTGTTTGTCGGAATGTGGCCTTGGCTGGGTTCCGTACTTCATGGAGCGCGCTGATTTCAGTCACTCGCGCCACCAGTTCTGGACGCATTCCAACCTTACCTTCAAGGATAAGAAACCGAGTGAGGTTTTCCTCAAGCACTTCATGGTCTGCTTCATCGACGATGCCTTCGGCTTGAAGAATCTGGACGCGGTCGATGAAAATATGGTCGTTTTTGAGACCGACTATCCCCACTCTGACACGCTGTGGCCCCAGGCTCCGGAACATCTGTGGAAGACGGTGCAGAATCTGACTGATGCGCAGATCAACAAGATCACGCACCTTAACGCGATGCGCTACTACAACTTCGATTTGTTCAAGCATCACAAACGCGAAGATTTGACGGTGGGTGCACTGCGGGCCAAGGCCGCCGCGGCGGGCGTCGACACCACGCCGACGTCGTATGGTGGAGCCAAGCCGCTGGCCGAAGGCGAGGTCGTGCGTCCAATTACGTCGGGTGACCTCATGAAGATGTTTTCCCACCACGCCAAGGCGGACTCAGCCAAGGCGGCTTGATAGCCGCTGGGCGCGGCTTCGGGCCGTACATGAAGTTTTTAAGGGTAGGCCGGCCCGAGGCCCTTGTTTAAGGCAGGACTTGGAGTACATATGACGCAGGTGATGAAGGGGGTGAGGGTTCTGGAGGTGGCGCAGTTCACTTTCGTTCCCGCCGCTGGCGCGATACTCGCTGACTGGGGCGCGGACGTGATCAAGATCGAGCACCCGGTGCGCGGTGACACGCAGCGGGGGTTCATCAACATGGGCGGCATCCCCGTCGATCCGAACCGCAATCCGCTGGTCGAGCACCCCAATCGCGGCAAGCGCAGCGTCGGCATCGATATCTCCACGCCGCAAGGTCGGGAAGTGCTCTACGAGATCGCCAAGACCGCCGACGTCTTTCTAACCAACTATCTCCCCTCCGTTCGGCAGAAGAACAAGTTCGACGTCGAGCATATCCGCGCCGTGAATCCCAAGATCATCTATGCGCGCGGCAGCGCGTATGGCGACAAGGGCCCCGAGCGCGAAGTCGGCGGTTTCGACGGAACAGCGTTCTGGTCCCGCAGCGGGGTGGGCTACGCCATGTCACCCGCCGAGCTCGAGGGACCGCTATCGCAAGGCATCATGGCGTTCGGTGATTCCATCGGCGGCATGTTCATCGCGGGGGGAATTTCTGCGGCGCTGTTCAATCGTGAGCGCACCGGCGAAGGGATCGAACTCGACGTTTCGCTCCTGAGCAGCGCGTGGTGGGCATCCGGCGCCAACATCGCACAGGGTCTGGAGACTGGGAAGACCACGCGCAACGCCATGCCGACCTCAGGTGGGGCAGCGCGCAATCCGCTGATGGGCAATTTCCGCACCTCGGACGGTGGCACGATCAATCTCTGCATGGTGAGTCCGACGGGCCTCGTCCGTGACGCCTTCGAGCATTTTGGTATCCCCGAAGCCGCTGACGACCCGCGCTTTGCCGATGTGAGGAGCTTGATCGATAATTCGAAGGCTGCGAGCGACCTGATCGTCAAAGCCATTGGCTCGAAACCCTTCGCATACTGGCGACAGCATCTCAAGACAATGAAAGGTCAGTGGGCGCCGATTCAAAGTCTGCTCGATCTCACCGGCGACGAACAGGCACTGGCCAACGATATGCTCGTCGAACTCCAGGGCGACGATGGTAAGCCGTTCAAGGTGGTTCGCGGCCCGGTGCAGTTCAACCACGAGCCGCTCAAGACTGCCCGTGCTCCGCAGGCCTCGGAACACACTGAGACCTTCCTGATGGAGCTGGGTCTGGAATGGGAGCGTATTGAAAAACTGAAAGCCGCAGGCGCTATCGCCTAGGGATTTTTTTGGGGAAACAATGAAAGCGGGAACAAAGCTGAAAAGCTCGGTGTGCGACACCGAATTGATGGTTATTCGCAGTGCCGACGTCGTTGTCGAATGTGGCGGATCGACCATGACAGAGGAGCGGCCGGCGCAGCGCGGGACGGTCAATTCCGCCTTTGCGGAAGGTACCAAGATCGGCAAGCGCTACGTCAACGCTGAGGGAACCATCGAGTTGCTGTGCGTGAAGGCCGGTCAGGGATCGCTTTCGATCGCTGGGATCGCGCTGCAGCTCAAGGAAGCCAAGCCACTTCCTTCGTCTGATTGAAGACCGCCCGATGAACATCTCGCTTATCTTGCAGATGGCGGCCGACGCCGAGCCCGATCGCATCGGTGTCGTCTGTGACGCACGCCGCTGGTCCTACGGTGCCCTATGGCGTGCCGCACACGGTGCGGCGGCCAGTATTTCGAAAGCCGGTTGCTCGCATGTTGCGCTGCTCGACGAGAGCAGCGAAGCGGCGGCGATCGCCTTATTCGGCGCCGCACTTGCCGGCGTGCCCTATGTGCCGCTCAACTACCGCCTCGCCGACACCGATCTGGCTGCGCTGCTCAAGCGCATCGCGCCGGCTTACCTCATTGGCGACGTGGAGCGGATCAAGCGTCTCAATCCCGAAGGCGGCCACATCGTTCGGACCCGCGCGGCTTTCGTCGCCGAATCTGAGAAACTAGCCGAGACCGCAGCCAGCGAGGAAGAACCCGGCGAAGGCATCGCCGTGCAGATCTTTACCAGTGGCACCACCGCCGCGCCCAAGGCCGCGCTGCTGCGCCACGCCAACTTGCTGTCATACATCCTCGGCACCGTCGAATTCGGCTCGGCCTCGCCGGAGGAAGCGGCGCTGGTCTGCGTTCCGCCCTACCACATCGCCGGCATCGCGGCGCTGCTTAGCTCGATTTACGCCATGCGCCGCATTCTGCTGCTGCCGGCTTTCGAGCCCGACGCCTGGCTCGCGCTGGCCGCATCCGAGTGCGCCACCAATGCCTTCGTCGTGCCGACCATGCTGGCGCGCATCATTGCGAGCATCGATGCCGGCGCCTCCGCCAATCTGTCAGGGTTGCAGTCCGTCGCTTATGGCGGCGGTCGCATGCCCACGGAATTGATCGAGCGCGCATTGGATTTGTTTCCTCAGGTCGCTTTCACCAATGCGTACGGCTTGACTGAAACCAGTTCGACCATCGCCCTGCTCGATCCGGATGACCACCGCACGGCATATGCTTCCCGTGATCCTGCCGTCCGCGCGCGTCTGGGCTCGGTGGGCCGGCCGCTGCCGACCGTGCAGATTGAAATCCGCGACGACGAAGGGCGGTGCCTGCCGCCGGGTGAGCGCGGCGAGATCTATGTGCGCGGCGAACAAGTCTCAGGCGAGTATCGCGAGCGCAAGGCGCTTGACGCGGACGGATGGTTCCCGACGCGCGACGCCGGCTGGCTGGATCAGGAAGGCTATCTGTTCCTTGCCGGGCGCGCTGACGACGTCATCGTGCGCGGCGGTGAGAACATCTCGCCGGGCGAAATCGAGGACGTGCTGATGTCGCATCCGGACATCGCCGACGCGGCGGCGGTCGCGGTTCCTTCCGTGGAATGGGGCGAAGCGGTCGGCATCGCTGTCGTCGCACGGCCGGGTCATGCCATGCCCAGCGACGACGAATTACGCGCCCTGATCAAGAATCGCCTGCGCTCTTCACGAGTGCCCGAACGAATCGCTGCCTTGAACGCACTGCCCTATAACGAAATGGGCAAATTGCTGAGACGCGAGGTCCGCAAGCTCTTCGACAAGTAGCTTTGGTACCAATGAGCGAGCTTGATGAACTCAGCGCACGGGCACTGGTGCGCGCCGCGTCGCAGCCCGCCATCGAATTCGAAGGGCGCTGGTTCAGCTGGGGCGAACTCCGGCAGGTCGCAGATCGTCTCGGCGCACTGATCGAGGCCAGCGGCGCCAGGTCACGGACGCCGGTCGCCTTCGTTCCGCGCAATCGTCCTTCAGCCATCGCCGTCTTGCTCGGTCTCATTGCGCAGCGACGCACGGTGCGCATGATCTACGCGTTCCAGTCCGCCACCGCTCTTGCGCGCGACGTGGAGCGGGTCAAGCCGGCAGTCCTCGTGGCTGCCGCCGAGGATTTCTCCGAAGAGGTTCGCACGGTGCTGCGTGCGCAGGGCATTGCCGCCTTCGCGCTCCGAGAAATGGACGCCGCTGCGCTGTCCGGTTTCGAGCATGCGGCCGATCGACCGGATTCGAGCCATCCGCACATCGAAATCCTGACCAGCGGCACCACGGGTCCCCCCAAGCAGTTTTCGGTCAGCTACGAACTGATCGCTCGGCACCTTGTAGGCGCGAATCCGGCCACCGACCTGTCGCAGCTGCCACCCACGTTGCTGTTCTTCCCACTAGGCAATATCTCCGGCCTCTATTCGTCCCTGCCGCCGTTGTTGAAGGGTCAGCGCGCGGTGTTGCTCGAACGCTTCAGCGTGGCCGGCTGGCACGACCATGTGCTGCGCTACCGCCCTGAAGCCAGCGGCATGCCGCCGGCCGGCGTGCAGATGGTGCTGGATGCCAATATCCCGCCGGCGGATCTGACCAGCATCCGCCGGTTCGGAACCGGCGCCGCACCGCTGGATCCCACCGTGCAGCGCGCGTTCGAGGAACGCTACGGCATTCCCATCCTGCTCTCCTACGGCGCCACCGAGTTTGGTGGGCCGGTGACGGCGATGACACTGGAACTGCACGCCGTATGGGGCCAACGGAAGTTCGGCAGCGTGGGACGTACACTTCCGGGTGCGCAGCTGCGCGTGCTTGATCCGGAGACCGGCACTGTTCTGCCACCGGGCCAGGAAGGCATCCTTGAAGTGATCTCGCCGCGCATCGGGCCGGACTGGATCCGTACCTCCGACATCGCGTTAATCGACGAGGACGGCTTTCTGTTCCATCGCGGGCGCGCCGATGGCGCCATCATGCGCGGCGGGTTCAAGCTACTGCCGGAAACGATCGAACGCGCGCTGTTGCTGCACCCGGCAGTTTCCGCCGCCGCGGTCGTTGGTCTCGGCGACCAGCGCCTGGGGCAGGTGCCGGCGGCGGCAATCCAGCTTAAGCCGGGCGTCGTGCCGCCGGACGTTGCCGAACTCGAAGCGCATTTGCGCCAGCATGTCCTGGCCACGCACATTCCGTTGGCCTGGCGTTTCGTCGAAACTTTGCCGAGGACGCCATCGCTGAAGGTCGACCACCCTGCTCTGCGTCAGTTGTTCGAAGTGGATCGCTGAGGCGCACACGTGCGGCGCTGCGCCTGCAGGCAAAAAAGAGCCCGCACAAGGCGGGCTCGGTAGTACGACAATTCTGGATCAGGGGCGCGGATGGGCGGAGAAGAACTCCCATTCCTTGCTCGCTGCGTCGATATCGCGGTTTTGATTGCCGACGATCGATTCGTTGACGCTGCCCATTGGTACCGCGTAGCTGGGTTCGGCATGCCCGGTCCATGTCGCCACGCAGTTATAGATGTCCGAGCGGTTTGAAGCAGTTTTGGTGTAGACGTTGCAGCTGATAACCGAATCCGGATCAGTGGGCGGATTGTTATTCGGACCGTCGCTAATGACCATCGGCGCCGCAGTGCCCTTTTGATAACTCGAAGGCACATAGACGTTGTAGTAGCGTGTCTGACTATAGGTCGACGTGCTGACCGGGACGCTGTATGAAACAGTCGTGCCAGTCGGATGATAGGCCGCGATGACGGGAGCATTGAGGCCCATCAGTGCGGCCGTCGTCAGCACGGTTTTAAAACTGTTCATTCTCTATTCTCCACGTTATCCCAGTGCAGGGAATGGAAATAGGTTATCGAGGCGAAATGAAACTCGTCGGAAAAAACTGTTGCGGGATATTGCCGCGTAGCGTGTCCGTATCGGGGTATCGGATTTTTTCTGAGACATGGCCGCGCTGAAAGCATTGTTCGCGCAACTCGCTGCTTTCATCTGCGTACTTGCGCTCGTGCGTACCGGCGCGCTGCCGCCATCGTCGATGGTCCTGGCTGCGATACAGGGCGCCTGCGCCGCGGCGGTCGCGGCCGTCTTGCGCAGCGATCGCTGGTGGCTCGCATTGCATCTGATGTTTCCGATCGCTGTCGTAACGGCCGCGCAGTTCGGTGTACCGGCATGGGTTTACCTCATGGTGTTCATCGGCCTACTACTGACCTACTGGACCACGTTCCGCACGCGCGTGCCGCTGTTCCTCTCCAATCGCGCGACGGTGGCGGCGGTTGCCGGCTGGCTGCCACGCGGACGGTCGGCAACGGTGCTCGATGTCGGCAGCGGCACCGGCGCGTTCGCGCTGCAACTGGCGCGGCTGCGACCGGATTGCAGCGTAACGGGCCTTGAACTGGCACCGTTGCCGGCACTGCTTGCGCGGATGGGCGCGCGCGGCATCGCCAACGCGCAGCTGTTGCGTGGAGACTTCTGGAAACACTCGCTTGGGAATTACGACGTGGTCTATGCGTTTCTATCGCCGGTACCGATGGCCGATTTGTGGCGCAAGGCCTGCGCGGAGATGCGGCCCGGCGGCTGGTTCATCAGTAACAGCTTCGTCGTACCGGAGGTCAAACCCGATGAAGTGCTGGTAATCGATGACCGCCGCCGCACGCAGCTCTACTGCTATCGAATCGCCGGAGCTGATGCGCCGCCGGTGAGATAACTGAGCGCACGGTCGTAAGGTAGTGGCTTTGAGTAGTAGTAACCCTGGCCCCAGTCGATGCCGAGCGCTTTTGCGCGCTCTGCCTGCGCCTGTGTCTCAATGCCTTCCTGCACCACCATCAAGCCGAGGTCGTGCGCCAGCGCGGTGATTGCACGCACGACTTTGAGCAGCGCGTCTTCGTTGACCGCATCGCGCACGAAAGCACGATCGAGCTTGAGCACATCTGCCGGCAGGCGATGCAGATAGGAGATTGAGCTGTAGCCAGTGCCGAAATCATCGACCGAAATCTTGGTGCCGGCTTCGCGGCAGTCGTCGAGGAAGCTGACGGCGCGGTCAAGCCGCTCGATCAGCAGGCTTTCCGTTACTTCCAGCGTCAGTTGTTTCGCCGCGATTGCGTTGGCGGAAATTGCCTTGCGTATCGATGGCAGCAGCGCCGGATCGCCGAACTGCAGCGCGGACAGATTGACGCTGACATAAATCGGCCGGCCGGCGGCCGTGGTGAAACTTGCCAGTGCGGCCGCGCCATTCTCGATGATCCAGCGGCCGATCGGGACGATCAGCCCGGACATTTCCGCGAGTGGAACGAATTCCGCGGGTGAAAGAAAGGTGCCGTCCGGCTGTGGCCAGCGGATCAGTGCCTCGAAGCCATCGACGCGGCTGTCACTGCAACGGACGATGGGCTGGTAGTGCAGTGCGAGTTCGTTGCGCTCCAGCGCCATCGCCAGCCGGCGCTCGGTGCTCAGGCGCGCGTAGGCGCTGTCGCGATCGGTCGATGCGGCGTCCGCGGCTTCGATCGCCGATGTCTCTGGTTTACGTCCGTAGAGCTCATCGAGGAGTCCGCGGCAGCGCGAGCTGACCGTGCGCAGGATGTGCCGCAGCAGTGGATCCGCTTGCTTCAGCCGTTCGCGCAGATGTTCGGCCGTAATGACCAACAGTGTGGTCGGCGCCACCGCTACGGCGCCCGCGCTGCGCCGGCTTTCACCAGCGAGCGCCATCTCGCCGAACACGTCTCTGGTTTTGAGGCGCGCTACCGGCTGGCCTTGGCCGCTAGCGTCATCGATGACGATATCGATTTCGCCGCTTTCGATGATATAGGCGCAGTCGCCGGCATCACCTTGGCGAAAAAGCCATTCCCCTGGTGCGAGTTCGATCCGGAAGCGGTCCATGGTGAACGCCACCTGCCTGAGAAATGATAGCCCGCAGAGCGTATCGCGAGCCTTCGCGACCCGGCAAGCTTTATTCGAGCCCGTCGTCAAATTCCTTGATCGGGGATCAAGGGAAATGGAGGACAAGTCTTAGCAACGAGCAAAATCCGTGGGCGACAAAAAAGCGCCGGGGACAGGAATCGCCGGCGCTTCAGAATATCAAGACTCTTTATGATGACGCGGCAGCCACATCCTCCGCCTGCAGACCTTTCTGTCCCTCCACGACGTTGAACTGTACCTGCTGTCCTTCTTGAAGCGTGCGATAACCTTCGCCTCGAATTTGCCTGAAGTGCACGAATACATCCTCACCCTGTGTGCGCTGGATGAATCCGTAGCCCTTGGCATTGTCAAACCACTTCACGATGCCCTCTTCACGATTTGTCATAAGACTAAAGCCTTCCCTCTTTAAGTTTACGACACGGACTGTCGCTGCTTGCAGCAGCTCGCGCTGCCTCCCTTGGGCCAACGCCCGCTGGGTAATCTACCGTTTTTCATACGCGGAAGTGAATAGAACAAAGGTCTTGACTCGGCATGCGGCGGATGGCGGCGACATGCTGACTACGGCACCATACCCTTTCCACATCGATCAACTCATATGCGAAATATCATTATTGTGGCGGTGCTCGCCGCCATCGCGGGATGTGCGACCTCGCCACTCGGACGTTCGCAGCTCAGTATCGTCTCCGACGACAAGATGGCCGAGATCGGCGCGCAATCGTTCCAGCAAATCGCGCAGAAGACGCCGGTCACCCAGAACGTGCAGCAATCCCGCTATGTCACTTGCGTCGCGAATGCGATCACTTCAGCAATTCCCGGCAACAGCACACCGTGGGAAGTGAGAGTGTTCGAGAGCAAGGAAGTCAACGCGTTTGCGCTGCCGGGTGGGCATATCGGTGTCTACACCGGCTTGCTGAAAGTGGCGGCGACGCAGGATCAGCTCGCGGCGGTGCTCGGCCATGAAGTCAGCCATGTATTGGCCCATCATTCGGCGGAACGCTATTCGGAACAGATGGCCGCGAATATCGGCACCTCGGTGGTCAGTATTGTCACCGGCGTTGATTCGCAACTGCTCGGTGGCGCGACAGGTCTGGTGCTGCTGCGATTTTCGCGGACACAGGAATCGGAAGCGGATCTGCTCGGCCTCGATCTGATGTCGCGTGCGGGGTTCGATCCGCGCGGCGCGGTCTCGCTGTGGCAGAACATGGAGAAGGCTGGTGGCGGCAAGCCGCCTGAGCTGTTGTCGACACATCCCTCGGATGCGCGACGCATCGAACAGCTCGAGGAGCGCCTGCCGCAGGATTTGCCAAGCTATGAGCGCTCCCGCGCCGCGGGAAGGCAACCGCGCTGCGAGGAGATGAAGTGAATAGGCGTGACGGCCAGCGAGCCGCTGCGCGCGACCGGTGATGATTCGTATCGGTATCAGTATCGATACAGCGCTTTCACAGAGCCGTCGAAGGCGTTGTCACTGATAAAGCCAATCGCTCCGACGGTCGAGCTGATACGCGCCTTAACGTCGGAATCATTGCTGACTTCGACCAGGGGTCGCGATCTGCCGCTGAAGATCTGCCGGAACCAAAGGCTGCTGAGATTCGTGCCGGTTTCGCCGACCACTTTTTCTTCGAACGTCGTCCGGATTTCGCCTTCCTTCTGGTAGACCACCGTGACGGTATGTCCGGAAACGAATGGTTGTTGACCGAGAAAGACGCGTCGCGCTTGCTCGGATTCGAAGGCCTGAAGCGGTGAATCCTTGGCGACGACGATGACGCCGGCGCTGGCACTGGTCGCAAGAGTCACGAGAAGCAAGCCGGCTGAAACATTGAGCTTCGCTTTCATCGTCATTCTCCAATAACTCTTATCCACAGCCATGCCATCGGCCGCAGGCGCTATTTTCTTGAATCGGGACTCGGGCGGATGGGGCAGGCTGATCCCCGGCGCTGCCGGGGCGATCAACGGAAGCGGGCTAGCGACCTGTTCCGACGAAGTGGCAAGCCGCGTAATGGTCGGCGCCAACACGTCGCAGGGTCGGCAGCTCGCGCACGCACATCGAATCCACTAGCGGACAACGGGTGTGAAACGGACAGCCAAGGATCGGCATGCGCGGATCGGGAGGCTCGCCGTCGATTTTTTCGATCCCCTGTTCGGTGCCAGGCAACGAAGCGAGCAGCATCCGCGTATACGGATGGCGCGGCTGCTCAAATATACGAGCGACCGGTCCCTGTTCGACGACGCGTCCGAAATACATCACGACGACACGGCTGCTGATTTGCCGGATCACCGCCAGATCGTGGGCAATGAACAGCAGCGTCAATCCCAGCTCGTCCCGCAGATCCATGAGCAGATTGATGATCTGCGCCTGGATCGACACGTCGAGCGCGGATACCGGTTCGTCGCAGATGAGAACTTTTGGTCCTACTGCGAGCGCTCGCGCAATGCCGATGCGCTGCGCCTGGCCACCGGAAAACTCGTGCGGGCGGCGGTCGAGGCAGTCGGAGCCGAGGCCGACGCGCTGCAGCACTTCCAGCACGCGGCGATCCCGCCCGTCAGCGTCCATTTCCGGACACAGCTGTTGCAGCGGTTCGCCGACGATGCGGCGGATCGTCCACTTCGGATTGAGACTGGCAAGCGGATCCTGGAACACAAGCTGGATATCGCGCCGCACGCCGCGCCACGATTTCGCGTCGAGACCAAGCAGTTCGCGCTCGTTGTAACGGATCGATCCGCCCGCTGTTTTCGTCAGTCCGACCAGTGCGCGTGCCAGCGTCGATTTACCGCTGCCGGATTCGCCGACGATACCGACGGTTTCCCCCGCGCGTATATCGAGATGGACGTCATTGACCGCCGATATCCAGCCGCGTTGCGGCCAGAACCAGCGCCCCCGCGGCCGGAAACGGACGCGCAGATGCCGGATCGAAAGCTGCGGCCGTGCCGATTCTTCTTCCTTCCCCATAGCTCGATTGAAACAGGAACGCGGCCGTCCCCCGGACGCGTTCGGATCTGAATGTATTCCCGCCCGCTTAGCCCATCGACGCCGCCAGCTTCTTCTTGCGGAAGTAACTGAATATATCGTTCAAGTTGCGCTTCGGCTTCCAACCGAAGGTTTGCCGGAACAAACGGCCGTCGAGTATCACCGGATACTTGAAATAGTTGATCAGATACGGTGGAAAGAACGCGTTCCAGTTCAATGCTCCGCTGATCGCGCGCGGCAGCATCGGCGGAATCGATGGGATCGGCAGGCGGTGACAGCCGCACTGCCCCACCGCTTCCTGATACGGCACATAGTCTTCCGGTGCGACATTGTAGATACCCGGATGATTCTTTTCGAAGGCGAGAATCACCGCTTCCGTCATGTCGTCCACGTGCACGAACTGCATCAATGGCGAAAAGCCGATCAGCACCGGCACGATCGAGCGTGACAGCAGCAGCGACATCGAGTTGCGCACGCCGGGACCCAACACATTGCAGGGTCGCAGGATCGTCATATTCAAATCGGGATACTTCCACATGTAAATGTTGGCGAGGCTCTCCAACTCTACTGAATCGATGAGATCTTGCGTCACCTCGGCCGCCTTCAGCGGCGCATCCTCATCAATTGGTGCGGGGTTGTATGCCGACGCGCCATAGACGAAATAGGTCGAATGAATGAGCACCTGCTTGACGCCGTATTTGTGCGACAGGTCGAGCAGCCGCTTGGTACCCAGCACGTTCGAATTGTAGCGCTGCATGCGCGTCTTCTCGTGCGCGAAGATGCGTCCGATATGGATCACGGCATCGATTTTGTGCGCCGCGAACACATCCTCGAAGCCGCGCTTGTGCAGCTCGACGAGATAACTTGGTATGCCAGCATCGGTATCAACCTTCTGGCGGAAATCGACGGCGATGACATCGTGCCGGCCCTGCAATTTGGCGATCACACGCTGCGCGAGCGAGCCCGCCGCGCCGGTGATCAGGACGGTCTTTCTTTCTGCCGGCACCACTTGTTCTTTTTTCTTGTTCGAGGCCATCAGAAAATGCTCTTGCGCTGTTTCAGCCCGACGTCGATCAGCCGGCGGATTTCATCCTTGACGGTTTCGACACATTCGGTGGCCTGGACCTCTGTGAAAGGTCCGGGACCGAATTGCAGCGGTTTGCCGAAGTGGAGACTGACGCGCGCCGGTAGCGGGAAGTAGACCGGCAGCACCGGGAAGTACGGTATACCCAGCAGCTTGGCGAGCGGCTTGATGTTCCCCAGCGCTGGCATCGTTTCTTCGCAGCCGACAACGCCAACCGGAATGATCGGCGTGTTGTGATTGACCGCCAAATGCATGAAGCCATTGCCGAACCGCTGAAGCTTATAGCGGTCGCGAAATGGTTTTCCGGAGCCGCGGACGCCTTCCGGAAAGACGATGATCGCCTCATCCATCTCCAGCATCTTGCCGCAATTGACGGGATCGCCGATGACGCCGCCGATGGCGTTGAGAAAATTGCCGATCCACGGAATCGTCGGGAAAAAGCGCTCGATCATCGCCCGCGCGAGCCGCGGGCCATGCGGGTTGGTTGCCAGTCCGACCCCAACCAGAAAGCCGTCGATCGGCAATTGCCCGGAATGATTCGGGATCACCATCAGCCGTCCCGACTGCGGCACATTTTCCAGTCCATACGCCGTGACGTGGAAATAGCGATCGTAGATCAGCTTGACGACGCCGAGCGCGATCTTGAACGTATCTTCGTTGTAGCCCCAGGGGTCGTAACCAAAGCTCCCGGTAGGTTTCGGAATCCGTTCGACCAGCGCGTCGATTTCGGGTGTAACCAGATGGCCGAGCGCACGCTCGTACAAATCGATATCCAGCTTGCCGAGCTTCATAGTTCGTAAGGTCTGTCCGGGCCGGGCGGCGTATTCAGTGGCGGCCGCAGTATTCCGTTTGCGAATCGCACGTTAGTACAAAAAACCAGTGGCGGGAAGAGCCCACCCTATCGTCGCTGCATTCGTCAGCTGTCGCGCCGCCGCTGCAACTCCCACAAACGATGATAGTGACCGCCTTGCGCAAGCAGTTCGGCATGGGTGCCGCGTTCGACGACGCGGCCACGTTCGACGACGATAATGGTGTCGGCATCGGTGATGGTCGAAAGCCGATGCGCGATCGCCAGCGTGGTGCGCGCCTGCGTGGCCTCGCGCAACGCGCCGAGGATCGCCTGTTCGGCCGTCGAATCCAGTGAGGACGTGGCCTCATCCAGAATCAGGATCGGCGGGTCCTTGAGCAGCGCGCGGGCGATGGCGATGCGCTGCTTTTCGCCGCCGGAGACCTTGAGTCCGCGTTCGCCGACACGGGTCTCGTAGCCGTCCGGCAGCTGCGCGATGAAAGGGTCAAGATGTGCCATTCGCGCGGCACGCTCGATTTCCGCACGCGTTGCGCCGGGACGGCCGTAAGCGATGTTGTATTCGATGGTGTCGTTGAACAACACCGTATCCTGTGGGACTACGCCAATCAATGCGCGCATGCTGTCGAGCGACAGCGCGCGGATGTCTTTGCCGTTGATGGTGATGCGGCCCGCATCCGGATCGTAGAAGCGGAACAGCAGGCGCGCCAGCGTGGATTTGCCCGCGCCGCTGGCGCCGACGACGGCAAGCTTGCCGCCGGCCGGGATTTCAAAACTGACGCCGTCGAGAATGCGGCGCGCGCTTGAATATCCGAAGCTGACCCGCTCGAATGAGATCGTCGCCGGACCGCGCGCGATCGCGATTGCGTTGGCCCCGTCGCGCACTTTCGGCTGCTCGCGCAGCAGGGCGAACATCTTCTGCATGTCAGTCAGCGCGCGACGGATTTCTCGGTAGACGAACCCGAGCACGTTGAGTGGTATGAACAACTGCATCATGAACGCGTTGATGGCGACGAAATCGCCGGTGGTCATGCCGCCTCGCGCGACTTCCGATGCCGCCAGCCACATCATCGCTGTGAGGCTGGCGGCGATGATCAGCGACTGGCCCGCGTTCAGTGTCGACAGTGATATCCGGTTCTGACTGGCGGCGCGTTCCCAGTCGGCGAGGCTTTCATCGTAGCGTCCGGCTTCGTAACGCTCGTTGCCAAAATACTTCACGGTTTCGTAGTTGAGCAGACTGTCGATCGCGCGCGCATTGGCTTTGGAATCGAGCGTGTTCGCCTCGCGCAGAAATTTCGTGCGCCATTCGGTGATGACGACCGAGAAGGTGATGTAGACGACGACCGAGGCCAGCGCGATGGCGGCGAAGCGAATGTCGTACTTGCCCCACAGAATCCCGGCGACGAGTGCCAGTTCGAACAGCGTCGGCAGGATATTGAACAGCGCAAAGCGCAGCAGGAACGAGATTCCGTCGACGCCGCGCTCGATCTCGCGCGAGAGGCCGCCCGTGCGCCGCGATAAGTGAAATTCCAGGTCGAGATCGTGCAGATGGCGGAATACGCGCAGCGCGGCGCGGCGCTGCGCGCGTTCGGAGACCCGTCCAAAAGTGACATCCCGCAGTTCGCCGAACAGGACGTTGGCGAAGCGCAGGCCACCGTAGGCAAGCAGCAGCGCGACCGGAACCGCGACTAGCACACCGTGCGTGGCGGGTACCAACGTATCAACGAGACGTTTGAGCAGTAGCGGCAGCCAGACGCCGGACAGTTTCGCGATGACCAGAAATGTCATCGCGATCAACGCGCGCGCCGGGAACTCGGTAAGGTATGGCCACAGCGCCACCAGCGTCTCGCGCACCTTCAGCGGTGGCGTGGACTCGGCGGATGGATCACGGTGGGTGCGGCGGGCTGGGCGGGGCAAGGCCGGCTCGACGAAATATCAAATCACTGCTACGGAAATTGCGGCAGGCGCTGCAAACGTGCGTTTGATCTCGAGGTCGATCAATTGCGCGCGATCGACTGCGGCAGTTCGCGACTCAGCTCGCGGATGATGCGCCACTCGCCATCGCTGCCGCGCTGCCAGAACTGCTGCTTGCGCGCAACAGTCGCGAAATTGTCGCTGCGGTAGTCCTGCGTGAATTCGGCCAGCACCAGATCCTTTTCGCCTGGATAGCGCAGCAGATCAAGGTCACGGATGTGCACGTCGATACGGCGCTTGGCCGCATTGACCGCGCGCTTATAGCGCCCGAACTGGCTTAGATTCATACCATCCGAATGAAAGTCGGTGGCGTAAAAGCCGAGATAGCCGTCAGTGTCCCGCTCCGACCAGCGCGCACGCCAGTTGTCGATGCGGCGGACCAGTTCACTACGCTGACTGGCCAGGGTCGCCGGCGCAGTCCAGCGCAGGCTGTCGCTAAATACCACCGGTGTGTCGCCGGGCACAATCCACGAGCGCAGCGCGAGCAGATCTTCATTGGCCAGCACCACGCAGCCCTCGCTGGTGCGCGGCGGCCGTGCGTAGGTGCTGACGGGAACGCCATGCAACCAGATGCCATGGCCGGTACGGCCAAGCATCCGATCCCACAAGTTCGGATAGTCGAGCGGGAACGCGCCGGAACCGTAGAACGGCGGCAGTACATTGCCTGGCTCGAAGGTCGTCGCATGGTAGACGCCAACGGGGGTGCGCAGATCGCCGGCCGTGCTCTTGCCATAACCGTTGCGGGCGATCGATGCGTAGTAGTTGCTGACCAGTTGCAGGCCGTTCCCTTGAGTGGCGAGAACATACAGGCGCGAGCGCGGCAGATCGACAATGATCGCGGTGCGATGCACGCCGGACAATCCGAGAACAGCGTCCGGAACCGCGCCGACCGGCGGTCCCTGCAAGACCGTGTCCTGCACACGGACGCGATATTCGTCGAGCAGTTCCTTCAGCTGTGGGCTGTTCGGCGCCACGCTCGCCACGGCCGATTTTTCACCGGAGCGTGACGCCAGCACCTCAGCATAGAGCAGTTGCGCAACCCGGAACTGCGGCTCGCGGCGCACCAGAGTCGCCAGCAGATCCTGCGCGTCCGAGGCACGTCCGGCACGCAAGGCTTCGACGGCCTGCAGGAACTCGCTTTCGACCGGCGGCGCCGTGGCTGCGTGAACTTCTGGCAGCGCGCCGGCAAGGACGGTGAGCAAGATGCCGAGAACGTGATGTCTGCGACTACTCATGCGGAAGCGGGCATCATCTGCGGCATCAATTTCTCGGCCCGACCTGTTCAGCGCGTCGTGTATTCGCGGGTGATTTTCAGGTCACCGCCATTGTCGGCCAGATCCAGCGCCTTGCGCGCATGGTTGGAGGTGATATCAGAGCGATAATCCTGTGAGAAAGTGGCGCGCAAGTGAGTCGCATCCACCCGTGCGATTGAAATCTTGCTGACCTTGACGCTGATATGCGCCGGACGCTGGATGCGCTCGCGGCGCTGCTGTTCCCATGTGCTGCGGGAGAGGCCGTCCTCCGCCGCGAAATCCGCCGCGTAGTAGGACAAATAGCCGTCGACGTTCTTCGATGCCCATGCCTCGGCCCACGACTTGACCAGCGCAGTTGCGGCCGTGGTGACGGCGTCGCCTTCACCAGTCGCCGCAGCAGGGGCCGGCGCTGCGGTGGTGGCGAATGACTCTTCCGCGACGACCGGCGGTTCGGCCGCTGGAGCCGCAGGTGCCGGAGCGGGCGCAGTGCTCGCCACCGCCATTGCCGCCGGTTCCTTGCCGCCAGTCGGCGTAGCACCACCGCTGAGTCGACCGATCAGCGACAGCTTGTAACGCACGCCCGCGTTGTTCTGGTCCAGCATCAGTGCGCGGTTATACGCGGCGCTGGCCAGCGCCGCGTAAACATCGCCGAGATTCTCATGCGCGGTGGCGTAGCTGGGCGCAGTCGCGAGCGCAGCTTCCAGCTGGTCGCGCGCTTTCTCATAATCGCCCTGCTGAGCGTAGATGACGGCGAGGTTATTGTAAGGCTCCGGCAGCTTCGGATAATCGTGGGCGAGATCGGTGAAAGTCTTGATCGCGTCCTGCGTACGGTTGAGCTTGAGCAGCACCACACCACGCTCGAAACGCGCGTCGGCGTCCTTCGGCGAACCGGCGAGGAAATCATCAAGTTTTTTCAGCGCGCCGTCGAAATCTCCGTGCTGAACCAGCGCATGCGCCTCGTCAACTGCGCCTGCAAGCGCGGACAGAGGTGTGCCGATACCGAACGCAGCGGCGCCGGCGAGAATGCCAAGAACAAAGCGATGCCTGCAGATCACCCGAAAACTCCTGTGTTAGCAGCGGAAATTTCCGCACGGTTCCCCTGTATATTGCGAAACTATAGCAGCATCATTGTCCGCTCCATACCCCGACGAACCGCCGCCGACAAGCCCATGGCCGGACCTTACCCCTCCGCAGCAGCCGAATACCACCCGCGCGCCGCGTCCGGTTACGCCGCATGCGCGCGCTGATCGTCAAAACTTCGTCGCTCGGCGACATCGTGCACGCACTGCCGGCCTTGACCGACGCGGTCCGCGCCGTTCCGCAACTGCGCTGCGATTGGCTTGCCGAACGCGCCTTCGCCGAAATTCCGGGCTGGCATCCCGCAGTCGGGCGAGTCGTCGCCTGCGACCTGCGCGGATGGCGGCGGAATCTACGCCAGACCGTGTTTGGCGGCGACTGGGCCCGATTTAAAGCCCAGCTGCGCGAACATCGCTACGATCTCATCATCGATGCGCAAGGCCTGTTCAAGAGCGCTTGGCTGGCGAGCCGTGCGTACGGGCCGCTGGCCGGTCCAGATTTCGAGTCTGCTCGCGAACCACTCGCCACCCTGTTTTATCGGCATCGGTACCGGATTCCGAAGCACAACGCCGCGCATGCCGTCGAACGCACCCGGCGATTGTTCGCGCAAGCCTTCGGCTATGCGTTGCCGGAGGCGCCACCCGACGGCGGCCTCACCCGTGAGCGCTTTCCGCGTCCCGGGTTCATGGGTCCATACGTTGTCTTCGTTCACGGTACCACCTGGCCGACCAAGCGCTGGCCGATCGTCTCCTGGCAAGTACTCGGTGCGCATCTGCAGGAACGTGGTGTGACGCCGGTGCTGCCATGGGGCAGCGACGCCGAACGCGCGGATGCCGAAGCGATCGCCTCGGTCTGTGGAGGCTTGGTTTTGCCGAGACTGGGCCTGACCGCGCTCGCCGGCTGGATTGCATGGGCGCGCGCCTGTGTCGGTGTCGACACTGGTTTGGCCCATATCGCGGCGGCGCTCGGCACACCGCAGGTCACTCTGTACGGTCCGACATTGCCGCAACTCACTGGGGCTGTCGGTGCGAATCAAGTCTGGCTGGGCTCGGATGGAGCGACGACGATCGACCGTACGCGGCCGAATACGGTGGCCATCGGGTTGGTACAAAAGGCAGTCGATTCGCTGCCCGAGCTAAGCGTCGGAGGCGGGTAACGTCGCTTACGAGCGCAGTGCCGCGAGCAACCGGGCGTGCACGCCGCCGAAGTCGCCGTTGCTCATCACCAGCACGCGATCGCCGGGACCCGCGGCGCGGGCGACATCGGCGACCAGAGTGTCGAGTTCGGCATGCAGATGGAGACGTTTGCCGAGTGTTCCGAGCGCACTTTTGGCATCCCATTTCAGATCGGGACGCGCATAGACGAAAGTGAGATCCGCGCCAGAAAGGCTGTCCGCCAGCGTTTGTGCGTGTCCGCCGAGGCGCATGGTGTTTGAGCGTGGTTCCAGCACGGCGAGAATGCGACCGGCGCCGTGTTCGCGCAGGGCCGCGACGGTGACTGCAATCGCGGTTGGATGGTGTGCGAAGTCGTCGTAGACCTGCACGCCCGCCACTTCGCCGAGCAATTCGAGGCGTCGTTTGACCCCGCGGAAGCCTGCGAGCGCAATCAGCGATTTCGCCACTGGCACGCCGACGTGCGTGGCGGCGGCGATGGCGGCGAGCGCGTTTGAGCGGTTATGCGCCCCAGCCAGCGGCATGCGCGTGCGGCCTTGGGCGATTCCGCGCAGGGCGACTTCAAAACCGCTGTCATCGCCGGTCGCGGTCCAGCCGCGCGCATCATCGAAGTATTCGACCTCGCTCCAGCAGCCCATGCCGAGCGTGCGCGCGAGGTTGCCATCGGCGCCGTTGACGATCAGACGCCCATGCGCGGGAACCGTGCGCACGAGATGATGAAACTGACGCTCGATGCTGGCGAGGTCCGGAAAAATGTCGGCGTGATCGTATTCCAGGTTGTTGAGGATCGCGGTGCGCGGACGGTAGTGCACGAATTTGCTGCGCTTGTCGAAAAACGCGGTGTCGTACTCGTCGGCCTCGATGACGAAATACTTGCCGCCACCCAGTCGCGCGGATACCCCGAAATCGGCCGGTACACCGCCCACCAGGAACCCCGGCGCCAGACCAGCCTGATCAAGCAGCCAGGCGAGCACACTCGTGGTCGTGGTTTTGCCGTGCGTGCCGGCGACCGCCAGTACATGTTGTCCACGCAGCACGTGTTCGGCCAGCCACTCCGGTCCGGAGACATAGGGCAGGTTCGCGTCGAGCACATACTCGATCGCCGGGTTGCCGCGCGAGATGACATTGCCGACGACGACGATGTCCGGTGCCGGGCGCAGATGCGCGGGATCGTAGCCGGACTGCAGTTCAATGCCGAGCGCTTCGAGCTGCGTGCTCATCGGCGGCCAGGCATTGGTATCGGAACCGGTCACACGATGGCCGGCTTCCTTCGCCAGCGCGGCAATACCAGCCATGAAGGTGCCGCAGATGCCAAGGATGTGAATGTGCATGGGAAGTTTTCCGCTAACCGCCAAGCAGGCCGATCAGCGGGCTCGCGAACAGCACGAACAGTGCCATTGCGAAAAAACAGATGATCGTGGTTAACACTCCGCTTAAGACACCGCTGTCGGTCGATTGTCCGTAGATGCGCGCGGACACCACGAATTGCCACACGCCGAGCATATCAAACAGCAGCGTTGGAATCTGGGGGATTTGCGGCAGCTTCTCAGGATGTTCGGCCAGCGTCGGGTCGTGCAGCAGACGCTGCCAGACCTCGATCATCGTTGGTGCAAGAATGATCAGCAGCGGGGTCATCGCCATTATCAGCAAGGCGTTGGTAACCAACAGGGCGTTGAACGTTTGCTGGAAGCGGGCTTCGAGCTTCTTAAGCGCGAGCGTTGCGCGCGTGGACAATCCCAGCGCGAATACCGACAGGGCTGCGACCAGCACCGATGCCAGCGGCGGCAGTACGACGGCGCAGAACAGCGCGAATGCGACCAGCGCAAAGGCGACGCAACGCCGGGTCAGGACGGGTCCCGTATCGAACGGCATGTCCTGTGGTCCGGCGCGGAAAAGCAGGATTGACGTTGCGGCGCGCAAAGCGGGAGTGAACATGCGGGGTAGTTGGGAATCGTTGATGTTCGAGAAGTCTATTTTAAGTTCGCCGCAGCGACAGCGGCGATGGCACGACGGTGGCAATATGTTCCGAGCTTACCAGACCAAACTCAACGTCCCTTGATCAGCCATACGCCAGGTGCCACGCCTTTCCGCGTTATCGACACCGCCGAATCGATGACTATCGCCGCCGAGCGCTGGACGCGGACGGATTGGCTCGCGCTGGATACCGAATTCGTGCGCGAGACCACTTATTTTCCGCGGCTCTGCCTGGTTCAGGCGAGCGATGGCACCGATAATTTCTGCATCGACGCGATCGCGCTCGATGCGGATTCGCTGCGGCCGATGTTCGATGCATTCGCCGGATCGGCCGCAACCAAGGTTTTCCACTCGGCATCGCAGGATCTGGAAATCTTCGTACAGCACACCGGCGCCTGCCCGCGCCCACTGTTCGATACGCAACTTGCCGCCGCGCTGCTCGGCGACGGCGACCAGCTCGGTTACGCCGCGCTGGTCGAAAAACGTCTTGGTGTCCAGCTCGATAAGAGCCTGACCCGCACCGACTGGGCGCGGCGCCCGCTGACAGCCGCCGAACTCGCGTATGCGGCAGACGATGTGCGTTGGCTCGCCGAGCTTTATCCGCGCTTGCGCGACGAACTTGCGACACGCGGCCGTCTGGCTTGGCTCGAAGAGGACTGCGCGCGGCTGGCCGATGCCGATCGCTATCGCACACGTCCCGAAGACGCCTGGCGACGGCTCAAGGGCCTGGCGCGCCTGCCGGCACCCGCGCAATGTGCGGCGGTTGCGCTCGCGGCTTGGCGCGAACGTGTGGCGCAGACGCGCGATCGTCCACGCAAATGGATACTCGATGATAACGCGCTGTATCGGATTGCCGAACGCATCCCTCAGACCGAAGCGCAGCTTGCCGAGCTGTCCGTGCTGCCACCGAAAACGCTGGCACGCCATGCGGCGGAACTAGTCGCGGTTCTAGCCGAAAGCGCGGCGACGGCTACAGACGTGCGTATCGGGGAAGCATTGCTCGACAACGCGCAGAAGGCCCGGGTGCAGGCGCTGCTTGGCCAACTCAAGCAACGTGCGGAATCGGCTGGAGTGCCACCGTCGCTGCTGGCGACGCGCGCCGACGTCGAGGCGCTCGTGCGTCTGAATGGCAGCGCCGATGTGTTGCTTATTCGCGGCTGGCGTCGCGAAATCGCCGGCGATCTGGTGCCGGATTAGATTCTAAAGAACCGCCAATATGCGATTAAAAATCTCCTCGAGCCCGCCAACACCCTGGACGGTAACGAGTTTGCCCTGCCCCTTGTAGTAATCGAGCAGCGGATGGGTCTCGGCGTTGTAGACGTCGATGCGATGACGGATCACGTCCTCCTTGTCGTCGGCACGCCCTTCCTTGTGCGCGCGATCAAGCAGGCGCTTCACGATTTCCTGATCGCTGACGTGCAGATGCACCGCCTTGCCGACCGGTGGCTGCTTGAGGCGCACGAGCATCGCGTCGAGTACCTGCGCCTGCGCCGTGTTGCGGGGGAAGCCGTCGAGAACGAAGCCTTTTTGGGCGTCAGCCTGGCCCAGGCGCTCTTCGACGATGCCGATCACGATATCGTTGGAAACGAGCGCACCCGCGTCCATCGCGGCCTTGGCCTTGAGGCCGAGATCGGTTCCCGCCTTGACCGCCGCGCGCAGCGCATCGCCCGTCGAAATTTTGGGAATTCCGAAGCGTGCAACCAGTTTTTCACCTTGCGTACCCTTGCCGGAGCCGGGAGCCCCCAGCAGCACGATTCTCATGTCGAAAAAGCCTCTACTGATCGTTTATCGAAGCGCGCGACCCGCGTCGCGCAGACGGCGCGTTGCATGGGTAAACTGACGGCTGAGCCGCAACGGTACCCGTTTGTGCGCAGCCCCGTCAACGCGGTAAGGATGCTGCCCCGGTTATAATCGCGCTTGCAACGGTATTTACGAATCCCGCAATCGCATGAGACTTGTCCCGGCGAGCATTGTCCCGCCGAGGGCGGTCGCATGCAGCAAGGCCGCGCATCGGCGCGGCGCGGGGTCGAACCGATTCTTCCACCACAGACCAGGAAAACATTGTCATGGGTTTTGAAGCACTGGGTCCCGGCGAAAAGGCGCCGAACGAGTTCTATGTCGTCATCGAGATTCCGGCCTACGGACCGCCGGTCAAATATGAAGTGGATAAGGAAACGGGTCTGCTGATGGTCGACCGCTTCATGAATGTCGCGATGGGCTACCCGGCGAACTACGGCTATGTGCCGAAAACCCTTGCCGGCGACGGCGATCCGGTCGACGTGCTGGTGCTGACGCCGCATCCGGTGGTCGCGGGCTCGGTCATTAAGTGTCGGGCGGTCGCAGTGCTCGACACCACCGACGAAAAGGGCACCGACGCCAAGCTGCTCGCTGTGCCGGTCGACAAGGTCAGCAACAACTATTACGACGACCTGAAAGATTTGGCCAACGTCCCCGAGCGTTTAAAGAATGAAATCAAGCACTTTTACGAGCATTACAAGGATCTCGAAAAAGGCAAATGGGTGAAGATTGCTGGCTGGCGCGACGCCGCTGCCGCACGCGCGGAAATCGAGAACGGCATCAAGGCTTACAAACCCTGAAAAGCGAGAGTCCTAAACAGCCCAAGCGATAAAAGGCTATCCCGTGAAGGCGCTCGTCATCGGCGGCGGCGGCCGCGAGCACGCGTTGGCGTGGAAACTTGCTGCCTCGAAGCGAGTCGGCGAAGTGGTTGTCGCGCCCGGCAATGCCGGCACTGCCTGCGAGCCGAAGTGCCGAAACGTCGCCATTGCTGCGGACGATGTGCCGGGGCTGGTCGAGCTGGCGCGGCGTGAAGGCATCAGTTTCACCGTGGTCGGACCGGAAGGTCCGCTCGCCGCCGGTGTCGTTGATGCATTCCGCGCGGCCGGTCTGCGTGTATTCGGACCGACCCAGGCGGCTGCGCAGATCGAGGCGAGCAAGGCGTTCGCTAAGGACTTTCTCGCTCGCCACAGCATTCCGACCGCACAGTACCGCGTGTTCACGGAAGCCGAACCGGCGCTTGCCTACGTCGCCAATCGCCGTGCGCCGATCGTGGTCAAGGCCGACGGGCTCGCCGCCGGCAAGGGCGTTGTCGTCGCGACTACATTGGACGAGGCACAGGCCGCGATCCGCGACATGCTCGGCGGCCATTTCGGCGCCGCCGGCGCGCGCGTTGTCATCGAAGATTTCCTGGTCGGTGAGGAAGCCAGCTACATCGTCGTTGCCAGTGGCGTGAATTATGTACCGCTGGCATCCGCACAGGATCACAAACGGATTTTTGATCACGATCGTGGGCCGAACACCGGCGGCATGGGCGCGTACTCGCCGGCGCCGGTGGTGACACCAACGGTCGATGCGCGTGTGCGGCGCGAGGTTATCGAGCCGACGCTGAAGGCGCTCGCCGCTGAAGGCAGGCCGTTCACTGGATTTTTGTATGCGGGATTGATGATCGCGCCGGACGGCAGTCCGCGCGTCGTCGAGTTCAACGCGCGGCTCGGCGATCCGGAAACGCAGCCGATCCTGATGCGCCTGGATTCGGATCTGCTGGATCTGCTCGACGCGGCCGTCGATGGCGATCCGCGGACCGCGGCGTTGCGCTGGAAACCGCAGGCCGCACTTGGTGTAGTTCTCGCCGCGGAGGGCTATCCCGGCGACATCCGCAAGGACGATGTGATCAGTGGCCTTGATGCTGATTGTGGAGACACGGCGAAGGTTTTTCACGCTGCCACGAGGCAACGCGACGGCGTGGTCGTCACCAGCGGCGGTCGTGTGCTGTGCGTGTGCGGGCTCGGCAAGAACGTGCATGAGGCGCAGCGCGAGGCTTATGCAGCGGTCGCAAAGATTTCCTGGGACGGCATGCAATTCCGCCGTGATATCGGCTATCGTGCGATCGAACGCGAGGGCGGAGACGCACGTTGACGAAAAGAGTGCTGATGGCCATCGCGGTATTCACCGCCGCAGTGTGTGCAACTCCGAGTCCGGCAGCATCGAAATCAGCGTGGCCCACCACACCGAAACTGCCAGCTGCTCCTCCAGTAACCGCACTTCCCGTCGCACCGTCCTTGACTTCCGCGCCGCCGCCGTTGCTGACCACCTATGGTGGCTCCGAACATGTACGTATCGGGGAGTCGCCAGCGATCCAAATCACCGCCGACCTCGATCCAGGGGCGAAACAGTCGTTGCTGTACGCCACCGGCATCAGTTATTTCATGAAGGAAGGCGATTTGTGGGTCGGCTTCACGATCGATAACGGCAGCGTGCTGCCGGGCAACCGCACCACTCTGAAACGGAAAATTCTGAAGGATCAGCATGTCCGTGAACGCGGTGGCGGGATCGGACACGAGCCGCTGGTTGCCGTGGATATTTGCATCGGGACCGTAACGCTGCCAGTGCAGGTGACGGTGAAACAGCGTACCGGTTATATCTCGCCGTTGCGGCTGAGCCGCGTGGACATCGACCGGCTCGGCGCTGTCGATCCAGTGCTGAAATTCACCGAGCCCCCTGAGTGTGCCGTGCCGCAGCCTGCAAAACCTGGTTCGGTGTCCAACTGACCCGAGTCCGGACTTCAGAGGTTATGAGCGGCGCGCACCAGTCGCGCCAGGCGGCGTTCGGCGGCGGTGGCGGGATTGTCCAGATGCATGTGACTCAATGCGTTCCGCACATCTTCGCGCTCCTCCGGCGCGGGTACGGCGAGGGCGCGCAGTAGCTTCAAGCGCCCGCTCCAACTCGTCGCTGCTGTTTGCAATCCGCGCAGACGTTTGGCGATCGCGAGCTCGCCGTCGGTAAAGTCATGGCCGAATGGCAGCACCGGCAGCATTCCCGACTGCATGTGCGATTTCAGTGCCGCAGCGATGTACCCTGGATAATTGTTGCGGAACGCAGCGGGCACGCGGTAGTCGGCCGGGAGCTTGCCGGCATTCTTTGCCTGCTGCGCCAGCGCTTCCTGGAAGCGACTGTCGGCGATGGCAAGCATCGCCTCGCAGCACTCACGATCGGTCCTGCCGCGCAGATCGGCGATCCCGTACTCGGTAACGAAGATGTCGCGCTCGTGGCGCGGGATGGTTGCATGCGGATATTCCCACACGACATTCGATGTCAGTTTGGCACCGGAGCCATGGGTGGCGCGCAGCAGCAGGATCGAACGTCCTTCCGGAAGCTGGTGTGCCATCACCACGAAATCGTGCTGGCCGCCGACGCCGGAAACGACTTGGCCGTCGGCCAGCTGATCGGAAACCGCTGCACCGAGCATCGTCGCTTTCATGGTGATATTGAGGAAGCGCGGATGACGGCGCTGCAGGCGCTCCAGCCGATAGTGCGTGTAGACGCGGTTGACTTCGGCGACGCCGGTCATGTCGATCAGCGCGCGCCGGTCTTCCGATAGTTCGCGCAGGCTGCGATAGAACGCGCCCGGGCCGACAAAAAAACCGCCCTGCAGAACGGTGCCGCCGGTGGCCGGTGGTCGGCCCTCGTTGGCGGCGGCCTGAGCATCTTCGTCTTCATAGACACGCCGCCGCACGATCCCATCCTCGAACAGTGCGAACAACGCGTGCGAGATCAGTTCACTCGCAACGTAGAGTCCCTGCGCAAACGCTTTGCGGCCGCCGATATCATCAACACCAGCAGGTACGCCGACCGCGTCCAGCACCGATTGATAAACGGCATTTTCGCGGTTACGCAGCCGCAGCGAATGGCATACGGCGTCACCGAGCGCACCGATACCGACTTGCAGCGTGCCGCCGTCGCGCACCAGCGCACTTGCGTGCAAGCCGATCGCCCAGTCTTCCGCTTCGACCGGATCGTGTGGCGCTGCGAACGGCTCGTGATCGAGATCGGGATTGTCGACAATGAGATGGAACGCATCTTCGTCGATCTCTGCGGCATTGCCGAGCCATGGCATGCGCCGGTTGACCTGCGCGGCTGCAAGCCACGGCCGCCCGGAGTCGCGCAGACGCGGCAGCAGTTCCAGCGTGACGTCCGGATTACTCGACAGGCTGTAACGCCGCTGTCCATTGTCCTCGAGCAGCGCCACCGACTGCAGGATCAGGTTGGCGCCGCGTCCCACGATGTCCCGTGCCGCATGCGTGTAGTTGCTGCTGATGTAGTCCTGCTGCGCAATCGGGTTGCCAAGCTGGCTGGCGGCGCGCATGTAAAACTCGATGACGCGGATGTTTTCGGGTAGCTTGCGCGCGCCGAGATCGTCGAGGTATTCCAGCCGCGGATAGCCCGCCCACACGCGCTTGCGGATCGGTGCGAGAAAGCGCTCTTCCAGTTCGGATTTTCCGATTGGCGGATTCAGCGATAGCGCGGTAACGATGTCGAGCTCGATGGAAGCATCCGCCTTGGCCCGGCGGTACAGCGCATTAAGCAGCGCGTTGGGCTTGCCGATGCCGAGCGGCGTGCCGAGTACGATACGTTTGCCGAGACGTTCGAGAATCAAATCAACGCAAGATTCACAGTCCTGCAAACGGGTGGTGCTCAATTCATGGCGCTCGCTCCAAGATCATTGCAGTATAGCGACGGCGGTTCCGCCGTCGCATTGATCGATATCAAAGCGCTGACAGGCCGCTAGGCGCGAAGGCCGACGATCCGTCGTCTGGCGAGCGCCGGCGGTGACTGCACCAGCAACGGCACGAGATTGCTATTCGGTGGTACCGGCCGCGCCCAGATGCCGCGCCCCCAGCTCCAGCCGGTATCGATATCGAAACAGACGGTGCGGTTATTACTGGCAGTGAGATCGATCATCAGTCCGGCACCGTTGGACTGCTCCATGACGGTGCCGACATTCAGCCGCGTCGTCGAGAATAACAGCAGGATCTGTTCGATCGGTGCGACCGCCTGCGCCGCGCCGCTGAACAGCGGAAATGCGCAGACTGGCATTACGCTGCCGTAGGGCTGAGCCTGCGAAATCCCGCAGGTGAATTCGATAGACGCTTCATTGTCGATGGTGATTGCGTCCGGTGTTCCGATACTGCTGGCGATCACCCCCGTGCCGTTCGGACGCGTTATTGTCAGCGCGTCACCGAGGGCGATCGGATACGAACTGCCGATGGCGACCGGCCGGCCCGGAATAACCACACTGTTCGACGTGTAGACCTGATATCGCTCGGTCCAGGACAGCATGAGCGTATCCATGAACGTGGCGCTCTTGAACCAGATCAGCGGCGCCGCCCGGGCCGTTGTCTGCACTGCTTTGAAGCCATATAGAGTGAGTCCTTTCCTGTACAAGGCATCGACGGTATCGTCCGACATGGCGACCGTAATCTGGTAGTCACTGTCCTTCATACACGCTCCGTTTGAATCGAAGGGGATTGCGGCCGTTCGCCAGCCCCGTCTGCACTCCGGATATCGGGGTCGTCAACGAGGTGGGGATGCCGTCCTGGTAGTAAGTGTTGAGCACCCGCACATGGGCGTCCGGACACAGCAGGCTGATATCGCAGGCCACGAAAACCACACTGGTGTCCCGCGACGCGTCGATAGAAACGACCGGCCATGTCTGCTGGATCCCGTTCTGGAAGGTATATGTGACGCTCATTCCTATCGGTGGCCGGTCCGGCAGCTTTTGCGCAAGAGTCAGTCGATAAAGCATCGTCCCTATCCTCTATTCCCGTGACGGAGACAGGTTCGTCTCGCCTCTTCCTGCCAGCGGGGTTGGAATAACGATGAAGCGAGCGAGGGTGCTTTACCTTCCGGAATTATTACGGTTCATCCGGAGCTTATTAATCAATGAGTTATCGATAGCGAACAAATGCAGGTGCCAAAGCGGCGGGTACTCGCATGCGGGTCGTTGCAGCCGGTTGGCGCATTGGGTCGGGTGCCGATACGGGCGTTGCGAACGTCAGCCCGGCGACGCCATACTGCGCGCCGTCAGCGAGAGAAGCAGTGATGAAGGGAGACTCGTCACGCCACCGCGGCGCAGCGGAGACCCAGTTTCGGTTTGGAGACTGGCTGGTGCTTCCGCGCGAAAACGCTTTACAGCGGGGCGGCGAGCGCGTCGCACTCGAGCCGAAAATCATCAATGTCCTGATCTACCTGGCCGAGCATGCCGGGGAAGTCATCAGTGCCGAGCAATTGCTGATCGATTGCTGGCGCGGCAGCTTTTATGGCGACAACCCGGTTCACAAGACCATCGCGCTCCTGCGCAAGGCGCTCGACGACGACTCCGCGCAGCCGCGCTATATCCAGACTATTCGCAAACGCGGTTATCGGGTGCTGGTGCCGGTGGTGTTTCCACACGATTACCGCGGCGCGGTATCACAGGCAGTCCCGGATTGGGACGGCGGCTGCCCCTTTCGCGGACTGGAATCATTCGAATCAGAACACGCCGGTGTTTTCTTCGGTCGCAGTCGCGCCACGGCCGAATTCTTGCAGGTCCTGCGTGCGCAGATCGATTCGGGTTGCGCGTTTGCGCTGATCGTCGGCGCCAGCGGTGCCGGCAAGTCGTCGCTGATCCACGCCGGCGTGCTGCCGTTGTTAATGCAGGAGGGAGGATTCGACGGAGTGTGTGCCGAACTCGTCGCCACCGTCAGTCCTGGCGACGCTCCGCTGTTGGCGCTGGCACGCGCGCTGACGCAGTGGGCGCCGCGCGGCTGGCCGCTATTCCTCGAAAGCGAAATTCCACAGCTCGCGGCCAGCCTCGCCGACGATGTGGACATGGTGATCACGCGCATCCGCGCCGGTTTCGAGCGTCTTGCGGCGGGGCGCAAGCAAACCGGCAGTCGATCGCTGGCGGTGCTCTTCATCGATCCGCTCGAAGCGTTGCTTGCCGGCGGTGTGAGTTCCCGGGAACGCGATGGCTTCGCGCGCGCCCTGGCCGGTCTCGCGCAGTCCGGAGTGGTTGCCATCATCGGGGCCTGCCGCAGCGACTTTTATCCGCGGCTTGCCGAGATTCCACGGCTCGTCGAACTCAAAAGCGGCGGCGGCCACTTCGATCTGTTGCCCGCCACCGCCGGCGAAATCGGCGAAATGATCCGCAAGCCGGCGCAAGCTGCTGGTCTGAAATTTGGCAGCGACTCCGAGTCGCAGGCACGGCTGGATGACATCCTGCGCGACGCCGCCGTGCGCAGTCCGGACGCGTTGCCGCTGCTGCAATATGTGCTGCGCGAGCTGTACGAACACCGCGCCGCGAACGGCGAGCTGCCGTTCGCCGCCTATCGCGAGCTGGGCGGACTCGAGGGCGCCCTGAGCCGCCACGCCGAGAGCGTGTTGGCGGGTTTGCCTGCGGAAGTCCAAGCCGCTCTTCCTGATCTTCTGCACCGCATGGTCACCGTCGATGGTGACGACGGCTCTGTTACCGGACGTAAACTGGCGATCGCATCGCTGTACTCAGCCGCCAAGCGGACGCTAGTGCAAGAACTGGTCGATGCGCGCCTGTTCGTCAGCCGGATTGAGGGCGGAGTCGCATTCGTCGCCGCCGCGCACGATGCCCTATGGCGTTCCTGGCCCCGCGTCGGCGACTGGATCGAAGCCAATCGCACTGTGCTGCGCGCGCACGCGCACATCGCTGCCATCGCCATCCGCTGGGAACAGGAAAACCGATCCCCCGATTTACTGTTGGCTGCCGGGTTGCCCCTGGAAGAAGCGCGTCTGCTGCAACAGGCCTCCGACATCCGTATCAGCGACAGCGAACGCGCACTGATCGAAGCCTCCACCGCCCGCGCCAGCCGCGCGCGGCGCCTGCGCTCGGCAACAGCGGGAGTCATCGTTATTTTGGGCTTACTCGCCGGTGTCAGCGGACTTCTGGCGTGGCGTGCGCAGCAGGAAGCCAATCTGCGTCGTGCCAATGCCGAGAACCTGATGTCGTTCATGCTCGGAGAGCTGACCTCAAAGCTGCGTCCGCTCGGCAAGCTGGATGTGCTCGATCGCATCGGCGAAGAAACGCTCAACTATCTGGACCGCTCACCTGACACTGACACTGATCGCAACGCGCTGCTGCATCGCGCAGAAGCACTGTCGCAAATCGGCGAGATTGAGATGGCTCGCGGTGACGCCAAAAAAGCCGCGTCCTCGTTCGAAAAAGCCGACGCAGTGCTGGGGGCGTTGGCGAAGCGGTTTCCTAGCGATACGGGAGTCCTGTTTCAATCGGGTCAGGTTCAGTTCTGGCTCGGCAATATCGAGTATCAGCAGGGGTCGCTCGATAAGGCCGGTGCGCACTGGCAGCGGTACCGCGAACTGGCAGAGCGCCTGATACAGATCGAACCGCGGCGCAGCGAATGGTGGATGGAAGCGGCATATGCCTATAGCAACCTTGGAACTCGGGAATTCGGGCGTGGCGACCTTGAACAGGCCAGAGCAGGTTTTGAACAGGCCCTAAATTGGGATCGGAAAGTACTTGCGGTTACACCAGCTAGCGTGAATGCTGCTGTCAAAATGGAACTCGCCAACACCCTTTCGTGGCTGGGCAATATTCTTGACTTGGATGGAAATCTTTCCGGCGCGGCTGACAACCACGGAGAAGCATTGCGCATATACACCCAACTCCGAGTGGCGGCGCCGAAAGATGCGGATTTGAAGTACAGGGAGGCCATTGCCGCAGTCAACGTTGCATCCATCGCTTGGGCACGCGGAAAAATTTCACTGTCCCAGAAAAGCTATGCCGCAGCCCACGGTCTTCTCGAAGAATTGCTGTTGTTGGAACCCACAAACACGGATTGGCGACTCGAATATGCAATCGTGAAAACGAGATTGGGCTGGTTGGCCTGGCAGCAGAACTCGTTGAATGTGGCGATCGATCTGACAACACAGGGGATTGCGACGACCAAGGATTTGCTCATGCAGAACCCAACTGTAGTCGAGCGGCAGGATGCAGAAGGGGCCGGACTACGTTATCTGGCCGTGCTTCAGTCAAAGGCCGGAAAATACGATGAGGCGCTTGCCGCGGCCAATCAGTCCATTGCGATATTGAAGGAAGCCCAAGAAGAGCATCCAGCAGATGTTTCCATTCGTGCCGATCTGGCTCAGTCGCTTGTGGTATTGGGAGAGTTGTTCCGCACTCTTAATCAGCCTTCCGAAGCAGTTATGAACTGGCAACAGGCTGTCGATTTGCTATCCCCAATGGCGGCTAATACGACCGATCTACGCCTTTTAGATCCTTGGGTGCGCGCGTTTGTCGATCTCGGTCGTAAAGAAGACGTTCTCCTGGCCGTTAGCCGCTTGGCGTCAATGGGTTATTCAGACCCGACGTTCGAGCCTTATAACGAGTCCGTCGCCAACAGGAGATAAGCCGATGACCACTGTCGATCCCTATGTAATCACCGTTACCGTGACTTCTGCCAGCCAAGCCAAAGCCAAGAAATTAAAGGGTGGACGTTACACGCTGGATGCAAACTACCACTATTCGTTCAGCCCCGATGTTGCATTCATTACGCAAGCCAACACGCCAATGCTTTATGTTCTGAATACAACACTGAGTGTGAATATCGTCGGTTTTTTCTCAACCGACGCGAAAAGCCAGCTCGGCGATCCCGTAATTGCTTCGGATGGTCAAAGCGTGACGGTGATGAACGCAAATACAGTGCCTTATCTAATGTTTGCCTTCCTCTTGGTCGCCCCACAGTCAAGCCAGGATGTAATTTATCTAGATCCGTCCATTATCTGTAAGGTTCCCCACTAGTCACACAGATTATCTAGTCGATGATCATGTTGGTTAACAAAAACCCCGCCGGCCATAGCGACCGTCGGGGTTTTTCAATTCAAATCCAAGATTAATTCCGCTTCATCGAATCAAAGAAATCGGAATTGGTTTTAGTCTGCTTCATGCGGTCGAGCAGCAGCTCCATTGCCGCCAGCTCGTCCATCTGATGCAGCAGTTTGCGCAGGATCCATATCTTGCTCAGATCAGCCGGTTCGAGCAGCAGCTCTTCCTTGCGTGTGCCGGAACGGTTGATGTTGATGGCCGGGAACACGCGCTTCTCGGCGATGCGGCGTTCCAGGTGGATTTCCATGTTGCCGGTGCCCTTGAATTCCTCGTAGATGACTTCATCCATCTTCGAGCCGGTGTCGACCAGCGCGGTGGCGACAATGGTCAGCGAGCCACCTTCCTCGATGTTGCGGGCAGCACCGAAGAAGCGCTTCGGCTTCTGTAGCGCGTTGGCGTCCACACCGCCGGTCAGTACCTTGCCGGAGCTGGGGACCACGGTGTTGTAGGCGCGCGCCAGACGCGTGATCGAATCGAGCAGAATCACCACGTCGCGTTTGTGTTCGACGAGGCGCCGCGCTTTCTCGATCACCATTTCCGCGACCTGGACGTGGCGCGTCGCCGGCTCGTCGAACGTCGAGCTGATGACTTCGCCGCGCACGGTGCGCTGCATGTCGGTGACTTCTTCCGGACGCTCGTCGATGAGCAGTACGATCAGATAGACGTCCGGGTAATTCGCCGCGATTGATTGCGCGACGTTCTGCATCAGCATCGTCTTGCCGGCCTTCGGCGGCGACACGATCAAGCCGCGCTGGCCTTTTCCGAACGGCGCGACGAGGTCGATGATGCGCGCTGTGATGTCTTCCGTGGTGCCGTTGCCGCGCTCCATGACCAAGCGCTCGTCGGCGAACAGTGGCGTCAGGTTCTCGAAGCTGACCTTCTTTTTGCTGACTTCCGGCGCTTCGTAATTGATCGTGTCAACCTTGAGCAGCGCGAAGTAGCGCTCATTGTCCTTCGGCGAGCGAACGCGGCCGGCGATGGTGTCGCCGGTGCGTAGCGCGAAGCGGCGGATCTGGCTCGGTGAGATATAAACATCGTCCGGGCCGGCAAGGTAGCTGCTGTCGGCGCCGCGCAGGAAGCCGTAGCCATCCGGCATGATTTCCAGCACGCCTTCGCCAAGGATGTGTTCTCCACGTCGCGCCGCTGCTTTCAGTAACTGGAATACAAGGTCGGGCTTGCGGATGCGGGCGATGTTTTCGAGGCCCAGCGCCTCGGCTGTCTCCAGCAATTCGGCCGCGCTTTTCCGCTTCAGATCCGTGATGTTGAGGACTTTCGGCGGTTCAAAGACGCGCGGCTCTGCCGACGGCGCCGTGCCGCTCGCATTGGATTCCTCATCCTCTGAACCCTCTTCGGTTCCCACAGCCCCCCGTTGCCGCTGAACGACGGCTGTTGCTCCGCCCTCCGGTGCCAGCCCTGAAGCGGCGCCGTCACCCGATTCGTCACCCGTCAGGGTGTCATCCGAATCGTCGGCGGACGGGCGTCCATTGCCGTTTCCATTGCCATTGCTGTTTCCGTTTCCATTGCCATTGCCATGGTTATTGGAGTTATTGGAAAAGTGCGGCCGGCGTCGGTGCTTGATCATGCAGAACCTAAATGAGGAGTAACGAAGGCTGTGAGTTGGGCTTTATGCACGGCCCCAACCTGTGTTGCCGCCGGCTTTCCGTCCTTGAACAGGATCAGAGTCGGAATGCCGCGGATGGCGAATTTCGGGGGTGTCCCTGGATTCTCATCGACATTTAGCTTCACAACTTTAAGTTTTCCGGCGTTTTCCTGCGCTACTTGCTCCAGAATCGGCGCGATCATGCGGCAGGGACCGCACCATTCAGCCCAGAAATCGACCAGAACCGGCTGTTTGCTTTGCAGCACGTCCTGATCGAAGGAGGCGTCGGTGACGGGACTGATGTGTTCACTCATCTTGGGAATCTCCGGGACAACGGCGCAATTCGGCCATCGGGGATTTGGGGATAGCGCGCGACGGATTCAATGCGCGCGGCGGGAAAGGGTCTGGGTTAAGATGCTGGAATTGAACTGCCGCGGGACCGGCGTAGATCCGCGTCGCAACTTTGCGCACGCTCAGCCGAAACCCCTTTTGTTGACCTATTTCAAACCATATTCTTTGCGAATGCAAGCCTCCGAAGTGGCACCGACGTCTAGCCGGCCCGATCATCTCACCGAGATCCGCTTCGACAGCCTGCCGTTGCATCCGGCACTGATCGCAAGCCTGGACCGGCTTGGCTTCAGCCGCTGCACGCCGATCCAGGCTGCGACCCTGCCACTCGCGCTGGCCGGCGAGGACCTCGCCGGCCAGGCGCAAACCGGTACCGGTAAGACCGTGGCTTTCCTGCTCGCCATGCTGAATCACCTGCTGACGCGCGCGCCAGAACCCCCAAGCCCGCGGCCACGTGCGCTGATTCTCGCCCCGACGCGCGAGCTGGCGATCCAGATCTACAAGGATGCGATGGATCTGGTCGGCGATACCGGCCTGCGCATCACCGTCGTTTATGGCGGTACTGGCTATGAAACGCAGCGCAACGCGCTGGCCGAGGGTGTCGATGTACTGATCGGCACACCCGGTCGTCTTATCGATTACTTCAAACAGGGCGTCTTCCCGCTCAAGGGCATCGAGGTATTTGTCCTCGATGAGGCCGATCGCATGTTCGATCTCGGCTTCATCGCCGATCTGCGCTACCTGCTGCGTCGCATGCCGCCGCCGTCCGCCCGCAGCAACTATCTGTTCTCGGCGACGCTGTCGCACCGGGTGCTCGAACTGGCGTACGAGCATATGAACAATCCGCAGCGCATCGAAATCGCGCCTGAGCGCGTAACCGCCGAAGGCGTGCGGCAGGCGCTGATCCACGTCGCCAACGAGGACAAACTGCCGACGCTGGTCGCGCTGCTGCGCCAGCATCCGCCGACGCGGACGATGGTCTTTATCAACACCAAGCGCGACGCCGAAAACGTCGAGCGTGCGCTGAACGCCAACGGCATCGTCGCGCACACGCTGTCCGGTGACGTGCCACAGAACAAGCGCGAGCGGCTGTTGCAGGATTTCAAGGATGGCAAGCTGCCGGTGCTGGTTGCCACCGACGTTGCTGCGCGCGGACTGCACATCCCGGATGTGACCCACGTCATCAATTTCGATCTGCCGCAGGACCCGGAAGACTACGTGCACCGTATCGGTCGCACCGCGCGCGCTGGCGCACAGGGAGATGCGATCTCGCTGTGCTGCGAGACCTATGTGTATTCGCTGCCGGAAATCGAGAAATTAATCGGCAAGCGTATCCCGCAATACGAAAACGCGATCGCACTGGTCGCGCACGAATACATTGCTCCAGCTGGCGGCAGTGCGCGGCAAGGGCGCGGTGGGCGTGATGGACGCGGCGGCCGACCGCCACCGAAGCGACGGCGCCGAAGCTGAACTGACGTCCTCGTCGCTCGACATCGGCGTTTGTGCCTTCAGCTGACGTGATTCTGAAGCGCACGCGATCACATTGCGCAGCGCGTGGCAGCGCGCGAGGCAATCCCGAAGACGATCTGAAGCAGCTCGCATCGGCTGCGCGGCGAGAATCCGCGGACGAGAAGGTGCGCAGCGTTCGGCGCGCGAAGTCCTGCGCCACTGCGACCCCATCGCTGCGATCGCCTCTGAACCGTTGGTGATCGACGTGACGCTTCCGCACGATCACGGCGCGAGTGAGCGCAACGATGAGATCGGCCGGTATCCGCCAGCATCAGTGGCACGCACGATCGGGCGGCGACTACGGATGCAACTGCGGCCGACGCCGCGGTTTGAGTGGCTCGCCGCCGAATACACGCGCGAGATTTGCCAAGGCGACGCTGTGCAGCGTTGCTGCTGAAAATACCGCGCGCATGAGTGTGATGAGCCCTGCGTGAGATAAGTTTGCGAGTGTGCTCGAAGGTCTGATACCTGCGGGGCGCGCATCGCCTCAAGACGTGATCACTGGGAAATTGATCGAAGTGGCACAGCGTCCGATGCCCGTTTTCAATGCGTCTGATCGTTGCCTTCGGCACGAGCGAATGCACTTTCCCAAGCGTTGCGCCGCTGCTGACTCCGTATCGGCGCAAAAAATTTTGGTTGATCAGCGCGCGGTGTCCGCGCACAATCCTCTAGTTCGCGTAGCATATCCGCACCCATATGGGCGCATATTCACCAGGAGACCGCGTTATGGCGAATGCCAGCAAGAAGAAGCCGGCGGCAAAGAAGGTTGCCGCGAAGAAGGTTGTTGCGAAGAAGGCAGCCCCCAAGAAGGCGGCCCCGAAGAAGGCCGTCGCAAAAAAAGCGGCGCCCAAGAAGGCGAAGACCAAGCGCAAGCCGAACGCTGCGCTGCTGAAGCCGATGAGTCCGAGTGCGATGCTGTCGGAAGTTGTTGGCAGCAAGCCGATCCCGCGTGGCCAGATCACGAAGAACCTCTGGGCCTACATCAAGAAGCACGGGCTGCAGGACACTAAGAACAAGCGGATGATCAACGCCGACGACAAGCTGAAAAAGATTTTCGGCGGCAAGTCCGTCGTCAACATGTTTGAAATGACCAAGCTGGTAAGCAAGCACATTAGCTGAGTAGTCATTGGCGGCGGCGCGGGTCAAAGCCCGTGTCGCCGCCGTCCTGCCTCGTGAAAACGCGCTATCGGTGGTGGTACGTGATCAGCAAGTTCTCTCGACATGAGGCAGCGTGCTTTGGCGAATCCCCGCACGGCGTTCGCACATGGTCAAACCTCGATTGCAGCCAGACCCGGCGCCATGGTTTCCGGTAGACCTTGGTGTTGGCGATGAGGGAGTACGGATTCGTCGACTGAGATCACCGGCGCGCTGTTCGCATCGCCGCCCTGGAAGGTCGACGATATCGCTTTTGATCAGGGGATAGATCTTTTCCGCGTTGATCGTGTCACCACGTGCGACACAGCCACATGCGGGTGGCGCGCTGGTGTCAGGTCAAGAGATCGCCATTTCCCGACACATCGTTCCCAGCCGTTCAGCCGGAAACGGCAGCGCCGCCAAGTGAATTGGAAAACAGTGGCAGGCGCGGCAAAGCTGCCATTTCTTCCTTGCGGATCGCAACGCGCGCCGCGAAGCGGCGGTTCGCGAGTTCGAGGTCGCCAATAGTCAGCAGATCACGGCGGCGACGATCAAGAATGTAGTAACGCGGCGGATCGCTCGCATGGACGGCTAATGCCAGTCCCGTCCGGTTGTCATGGTCGAGCTCGGTGAGTGCCATGGGGGTGAACCTCATCACTTGATTCTTCAGTTGCGATTGATCGAGCAAAATTCCGGCCAAGTCTGAGGGAATAGTCATGAAGCTTCGATGACCTTGGTCACGCTGGTAGTTAATCTCTACACGCCGCGTCGTCAGAGGGGTCCCAGCGCGTGCCATCAAGCCAGAGGCAGCAGATCAGCAATGCGGTCGACGGCCGCGAATTCATCGATTTCGCGCGCCGGTCGCGTGCTGTCCGGACGCCGCACCGCGATCGTCTGCCCTATGCCGTAGCTGCGGGCGGCGCGCAGTACCGGCAAGCTGTCGTCTACGAACAAGGTATGTTGCGCATCGAAGGGGTGCCGCATCTCAAAACGCGTCCAGAAATCAGCGGTTTCTTTCGGGGCCCCAAAATCGTGCGAGCAGATCACTTGGTCGAAGTGGTGGCGCAGGCCAGTATGTTCGAGCTTGATCATCCAGCTGTTGGCGTGGGCATTCGTGACCAGCCATAGCGGGCGGCCGCTGCCGCGCACCGCATCCAGAAACTCCAGGCTGCCTTCGAGCGGACGGATGTCATGCCGCACTTCGCGCTTGAGTGCGGCCAGATCCATGCGGGTGATGCCGCTCCAGTGGTCGAGGCAATACCACTCCAGTCGGCCTTGCAGGCTTTGGAAATGCGGCTCCAGATCAGCGTGGGCGCGATCCAGCGTCACGCTGTGTGTGCGCGCGTAGCGCTCGGGCACCACGGTACGCCAGAAATGATTGTCGAACGCGAGGTCAAGCACGGTGCCGTCCATATCGAGCATGACGGTGTCGACGGCGCCCCAGTTAACGGTGTTTGAAGGCATGCCCGTATCATACAGGCCACTTTCACCACTTATTTTCGAAGCGCGCCTCATGACCGACAAAACACTCGACGCCGTACTCGCCATCGCCACCGAAGCCGGCGGCCGCATCATGGAAATCTACAGCTCCGATTTCGCGGTTACGCGCAAGGACGACGAGTCGCCGCTGACGCAGGCCGACCTTGCCGCGCACAGTCATATCAGCGCCGAGTTGACGCGGCAATGGCCGCAGATCCCGGTGCTGTCGGAGGAAGCGGCGGACATTCCATTCACGACCCGCGCCAGCTGGACCCGCTACTGGCTCGTCGATCCGCTCGATGGCACCAAGGAATTCATCAAACGCAACGGTGAATTCACCGTCAACATCGCGCTTATCGATCAGGGGCGGCCGGTGCTCGGGGTGGTCTATGCGCCAGCGCTTGGCTTGACCTATCTCGCGGAGCACGGCAGCGGCGCGTTCCGCATCAAGGAAGGACGGCGCGAAAAAATCACGACGCGCAAGGTACCGGCGAAACCGGCGCTGGTCGTCAGCAAATCGCATCGCGACGCCGCGCTCGAAGCCTTCCTTGCAAAAATGCCCCTGCACGATGCGGTCAGCCGTGGCTCTTCGCTGAAATTCTGCCTGGTTGCCGAAGGCTCAGCCGATCTGTATCCGCGCACGGGTCCGACGTCGGAGTGGGACACCGGTGCCGGCCACTGCGTCGCCGAGCAGGCCGGAGCCCAGGTGCTGAAGCTGCCGGATTTTTCGCCATTGCTCTACAACCAGAAGGATTCGCTGTTGAATCCAAATTTCGTCGTCATTGGCGATCCCGCGTATTCCTGGCGCGACAAGCTGCCAGTCGATGGCTGAACCGGCGGCGCACAACAACCGGCGGCCGGTCGGAGTCTTCGACTCGGGCGTCGGCGGTCTGTCGGTGTGGCGCGAAATCACGCGCCAGTTACCCTGCGAAGCGACGATTTACATCGCCGACCAAATTCATATTCCCTACGGCCCGAAGCCTGCGGAGACGCTGTGCCGCTACGCCGATGGCATCGTGCGCTTCCTGCTCGCTTGCGATTGCAAGGCCATCGTCGTTGCCTGCAATTCCGCGTCGGCGGCCGCGCTGAAGCATCTGCGCGCGCAGTTTCCGGAGATCCCGTTCATCGGTATGGAGCCGGCGGTGAAGCCGGCCGCACGAGGCACACGCAGCCGCGTCGTCGCCGTGCTGGCGACGCCGGCCACACTGCAAGGGGAATTGTTCGCTGCGACTACAGAGCGCCACGCCCAGGGCATCAAGATCATCGGTGAGCCTTGCCCCGGCCTCGTTGCGCGTATCGAGTCGAACCAAGCGCATACGCCCGAAACTGAAGCGATGCTGCGCACATTCCTCGCACCGGCGCTCGCCGCTGGTGCCGACCATGTTGTGCTTGCCTGTACGCACTACCCATTCGTCATCGACACGATTCGCCGCATCGTCGGGCCGAATGCGGAAGTCATTGATCCGGCACCCGCTGTTGCGCGCCATCTCGGCCGCATCCTGGCAGAGCGTGGGCTGGCCGTAGACGATACATGCTCAGATGCCCCGGTACATCGCTTCTTCACTACGTCCGACACCGGAATTTTCGCGTGCGCGCTGCGTGATTTCATCGATGTGCGGCTCGCCGCGTCCGCACTGGAGTGGATCGGCGATGCTCGCCTTCAGGCCAGGGCCTGTTAACACCAACTTTGATCGCTGCGACGGAGACCGTATGGGCACAGCGCAAGGAACGAGAGACGTGATGTACTTGAAGTACATGAGGAGTGAGAGACGTGGCGCTGTGCCCATACGGTCCCGTCCTATCGGCGCCGACACGGTGTTTGCGCAGC
>CAZOOK010000020.1:0-112012 GCA_964581385.1 uncultured Salinisphaerales bacterium
CTGCGCTCACGGCACCGTGCCGCGGGCCTGGGTTGCGCCCAAAAGGGCGCCATGCCGCGTTGCGCCTCGCTCATGTGGAGTCACCACACTTCGCTCGGCGCGCCTTGCCTGGCGCCCTTTTGGGCGGCAACGCAGCGATCAAAGCGATTGTCAACAGACCCTAGACATTGTGAAAAAAGCTGTCTGGACTCGCGAACTTCTGAAGGCGGCGGTGTGGGCGCTGGTGGGCGCCACGGCCGGGTGGGCTGCTGGCAGTGCGCTCGGCGGCGTCCTCGCCGCATTCGTGCTGCTACTACTACTGCAGATCCACTATCTGACCTGGCTGCGCGCCTGGGTTACCAAACCCAAGAACGTGAACCTGCCGGCGCCATCGGGAACCTGGGGCGAAGTCTTCGCAGCGCTGATCGATCTGCAGAAACGCAACCGCAAGCGCAAGAAAAAACTGGCCGAGATCCTGTCCGAATTCCAGGCGTCGACGGCAGCGCTCCCGGACGGGGCAGTAGTGCTCGGACCCAAGGGGGAGATCGTCTGGTTCAACAAAGCCGCACAAGCTTTGCTCGGCTTGCGCCTGCCGCAGGATCTTGGGCTGCGCTTGCAGAATCTGGTACGCAAAGCCACGTTCACGGAATATTTCGCCGCCGGTAATTTCGATGGCGAGGTGGAAACCCTGTCTCCGATCAATCCCGAAATCACCCTGAGCTATCGCGTGATTCCGTACGGCAACGGCCAGAAACTGCTGATCGTGCGCGATGTTTCCGAATTGAAGCGGCTGGAAATCGCGCGGCGCGATTTCGTTGCGAACGCATCTCACGAATTGCGAACGCCGTTGACCGTTCTGCGCGGCTATGTCGACATGATGGAAATTGAGTCGCGCAGTGACGGCCCGCTCAAACCGTGGCACCGCCCACTGAACGAAATGCGCTCGCAGGCGGCACGCATGGAATCGCTCGTCACCGACCTGCTGAAGCTGGCGCGGCTGGAATCCGACATCATCCATACACGGCAGGATGTTCTCAACGTTCCGCTGCTGCTGGAACGCCTGCGCGAAGAAGCGGCCGCCATGTCGCATGGCCAGCAGGCAATCCGCTTCGATATCGATGGGGGACTATGGCTGTTCGGGCGCGAAACCGAGGTGTATAGCGTCTTCATGAATCTGGTCGCGAACGCGATCCAATATACCGCTCCCGGCGGAATTATCGACGTACGCTGGTGGGGTGACGAACAAGGTGCTCACTGCTCCGTCGCCGACACCGGAATCGGCATCGATGCCAGGGATATCCCGCGTCTGACCGAGCGCTTCTACCGGGTCGATGTCGGCCGCTCACGCGCCAGCGGCGGGACCGGTCTGGGTCTGTCCATCGTGCAACAGGCACTGGGCCATCATGAAGGACGCTTGCAGATTGAAAGCGAGCCCGGTGTCGGCAGCACCTTCATCTGCCACTTTCCGCCGCATCGGGTACATCGCAGTCCTGCAGCGGCTGAGTCACCGCACGCCGCGGGTGATGCCTTGGGCCCCGCCTGACACACGATTGATTCACGACTGATGCGCGAAAAAAAGAGCCCGCTTGCGCGGGCTCGGATTCGTATCGGATTACCGCTTATGCCGGTTCCGGCAATGCTGGCTTTTCCTTTGACTCGATCTTGAACTCAAGCTTTTCGTCGTCGCCGACGTCGACCATGACACGGCCACCGTTGATGAGCTTGCCGAATAGCAGCTCCTCTGCAAGCGGACGCTTGATAGTCTCCTGGATCAGCCGCGCCATCGGTCGCGCGCCCATCTTCACGTCGTACCCATGCTCCGCAAGCCAAGCACGCGCATCCGCAGAAACTTCGAGCTGCACACCCTTGGAACCCAGCTGCTCTTCAAGCTGGATCAGGAACTTGTCGACGACCCGTGCAATCTCGTCGTGGCCCAGCGAAGCGAACGGGATGATCGCGTCGAGGCGGTTGCGGAACTCCGGTGAGAACGACTTACGGATCACTTCCAACGCGTCCGTCGTGTGGTTCTGTTCGGCGAACCCGATCGAGCGCCGTGAAGCTTCCTCGGCGCCAGCGTTGGTCGTCATCACCAGGATTACGTTGCGGAAGTCCGCCGCGCGGCCATTGTTATCGGTCAGCGTACCGTGATCCATGACCTGCAACAGCAGGTTGAACACATCCGGATGCGCTTTCTCGATCTCGTCGAGCAGCACGACACAGTGCGGATGCTTGATGACCGCTTCGGTCAGCAACCCCCCCTGGTCGAATCCGACATAGCCCGGCGGCGCGCCGATCAGACGTGACACCGTGTGCCGCTCCATGTACTCGCTCATGTCGAAGCGGATCAGTTCGATACCCAGAACCTGCGCCAACTGACGCGTGACTTCAGTCTTGCCGACGCCCGTAGGACCAGCAAGCAGGAAGCTGCCGATCGGCTTGTCGCCGCTGCCCAGGCCGGAGCGCGACAGCTTGATGCTCGAAGCCAGCATTTCCACCGCCTTGTCCTGGCCGTAGATCACAAGCTTGAGATCGCGTTCCAGATTCGCCAGCCGCTCGCGATCGTTCGAAGACACACTCTTCGGCGGAATGCGCGCGATTTTGGCAACCGTCTCCTCGATATCCCGGACCTGCACGGTCTTGCGGCGCTTGCCTTCCGGCAGCAACCGCAGGCGCGCGGCGGCCTCATCGATTACGTCGATGGCCTTGTCAGGCAGGTGACGATCGGTAATGTGCCGCGCGGACAACTCCACCGCCGAGCGCAGCGCGCCCGTCGTGAAATGAACCTGGTGGTGTTCCTCGAAGCGCTGCCGCAGACCTTCGAGAATCTTCACCGTATCCTCGACCGTGGGCTCGGTCACGTCGATCTTCTGGAAACGGCGTGACAGCGCACGGTCCTTTTCAAAGATGCCGCGATATTCCTGATAAGTGGTCGAACCAATGCAGCGCAAGCCACCCGAAGCCAGCAGCGGCTTGAGCAGGTTGGACGCGTCCATGACTCCGCCGCTGGCTGCGCCGGCGCCGATAATCATATGAATTTCATCGATAAACAGGATTGCGCCCGGCGTCCGCGAGAGCTCTGTGATCACCGATTTGAAGCGCTTTTCGAAGTCGCCGCGATATTTCGTCCCGGCGATAAGGCTGCCGAGATCGAGACTGTAGACGACGCCGTCCTGCAACAAATCCGGGACCTTGCCTTCGACGATCAGCCATGCCAATCCTTCGGCGATGGCGGTCTTGCCGACACCTGCTTCACCGACCAGCAGCGGATTATTCTTGCGCCGACGGCAAAGCGTCTGCATCACGCGCTCGATTTCCGGCTGGCGGCCGATCAACGGATCAATCTGACCCTTCAGCGCGCGCTCGTTGAGATTGACGGCAAACTGCTCCAGCGCTGGCTTGCCGGCGGATTTGCCGGCTTCGTCCTTTTCCTCGGCCTCTGGCGCCGGCTCCGGCGCGGCTGGCTGGCTGTTGTTCTTGGCGATTCCGTGCGAGATGTAGTTGACGATATCCAGACGCGTCACACCCTGCTCGTTGAGCAGATAGATCGCATGGGTATCCTTCTCTGCAAACAGCGCGACTAGCACGTTGAGCGTGGTCACGCGCTTCTTGCCGGACGCCTGGACGTGATAAATGGCGCGCTGCAACACGCGCTGGAAGGACAGCGTCGGCTGCACTTCCTGGCTGCCGGCCGCTTCCTTGTTCGAATGCAGATTCTGCGAAATATATTCACGCAGCGCCTGCTCGAGTCGGTCGAGATTGGCACCGCCTGCAGTGAGCACTTCGCTCACGTTGGAATCCGACAAAAGCGCCAATAACAGGTGCTCGACGGTCAGCAGGTCGTGCCCCTCGTTGCGTGCATTCAGAAATGCCGCATCCAGCGCTTTCTGGAGTTCGTCGCTAAGCATTGAATCCTCCTAAGCCTTCTCCATCACCGTTAACAGGGGATGCTGGTGTTTGCGAGCGTATGCATTCACCTGCGCCACCTTGGTCTCCGCGATCTCTGCAGGAAAGATGCCCGCGACAGCGCGGCCCGACTGATGAACCTGCAGCATGATCTGTACCGCCTTTTCCCGTGCGTGGTTGAAGAACGATTCCAATACTTGCACAACAAACTCCATCGGCGTGTAGTCATCATTAATCATGACAACCTTGAACATCGGCGGCATCTGCAACCGCGGCTTCGCTTTCTCGACCATAACGTCGAGTGGCGATTGTCCTTGACTGTCACTCATTGCCTACCCGTTTCGTTACCGCATCCGGCGTTACGACGCCGTGCGTACCAGGATCTGTTGGTTCACCCACATCCCTAGAATAGGCGTCTGGCGCTACGGTTCAAGTCCCCCCCTCAAAACATAAACCCCGGGAAGCCATCCTTCCCGGGGTTTATATCGGCATGACGCCGGAAAACTGGCGTCGAAAGGAGGCTTACGTCAATACGGTGACGTGAACGTCAAAACACGGTTATTACCTGAGTCAGTCACATAAAGCGTGCCATCGCCGCTGAAGAAGACACCCGTCGGGTAGTTGAGCGTGCGCTGTGAAGGGTTATTGTCCTGGCTGCCGTTCTGATCGTCGTCATTGGCGGCGCTCTTGTTGAAGTTTTCCTGGCCGATGATCGTGGTGGGCGGAATCGCCGACGAACTCTTGCCAAGCCCGTTTCCGAATATCAGGACACGATTATTGACAGAATCGGCCACGGCCACCGTGGTCCCGTTCGAGGTCACCGCAGTAGGCGCGTTCATCAACGTTTGACCGAGCTGACCGGTGATGCTGGTAAAGTTGGTTTGGCCAGCCACACCTGTCGCACTAAGTGTGCTGTAAGTTCCGGCGGTAAAACCGTTGACGGTCGTCGCGATGGTCAGGTCCGTCCGCGGCGCAAAACCGTTCAAATAATACAGCACACGGTTGTTGCCGGTGTCGGCGACGATGAGGTTGAACCCGTCGGTCCACAGATCCTGAGGACTGTTCAACGTGTCCGCGGCGGCCGGGTACGGCGACGTCAGGCCCTTGGGGCCGTTCAACCCGCCGTTTATATCGGAATGAGTCTTATCCGGCTGACCGATGACGAAGTCGGGATCCACCGGCGTGGCGGCTGTCGTATAGGTATTCCAGATCAGAACTCGATTGTTGCCGGTATCGGCGACGAAGAGCTGGCCATTGGCGATCATGGCCGCTAACGGCCCGCTGAGATTTGCCGTGGCGGAACCAACCGCAGGCCCGACCACCAGATCCGCCTGCTGATTCACCGACGTCGGCAGCGCACTCCAGATCAATATCCGATTGTTTCTGGTATCCGCAACGACCAGTTGTCCGCCATCTCCGACCGAAACCTTGCCGGGATTGGCAAGCTGGGTCGGTCCCGATCCCGGCGCGGTATGCGTGAAATCCGCCTGACCAAGTACGAGATTGGCAGTTGGATCATTGCCGGTCGGTATCGGAGCAAAGCCAAGAACGCGGCTGTTGCTGTAATCGGGCACAAACAGTGTCGTCCCGCCGGCATCGACCGCAACTGACGAGTAGACGTTACCAAGCGTATTGGCGTCTGCAGCGCCTCCTTGATTGGCCAGAAACGAGCTGAAATCGCGCTGTCCGATCACAATACCTGCATTCGGAAACGAGTTCGGAATAACCGTGGTGCTCGTTCCGCTGCCGCCGCCGCATCCGGCAAGCGCCACAGCCGCGAACGCTCCCAGCCCGCAGGTAAAGCGCGCGATCCGCGCCGGCCATCCAACCGTGTTGTTCATCGATAACCTCTAAGTGAAAAGGCGCAATATTAGTAAGATTCCGCAACGGTGAGAACCGCCTCGGGTTGACAGCGGACCACGGGAATCGTTTCGGGCTTTCGCCGCAAAAGCCTACTTGTGATCGAAAGTGAAGGTGCCATCCCAATCCGGCGCGGGTGGATGCTGGCGGAAATACGCGATGCGCGCAAGGTACAGCTCGTAAATCGGGTGCGGCCGGCCCGACTGGGTAAGTCCGAAGAATTCGCGCTCAGCTTCGTCCCACAGCTGTTTCCGATAAGCCCGCAGCGCCTGCCGGTGGCGATTCAGATCCTGCGCGACGGCGGCATCCAGCGCTTCGCGGCGGCCAAGGGGTTCGTAAATGGAGACGGGCTCGTTCTTCCCTTTCACGCGCACGCGATCGAGCTCGCGGAACGCCCAGGCGTCCTTGACTGCGGCGCGCGTGGTTTCGCCGCAGATGGCCTCGACTCCGTAAACCTTGGTCAGGCTTTCCATGCGCGAGGCTTGATTCACGGTGTCGCCGAGCACCGTATACGCGACGCGAAATTCCGAGCCCATGTTGCCGACCGTCATCATGCCCGTGTTGAGACCGACGCCGATGTGCAGCTTTGGCCAGCCACGCGCCGCGAACGCCGCATCGAGCTGGCGCAGGGCTTGCGGGAATTCAAGCGCCGCCTCCAGGGCCCGCTGCGCGTGTTCGGCGTCGCGCAGCGGCGCGCCCCAGAACGCCATGATCGCGTCACCCATGTATTTGTCGATGGTGCCGCGATGGCGGAACACGACCTCGGTCAACGGACCGAGAAATTCGTTCATGAGCAGGCTGAGCTCCTGCGGCCGGTCGCGGAACTGCTCGGAGATGGTCGTGAAACCGCGAATGTCCGAAAACAGGACCGTCATTTCGCGGTTGTCGGTATCCATTGAAACCGCAGCGGGATTGGTCGCCATTTCTTCGACGATTTCCGGCGGTACGTACTGGCCGAACAGTTTGGAAATGTCGCGCGCGCGGCGGCTCTCGATGAAAAATCCATACAACTGCTGCATCAGGAACTGAACGAATACGAATGTGATCGGCACACCGAGCGGCAGGATGAAATTGGCGCCCGACCACATGGCGTAGGCGAGGACGAACAAGCCAAGCACCAGTCCCAGCGACAATCCTGCGCCGGCCAGCGGCGACAGCCGCGGAAACAGCAATGCCATCAGCAAGGTGAGCGCGAACAGCATTACCGTCTCGATGCCGCGATAGTACGGCGCCTTGTGGCGGATGCGGCCATCAAGCATGCCCGAGACAAGGTTCGCGTGAACTTCCACGCCCGCGTAGTTCTTCGCCACCGGCGTGATGCGCTGATCGAGCAGTCCTGCGGCGGTGGTGCCCACGATGACGATCGCGTCCTTCAGTTTCGCCGCATCCGCGTGGCCGTTGAGCACGTCGGTCGCCGAGATATAAGGGAAGCTGAATTGAGCACCGCGATAAGGAACGTAAGCCGCCGCCTGCTCGTCCACCAGCGCGCTCAGTTCGCCCACCCGCACGCGCTCCAGATGCTCCGAGGTGCGCGCCGAAGGTGGATCGAATTCCAGCGACACCGGCGCATTGCCCTGCGCCGCGCGCACGATCGCCAGTGCCAATGACGGATACAGCTGCCCCCGATACTCCTGCATCAGCGGCACACGACGGTAAACACCATCAACATCTTGGGTCGGATTGTCGAAAAACGCGCATGTCCAACCCGGAACCGCAAGCGTGGGAATCACGCCGGAAAAGCCCTTGGGAACCGCAAAATCAACCGCCAGCAGGCTGGTCTGCTTATCGTCCAGGACCGGCGGGCATAAGGCACCGGACTCCATGCCCTCACCGGGCGTCAGGTAGTTGCGGAACACAATGCCCAGCACGACAGGACGATCACGGATCGCCATCGCGAAGCGCTGATCAGTATCGAACGCGCGACGCAGGTCGGGCAGCTGTGCCTGCAGTGCCGGATCAGTCGCCAGTTCGCCGGATGCGAGCTGTTCAAGACGGTCCAGCCCGGAACGATGGTCCGATTCGGCGAATAGCACGTCGAACCCGACCACGCGCACCTTGTATTCGTCAAACAGGCGGTCGAGCAGCTGCGCAAGGCGGTCGCGCCGCCACGGCCACTGCCCTTCCTCAGCGAGGCTTTTTTCGTCGATATCGACGATAACGACGCGCGGATCGACCGTGTTCAGCAGCGTCGCGCGCACGCGGAAGTCATACGTCAGATTCTCGATCTGGAATAGTAGCCGCATCGGCAAAACACCCGCCGTGTGGGCCATGAACAGCAGGAAAACGGCCAAGCCAATCGCAACACGGATCACCAACCGCTTGTACATGATCTCGCTCTCCCCGGATCTATCGATGACCACTGGGCTGGGCGGCCGCGCCCGCGAATCCCTCCCCGCGCCATAACCACTCTGTAACCCGACGTTAACGGAAAATTTTCCGCAGGAGCAAACGCCAGCTATGATGATCGGATGAATCAGGCCTCCGCCAGCGCTTCCGCATTGACCTCGCCACAGGCGCTGCTCGCGCTGTATTCGCGCTATGGCGAATGGCTGCCGCGAATTGTCGCATTACTGTTGGTCGTACTCTGTGCGCGCACTGCAGCCGATCTGGTCTGGTCGCTGGTGCCAACTCCCACGGCCACCTGGCAGCCGCCGCCCGCTGCGGCCGCCACGGCTACGCGTTCCGGTATCGATATCGGCGCAATTAGCACATTGGGATTGTTCGGAAAGTACCAGCCGCCGGCCAAAGCGGCGGCAGCCGATCTTGCGCGAGCACCGGACACCCAGCTGGATCTCAAGCTGAAAGGCATCTTTGCCGGCGACGAAAAATATTCACGCGCGCTGATCGCAGCCCAGGATGGCGATGAAAAGCCCTATGCCATTGGCGATACCATTGGCGGCGGCGGCGTCAATGTGCAGGCCATTTTCCCGGATCGGGTGGTGTTGTTGCGTAACGGCCGTCCGGAACTGTTGCGGCTGGATAAGGATCGTACGGATGCGCTTGCGGCCGACGATACCGATTCCGGCGATAATGAAGAGAGTGACGACGCTGAACCGAATATGAGTCCCGAGGAGGGGGCCATGGTCGCGCAAATAAACTCCATCCGCCTTTCCGATATCCGTGACGAATTGCTCAATGATCCTTCCAAGGCGTCCCAGTTCATCCGCCTGCAGCCGATGAACGCGGGCGGTGGCTTGCATGGATATCGTGTATTCCCGGGGGCGAACCGCGCGCTGTTCATGGGTACCGGTCTGCATCCGGGTGACGTGGTCACTTCGGTCAATGGGGTCGAACTGAACGATCCTGCACGGGCGCTGCAGATGCTCGGCGACATGGCCCATGCTAACAGTCTGACCGTCGTCGTTAATCGCGGCGGCACCAATCAAACTCTATCTCTGAGCCTCCCTTAGGCAATGAATTCCAGGACCGTATTCCGGCGCATAGCCGTCGCTGCGATTGCCCTTGCCTGCTCGGCTGTTTTCGCCGCAAGCAAGTCACAGGTGACGCTCAATCTGAAGGACGCTGACATCGGCACGCTGATCCAGACCGTCAGCGAAGTCACCGGCAAGAATTTCATCGTCGATCCACGGGTGAAAGGCAAGGTAACGGTCATTTCATCCACGCCAATGGATGCGGCCGGCGTCTACGAAACTTTTCTATCGGTTCTTCAGGTACAGGGTTTCGCGACGGCGCCGAGCGGCGCGGCTATCAAGGTCATTCCCGAAGCGCAGGCGCGCCAGGAAGGTGGAACCTACCTGGCGTCCGGCAGCGGTCTTGCCCGCGATGAAATTGTCACGCATGTCTATGCGGTGCAGAACGCATCCGCCGTACAACTGGTGAATGTGCTGCGACCGCTGGTGGCACAGGGCGGCCAGCTCGCCGCGTATACACCAGGCAATATGGTGATCATTTCCGATCGCGCGGCGAACGTGCAGCGCATCGAACGCCTGATGGCGCAGATCGATACCACCGGCGACCGCGACATCGAACTCATAACGCTGCAGAACGCGGTCGCGGACGATGTCGTCAAGACCATCATGACGTTGCAACAGCAGGACAAGCAGTCCGATCCGACCGCGCGTCCCAGTACCGCGATCGCCGACGAGCGCAGCAACAACATCCTCGTCAGTGGCGATCCGGAAGATCGCAAGAAGATGATCGACCTGATTCACAAGCTCGACGCGCCGACCAAGGAAGACAGCTTTACACAGGTCATCTTCCTGCGCTACGCGAACGCCGAGAGCCTCGCGCCGATCCTGCAGGGTTATGCGCAGCAGACCACGAAAAACCAGTCGAAGCCCAGCGGTAGCAGCAGCTTCGGCGGCTTCGGCTCGTCGTCGAGCTCGCAAGGACCGACCGCCCCGCCACCGATGCCGTCCGTACCCTCGTTCAGCGGTGGTGGTGGCGCATCGGGTTCCAGCATGCTCGATCGCACGACGATCGTCGCCGACAAGGACACCAACGCCCTTGTCATCAGCGCGCCGCCGAAAACGATGCGCATGATCCGCAACGTCATCGCCCAGCTCGATATTCAACGTGCGCAGGTCATCGTCGAGGCGATCATCGCCGAAGTCAGCGCCAACAAGTCGAGTCAGCTCGGCGTCGACTGGGCGATCTTCAACCCGCATAGCATCGCCGCAGCCGGCATTCTCAACAACAGTACGCTGAGCGCGATCCAGTCGGCCGCCACCGCAGCCGCGTCTGCCGGTACCAGCAGCACGACCACCTCGCAGCTGATCGGCGCCGCCACCGGATTGCTCGGCCAGGGCGCCACCGCCGCGGGCGGCATGTCGAACAGCAACGGCACCACTTTCGGCTTGCTACTGAAAGCGCTGCGCAGTGATGGCGACACCAACATCCTGTCGACGCCATCGATTACCACGCTTGATAACGAGGAATCGAAGATCTCCGTCGGCCAGGAAGTGCCGTTCCTGACCGGTCAGTTCTCAAACACCGGCACCTCCAGCAGCAATGGCTCCGTGAACCCGTTCCAGACCATCGATCGCAAGGACGTCGGCCTTTCGCTCGGCATCACGCCGACGATCACCGCCGGCAACACGCTGACGATGAAGATCGAGCTCGAGAATTCGAGCCTGTCGAGCGGTACCGCCGGCACCGCCAACCAGATCACCAACAAACGCACGATCAGCGACAAGGTCAGCGTGGAGGATGGACAGATTCTCGTGCTCGGCGGCCTCATCGACGATCAGCTCAGCGACGCCAAGAACAGCATCCCGGTGCTCGGCGACCTGCCACTGATCGGCGCTCTGTTCCGTTCCCACGACGTCACCAAGAGCAAACGCAATCTGATGGTCTTCATCCACCCGTCGATTCTGCGTACCGCAGGTGATGGCAATTACTTTACGCAGATGAAGTATGACGCGGTGCGCAGCTCGCAATTGCAGTCCGCAACTGGTGCGGTGCCGCTGGTCGGCGGCCAGCGTCCCATGCTCTATGACTACAACGATTACCTGAAACGAACGGCAAAACCTCCGGAAGACGCGACTGCACCGGGTCCAACACCGGTAGGCGCCGCACCAGGTGCGACGTCAGAACCGCAGCCCGCATCGCCACCGTCCGCCGGAGATACAGCGCCGGGGGCCGGCGGTACACCGACGACGGCGCCTGCTACGCAAGACTCGCCGCCGCCGGCTCCGACGGGCAATGGGAACACTCTCCCAGCCAGCCCTCCATAGTCCACGAAAGCCAGATGGAAACGCTGCCCGAGTTCCTGCGCCGCCCACCATTCGCATTTGCGAAACGGCACGGATTGATCGTCGAAGCTACCGCCAATGGCATCGTCGATATCGTGGCGCGCCCCGGGATCGGCATCGACGCAGTCCAGGAGGTGCGCCGCTTCGTCGGCTGCCCGATTCATATCAAAAACGTCTCGGTCGAGGAATTCGACGCGCTGCTGCAGCGCACCTACGAAGGTCAGACCGGTGCCGCTGCCGGCCTCGCGGCCGAACTGGCCGGCGAACCGGCGGATCTCGACGATCTGTCGCGCGTGCTCGCCGAAGCCCAGGACCTGCTCGAATCCGACGACGACGCGCCGATCATCAAGTTCATCAACGGACTGCTGGTCGAGGCGATCCGCGAGAATGCTTCGGACGTGCACATCGAAAGCTTCGAGAGCCGTATGGCGGTGCGCTTCCGCATCGACGGCGTACTGCGTGAAGTCCTGAATCCGCCGCGCGCTCTGGCGCCGAAGATCGTTTCGCGCATCAAGATCATGGCCAAGCTCGACATCTCGGAGAAGCGCCTGCCGCAGGACGGCCGCATTTCGCGCGCGTTCGGCGGTCGCAAAGTCGACGTGCGTGTCAGCACGATTCCAACCGGCCAAAACAACGAGCGCGTCGTGCTGCGTATTCTCGACAAGCAGGCGGAGCGTCTCGATCTCGAACATCTGGGACTCGACACCGATCAGATCTCGGTGCTGCAACGAGTCATCAACCGCCCCTACGGCATCATGCTCGTCACCGGCCCGACGGGTTCCGGCAAGACCACGACGCTCTACTCTGCGCTGGCTGTGCTCAACGACCGCACACGCAATATCATGACGGTCGAGGATCCCATCGAGTACAACATCGACGGTGTCGGCCAGACGCAGGTGAACACGAAGGTCGAAATGACATTCGCGCGCGGCTTGCGCGCGATCCTGCGTCAGGATCCGGACGTGGTCATGGTCGGCGAAATCCGCGATCTCGAAACCGCACAAATTGCGGTGCAAGCGAGCCAGACCGGCCACCTTGTGCTCTCGACGCTGCACACCAACACCGCCGTCGGGGCGGTCACGCGCCTGCGCGACATGGGTGTGGAACCGTACCAGCTGTCATCGTCCCTGATCGGCCTGATGGCACAGCGTCTGGTACGCGTGCTATGCGGGCACTGCAAGGAACCCTACGAGCCGACACGCAGCGAACGCGCACAGCTCGGCATCACTGATGGCCGTGCGCTGATCCTGTACCGACCGGTCGGCTGTCCACAATGCCGGCACACCGGCTTTGTCGGGCGCAGCGGCATCCACGAAATCATCGAAATCGACCGTAATCTGGAAATGAAAATCCACGACGGCTCATCGGAGCAGGCGTTGGAATCCTACGCACGCGAATGCGGCCCGGGCATCATGCAATCCGGTCGCAACAAAGTGATTGCCGGCATGACAACACTGAAGGAAGTACTGCGCGTGACGATTGAGGAAGGATAGATGTGGTTACTCAGGACAGCGGTGAGGAGTGAGGAGTGAGGTCGCTCGCTGTCGCTCGCTGTGAGGAAAAGCGTATCGGCTTCCTCACGCAATCTTCGGAACATCCGAATGGGCGCGCGCATGTAGAATTTTCATCCTCACAGCGCCGCAGGCGCGACCTCACTCCTCACTCCTCACTCCGCTGATGCCTGCCTACGAATACACCGCGCTGGACGCACGTGGACGCCAGGAAAAAGGCGTGCTGGAAGGCGACACGCCGCGCCAGGTTCGACAGATGCTGCGCGAGCGTGGGCTGACGCCGCTCGAGGTCAATGAAGTCACGGAGAAAGCCGACGGCGGCAGTTCCGGTTTCAGCATCGGTTTATCCCGCAATGGCATGTCCACGACCGAGCTGACGCTGTTCACGCGCCAGCTGGCAACGCTGTCGCGCTCAGGACTTCCGCTCGATGAATCGTTGACGGCGGTCAGCCAGCAGACCGAGTCCAAGCGCGTGCAGCGCATCGCGCTCGGCGTCCGCTCACGCGTCGTCGAAGGCAACAGCCTCGCTGCTGCGTTTACGGATTTTCCGAGCGCGTTCCCGCCTCTGTTCCGAGCGACCGTCGAAGCTGGCGAACAGGCCGGCAAGCTCGACTACGTGCTCGAGCGACTTGCCGATTACGTCGAGAGCCGTCAGGCCATGCGCAGCAAAATCATGCTGGCGACGTTCTATCCGGCGATTCTCGTCATCGTCGCCATCGGCGTCGTCACTGCGCTGCTGACTTATGTGGTACCGAAAGTAGTTTCGGTATTCGACAGCATCCATGTCGAGCTGCCGCTGATCACGCGTGGCTTGATCGCTTTCTCAAGCTTTCTCCAGCACTACGGCATTTATGTGCTGATTGCGATCGCTCTTGCGATATTCGCATTTAACCGCGCCATGCGCGATGAGGATTTCCGCCGCAACATGCACAAGCGGACGCTGCGCCTGCCCCTGATCGGTCGCCTGGTGCGTGGTACCAACACGGGCCGCTTCATGCGCACGCTCGGCATTCTGTTCGGCAGCGGCGTACCGATTCTTGATGCGATGAATATCGGCTCGCAGGTGGTTTCCAACCTGCCGATGCGCGAAGCGATCGATCTGGCGACGCGCCGCGTGCGCGAAGGCGCGAGCGTCAACCGTTCGCTCGCCGAAAGCAAACTGTTTCCGCCGATCACTCTGCATCTGATCGCCAGCGGCGAATCTTCAGGCAAGCTCGATGAGATGCTCGATCGCGCGGCTGACAATCAGGAACGCGAAGTCGAAACCACCATCGCGGCACTGATGGCTGTGTTTGAGCCGCTGCTGATCCTGTCGATGGGCGGCATCGTGCTGGTGATCGTGCTGGCGATTTTGTTGCCCATATTTAATCTCAATCAGCTCGTCAAGTAAGGCTGCGCGAGCCGTTCACTCGCTTATGGGGTGCGAAATCGCGCGATACACAAGCCACAGCACCAGGGCAGCGAACGCTAGCGCCGCCGACGCCACCGCGAGCCGCATCGGGGTTCCCGAGGCCAACGGTGCAATAACCCCGGATACCACCGCGTTGCAAACCAGCGTGATGGTGACCTGCATCGCCGCCGCAGAACCGCGGAGGGCTGGGAAGCGGTCGAGCATCATCAGCGTCAGCGTTGGCTGCGCCAGCGCGACACCGATAGCGCTGATCATGAGCGGTAATACGGACCACGGTGCGACTGGCGCCATGAGGGATGACAAGGCCAGATTGCTCAAGGCACCCGCACCGGCCAGAAAAAATCCAATACGGATCACACGGGAGGGCAGCGCGCGTCCCGCGATCCAGCCCGACAGGCGCGCACCGATCATCATGCCGCCGATAATGGGAACGAACAGCCAACCGAACTGCTGCTCATTCAGATGGAGCATATCGAGCACATACGTCGGCGCCGCCGCGATGTAAGTGAACAGTGCGGCGAAATTGAACGCCATCGCGAAGCCGATCAACAGATAGTGGCTGTCGCACAGAATACTGGTGTAGTTGCGACGCAGCAGCGTGGGCGAAAACGCTGCGCGCCGCTCTTGCGGGTGCGTCTCTGGCAAAGCAACCAGGCTGACGAGCGCCAGTGTTCCCGCGAAGCCGGTAAGCATCCAGAAAATCGTCCGCCATCCGCCCCACACCAGCACCCAGCCGCCAATGATTGGCGCCAGTGCCGGCGCCAGACCGAAAATCAGCATCACGTTGGACATCATGCGCATCGCTTCGGCACCATCGTAGCGATCACGCACGATGGCGCGTCCGACGATGACGCCGCCGCCGCCGGCGACGCCCTCGATCAACCGGAACAGTAATAGCTGCGGCAATGTTTCCGACATCGCGCAACCTGCTGTAGCGAACGCGAACACCGTCAGCGAAATCAGAATCACGTGGCGACGCCCGTATGCATCAGAGAGCGCGCCATGCCACAGTGACATTGACGCGTAACCGATCAGGTACACGCTCAGCGATTGCTGCATCGCCGCCGGCCCGACGCCAAAATCGGACTGCATGGCGGGAAATGCCGGAAAGAAAGCATCGATCGCAAATGGGGCGAGCATCGCCAGACAAGCCAGCAATGGCGCCAGCAGCCGCGGATCGGAACGTAGGCGGTTCAAACGATTACTTTGCCGCGCCGGCCGGGGCCAGCAGCAGCGACATCTGCGTCATCAGCCGGCCAATATGCGCCGGCACGTCGAGTTCTACTTCACGCGTCGCCACCGTGATTGCGTTGGCGAACGCCAGCGCGTCCGCACCGCCGTGACTCTTGACCACACTTCCCTGCAAGCCGAGCAGACTGGCACCGTTATATGCACGCGGGTCCATGCGCCGCGCGAGCGCTCGCAGCACCGAGCGGGCCGCCCATCCCATCAGCCGGGTTTGCAAACTACGTGAAAATTCTTCGCGCATGAATTGCGTCATCAGTTTCGAAACACCCTCGCCAGCTTTCAGCGCCACGTTGCCGACGAAACCATCACAGACAACAACATCGGCCGGATCCAGAAAAATCTTATCCCCTTCGATAAACCCGACGTAGTTGAGCGGCGACGCGGCCAGCATCGACGCGGCGCGCTTGATCGTATCGCTCCCCTTGATGTCCTCCTCGCCGATATTGAGCAGCGCTACACGCGGATGTTCAATGCCGCGCACTGCGGTCACGAGTGCTGAGCCCATTACCGCGAACTGGCTGAGTTGCTCAGCCGAGCAGTCGGCATTGGCGCCCAGATCGAGAACATGAGTGGCGGCGGCAACGGTCGGCAGGGGTGATACGAACGCCGGCCGGTCGATTCCCGGCAGGGTTTTGAGAACGAAGCGCGCGGTTGCCATCAAGGCGCCGGTATTACCCGCGGAAACAGCCGCCTGCGCGCGCCCGTCCTTGACCAGATCAACAGCAATACGCAGCGACGAATCCTTCTTGTTGCGCAAAGCCTTGGATGGAGACTCATCCATGGCCACAACTTCGCCCGCGTGTTGGATTTCAATTCGTGAGGTGTCAACGTCCTTGTTGGCGGCGAGCGCGCGGCGCAAAACGGTGTCGTCACCGACCAGAATCAGGCGCAGGGCGGAATGCTGCTCAAGCGCGAGAATCGCGCCATCGACGGGAACGCGATAACCGTGATCGCCGCTCATGGCGTCGATCGCAAGGATTACCGACGACGACGCCATGCGCAATCCGGCCGGAACGGGTTCGGCCGCCAGATAGGGCGGCCAGGAAGGCTTATGCCTCCGGCGCTTCCGGCACCGCCTTTTCCATCACCTTCTTGCCGCGGTAGTAACCGTCGGCGGTAACGTGGTGACGCAGATGCGTTTCGCCCGAGGTCGGATCGATCGACAACGTCGGCTTCGACAGCGCGTCATGCGAACGACGGTGACCGCGTGTCGAGCGGGATTTTCTGGATTTCTGGACAGCCATTGAGATGCTCCACCGGGCCGGGACCCGCCCGAAAAGTCGAGTATTCTAACTCAGTCGGGCCCGACTTTATCCAGTCCCCCCACCGGAACACTCCAAACGGCTGCAGTGCGGCGCCAGCGGCAGTGCCAGCATGACCTCATCCTCAATGACTTCCTGCAGCGGCAAATTGTCATCGATCAGCAGATAAGGTTCGCACTCGCGCATGAGCCGCGCTTCCTCTGCTTCACTCGACACCAGTCGCAAATCGAGATCGAACACCAGCGGCTGCCGATAGACCTGCAGGCATCGCTGGCACCGCATTTCGACCTCGCCGCTGATGCGACCCTGAAGATGAGACGTGCCATCAGCTGCCTTGAGCGCCTTGAGATCGACGTGCACGACGCCCTGATCACTAGCAAGGCAATCGACCACGCGACGCAAGCGCGAGACCGTCAGATCGCCCGCATAGTGAGCGCTGCGTGCAATCGCAGCGGAAGCCTGCACGCGCAGGGGAATGGACGTCGTGGTTGTTTTCATCGGGCCGCATAATAGGGAGTCCGATTTTCCGGAGTCAAAACATGGCTGTGCCGATTCCGATCGCGGCGGCAACACCGCTGCTGCTCGCCTCGACCTCCCGGTATCGGGCAGAACTGCTGGCGCGCCTGCGCATTCCGTTCGCTGCCGAGAGCCCGAGGGTCGAGGAAACCGCACTCGACGGCGAACTTCCCGCTGCACTGGCGCAAAGACTCGCACTGGCCAAGGCGGTCGCGGTCGCGCAACGTAATCCAGGCCGCTGGGTGCTCGGCTCCGATCAAGTCGCGGCCTGCAATGAGCAGACGCTCGGCAAACCTGGGTCGCGCGCGGCAGCCATCGCCCAACTGCGGCTTCAATCCGGCAATGCGGTTCAATTCCATACAGCCATTACGCTGGTAGCCGGCGACGGCACGATCCATAACGCGATGGACACGACCACTGCCCGCTTCCGACGATTGTCCGCCGGCGAAATCGAGCGTTATGTGGACGCGGAACCCGCTTACGACTGCGCCGGCAGCTTCAAATGCGAAGGATTGGGAATCGCGCTTTGCGAGTCCATTGAAACTCGCGATCCGACCGCATTGGTTGGCCTGCCACTGATCGCAGTACGCGACCTGCTGGCCGCCGCAGGTTACGCAGTCCCCTGAATCCGTTCGCGCAACCAGGCCGGCATTGCGCGCACGTCATCGATGACGGCGGCCGCGCCGGTATCCAGCAACCGCCCCGGCTCGTGCACGCCGCAGGCAACACCCAGCGCCGGCATGCCGATCGCCCGCGCCATTGCCATGTCGTACTCGGTGTCACCGATCATCAGCGCCTGCTCCGGCGACAGGCGGGTTGCGTGCAGAATTTCGCTCAGCATCAGCGGATCTGGCTTGGACGCAGTTTCGTCGGCGCAGCGCGTGATCGTGAATGGCGGCAAAGCATGCGCATGCGTGGCGAGCGCGCGATCAAGGCCGACACGGTACTTCCCAGTTGCCACCGCCAACCCGTAATTCGCGCCATGCAGCGCATGCAGAGCGTCGACGACACCGTTGAACAGCGGCGCCTGATGCGCATGCACCGGCGGCACGCGCTTGCGATACTCCTCCAGCCGAGCGATGACATCGCGCGAGTCAAGTTCGGGAAACAGCTTGGCGAGCACGTCCATCCAGCCGAGGCCGATCAATTCGCGCACCTGCGAATCCGATCGCGCCGGCAGGCCCAATTCCGCAATTGCGGTCTGCATGGATTCGACGATGGGCCCGGCGGAGTCGGCGAGAGTACCATCCCAATCGAATATCAGAAGCTGAATCTGTTTCATGTGAAATCCGCGTAGCCCTCCGTGGCGTAGTGCCCGGCCCGGCCCTCCTTGGCCGGGCGTTCGCCAATGCGCGAAGCAATGCTTCGCAAACGCATCGGCTCACCCATCCCAATCGAATATCAGAAGCTGAATCTGTTTCATGTGAAATCCGCGTAGCCCTCCGTGGCGTAGTGCCCGGCCCGGCCCTCCTTGGCCGGGCGTTCGCCAATGCGCGAAGCAATGCTTCGCAAACGCATCGGCTCACCCGGCCCACTCAAATATCGGAAGTTGAGCCTGTTTCATATCACTTCAAGACGTCCAGAAAACCCCGCAGATCGTCCGGCAGCGGCGTCGTCACCAGTAAGGCCGGAAAATCGCCATCGGCGGGTAACTGCAGGAAATGCGCATGCAGGAACATGCGGGACAAACCCTGTTCCCGCAAGGGTTTCTGCGTATCGCGATCTCCATACTTGCGGTCACCGGCGACGGCGTGCCCCAATGCCAGCGCATGCACACGAATCTGATGTGTGCGACCGGAAAAGATTTCGACTTCGCATAGGGTTGCGTCGCGATAACGCGCCTGCACGGTAAAACGGCTGTGCGCCGGCTTGCCATCCTCTTCGTCGATATCGACATGACGCTCGCCGCCTGCCAAGCGGCTGCGCACCAGCGCTGCATCGACGTCATAAGGACCGCCATTCAGCCGCCCAACAAGCAATGCGAAATAGCGCTTACGCGCGAGACCATCGCGGAACGCACGCTGTGCGCGCAGGAGCGCCGGCCGTGATTTCGGCAACAGCAGCACGCCGCTGGTATCGCGATCAAGCCGGTGCGCGAGTTCCAGAAATTCGTACTTGTTCCAACACCGTGCCGCCTCGATGACCCCATAGAGGAGCCCGCTACCGCCGTGCGAAGCGAGACCGGCTGGTTTGGAGATTGCGAGATAGTGCGCGTCCTCGAAAATCACGGCTTCGCGCAGCCTGTTGAGCACGGTATCGGGAACGCGCACCGGAGCGTCCTCGGCGAGGTGCACCGGCGGAATGCGTACCTCCTCGCCTTCGGCCAGTTTGCGCTCGGGTTTGGCACGTCCGCCATCGACGCGGACCTGCCCGGAGCGGAGCAACCGGTAAACGTGCGATTTTGGAACGCCAGATAGTTGTTTCAAAAGGAAATTGTCGATCCGCTGACCGGCCTCATTGGCGGTCACGCGGACGCGGCGAACTTCAACGCGGGTTTGTGGCACAATAGTGAACTCCGGATCGAAAAACGGAGTCCGGAGAAACGCTTACGGTTGGTTTCTGAACCGCCGTCAGTGCGAAGGGCGACTTCGCCAAGCATATCAGTTCGCGGTGCGGTCTCCCATGAAATCATTCCCGTCGCGATGCGCGGCGGGCGCCGTTAACCCGCGCTCTTGCGGGCGGTGAATAACGAATTGCGACGCCGGCAGCGTCGTAGGTCCCGCCCGCGGTCGAGCCCCGACCCGAGTTCCATACAACACATGAAAAGAATATTGATCAACGCCACGCAGCGAGAAGAATTGCGCGTGGCCATCGTTGATGGTCAAAAGCTGCACGATCTCGATATTGAAGTCGCCGCCCGCGAAAACCGCAAATCGAACATTTACAAAGGCCGCATCACGCGCGTCGAAGCCAGCCTCGAAGCCTGCTTCGTCGATTACGGCGCTGACCGTCACGGCTTCCTGCCCTTGAAGGAAATCAGCCGCGAATATTACAAGTCCGAAGCGGGCGGCAGCCGCAATATCCGCGATCTGCTCGAAGAAGACAGTGAAATCATTGTCCAGGTGGAAAAAGAGGAACGCGGCAACAAAGGCGCCGCGCTGACCACCTACGTCAGTCTCGCCGGCCGCTATCTGGTGCTGATGACGAATAATCCGAAAGCCGGTGGGGTCTCGCGCCGCGTCGAGGGTGAAGAACGCGAGGAAGCACGCGAGGCATTGAATGCGCTGAATGTGCCGGACGGAATGGGCACCATCGTGCGCACCAACGGCATTGGCCGCGCCGCCGAAGAGTTGCAGTGGGACCTCGACCACCTGGTCTCGATCTGGAACGCGATTCTCGCGGCAGCGGCGGAAAAACCGGCGCCGTTCCTGATCTACCAGGAGAACAATGTGGTGCTGCGCGCGCTGCGCGACTATCTGCGCCCGGACATCGGCGAAATCATCATCGACAACGCCGAGATCTATGAACAGGCGCGGCAGCAGATGCAGCAATCGATGCCCGGCGACCTGCAGAAGCTGAAGCTATACCGCGACAATATCCCGTTGTTTTCGCGCTTCCAGGTCGAAAGCCAGATCGAATCCGCGCACGAACGCCAGATGCGGCTGCCGTCCGGCGGTTCGATCGTCATCGATCATACTGAGGCGCTCACCGCGATCGATATCAACTCGGCCAAAGCCACCAGCGGCGGCGGCATCGAGGAGACCGCGTTCCAGACCAATCTCGAAGCGGCGGATGAAATCGCGCGCCAGCTGCGCCTCCGCGACCTCGGCGGGCTGATCGTGATCGATTTTATCGACATGAACAGTCAGAAGAACCAGCGCGAAGTCGAAAAGCGCCTGCAGGACGCTGCAACCATCGACCGCGCCCGCATCCAGCTCGGCCGCCTGTCCCGGTTCGGCCTGCTGGAAATGTCGCGCCAGCGCCTGCGCCCGAGCCTCGGCGAACATACCCAGATTCCCTGCCCGCGCTGCTCCGGACGCGGTCAGATCCGCTCGGTCGAATCGCTCGCGCTGTCAGTGCTGCGACTGATCGAAGAAGAGTGTATGAAAGACCGTACCGGTCGCATCGTTGCACAGCTGCCAGTGGATGTGGCGACCTTCCTGCTCAACGAGAAGCGGGCCCCCATCGCAGAGCTTGAAGAGCGTTATTCGGTCATCGTGACGCTGGTTCCGAACGAAACGCTGGAATCTCCGAATTTTGAAATCCAGCGCATTCGTGCCGATCATCTCGGCCAGGATCAAAATGGCGCGACTAGCTTTGTCCTGGCGCGCGACTTCAAAGCCGATACGCGTGGGGCACTCCCGGGAACAACCACATCGGCGCGCGAGCTCGCTGAGCCGGCCGTAAAAGCCCTGGCGCCCGCAACTCCAGCGCCGTCGTCCGCGTTACCCGCTGCCGTCGTCGAAGCGGCGCCGAATATGCAGGCCGCCGTCCCTGCGACGCCTTCAGTCTGGAACCGTTTGCTCGGCTGGCTCGGCGCGGGGCAGAGCAGCTCCCCGGCGGCGACACAGCAGCCGCTGTCGGCTGAGCCCGCCGCCCCGGCCAAGCCGGAGCCAAAGCAGGAACCTCGACGTGACAATCGGCGTGAGGGCCGCAACGACCGTCCGCGCCAGGGGCAGCAGGGACAAGGACGCGGTGGCCGCGGCGACCGCCCGCAGAACCGTGACCAGGCGAATCGAGGACAATCAGATCGCGGTCAGGAACGTGGCCCACGCTCGCAGAACCAGAATCAGAACCGCCAGCCTCAAGGCCAGCCGGCAGCGAACCCGGCGGCGACAACGTCAGAGCCGCAAGCAACTGAGCCGGCGATGCCGCGACAGGCCCCACCACCGCGGCCGCTGACGCAGTCCGGTCCGTTGGTCCCTGGTAGCGGCGAAACCGGCGAGCGCGAAGGCAGCGGTGGACGCCGCCGGCGCGGACGCCGTGGCGGACGCAACCGTGGCGGGCGCGAAGAGACCGCTGCAGGCGAACGTGGCCCGACAACCCAGAACGGACTGGAGCAGATGGAACATGGCTCGGGACATGGTCCAGAAGCCGCGGCGGAAGGCAGCACGGAAAATCACCGCGATCAGGTGCCGGAGCCTGGCGAGCGGTCCGCGGGGACATCGGTGGACTATCCCGACCCCGACAACACCCGCGGCGCGCATCGCGCGGAAACGGATGCTGATGAATCGCGGGACGGTGGCGAGCAGCGGATGCCACCGCCGGCAACGACGCGAATTCCGGGCGCACTGATGCCGAACGGCGCGCGAGCGCCGGCCGAAGCCACGCCACCGCGGTTGGAGACAGTTCATCCGCCACAGACGGAACTGCCGCTGACCAGCGAAGCTCCACGCGAACTCACGTGGGAAACGGCCATGGAGACGCAGCCACAGCCAAAACCGGCGCCGCGCATGGAGCCGGAAGTCCGCGATGAACCACGTCCTGATCCCCAGGCGCCAGCGGAACCGTCGGTGACAAAAGCCGAACAGCCGCCGAAACCCCGGGAATCAGTGCCGTCGCATACGGACATCGTCGCGCCGGTGACCGGCACATCCGCTGCAACTGAGCCTGAGACCCCACCCCGTTCGGAATCAGCCACGGGTTGAAGTTATGTTGCCCCTCTGAGCGGCACAATCGCCGGCCAGAGGGGCAACAGGTGTGCTCATGAGGAGACGCGGCCTTATTCGCGCCGCAGGATAAAATCCGTCAGTTGATTCGCCCACCAGCTCGAATGGAACGAGCGGCGCACGGCTTCGCGGTCGTATACCTCACGTACCCAGTCATCGAAGCTGATGTCGTGGTGTTCGCTATAAACGCGATAGGTCTCGAAGAAATGGTCGAGAATTCCGGTCCTCGCTTGCTTGATGTGGCCGAAATGCCAGAAGCTCATCTGGCGGATCGCGACCTCATACGGCACCCGCTCCTGCGATAGCAGGAACAGCGTGCTCGCAAAACCCGCGCGATCAGCGCCGGATTTGCAATGCACCAACAGCGGCCGCTCCAGCGTCGCGAAAAGATCGATAATCGCAAGCACTTGTTCGCGCTCTGGCGCATCGCGCGAACCGATCGGATAGTGCACAAGCTTCAGTCCTTCGTCGGCGCAGCTTTCCCATTCCAGGCGGTTCGAGCCGAGATGCGCTTCATCGCCGCGCAGGCTGATCACTGAGCGAATCCCGGCCGCCTTCGCCGCGCGCAGTTGATAAGGCAGTGGATGACTGGAACGGTAGAACTCGGGCGTCACTCGATAGCGCGTGTTGTAGAAGAAACGGAAGATCGCGTGATCGATGATGAGCGCGTTCGTCCACGCGCCCACGCGTTGCAGCGCATTCAAGTGCAGCGGTACAGCAGTTGCCGGATATTTGGGCATCGAAATGGTGACTGGCGGCGGCGCGGCATCAGATCCGCCTGGAAGATAAGCGGCCCGAATGATAGCCGATGGCGGATGGACCTGCGCCGGCCGGTATCGGAAAATGAATTGGCTTCTTCAGGGATGCTTTGCCGGCGGCCGCCCGGCAAGTAGCGCGCTCACGGCGACCAGATCTTCTTCGGTATCGACCCCGCGCGGCGGCTGCGTATCAGTGATGCCGACACGGATGCGGAAGCCATGTTCCAGCGCACGCAGCTGCTCGAGCGCCTCGCAGTTTTCCAGCGGCGACGGCGGCAATGCCGAGAACTTGGTCAGGGCACCGACGCGGTAGGCATACAGGCCGAGGTGGCGGAATGCGAGTCCAGCGGGCAGCTGCGACTCGCGGCTGGTTCCTTCGCGCCGCCATGGGATCGGCGCGCGCGAAAAATACAGCGCGTAACCAAGGCGATCGAGCACGACCTTAACGAAATTCGGATTCAGCCAGTCTTCGCGCGATTGCAGTGGATGGCACAGCGTGGCGATGTCGGCGTCGGCATCTTTTTCGAGCAGCGCAGCGGCCTCGCGGATCAGCTGCGGCGGCATCAGCGGCTCATCGCCCTGAAGGTTGACGACAATCATCTGCTCCGGCCAGCCACGCGCACGCGCGACTTCATTGATGCGGTCGGTGCCGGAGGTATGGAGCGGCGAAGTCATCGCCACCACGCCGCCAAACTCGCGACAAGCGACGGCGACGCGCTCCGAGTCGGTGGCGATGATCACTTCATCCGCACCGCTGCGCCAAGCAGCCTCAAAGGCATGTTGTACCAGCGGCTTGCCGGCGATCGGGCGCAGCACTTTCTCGGGCAGCCGCGTTGAACCAAGCCGGGCCGGCACGACAACGCGGAACCCCTCGCTCATCACGTCAGCTCGTCTTCGGTGAGATGGCGTGCTTCTTCTTCCAGCATCACCGGAATACCGTCGCGCACCGGGTAGGCGAGCCGCGAAGCCTTGCACCATAGTTCCTGCCGGTCCGCGTGCCAGTCGAGCGGCGCTTTCGTAACCGGGCAAACCAGGATGTCGAGCAGACGTTTATCCATGTTGTTGAGCCATATTTCCCACAAGACCGAGACGGTCGAACAATTGTTGCACAGCTGCCGCCGCGGTGGCATCGAACTCAGCGTCCGCAGGCACCATCCACCAACCGTCGCGCGCAAATGGCAAGCATTTCACCGCGTCCTTCTCCGTCATTAAAACCGGCTGCCCGCCCGTAAAATTCAGATCGGACGCAAAAAAACGGTGATGATCCGGAAACGGGTGCGGCACAACACCCATACCGGTTTGACGCAGCGCCGTGAAAAAACGTTCCGGGTTGCCGATACCGGCGACCGCATGCACCGTAGCGTCGGCGAATCGCGACAGCGGCCGGCGCAGGCCATTCGAGAGCGAAACCGCGTCGCATATTCCGATGCGCATATCCGCTACCGGCGCTGACACCGGCTTCGCAGGCCGCCAGCTGCCGCCATTGACGATGACCAGATCGACCGAATCCAGCCGGGCCGACGGTTCGCGCAACGGCCCAGCCGGCAGCAGCAAACCATTGCCGAGTCCGCGCGCCCCGTCGACAACGCAGATTTCCGCATCGCGCGCGAGACCGTAATGCTGCAAACCGTCATCGGCGATGAGGACATCGATGCCGCCTTCATCCAGCAACAGTTTCGCCGCGGCAACGCGGTCCGGCGCAACCGCCACCGGCACGCCGCCACGACGTGCGATCAGTAGCGGCTCATCGCCACTGTGGCGCGGATCGGTCGTTGCGGTAACACGAAGCGGATAATGCGGCGCGCGACCACCGTAGCCGCGACTGACGACACCCGGACGCAGGCCACGCGCGCGCAGCAGTCCGATCAGATGGATAACCAGCGGTGTCTTGCCGGTACCACCCGCAGTGATATTGCCGACCACGATCACTGGGACGGGCAAGCGCTTGGCAGCGCGGCGGCGGTGCGCGGCAACGCGGACGGACAGTGCGGCATAGATCACAGCGGCGGCACGAAGCAGCGGCGGCACTGGGCGCAGCCCGTACCACACGCCTTCAAGCCATGCCCTCATGCGGGAACGGTTTCGTCTTCCCGGAACTGCAAGCGATGCAGCGCCGCATACGCACCATCGCGTGCGAGCAGTTGCGCATGCGTGCCCTGCTCGATCACGCGTCCCTCGCGCAGAACCACGATCAGGTCTGCGTTCTGCACTGTGGACAACCGGTGCGCGATCACCAGTGTGGTACGACCACGCACCAGATCTTCCAGCGCCTTCTGGATGTAGCGCTCGGATTCCGTATCGAGCGCCGATGTCGCTTCGTCGAGAATCAGGATCGGCGCGTCCTTGAGTAGCGCCCGCGCGATCGCGATGCGCTGGCGCTGGCCACCCGATAGCATGACTCCGTTCTGACCGACCGGCGTGTCGAGTCCCTGCGGCTGGCGTTCGATGAATTCCCAAGCGTAGGCGCGGCGCGCGGCGGCTTCGATGCGTTCGCGCGACACACTGCCTTGCCCGTAGGCGATGTTCTCGGCAATGGTGGCATTGAACAACACCACGTTCTGGTCCACCAGCGCGATCTGCTGGCGCAAGTCCTTGAGGTGGTAGTCGCGCAGGTCGTGGCCGTCAAGCAGAACGGCACCGCCGCCCGGATCGTAGAAGCGCGGGATCAGTGACAGCAGCGTGGACTTGCCGCTGCCGGATTTACCGACGAAGGCGACGGTCTTGCCGGTGGGAATGTCCAGCGTAACGCCGTCCAGCGCCATCTGCCTGCCGCTGTTGACGTCGTAGGAAAAACGCACATCCTGGAATTGCAGCGCACCGCGCGAGCGCTGCAACGGCAGCTGTCCGCGGTCGCGCTCCTTCGGCGTGTCGAGAAACATGAATAGATCGGCGCCGGCCATCACGCCGCGCTGCCAGCGTTCGCTGAGGCCAGTCATATTGCTGATCGGGCCGCGCATCGCCAGCATCGCCGCGATGAACGCAACGAAAGTGCCCGGCGTCATCGTGCGTAGCAGATCGGGCATCGTTGCCAGAAACACCAGCAGCGAAATCGCGATCGCGGCAATGAATTCGAGAATGCCGACGCTGGTCGCGCTGACGGCGGTCATTTTCAGGCTCTGATTTTTCAGGTCGCGATCGACACGACGGAAATTGTCGAGCGCGAAGCGTTCTCCGCCGTAGATCTTGACCACGCGGCGACCCGTAATCGCCTCGTCGGCGGAATGCGTCAGGCTGCCGATCGAACTCTGAACGCTGGTGGAAATCGCGCGGAAACGGCGGTTGACCCAGTTCACCGACAGACTCACCAGCGGCGCAATCGTCAGCGTGAACAACGCCAGCTGCCAGCTGGTGACGAACATGCGGACAAGCAGGCCCGTTGCTGTGAGACCGTCCTTGAGCACGGCAGTGATGACGCTGGTTGCCGAATCCGCGATTTGCGACGTGTGATAAGTCAGCTTCGTCTGCAAGTCAGCCGCGCGGGTACGGTCGTGATGAGCAACCGGAACGTCGAGCAGATGCTCGAACACTTCGCAGCGCAATTTCGATACGACGGCCTGCCCGACTGAAGCCATGGCATAGGCCGATACGAAGCCGGCAATGCCGCGCACCACGAACAGCGCCAGAATCTGCAGCGGCAGCCAGCGGATCACGTGCAAGTCATGCTGCACGAAGGTGCCGTCGGTCAGCGTCCGGATCATGCCGATCATCGTGAACTCGGTGCCGGCGAATGCCGTCATGCCGACAATCGCGCCGGCGAACATGCGCCAGTGCGGCGCGGCATAGTGCAGCATGCGACGGTAAACGGCCGCAGGGCGATACTGATCGGGAACAGGCTTGTTCATCGAAACCGGGATTCGGGCTGGCCGTTCATGTTAGCAACTGTCGCCACACTGCGGTTTTCGCTCGGGTTAGACTTCGGCCATAAAATCCCAAGGAGTCGACACCGCCATGACCAAAACCCTGTTCGAGCGTATTGCCGATCGTGAAATTCCTGCCGCTTTCATCCACGAGGACGAGCACTGTTTCGCAATCAAGGACATCAACCCGCAGGCGCCGCTGCACGCGCTGGTGATTCCGCGCAAGTTGATCGTGAAGCTCAGCGATTCCAAACCGGAAGATCAGGCGCTGCTCGGACATCTGCTGCTCGTTGCCAATAAAATCGCTGCGGAAGCAGGCTATGCAGGCGCGTTTCGCTTAGTGGTCAACAACGGCGCCGAAGCTGGTCAGAGCGTGTTTCATCTGCACGTGCATGTTCTGGGTGGACGGCCGATGAAGTGGCCGCCGGGGTGAAACACGGCCGTCCCTGAATTTGTTTTAAAACCCACCGTTCGCATTGCAGTCGTGGCACAGCGGTGGGTTGCGCTACGCTCCACCCACCCTACGCATTCACGCACTACTGAGCGGACCCCGCTTTGACACACCTGAATTGAAGTTCTGCGCTTGCACAGCGAGCAAATGGAATGCCATCCCGACCTACGACATTAACTGTTTCAATCTGCTTGCCCTGACCCGCGCAGAAATCGTTTGCCTCAAGATAAATGTCAGCCTTTGTTCCGTCAGCCGAGCGAAATCCGCACGCGGGGCTGGTCTTTGAGATCATGAAGGTATCGCTGCCTATAGGGACTACTCCAGTACTGGAGCACCCCACCAATGCAGTTACTGCGACTACAAGTGCTCTCTTCACATTGGCTCCAGGGCACCCGAGCTTAACGCGCCTTAACCCCGTCGCTCCACCAGCATCTTCTTCGTCTCGGCAATTGCCTTTGCCGGATTCAAGCCCTTCGGACAGGTCTTGGTGCAGTTCAGAATGGTGTGGCAGCGGTATAGCTTGAACGGATCTTCGAGCTGGTCGAGCCGTTCGCCGGTCGCTTCGTCGCGCGAATCCACGAGCCAGCGGTAAGCGGCCATCAGGACCGCCGGACCGAGGTAGCGATCACCGTTCCACCAGTAGCTCGGACAGGCCGTCGAGCAGCAGGCGCAGAGAATGCATTCGTAGAGACCGTCGAGCTTGGCGCGATCCTCTTCGCTTTGCAGACGCTCGCGTGTCGGCGCGGGGGTGTCGGTCTTCAGCCACGGTTCGATCGACGCGTATTGCGCATAGAAGTGGGTCAGGTCCGGCACCAGATCCTTGACCACCGGCATGTGTGGCAATGGATAGATTTTGACGTCACCCTTGACCTCGTCGCAGGCCAGGGTGCAGGCCAGCGTGTTGGTGCCGTCGATGTTCATCGCGCAGGAACCACAGATGCCTTCGCGGCAGGAGCGACGGAAGGTCAGCGTGCTGTCGATCTCGTTCTTGATCTTGATCAACGCATCGAGAACCATCGGACCGCAGGCATCCATATCGATTTCGTAGGTATCGACGCGCGGATTGGCCTGCGTGTCCGGATCGTAGCGATAGATCCTGAACAGGCGGATATTTTTCGCGCCGGCCGGAGCCTTGAAATGCTTGCCGGCGGCTTTGTCGATCGTCGAATTCTTGGGCAGGGTCAGCTGAGCCATTGCTTACTCCGTGAGGAGTGAAGAGTGAGGCGTGAGGCGGGGAGCGCGTGCGCCGCCATAATCAGCGGCGCAGGTCTCCTCACCCCTCACTCCTCACCCCTCACAAAAAAATCAGTAAACGCGCTTCTGCGGCGCGACGACTTCCATCTCGTCGTCGAGCGTATAAAGATGCACCGGACGGGAACCGATGGTCACGTCGGTTTCGCCGGTGCGCCACGCCAGGGTGTGCTTCATCCACTCGGCGTCGTTGCGATCGGGATAATCCTCGTGTGCGTGCGCACCGCGCGATTCCTTGCGGTTCTGCGCCGACGCCATCGTGATCAGCGCCTGACCGAGCAGGTTATCCAGTTCCAGCGTCTCGACGAGATCCGAATTCCAGATCATCGAAGAATCCGACACGCGCACTTCGCGGAACGATTCCACATCCTTCTTCAGCTTGACCATGCCTTCGTCGAGCGACTTCTGCGTACGGAATACCGCCGCATGGTTCTGCATCGTCTTCTGCATATCGAGGCGCACCTTGGAGGTCGGCAGGTTGCCACTCTTCGCGTGGCGCAGCTTGTCGAGCCGAGCAAGCGATTTTTCCTCGGACTCCTTGGCGATGGTCTTGTGCTTCTCGCCCGCCTTGACCACTTGCGCACAGCGCAGCGCAGCGGCGCGACCAAATATGACGAGGTCGAGCAGCGAGTTCGAGCCGAGGCGGTTGGCGCCATGCACCGACACACAGGCCGCTTCGCCGACCGCCATCAGGCCCGGAATTACCGTGTCGGTCTTGCCGTCGGAGGTGACGACTTCGCCGTGAACATTGCAGGGAATGCCGCCCATGTTGTAGTGCACAGTCGGCAGCACCGGAATCGGTTCCTTGGTGACATCCACGCCAGCGAAAATCTTCGCCGTCTCGGAAATGCCCGGCAGGCGCTTGTGCAGCACTTCCGGACCCAGGTGTTCGAGATGAAGATGAATATGATCGCTATGCGCGCCGACGCCGCGGCCTTCGCGAATTTCGACCGTCATCGAACGGCTGACGACGTCGCGCGACGCGAGGTCCTTGCGGTTGGGCGCGTAGCGCTCCATGAACCGCTCGCCTTTCGAGTTGGTGAGGTAACCACCCTCGCCGCGCGCGCCTTCAGTGATGAGGCAGCCCGAACCGTAGATGCCGGTCGGGTGGAACTGCACGAATTCGAGATCCTGCAGCGGTAGACCGGCACGGATCGCCATGCCGCCGCCGTCGCCCGTGCAGGTATGCGCCGATGTCGCCGAGAAGTAGGCGCGTCCGTAGCCGCCGGTGGCAAGAATCACCATCTTGGCGCGGAAGCGATGCAGCTGACCGGTGGACAAATCCCAGGCGAGCACGCCATGAATACTGCCGTCGGCGTCCGTGAGCAGATCGAGCGCGAAGAATTCGATGAAGAATTCGGCGCGCGCCTTCAGCGACTGCTGGTACATCGAGTGCAGCATCGCGTGACCGGTACGGTCCGCGGCGGCACAGGTGCGCTGCGCGGTGCCTTCGCCGTAGTGCGTGGTCATGCCGCCGAACGGCCGCTGATAAATCTTGCCTTCCGGCGTGCGCGAGAACGGCACGCCCCAGTGCTCGAGTTCGATGATCGCGGGAATCGCCTCGCGACACATGTACTGGATCGCGTCCTGATCGCCGAGCCAGTCCGAACCTTTCACGGTGTCGTACATGTGCCAGCGCCAGTCGTCCTCACCCATGTTGGCGAGCGCGGCGGAAATACCGCCCTGCGCCGCGACGGTGTGCGAACGCGTCGGAAACACCTTGGTCAGATTCGCGGTCTTCAGTCCCGCCTGTGCGAGGCCGACCGTGGCGCGCAGACCGGCGCCGCCGGCGCCAACGACAACCACGTCATATTCGTGATGGGTAATCGCGTAACTGTTGGTGGATGCGGCGGACATCAGGCGACTCCGAGTGCGATTTTGAGAACGGCGAAGATGCTGGCGGCGCCGAGCGCGAACAGGCCGAGTTTGACGAGCACGATGCTGGTGAGCTTGACCGCTTCGTTGCCGACGTAGTCTTCGATCACGACCTGCACGCCGAGCGCGGCGTGATAGAACAGCGCGAGGAAATACAGCACCAGCGCCACGGCAACGAGCGGCGACCTGATCCACATCACCATCATTGGGTAGGTGGCCATGTGATAGCGCGCGATGGCGTACACGAACCACAGCGACAGCGGGATCAGCGCGATGGCGGTGAGGCGCTGCATCCACCAGTGATGGACGCCTTCCTTCGCGGAACCCAGACCGCGCGCCTGGCTGAGCGGAGAACGTAGGTTATTCATGTGATTTCTCTCGGATCAGTGCACGTACGCGGCAACCCACACCGCGGCGGTGAGAACGATCGAAGATGCAATGACGATGATGCCGCCCTTGGTGACCGCGTCGAGCGAGAACGCGCGGCCGGTATCCCAAACCAGATGGCGGATGCCGTTGCAGAGGTGATACAGCAGTGCCCAGCTCCAGCCGAACAGCAGCAGCTTGCCGCCGATGCCACCGGCGAACCATTCCCAGCGCGCATAAGCGGCCGGGCCGGCGGCGGCGCTGAGCACCCACGCCGCCAGAAAGACCGTACCAAACGCCAGCGCGACACCGGTCAGACGATGTGTGATCGACAGCATCGAGGTGATCTGGGGACGGTAGTACGGCCCGATCATGAACGGCGACAACGGGCGATTCGACGCGGCAGGTTTCGCGGACATATATTTTTATCCTTACTTTCAAGGTTCCCGGCACTCGCTACGCAAACGCCGGCAGCTGCGAAAACAGAAAACGGATGGATCTAAAAATCGATGCAGCGGCCGCCCTTCTCCCAATCCCCATAGCGCGTCGGCTCCGGCCCATCCTTACGTCCGCCGATTTCGCGCACTGGCGGTGTCGGCGGCTCGGTCCCCGTGGACATCGGGCGCACGGGCGCAACGCCTGATTCATCTTGCGTGCGATCCGCTGCGTCGTTATTGAGAGAGGAATAGTTCATTTCGGCCTACAACTTTAGTAGTGTGACAAAATCGAATCATGCCCGCAACGAATGGAACTGCCGTGACTGCTCCGGAATGGATTGCGGACCCTCGTCCGCACGCTTTTTCCGACTTCGATTTCGGCTTCGACGAACCGATCGCCGAAGCACACGCAGCGCTTACGGCAGACATCGTCGCCATCCCTCCGCGAACAGCGACAATCCGCGTTTCCGGCACCGACACAGACGCATTCCTGCAAGGACAGTTCAGCAACGATATTCGCGAGTTGACACCCTCCCGCGCACAGATCACGAGCTGGAACAGCGCCAAGGGCCGCGTGCTGGCGGTGATCACGGCATCGAGAATCGACGGTGGCGATGTCCTTCTCGAAGTGTCCGAAGAAATCGCCGAGCCGACTCTGAAACGGCTGCGCATGTTCGTGATGCGCTCGAAAGTGACGCTCACTGGCGCCAGCGCGGAATGGCGCTCGTTCGGTATCGCTGGCAGTGGCTGCGCGGCCGCGCTCGCAGGCGCCGGACTGCCAGTACCGCAGGATGTCTGGAGCTGCGCCGAAACCAATGGCGCGATCGTGCTGCGGCGGCCGGGAACCACGCCACGCTACACCGTGCATGGCTCTGCACAGCGGCTGGCACCGCTGTGGCAGTCGCTTGCCGACAATTTGCGCCCAGTCGGCAGCGCTGCCTGGAGGTTGCTCGATATATTGGCCGGCGTTCCGACCATTCACGCGACAACTCAAGACCATTTTGTCGCGCAGATGCTGAATCTCGACTCTCTCGGCGGCATCAACTTCAAGAAGGGCTGCTATACCGGACAGGAAGTGATTGCCCGTATGCACTACCTCGGCAATCTCAAGCGGCGCCTATATATGGCGTACACGGCTCACGCCTCCGCGACTCCCGGCCAGACCATTTATTCCGCCAATGGCGATGGGCAACCGGTCGGGGAAGTGGTGGACTCAGCGCCGCATCCAACGCGTGGAAATGCGCTCCTGGCGGTACTTCAAACCGCGGCCACTGGTGCTGCGCTGCGATTAAATGCTGTCGATGGTGCAGCCGTTGAAGATGTTGAGTCTTTGATTTCAAAGTAAAAAACAATTTTGGAATATAAGAAATACTTTTTGTTATTTTTGAAAAAAAAGCGCCCCCGTCACGCTACAGGCTCACATCGGTGCATACGGGGACTTAACTCATGCTTCATGTTTCTGCCGTCACACGCTGGTCGGCCCATATTGGCGCGGCCGCGCTGATCGGTATCTCTTCGGTCGCGGCGGCTGCGGACGTCCAACTGCTGAACGTTTCCTATGATCCGACCCGCGAATTGTACGCGGCGATCAATGCCAAGTTCGCAGCGCAATGGAAGGCAAAAACCGGTGATGCCCTCACCATCCAGCAATCGCATGGCGGTTCGTCGAAGCAAGCGCGCGCGATCATCGATGGCCTCGAAGCGGATGTTGCCACGCTCGGGATCGCTTCCGATATCGACGCGCTGCACGATAACGGTGACCTGCTGCCGGATAGCTGGCAGAGCCGTCTGAAGGGTGACAGCACGCCGTACACATCGACTGTCGTGCTGCTGGTACGCAAGGGCAATCCAAAGGGAATCAAGGATTGGGATGATCTGATCAAGCCCGGCGTCGCAGTGGTCACGCCCAACCCCAAGACCTCGGCTGGCGCGCGCTGGAACTTCCTCGCTGCCTATGCCTACGCGCTGAAGAAGAACAACAACGACAAGCAAAAAGCGCTGGACTTCGTCACCCAGATTTATAAGAACGTGCCGGTGCTGGATTCCGGCGCCCGTGGCTCGACCACCACATTCGCGCAACGCGGCATCGGCGACGTGCTGATCGCTTGGGAAAACGAGGCATTCCTGTCGCTGAAGGAATTCGGCGCGGACAAATACCAGATCGTGGTGCCGTCGCTGTCGATTCTTGCACAACCGCCGGTTGCGGTCGTCGACAAGTACGCGAAGAAGCACGGCACGACAAAGGTCGCTGAAGCTTATCTAAATTATCTCTACACGCCGGAAGCGCAGGAAATCATCGCGCAGAACTTCTACCGCCCGATCGATCCCACGGTCGCCGCCGCGCATGCGAAAGATTTTCCGAAAATCCAGCTTGTCGATATCGACTTGTTCGGCGGCTGGCGGAAAGCTCAGCCCGAGTTCTTCGGCGACGGCGGCTTGTTCGATCACATCTATCAATCCAAGTGACGGGTGGACTCGATGCGCACAACTCGGGATTCACCGATTTACTGACATGACTTCTCTCGCCATTGCCACCGGGCAGCGCCGACGCACTCTGCCCGGTTTCACGCCAACACTCGGCTATACGATCTTTTACCTCAGTCTGATCGTCCTGATTCCGCTCGCTGGCGTCTTCTTCAAAGCATCCGGGCTGGGCTTCGAGGGTTTGTGGAACGTGCTCAGCTCGCCACGCGTCGTCGCCGCCCTCAAGCTCAGCTTCGGTTCCGCGCTGGTCGCGGCGATGATCAACGTGGTGTTCGGCACCATCGTCGCTTGGGTCTTCGTCCGCTATCGCTTTCCCGGCAAGCGCCTGTTCGACGCGTTCATCGATCTGCCGTTCGCGCTGCCGACCGCGGTGGCTGGCATTGCGCTCACCGCCATTTACGCACCGAACGGCTGGATCGGCAGCTTGCTCATGCCACTCGACATCAAGGTCGCATACACACCACTGGGCATCATCGTGGCGATGACTTTCATCGGCCTGCCCTTCATCGTACGGACTTTGGAACCGGTGCTCGGCGAAGTAGAAAAAGAACTGGAGGAAGCGGCCGCGACACTTGGCGCAGCGCGGCTGCAAACAGTAGTCCACGTGATTCTGCCGGCTGTGTTCCCCGCACTGATGACTGGCTTTGCCCTCGCCTTCGCGCGCGCGGTCGGCGAATACGGTTCGGTCATCTTTATCGCCGGCAACTTCCCGATGGTGTCGGAAATTGCGCCGCTGCTGATCATCATCAAGCTCGAGGAATTTGATTATCGCGGAGCCACCGCGATCGCTGCCGCGATGCTCGTCATCTCCTTCCTGCTGCTCCTGGCGATCAATCTGCTCCAGGCCTGGAGCCGCAGACGAGGCGTCGCCAGATGAGTGCGCTCGACACCGCGCCGCGCGAACCGGCAAAGCTGCCGTTCGAACCGCTGATCCAGACCAATGCGGTCATCACCGAGCAGCCCTGGATCCGCTGGATGCTGATCGCGACGGCGTTACTGTTCCTCGCCGTGTTTTTGTTCATGCCGCTGGTTTCGGTATTCGTCGAGGCCTTGCGCAAGGGCGTGCAGGCCTATTTCGACTCGTTCACGAATACGGACACGCTGTCGGCGGTCAAACTCACACTGATCGCGGCGGGCATCGCGGTGCCAGCAAATCTCGTGTTCGGCTTATGCGCCGCATGGGCGATCGCAAAATTCGATTTCCGTGGCAAGCAATTGCTGATCACACTAATCGATCTCCCGTTCTCGGTCTCGCCGGTGGTCGCCGGTCTGATCTATGTGCTGATCTTCGGCAGTCATGGCTGGGCTGGGCCATGGGCGTCGGATCACGACATCAAGGTCATTTTCGCGGTGCCGGGCATCGTGCTGGCGACGATCTTCGTGACGTTTCCATTCATCGCCCGCGAACTGATCCCGCTAATGCAGGAGCTGGGCTCCGACGACGAACAGGCGGCGCTGTCGCTCGGCGCTTCCGGCTGGCAAACGTTCTGGCACGTCACGCTGCCAAACATCCGCTGGGGGCTGCTTTACGGCGTCCTGCTCTGCAATGCGCGCGCGATGGGCGAATTCGGCGCGGTGTCGGTGGTTTCCGGTCACATTCGCGGCCTCACCAATACGATGCCGCTGCAGATCGAAATTCTCTACAACGATTATCAGTTCGTCTCCGCGTTTTCGGTGGCTTCATTGCTGGCGCTGCTGGCGCTGGTCACGCTGGGAGCGAAGAGCTTCCTCGAATGGCACTACGCCGATCAGCTCGCGGCGACACGCAGACATTAGCGGCAGACATTAGAGATTTACAATGGACATTAGAGTCAAGAACGTTCAGAAGTACTTCGGCGGCTTTCACGCACTACGTGGCGTGAATCTGGATATCGCTTCGGGTGAGCTGCTGGCGCTGCTCGGACCGTCCGGCTCCGGCAAGACCACGCTGCTTCGCGCGATCGCTGGCCTCGAACCGCTCGACGGCGGACAGATTATGTTCGGCGACGCTGATGCCACTCGGTTGACGGTGCAACAGCGCAAGGTCGGCTTTGTCTTCCAGCAGTACGCCCTGTTCAAGCACATGACCATCGCCGACAATATCGCGTTCGGTCTCAAGGTCCGTTCGAAAGCGGAGCGTCCCAGTGCGGACACCATACACAAGCGCGTTGCCGAACTGCTGGAACTGGTCCAGCTCGGCGGTCTAGAAAAACGCTATCCAAGCCAACTCTCCGGCGGCCAGAAGCAGCGCGTAGCACTCGCCCGTGCGCTTGCGATCGAGCCGCGCGTGCTGTTGCTCGACGAACCTTTCGGCGCGCTCGACGCGAAGGTGCGCAAGGACCTGCGCCGCTGGCTGCGCAAGTTGCATCGCGAAACGGGGTACACCACGATCTTCGTCACCCACGATCAGGAAGAAGCGCTGGAACTGGCCGATCGCGTGGTCGTCATGAACAAGGGACAGATCGAGCAGGTCGGCACCACGGACGAAGTCTACGACCGCCCGCGCACGCCATTCGTATTCGATTTTCTCGGCACGCCGAACATTCTGCCCGGCTACGTGACAGGAGGTCGTATTCATCTCACCGGCGCCGTTGCGCCGATCGGCACCACTGCGCTGGCAGCGGATCGTGGGACCGTGGATATCTATGCACGTCCGGGAGATTTCGAAGTCGTCGAAGGCGATGCGGCGGCGTTACCTGGCACAGTGGTCGAGGCGCAGCGCACTGGCTTCCTCGTGCGTCTGACCGTGCAGTTGCAGAACGGCAGCGGCGACCAGACGATCGAGATCGAAATCCCGCATCCGGATCCCGATATCCGTGTCTGGCGCATCGGCGATCCGATCCGGGTAAAGCCGGTCCGCTTCAGCACATTTCCCAGAGACGCCCAGGACCTACCGCCGCTGCCCGCAGCACCGGTACCCGAGGCAATCGTCGAGCACGCAGTTGCGGAGCGGCGCGCGCGCACGCGAGCTTAATATCTGTAGCTCCGATTATGGGTATCGAAATCTGAATCAGTCAGCCCGATGTTGAGACGGTATTGCGAATAAACGTAGTGCTCCATCAGATCGCCGTCGGTATTCCATAGCCTCAACTCGGTCGGCAGTGACACCTTCTCGTCGACGCACAGCTCGCGGCGACCGACGTGATAAGTCTTGAACGGATCCGAACCACGATCGAGCTCAACGCAGGTGGACGGCTGGTCTTCGACGCTGCGCTGCGAAAGTGTGGGCGGCGGAAGCTCGGGATGGGCGTCCAGATAATCGAAATCGCCGTGCACTGTTTGCGCGAGCACGAACAGGCCCGTTTCGTAAATCCGGTGCAACTGTCCCTTCGTCGCGATGGATCCATTGGGATCAAGACTGACGGTGAAGATGCTCATCAAGCCGCCGTCGTGTGCTTCGATTTTTCCATCGTATCGGGCCGGGCAGTAAATCATCTCGCGGCCGCGATGCAGATCGCCGATCCAATTCATGTACCGACAATCCGGTGAGCGGCGATGCTTGATCCTCAGCACCTCCAACGGCTGCAGTTTGCCGTCGTGTCGCTGCTGTTTGTTCATCACTACTTCGTAGTCCTGCACGGCATCGACAGCGGTGAACATGTGTTGCAGCACTTCCTTGGCCTGTGGCAACACCGTGGGCGTCACATCATCGGCACCGGCGCACAACGGTAGAAGCAGGCTGAACACAAACATCACACAGCCAACCCGGAACGAACTCATGATCCGCAGGCAAATCGGCACGAAAAGACCACCCCAGACCATATCGAAGAAAACCTGCCTGTCGCGAATTTTTGAATACTGTTTCATAACTCAGCCGCAACCGCTCTTGAAAACGGCTGGCTACACATGGACAGCTCAGAAAATGGAAGTTCCCCGGCGACAGAATCCCTCGCCTGCCTACTTGTGCTTCGAAGCGCGCTCGCTATCGCTTGCCACGACACCGTCCTTGAACGTGACGACATGCCGGTGGTGGCCCGCTTCGTTGTAAACCCAGCGCTCCTTCAGCCCGCCCTGATCCTCGATGCGATCCGGCTGATTGAGAACGCTGCGGACCTGCTCCGGCGTCATGCCCTTGACGATGCGGTGCTCGGCCAATCCCTTATCGATTGCCGCCTGCCGGGCCTTTTCGGCGTCGTGCTGCTTCAGCCACGCGGCATCGGCCTTGCGCTTGGCGGCGCTGTCACGCGCGGCCTCGGCATCGTATTGCTTTGCAAGTTTCGCCGCTTCCGGCGACGGCGCGCTGGTGGTGCTCAAGGGCTGATGGGCCGGCATTTTTGCCTTCGGTGCCGGCTCACAGGCATCTCCATACATCACGCGGCCTGTGTTGTCGCACTGATATTCCCCCTTCGCGAATACCACCGGCGCGATGGTGACGCCCGCGATAATGCAGGAGTACGCGATCCCAGCCCTGATTAGTTGTTTCATACCTTAAATTATAGACGACGCAGGAGCTGCAGAATGACAACGGAGCGGCGCTGCCGGATAATCCGCGCGCCGTCTCACAGCGGCGTTTCTTGCATCCCAATTCCCGTTCCAGAGCTTCCGATCCGGCAATGAGCCAATACGTCTACACGATGCACAAGGTGGGCAAAACTGTCCCGCCGAAGCGTGAGATTCTGCGCGACATCTCGCTCTCGTTTTTCCCCGGCGCCAAGATCGGCGTACTCGGCTACAACGGCGCCGGCAAGTCCACGCTGCTGCGCATTCTGGCCGGCGTCGACAAGGATTTTCACGGCGAGGCCAAACCGATGCCCGGCCTCAAGATCGGCTATCTGTCGCAGGAACCGCAGCTCGATCCGAACAAGGACGTGCGCGGCAACGTCGAGGAAGCGCTGGCCGACATCAAAGCCGTGCAAGCGGAACTGGACGCGGTCTATGCCGCCTATGCCGAGCCTGATGCCGACTTCGACAAGCTCAGCGCCAAGCAGCAGGAGCTGGAAGGCAAGCTCGCCGCCAGCGACGGTCACAATCTCGAGGTGATTCTCGACAAGGCCGCCGAAGCGCTGAACCTGCCGCCGTGGGACGCCGACGTCAGCAAGCTCTCGGGTGGCGAAAAACGCCGCGTCGCGCTGTGCCGCCTGCTGCTGTCGAAGCCGGACATGCTGTTGCTCGACGAACCGACCAACCACCTCGACGCCGAATCGGTCGCCTGGCTGGAAAAATTCCTGCACGATTTTCCCGGTACCGTCATCGCCGTCACCCATGACCGCTACTTCCTCGACAACGTCGCTGGCTGGATTCTCGAACTCGACCGCGGTCATGGCATCCCCTGGCAGGGCAACTATTCGAGCTGGCTGGAGCAGAAGGAAAAGCGACTTGAACAGGAACAGAAGACCGAGGACGCGCATACCAAAGCGATGAAGGAAGAGTTGGAATGGGTGCGCAAGAACCCGAAGGGTCGCCAAGCCAAGTCGAAAGCGCGCCTCAAATCCTTCGAGGAAATGGCGAGCCAGGAATTCCAGAAGCGCTCCGAGACCAAAGAGCTGTACATTCCGCCCGGCCCGCGTCTGGGTGATCTCGTCATCGAAGCCGAAGGCCTGAAGAAAAGCTACGGCAACCGCACGCTCTACGAGAACCTCAGCTTCCGCGTTCCGCGCGGCGCCATTGTCGGCATCATCGGCGCCAACGGTCGCGGCAAGACCACTCTGTTCCGCTTGCTGCTCGGCGAAGAGAAGCCGGATGCCGGCACGATCCGCATCGGCGACACGGTGAAATTCGCCTACGTGAATCAGGGCCGTGATGCGCTCGACGGCAACAAGTCGGTGTTCCAGGAAATCAGTGGCGGCAACGACATCATCCGTGCCGGCTCCTTCGAGATGCCCAGCCGCGCTTACATCGGCCGCTTCAACTTCAAGGGCGAAAGTCAGCAGAAGCGCATCAAGGATCTGTCCGGCGGCGAACGCAACCGCGTGCACCTTGCCAAACTGCTGCTCGGCGGCGGCAACGTGCTGCTGCTCGACGAACCGACCAACGACCTCGACGTCGAAACCCTGCGCGCACTCGAAGAAGCATTGCTCGATTTCCCGGGTTGCGCGCTGGTGATCTCGCATGATCGCTGGTTCCTCGACCGCGTTGCCACACACATCCTCGCGTTCGAGGACAGCGGCGAAATCGTGTTCCTCGAAGGCAACTATCGCGAATACGAGGACGATTTCCGCCGCCGCACCGGCTCGGAGCCAGGCGTCAACCGGCGTTCGCGGCACAAGAAGTTGGCGTAACCGGCGACGGCGCGGCGGGTTCGGCAGGATTTCTGCGTATGGAAATTAACGATGCACTGCGGCGTGCTCGCATGCCGCAATCTTGATCGGGGAAGTACGAACGGTTTTGTTTACTCGCTCACTCTCACAAAGGGGAACATGTCATGACGATTCGCTCCACCACCCTCCTGCTCGCCGCTCTGGCCATCGCCTCCTCGCCCGCATGGGCAGACTGCGACAAAACAAAGTCCGACATCGCCGCCAAGCTGGATAAAAAAGGCGTGAAGAACTACGCGCTCGATATCGTTGCGACCGCCGATGTCAAGGATCAGAAAGTGGTCGGCAGCTGCGAGGGCGACACCAAGAAGATCGTTTACAAGCGTGTGGCGCCGCCGGAAAAGGCTTCGGACTGAGTCGATATAAATCGGCAGAACTAAGGGTGGGTAGAGCGTAGCGAAACCCACCCCAGCTGCTCACCGCGCAAATGACGGCGAAGAAACAGTGTGGTCAGTGAACGAAACGCGAAGGCAATTCGGCGTCGGTTGGACTTATTAGCCGGTCGCGCTAAGAACTATGGCCACGCGATATCGCTCTGAACAGAGCACGACTGTCTATGGCCCTGCAGTTTACGCCCATGAGAAGTTAATTAGCGTGGTTGCGACGTTGGCCGTTGCCCCTGGCGATGTACGCTCACGTATTCTGCAAGCTTACTCAGTATTTCATCCGCTTACTGAAAATCACTTTCCGGAAAACCTTCGAAAAGATTTTGCTTGGGTTATAAAGCAGCTAACAAAGGGGGTTCCACAGGTTAATTGTGAAGGGCGACTTAAAATGGGGGCAGTAGAGGTCTCACTTAAGCACATGCGAAATTCAACTGGAGTAAAGATTGCGGAGCGTCTTCTCCATCTCCATTACGCCCTTGAAGAGCATGTCAATAAAAGATGAGCCAGCGTAGCGTGCGCACCGCGCACGACCCTTCGCCACCATCCCAAGGTTGATCGTGCGCAATGCGCACGCTACGGATCGCTCAATCCGCGCTATTCGATTAGGGTATATGTGGATTTATGATGCACTGAAATGGCTACTTGTCGTCGCGCGCCAGTGGCGGGAGGAACTTACTTCTTCACGGTTTGCGCCTACCGGCGTGACTATGACCTGACGTCCGAACCAATCCGGATGGCTTTGCGTGAGGCCATTCACGCCGTGCGAACTTCCCGTCCTTTCACGCTCGATGCCGCCGTGCTGTTGCCGGACCATTTGCACTGCATCTGGACTCTGCCCGAAGGCGATGCGGACTTCTCGATGCGCTGGGGGTTGATCAAACGCCTGACCAGCCGCATTGCCTACCCTGCCGCATCGAAAAACGTTTCGCAGTCTCGCGTGCGGCGCCATGAATCGGGATTGTGGCAGCGACGATTCTGGGAACATCAGATCCGGGACGAAACCGACTTTGCTCGGCACGCTAGCTACATTCACTGGAATCCAGTCAAGCATCGGCTTGTGGAGCACGTTGCCGCGTGGCCCTATTCGTCGTTTCATCGCTGGGTGCGGCTCGGGGATCTTCCTCGGGATTGGGCAACGGATGATGTCGATGGGGATTTCGGCGAACGAACGTAATCGTGCGCAATGCGCACGATACGATCTCACGTAGGAATCCTTATTCAACGAATCAGCACACAGCACTGCGGATTCGCAAGCAGTGCACGCGCCTGCTGGCGCCCCTGCTCACGCGCATCCGCGGATAGTCGTGCCGCCAGATTCCTGACTTCGGCCGCGACCCGGTCTGCAATTCCGAACGCGTGTCCAGCCCGCTCGTATGCCAGCAGGTGCGCGTAGGCGGCGACGTCGTCGACCGGGAACAGCTCGCCCTGCGTATACGCTGCACCGAGCTGCCATAGCGCGTTGACGCTGCCAGCATCGCGCGCGGCGAGCAGGTAATGGCCGATGATCTGCCGCGCGGCCTGCGATGTGGATTGCTGATCGGCAGTGCAACGTGAGAATTCGTATTCGCGGCAGATGTCGCCCGGCGGCACGAACAGCGGAAAATTTTCGAGTGCGTCGAGCAGTCCGCCATCGGCGGCTCGTCGCAGCCAGTCGTAATACTGCCCGCGCCGATCGGCCGGTATGCCCTGGCAGCGATCGAACTGATGACGCATGTCCCTTTCCATCTCCTTCGGATGGTGGATCGGCGTATCGATGTCGACGCGTTTGCGCTTGAGGTCGGCGATGCGCTGCTCCAGTTCGCTCGCGTCCGCCGGAATCTGCGAACAGTCGTTGAGCACGACTGCCAGCTCGTAAGCCGCCATCGCATTTCCGTTCTCTGCGACCGGCAGCAATCCATCGACGAGCTTCGCGGCGGGACCATCGGGATGATCCGGCAGGCGTGTCATGACAATGCGGTGCGGCATTGGCGCAGCGCCGGGAAACTTCGGGAGCTCAGTGATCCGGCGTGTGGGCAGCAGTGCGGGTTTCGAGTAATCGATATCGCTCGCCGCCGCTGTCGAGACAGAAACAGTTGCGACGGCGGCAGCGAACATCGTCGCCACCAGCGCGCTTCGGTCCCACCGCTTCATTACCGCGATCCGTTGCGCTGCCGGAACGCTTCGTAGAGGCTCACCGCTGCGGCCACCGACACGTTGAGGCTTTCGATTTCACCCCCCATCGGGATGTGCACAAGACGGTCGCAGGTCTCGCGCGTGAGCCGTCGCAGTCCCTCGCCCTCGCCGCCCATGACGATGACCAGCGGGCCGGTCAGATCGACATCGAACAAGGACTCTTCGCCTTCACCCGCCAGACCGGTCACCCAATAGCCCAGCTCCTTGAGGCGTTCCAGCGAGCGCACGAGATTAGTGACGCCGACCACCGGCACGCGCTCGGCGGCACCGGCCGCGACCTTGCGCACGACCGGCGTCAGTCCGACCGAACGGTCTTTAGGAATGATGACGGCGCATACGCCCACCGCTTCGGCGGTGCGCAGGCAGGCGCCGAGGTTGTGCGGATCCTGCACGCCGTCGAGCGCGAGCACAACGCGATCCGGCGTCGCCGGAACGTACAGCACATCTTCGCCAACTACCGCGGTCGCTTCGATCGCAGCAATCACACCTTGATGCCGCAGGCCCGGCGCGCGTAGATCCAGCGTCTCGCGCGAAACCTGGCGCACGGTGACCCCAACCTTGGCGGCGATCTGCAGCATGCGCCGCGCGCGCTCGTCCCGCCGCGTATCCGCGAGCAGGACTTCGCGCGGCTTGTTTTCGCCGTCTTCGAGGGCGGCGATCACGGCATGGAAACCGCCAATGTATGTTTCTGCAGGCATCGTGTAATTCTCAGCGCAGCTATTGGTGCTCAGCTATCGATGCGCGGCGGCATCCAGGCTTCCTGTTCGCGATGCTCGATGACCGGCCTCACGACGATGACTACGCCGCCGGCTGCGCCACTACGAACGCGACTCTCGGCGCGCACGCGCGCGGCCGGAAAGCCGAGGCGCACTAACATCGCAGCGACCGACTCCGCACGACGCTCGCCGAGATCGGCATCCGCGTCCTCCTGCGCATCGACACGCTCGCCGAGTACATGAATCACGCAGGCGCCCGCATCCGCCAATGCCTTGGCGATTTCACCGAGCGGCGCCAGGGTCGCGACATCAAGTTCGCCGCTGAGGCCGGCGAATCCTGCGCCGTCGAGACGCATCGAAATGGATTCGTCCGCACGCGCCAGCGGCTTCAGCACCGGAACCGCACTTGCGTCAAGACTGTGGCGCAATTGCCGGTCCAGCGCATCTAGAAATTCACTTTCGCGCTCCGCCGGAATCGCCGCTGGCACCACAATCACCACAGCAGGCGGATTTTCGTGCGACACAGACGCACAGCCTCCGACAAACAACGCCGCGCTCAGAATGCCGCCGGTAATTGCCCTCTTGAAACTCATTTCCGCCGGCGCGCCTTCTTGTGTTTCGCAGCTGTTGCCAGTTGCGCCGCCATGTGCGGACCTCCGACACTTTCCTTATCGTCGTCTCGACGCACCAGCATCAAATCGATGCGGCGTTCGTCCGGACTGACGCGCACGACCTTCACGCGCAGACGATCGCCGAGCGCGAACACGCGCTTGCTGCGCGCGCCGGTGAGGCGCTGGTGGCGTGCGTCGAATTCGTAATAGTCGCCGGCTAGTGTCGAGACGTGGATCAAACCATCGATATAGAGCCCATCGAGTTCGACGAACAAGCCGAACGGGGCGACGCTGGTGACGATGCCGTCAAGCTCTTCGCCGACACGATGGCTCATGAATTCGCACTTCAGCCAAGTGACGACGTCGCGCGTGGCTTCGTCGGCGCGGCGCTCGGTCATCGAGCAATGCACGCCGAGCTGGTCGAGCTGCTCGATCGTGTAGATGAAATCCTTAGGCTTGCCGCGCGCGAGCACATGCTTGATCGCGCGGTGCAATAGCAGATCCGGATAGCGGCGGATCGGCGACGTGAAATGCGCATAGTGCGTCAGCGCCAGTCCGAAGTGACCGGTGTTCTCGGCGCTGTAGCGCGCCTGCATCAGCGAGCGCAGCATCACGTTCTGCACGTGACCGGCGTCGGGGCGTCCCTTCAGTTTCTCAAGCGTCTTGGCGAAATCCATCGCCGACGGCACCACGCCGCCGCTCAGGCGCAGGGCGCGGCCGGCGAGGAATTCGCGCAGGATCGCGATCTTGTCCGCATCGGGCTCGGCGTGCACGCGGAACAGCGCGGGCATCTTGTGCTTTTCGACCAGCGTCGCCGCTTCAACGTTGGCGGCGATCATGCATTCTTCGATCAGGCGGTGCGCGAGCGTGCGCCGCACCGGCACGATGCGCTCGATCTTGCGGTCAGCACCGAACACGATTTTCGTCTCGCCACCTTCGAAGTCGATCGCGCCGCGCTTCTCGCGCGCCGCGAACAACACGTCGAACACTTCACGCAGCGTCAACAGCCGCTCGACGAGTTCGGGACGCTTCAGCGCCTCCTCACCTTTTGGATCGGCAATGATCGCGGCAACGTTTTCATAGATCAGCCGCGCCTGCGAACGCATCACCGCCTCGTAGAAGCGCGACCCGCTCACCTCGCCTTCAGGCCCGACGCGCATTTCGCAGACCAGGCACAGGCGATCCACTTCCGGATTCAGCGAGCACAGCCCGTTCGACAATGCCTCCGGCAGCATCGGAATCACATGCTCCGGGAAGTACACGGAATTGCCGCGTTTCTCCGCTTCCTCGTCGAGCGCGGCGCCCGGCACGACATAGGCGGAAACGTCGGCGATCGCCACCCACAGCTTCCAGCCGCCTTTCGCACCACGGTTCTTTTCCGCGTACACCGCATCGTCGAAATCACGTGCGTCGGCACCGTCGATCGTCACCAGACCGAGTCCGCGCAGATCGACACGGCCTTCGCATTGCTCGGGCAATACAACCGGCGCGAATGCCGATGCGTCACGCTCGACATCCGGCGGCCATACGCGCGGCAAATCATGCGTGCGCAGCGCCGCTTCGATCTCCATGCCCGGCGCCAGATGATCGCCCAGCACTTCGATGATGCGACCCACCGGCAGCGAGCGATCGTTCGGTGCGGCGATCAACTCGACCACTACCATCTGTCCGTCCTGCGCCTTGCCGCGCTCGGCCGGCGGCACAATCACTTCCGGCAACTTCGGCGAACTCGGAATCACCGTGAACACACCCTGGCGCACATCGAGACGCCCGACCAGTGTGCGACGACCGCGCTCGACAACCTGCACCAGAGCGCCCTCGCGCCGGCCACGTGCGTCCTCGCCGGTGACGCGCACGCGCACACGATCACCATCCATAATGCCGCGCATCTGCGGCGGCGGCAGGAAAACGTCGGTCCCGCCGCCCTCGATGGCGACAAAGCCGTAACCGTCGCGATGCGCGGCCACGCGTCCTTCGAGCGTTCCACTGGTTCGGGCTACCCCGCCCCCGGTGGCTGAGTAAGCACCTTGCCGGTCTTGGGCAAGCTGGCCGTCACGCGTCATCGCCACCAATCGCTTATTGAGCGCTTCCTGTTCGTCAAGCTTGGGCATCTTGAATCGTGCGATCAGGTCGTCCAGCGTCATTGCGGCGCCCGCCGTATCGAGCATTTCCAGAATCAGTACGCGACTCGGAATTGGATGTTCGTAGCGCGCGGCTTCCGCCGCAGCCTGCGGGTCCTGTTTCCGCCAATCGGGTTTACGGCCGCGTTTTTCTGCACCGGGCTTGTCGCCGCGAGGGGAATCACTGGATGTGCCGGATGTATTTCCGGATATATTCTTGTTTCGTTTCATTGACAAAGCCGGGCGCCGCCTTTAGTCTGCGCCTCCGCTGCCGAGATGGCGGAATTGGTAGACGCACCAGTTTCAGGTACTGGCGGGTAAAACCGTGGAGGTTCGAGTCCTCTTCTCGGCACCATATTAAGTTCCAATTGCTTCCTCTTTAGTCCATAAACCCCGCGTAATTGCGGGGTTTTTTGTTGCTGGCCGTCCGAAATCCTCTTTGTTACCCGGCGTGAATTGGCACTCGCCCAATCCCCGACTCGCACCGCCGGGCCTAAGGAAAAGCGGTACACACTGCTCCCATAAATAAGGGGGTTCATCGTGAATCCGAGCGGGTCCAAATGGTAGCGGTTGACGTATACGTTGGAAGGCAAGGAGAAAACGCATTCCTTGAGAGTCTTTCCCAAGGGAACACTGGCAATGGCGCGCGAGCGCCGCGACGGTGCATGCGCTTCCAGTCAGACGCGTCGACCCGAACGCGCAACGCCAAGCGGACAAGGCCGGGAGAGTATACGAAAATGTTAACACCTTCGCCGTAATAGCCCAGGGGCAACTGATCGGTGATTCCCCTCTATCGCCGCAATAGCGGAACGATCCCAGCGGGAACACCACGGATAGAATTGGTTTGGTGGCACAGAAGAACACATTACGCCGATACAGGCGATCAGGAGGGGGTAATTTATGAACAAACAACTAGAGGGGCTGCGCCTCGCGATATCGCACGAGGAGCGTGACACGTTTCATCTCTACAACGATGCCCGCGGCGACATCACATATGGCATGCGGAAAGGGGGGATCTTCGCACTCGCCCTTGCCGTGCTGCCGTCCGTGGGTCCAGTTCAGGCTGCAACCGAGTCGACCCCAGCTGCAGGCTGCCCCAGCACCGCCTACGTCACAAACTCGTTTTCGCAGACGGTGTCGGCGATCGATACGACGACACTCGAAGTCGTTGACAAGATCAAGGTCGGCTCAGGACCATCTGTGGTAACCATCTGCCATTCGCACTGATCGGGTTTTGGGCTTGGATTGGCGCAGCTCTTTGAGCTACGCCAATCCTTTCAGAGCTCACGACCGCCGCGGCACTCCAGCTCTGCCAATCAGTCGAAAGGATTCCTCAGCACGATCGTGTGCTCGCGATCCGGGCCGGTCGAAATGATCGCCACTTCAGCGCCGGTCACTTCCTCGACGCGCTTCAGATAAGCCCGAGCGGCAGCCGGTAAATCCTCGTAGCGGCGTGTGCCAAACGTCGATTGCTTCCAGCCCGGCACGTCCTCATAAACCGGCTCGACCGCCGCCAGGCCTTCGGCACCGATGGGCACCGTTTCGACCTTGCGGCCGTCCACTTTGTAGCCCGTGCAGATGCGTACCGTGTCCATGCCGTCGAGTATGTCGAGCTTGGTTACGCACAATCCAGACACGCTGTTATTGAAAATTGAGCGCCGCGCGGCGACGGCATCGAACCAACCGCAGCGTCGCGGACGCCGGGTCACGGTACCGTATTCGTCGCCCTTGTCGCGGATCGACTGGCCGATCTCGTTCTCGAGTTCGGTCGGAAACGGACCACCCCCGACGCGTGTCGCGTAGGCCTTGACGATGCCCAGCACGTAATCGAGTGCGCGCGGGCCGACGCCGGTGCCGGTGGCGGCTCCGCCGGCGGTGGTATTGCTCGAAGTGACGTAGGGATAAGTGCCGTGGTCGATATCGAGCATGGCGCCCTGCGCACCTTCGAACAGCACGTTGTGGCCAGCCACCAGATGCCGTCGCAGCAGTTCGGTGACGTCGGCGACCATCGGCCGCAGTGCGTCGGCAAAAGTCAGACAGGCGTCCAGCGTTTTCTGGAAATCGACCGGCGTGTCTTTGAAATACTGAGTGAGCACGAAGTTGTGGTAATCGAGCACTTCGCCGAGCTTGGCAGCGAGCCGCTCACGATGGAACAGGTCGCCGACGCGCACCGCACGCCGCGCCACCTTGTCCTCGTAGGCGGGACCAATGCCGCGGCCAGTAGTGCCGATCTTGGCGTCGCCGCGCGCGCGCTCGCGTGCCTGGTCGAGCTTGATGTGATGCTCAAGGATCAGCGGTGTGGCTTCCGAAATCTTCAGGCGAGCGCGCACCGGAATGCCGCGCGCCTCCAGTCCCTGGATTTCCTCAAGCAGGCGCGGCACGAACAGCACCACGCCGTTGCCGATCAAACACTCGACGTCGTCACGCATGATCCCCGAAGGAATCAGGTTCAGCGCGGTCTTCACACCGTTGATGACCAGCGTGTGCCCAGCATTGTGGCCGCCCTGGAAACGTACGACCGCCTGGCAGCGATCGGTGAGCAGGTCCACGACCTTGCCCTTGCCCTCGTCACCCCACTGGGCGCCAATAACGACGACCGATTTGCCCATGAACGCTTGCTCCGAAAATCCCGCGGTCACCGCGCGCGCAGGCGCGCCGTGCGGTCGGGTTGATTGATATAGACCTGCTCTACACCTGCGCGCCGAGACGCAGCAGTTCGTTGATATCGGCTGAAAATCCCGTAGCCGGCCGCGCATGCCCGAATTCGTGTCCGACACCATCGTAGCGCCCGCCGCGCGCCAGCTCGCGGCCATGTCCGGGCACGAATGCCGCGAATACCAGCCCGGTCTGGTAACGATAGCCGCGCAGCTCCGCCAGATCGATATGCAGTGCCACCTCTGGCGCCACGCGCTGGAGTTCCGCCACCGCCTGCTCCAGCGCGGACAGCGCTTCGGCAATTGCCGGATCGGCCGCTCCCAGCACCGTGTGTGCGCGGATCAGCACGGAGATTCCACCATTCAGATCCATCAGCGCCGCGAATGGCCGGAGAATTTCGTCAGCCAGCCGGTGCGCAGCGGCGAAATCGCGCAAATCAGGCTGCGATTTGCGCTGCAGGATATCGAACAACGTGGCTTCGTCGTCCGCGTCCAGACCGAGCTTGGCGATGACTGCGCGATAAATACCGACATGACCGAGATCAATGTGAATATCGCGCAATCCGGCCAGCTGCAGTGTATCGAGCATCAGGCGCAGGATTTCGAGATCGGCATCCAGCCGCGCCTCGCCGAAGATTTCGCAGCCGACCTGGCGCGGCGCGCGTGAACCGCCGAGGCTGTCCGGTTGCGTGCGCAGCACGGTGCCGAGATAGCACAGCCGCACCACCGGCATCGCCGAAAATTGGCGCGCCGCAATGCGTGCGGCCTGCGGCGTCATGTCGGCACGAAGGCCCAGCAAACGTCCGCCGGCGGGATCGGTGAACTTGAAGGTCTGGCGCTCGAGGTCGGAACCGGCACCGGTCAGCAGCGCGTCGAGATGTTCGATCAGTGGCGGCAACACCAATTCATAAGCGGATGCACGATAGTGATCGAGCAGCGCGCGCCGCAAGGCCTCCAGGCGCCACGACATCGGCGGCAAAGATTCCTCGACGCCATCCGGCAACATCCATAAGCCGCTCATAGAAACCACTTGATGGCGCGCAGACACAGCAGGCCCACCGCCATGCCCGCGAGGCCGGCCATACGCAAGCTGCGATCATCCAGCTGCGCGAGCCGCATCATGCTTCCGCGGAATCGCCCCGGCGACACGAAAGGCATCATGCCCTCGATGACGACAATCAGCGCAAGCGCGCGCAGGATTTCCGCGGTCATGGACGCCATCACTTCTTCTTGGCACCGGCGTCCGGTGCACTGAAATAGCGGAAAAAGTCCGAATTCGGCTGCAGCACGAGCACATCCTGTTTGCTGCGGAAGGCATCGCGATAGGCGTTGAGCGAACGATAGAAACGATAGAACTCGGGATCCTGACCATAAGTGGCCGCGTAAATCTGCGCGGCCTTGGCATCGCCCTCGCCACGAATTTTCTCGGCGTCGCGATAGGCATTGGCGACCGTCACCTGCGCCTGACTGTCCGCTTCGACCTTCAGCTTGTCGGCCTGCTCCGCCCCCTTGGCCCGCAGTTCCGACGCCGTGCTCGCTTCATCGGCGCGCATGCGGTCGTACACCGCGTCATTAATCTTGTCGAGCAGATTGACATCCCTGATGTGCACGTCCAGCACCTCGATGCCCAATCCTTTCGCGGACTCCTGCACCGCATTCCGCAAATCGGTCGAGATCCCGCCATGATCATCGGCGATGATCTGACGCAAGGTTTTCGATCCGAGCTCGTCGCGTAGAGCGCTCGAAAGGAATGAGGAAAGACGATCGCCAGCGTTCATCTGCTGGCCGTTGGCGGCCGACCAGAAGGTCGCGGCATTGTCGATCTTCCACTTCGCGTAATAACTGACGACAACCTCTTCCTTGTCCGCCGTCGAGATATTTTCGGTCTGATTGTCCAGCGTGCCTGCGCGTGCATCGAACTTGCGCACGGCCTGCACGAACGGCAGCTTGAAGTGCACTCCGGGCCGCAGCGTAGCGTCGCTGACTTTTCCGAACTCAAACAGCAGAGCACATGTGCGCTGGTCAACCGTATAGATGCTGTCGTGGGCCGCGAACGCAAGTAGGGCCGCCAGCAACAGATAACCAATGGTCTGCTGCTTCATCAGTGGCTCCCCCGGTCACGCGAGCGCAGCGAGTCATCGTTTGCCGCGCCGCCGCCGGGCGCGGACTGCGGCCGTTGTCCGCCGGATGAGGGTGCCGAACCCGGTCGCGCCGATTCCGCCGGCGCCCCAGCCTCCACCGTTCCCTTGAGCAGCTGCTCCAACGGGATGTTAATCACCGGATTGCCGCGATCCACATCCACCAGGATCTTGCTTGACTGGTTGAGCACATCGCTTATCGCGTCCAGATAAAGCCGGTCGCGCGTCACCTGCGGCGCGCGACGGTATTCGGCAAGCAGTTCCGAAAAGCGCGCGGTATCGCCTTCCGCACGCGCGATGACCTGGTCGCGGTACGCGGAAGCTTCTGCGAGGCGTCGCGAGGCGTCGCCGCGCGCGCGCGGCAGACGATCGTTGGCGTAGGCTTCTGCGTCGCTGCGGGCGCGACGCGCTTCTTCGCGCGCACGGCCCACGTCATCGAACGCGGCCTTCACTGGTTCCGGCGGCTGCGCCTGTTGCAGGCTGACGTCAGTCAGCACAAGCCCAGCCTTATAGCCATCGAGACGGTCCTGCAGCACATGGCGGGTCTGCTCAGCGATGCTCTGCCCGTCCTTGTCGAGCACATCGTTCATCGCGCTGCCGCCGACGACTTCGCGCAGCGCGCTGGCGGTCGCCTGCTGAAGCGTGTTGTCCGGATCCTGCACATTGAACAGATAGTCCACCGCGGACGACACCCGGTACTGAACCGTAAGCGCGACATCAATGATGTTCTCGTCCTGCGTCAGTAGCGTCGAATGGGTGCTGACCGAACGCACGCCGCTGACATTGACTTTGATGACACTCTCGACCGGCCACGGAAAGTGCCAGCGGAAGCCGGGCTCATCCGTACCGGCATAAGCACCGAAGCGCAACACAACGCCGCGCTCCTGCTCATCGACGGTATAGCAGCCGCTGATCAGCCAGACCAGCGCCAGCACCGGCAGCAGTAATCCAGCCAAGCCAGAAGCGCCGCGCTTGCCGCCGTTGGCAAGCCAGGAGCGGACCCGTTTAATCAGCGCCTCGACGTCCGGCGCACCGCCGCCGCGTTTGCCGCCGCCAGGCGGCGTATTCCACGGATCGCGCCCAGGACCGGGCTCGTTCCAAGCCATTTAGTAAACTCCAGACAAAAAATCGGTCGCCGTCCGAAACGGGCTTCCAAACATAAGCCAATATTTGAGCCGGTCGATTTTATACTTCCCCGACCGACGATGCGCGCGGCGGCACGTCCACACCCGCCGCCCGGCACAGTTCGAGCAGTCGCGCATGCGGGAGTCGCACCTGCAAATGTGAAGCGCCGTCGGCTGCGATTTCTTCGTGGCGCACGGCGTTCAGCGCGAATAACTGTGCGCGCAATCGCCCGGCACTCGGCGGCAGCACGATCTCGTCATCGATCGCTTCCGCAAACAGCCGCCGCGCGATCGCAGCCGGAAGCAAATCGAGGCCAGCGCCATTCTGCGCGGAAACGAAAGCAGATTGCGGCAGGCCGTCGGCGCCCACCTCGATGCGTGCGACTTCCCCTTCACGCAGATCAATCTTGTTTAACACCAGCAGGCGTGGCACCTCGCCGGCTCCAATTTCGTTCAATACCGCATCGACCTGCTCGATGCGCACGGCGTGTTCCGGATCGGCGGCATCAGCGACATGCAGCAGCAAGTCGGCTTCGCGCGCCTCTTCGAGCGTGGCGCGAAATGCCGCGACCAGATCATGCGGCAGATCGCGGATGAAGCCGACGGTGTCCGCGAGCGCAAGCGCTTCGCCGTTCGGCAGCGGCAGACGCCGAACCGTCGTATCCAGCGTCGCGAATAGCTGGCTCGATGCGAATGTGCCGGCACCGGTGAGCGCGTTGAACAGCGTCGACTTGCCGGCATTGGTATAGCCGACAATCGATACCGTGAGGGTACGGCTGCGTTCACGCGCGCGCCGACCGAGCGCACGCCGGCCACGAACTGTTTCCAGACGGCGCTTGAGCGTGGCGATACGATCGCGGATCAGGCGACGATCGATTTCAAGCTGCGTCTCACCAGGGCCGCGCAGACCGATGCCGCCCTTCTGCCGTTCGAGGTGAGTCCATCCACGCACCAGACGCGTCGCCATGTGCTGAAGCTGTGCCAGTTCGACCTGCAATTTGCCTTCGTGCGAGCGTGCGCGCCGCGCGAAGATATCGAGTATCAGGCCGGTCCGGCCGACCACGCGGCAGGACAGACGTCTTTCGAGATTGCGCTCCTGGCTTGGCGAAAGCTCGTGATTGAAGATCGCGAGATCCGCCTGATGGTCGGCCACCGCCGCAGTAACTTCGTCGGCCTTGCCGCTGCCCACGAAGATACCGGGATCGGGCTTTTGCCGACGACCGCCAATAATCGAAACGATGTCGGCACCTGCCGAGCGCGCGAGATCCTCGAATTCGCGCCGATCGGCATCGAAATCGGTGCCCGGGAACTCCAGATGAACCAGAACGGCGCGCTCGCCGCCGCGCGCGCGCTCAAACATCCGGATGCAGGACTGCGATGCGGCTCACGTATTGCCGGGTGTCGGCTCGTCAACTTCGCCGCTCTCCTGGATACGCACCGGACGCGCCGGCACGATCGTCGAGATCGCGTGCTTGTAAACCATCTGACTGACCGTGTTCTTGAGCAGTACGACAAACTGGTCGAAGGATTCAACGTGTCCCTGAAGCTTGATGCCGTTGACGAGATAGATCGAAACCGGGATGCGTTCCTTACGCAGTGCGTTCAAAAACGGTTCCTGCAGGGTTTGGCCTTTTGACATTTTTTTTGACCTTGAAATTGTCCTGAAATCTTTATTGGGAGACGCTAAAATTTTTTGAAAGACGCTTTTTGACATCGGCGGCGTCAGCTAATTCCGTAGGATATCACGCTGCGTTCCGGTTGCCGCCGCGGTGCAATCGAAATCCAGCAAGATGCGCTCAATAAGCCCCGTTAGGGCGGTTCCTGGCAGCCATTGCCAGCGTGATTCCGCGCGCAGCCACGTCATTTGTCTCTTGGCGTACTGGCGTGTCGCCGCAATTCCCCGTTGGATCGCTTCATTTAGTATGTATTCGCCGTCTAAATGTCGCCAAAGTTGGCGATAACCCACCGCGCGCATTGATGGGAGACCAATATGAAGATCGCCCCTTGCGCGCAAACTGTGAACCTCTTCGATGAAGCCCGCATCGATCATCTGCATGAAGCGCGTCTCGATACGCGCATGCAAGTCGGAACGATCAGCCGGCGCAATGGCGTAGTGCAAAACCGGACCGCGCACACCTGCCGGTCGGGGCGCACCGAACAGGGCGCTCGCCGACTGGCCGGTCAGCTCGAAAATCTCCAATGCGCGCTGGATGCGTTGTGCGTCGTTTGGGTGCAGGCGGGCGGCGGTAACAGCATCGATCTCCGCGAGCCGCGTGTGCATGGCGGGCCAGCCGAGGCGGACGGCGGCAGCCTCAATGCGCGACCGCACCGTGGGATCAGCTGGCGGCAACTCGCTGAGCCCTTCAAACAACGCGCGAAAATAGAGCATGGTGCCTCCCACCAGCACCGGAATCCGTCCGCGGGCGCGAATGTCAGCGATGGCCGCTCCGGCATCCGTCGCAAACCGCGCCGCCGAATACGCCTGCAACGGATCGACGATGTCGATCAAATGATGCGAAACCCGTGCCTGCATTTCGCGATCGGGCTTGGCCGTACCGATGTCCATACCGAGATACACCTGTGCGGAATCGACACTGACGATCTCCGCGCCGCCCCGATCGGCAAGGCGTTCGCATAGCGCCAGCGCCAGTCGTGACTTGCCGGAGGCAGTCGGGCCAGCGATGGCGATCAGCGGGATATGAGAGAGGGATTCGGTGCCGGGCACGTTGTCAGTAGTGGATATTGGTTGCGCCACTCATCGCCCGCGCAGGAACAGCCGATCGAGGTCGGATTTTGCAACCTGAACCCAGGTTGGCCGGCCATGGTTGCACTGGCCGGACAATTCCGTTGCTTCCATATCGCGCAGCAGCGCGTCCATTTCCGGTAATGTCAGGCGCCGATTGGCCTTGATGGCGGCACGGCAGGCCATGTTCGCCAGCACGCGATGCTGCGCATCGAGCGCTTCGCGGAAATGCTCGCGACTGTCGGCATCATCATCGTCGCGGCCGAGCGAGCGAATCAGCGCCGCGACATCCGTGCGGGCGAGAAGCGACGGCAAGGCACGAACGGCAACCGATTCGATACCGGCACGATCGAGGACAATGCCGATGCGCTCAAATGCCTCGCGTTCGGTGTCGAGCCGATCGGCCTCCGCCTCACCGGTCCGGATCACCTGCGGTACGAGTAAGGTCTGTGCGGGAATCCGCCCAGCGGCCAGTTCAGTCTTGAATCGCTCGTAGACGACCCGTTCATGCGCGGCGTGCGCGTCCACCAGCACCAGCCCTTGCCGATTCTCGGCAAGGATGAATACACCGTGCAGCTGTGACAGGGCGCGTCCGAGGGAATGCTCTTCGAGAACTTCGGCCGCAGCGCCGACGGGATCCTGCTCCCGCGACAGCTGCGCATAGAGCGGCCACGCCGTCGCGCCGATCCCGGGCGCTGGCTCGCGAATCGTCGCCGACGCCGGCAAGCGTGAGGGAAAGTTTGCATAGCGCATCGGCGTCTGCACCGACATCACGGGATCCGCCGGGGTCTCGGCCAGCACCACGCGATGATGCAGCTCCGGATCGGGCCGCACGCGCCGCAGTACCTGATGCACACAGCCAAACAGGAAGTCGTGGATCTGCGCGGACTGGCGGAAACGCACTTCGGTTTTCGCTGGATGGACATTGACATCGACAGCAGCGGGATCGATCTCCAGAAACAATACGAACGCCGGATAGCGGGTGCTGTGCAGCACATCGTCATAAGCGCGGCGCAGCGCATGACCGAGCAATTTGTCGCGCACGCTGCGGCCATTCACGTAGAAGAACTGCAAATCCGGCTGCGTACGCGCAAAGCTCGGCAGAGCCACCCAGCCGGACAGGCGCAGACCAGTGCGCGATTCGTCGAACTGAATTGCATTGGCGGCAAATTCCTCGCCGCAGACCGCGGCCAGCCGCGCCGCCAGGGAGAGCGCATCCGTCGCAGGAGCAAGATCGAGCACACGGCGACCGTTGTGCCGCAAAGTCAGGTGCAGATCGGCGCGCGACAACGCGAGCCGCCTCGCAAGCTGATCGATATGCCGGAATTCGGTGGACTCTGCACGCATGAATTTGCGGCGCGCGGGCGTGTTGAAAAACAGGTCGCGAATTTCGATGCTGGTACCGGTCGCGTGCGCGGCCGCCTGCGGCGCGGAATCGTCGATCGCACCCGCTCCGCGCAGACTCCAGCCGTGGTCTTCGTCGACCGTGCGTGACACCAGCAGCAAGCGCGAAACCGAGAGGATGCTCGGCAAGGCTTCGCCGCGGAATCCGAAACTGGCGACACGTTCCAGATCGTCGAGGCTGGCGATTTTGCTGGTCGCATGGCGCGTCAACGCCAGCGCCAATTCGTTGCGCGCGATACCGGCACCATCGTCGCGGATGCGGATCAATCCCAGCCCGCCTTGCTCGACATCAATCTCGACTCGCCGTGCGCCGGCATCGAGACTGTTCTCGACCAGTTCCTTCACCACCGCCGCCGGCCGCTCGACGACCTCGCCGGCCGCGATCTGGTTGATGAGCTGCTCGGGCAACACGTGAATGGTGCTCACCGGCGCACCTCACAGGCCGGCATCAGGCGAGGACTCGAACGAACAACGCCCGCAGTGCGACTGCAGCCGGAGCTGGGAGGCACGAAGAAGATTTTCCGCGGGACGGACGCGCACATTGTGCGCGCAGGATATCAGTCGTGACGTGTATCGGCTGCGTTGAAACTGACCGCGCGGACCGGCTCAACTCCACCGCTACCGGCGAGTCCAACCGGAACCGGTTTCGCACGCGCTGGCGATGCCGATGCGACCTGCTGCTGCGGACGATAGTTGGAGAAATAGCCGCGAATGCCATCCAACAGCGAAGCGGCCAGCCGATCCTGGTATTCGGCACTGCCGAGCAGTGCTTCCTCGCGGGCATTGCTGATATAGGCGGTTTCCACCAGCACCGATGGGATATCCGGCGACTTCAGCACCATGAAACCAGCCTGCTGCACTTGCGGCTTCTGCAGCGCATTGATGCGGCCCAGCGAATCGAGCATGCGGCCGCCGAGATCGAAGCTGGCTTCCATGGTCGCGGTCTGTGAAATGTCGATCAGCACGGCAGCGACGCGATCATCCTTGTCGTGCAAATCGACACCGCCGACCAAGTCGGCCGCGTTTTCGTGGCTGGCTAGCCAGCGCGCCTGCTCGCTGGAAGCGCCATGCTCGGACAGGACATATACCGCCGTACCGCGCATGGCGTGATCGTTATTGGCGTTGCAGTGGATGGAAACCAGCAGGTCTGCCTCCGCCGTGCGTGCCTTGACCGTGCGCGTGCGCAATCCAACGTAGTAATCCCCGTCCCGAGTCAGCACCGCTTTCATGCCCGGCTGCGCGTTCACCAAGCGTGCGAGCTTGCGCGCGATCGCCAGCGTTACATCCTTCTCTTCGAGGCCGTTGGGACCGTGGGCGCCAGGATCGTCACCACCATGGCCGGGATCGATGGCGATAACGATCGGCTTTTCGTGCGACGAAGATACCGGGATCGCCGCCGGTGCAACTGAAGCAGCCGCCACTGCGGATGCGCGCGGGGACGGTGCGGCAGCAGGCGCTGGTGCGGCAGGAACTAATGGGGACGGCGAAGAAGGCACAGACGACGGTGCCGTGACGCCCGCCGGTGCGGAGTTCGCGGGTGCCGACAGCGAATCGCCGGCCGCTCCCGAAGAAGAGTCAGCGCCGCGCGGGTAAAGATCCACGATCAGCCGATATCCATAGCCGCCACCCGCCGCCATCTCAAAGCTTTTGGGCGCAACCGGTGATGCAACTTCGAGCACCAGGCGCACACCCTTGTCGTGCGGACCGGTGCGAACACCACGCACCACGCCCCTGGGTGAAAACCCATGCGCGAATTTGCCGCCACGCTGGGCCTGCGGCAGATCGATTACTACACGATCAGGGTTATCGAGCGTGAAGATGTTGTAACTGCTGCGAGTGCCCAGATCGAGCACAACACGCGTGCTGTCCGGGCCATCCCAGAGGCGCATATCGCGCAGCACAGCGGCGTCCGATGTCGCGGAACTCAGCGCGATCAAGCTCGCCAGCAATATGCGCATGCCCTCCCTCCGGCGGATGCCGACCATCTCCAAGATACGGCCTAAATCCATACCTTGCAAGTTTCCCTATGATAATCAGCTGCTCACGAAAACTATTTAAAGTCCGATCGAAAGGATCCAACCCGCCGATTGAAGGTCAGCCGCCGCCCGAGCTGCCGGCCGCCATAAAATGAGAATCGTCATCCGATTCCTCGGCGATTTCGCCATCGAAATCGTCGTCGTGCATGGCTCCGGCGCTCCTTGCTGTGAGCTTGAATCGTGCGACGACGGTACGCAGTTTGTCCGCGCGCTCAGCAAGCGACGCGCTGGAGGCGGCCACTTCCTCGACGAGCGCAGAGTTCTGTTGATTGATCGATTCCAGATCGCTGATTGCCTGACTGATCTGCTTCAGGCCACTTGATTGCTCATGTGCCGAATTCGCGGCTTCCTTGGCAAGTCTGGCGATGTTTCCGCTCGACGACGTGATGGCTTCCAACTGCCGGGCGGATTCGCTGACCAGACGGTTGCCTTCGCTGACGCGATCGCCAGTCGAGGAAATCAGGCCGCGAATCTGCTTGGCAGACTCGGTTGTGCGGCGCGCCAGACTGCGTACTTCGTTGGCGACCACCGCGAATCCGCGTCCATGATCGCCGGCGCGCGCGGCCTCGACCGCGGCGTTCAGAGACAACAAGTTGGTCTGGAATGCAATGGAATCGATGATGCCGATGATGTCGGCGATGCGCCGGCTGGCGTCGGTGATCGCGCCCATCGATGAGCCGGCCTGCCGCACGACTTCGGCGCCGCTGCACGCTACATCCGCGGCCTGCAGGGTGATTTCGCTGGTCTCGCGGCTGTTGTTGGCCGCCGACTCCGCACTGGCGAGCAGCTTCTCGATGCTGGCGGCGCTTTCCTCAAGACCGGAGGCTTGCCGTTCCGTGCGCGTTGAAAGATCGCTGTTGCCGTGCGCAATGTCATCGACGCCCATCCCCACTTCTTCGGCGGTCAGCGAGACCTCGCGCAACACGTTCGCGAGGCTGTCCAGCGAGGAATTCAGCGCATCGGTCACGGCGCGCAAAGATCCTTCGAACTCGCCGCTCGCGCGGCGGGTGAGATCGCCTTCGGCGAGCGCGTGCGTTGTTGCGCTGATCTCCGCGAACGCGCGATCGAGCGCGTCGAGCGAGTTGTTCACCGCGCGCTTCAAAGTGTCGAGATCACCAGGCACATCGATACTGATGCGACGGCTGAAATCGCCTTCGGCGGCGGCGCCCAGGCTCAATTTCAGTGCACCCAGAGCGCCTTGCAATAGTGTCATTGCGCGATCGACTTTGTGGCGTGATTCGCCTTCGACATCGGCGCTCATACGTGCCGAGAAATCGCCGCGTGACAGCGCGTCCATGACCGCGTCGAGAGCGTCCATGGTCCGCTGCACACTGTCAGCACTGCTATTGACGCCGGTCTTGAGCTTGGCCAGATCGCCAGGCAAGTTCGCCGTCATGCGCACCGAAAAGTCGCCACGGGCGACAGCGCCGAGCACCGTGTTGGTTTCAGCGATCGCGGCATTCAGATCCTCGAGCAGCGAATTGAACGCGGTACACATGTCTGCAATTTCATCGCGGCCGTCCGTAACCACCTTGACCGCGAAGTTACCTCTCGCGACCTCCGCGATCGCCGCCTTCAGCTGTTCGATCGGCATGCGGATCGCACGCCCGACTACCATCGCCGCACCGGCCAGCAGCAGGGACAGCGTAAGAACAATGACAAGTCCAACTTGCGTCGCGGTCGTCGAGCGCTTTGAGGCCACGCCGAGGCTTTCGGTGAACTGGACCTGGCTGTCCTCGTCAAGCTTGCGCAGCGCTGAGCGCGTCTGCTCGTAGACTTTCTGCCGTTCCGCACCGATCTTTTGCAGAGCCATCAGATCCGAACCGCCGGTATTGGAAATAACCGCCTTGACCGCGTCCGAGCTGACGGCAACGTAGTGATCCCACAGGCCCAGCAGTTCCTTGACGCGGCCGGCGTAAGCTGGATCCTTGTCCGAGATCGACTGGAGCGACTTGCGAACCTCACCCGCCTGCTTGTGCGCGTCATCGAGTTCAAACTCGTCCTTGTCGCCGAGCGCCTGCAGAAATGTGGTCTGCACTTCCACCAGTCCGACATTTACGCTGCCGACAAGCGTCAGAACCGGCAGCGTGCGCGCCGAGAAATCGTTCAGCACGTTGGAGGTGTTGCGCGACACTGCGACGGTAAACAAGCAATAAGCAAAAAAAGCAACCAGCGCGACCGCCGGAACAATGATGATTTTGGTGCGGATGGAGACAAAGCCAAGCGAACGCGACAGCTTATCCAGCCATCGTACGGGCGCGTTCAGGGACTGTGCGCTTATATTGGAAACGCTCATTGGCGGTGTGCGCCCTCCAGGCGACTACGTGCAGTTGCGTCCCACGCAATATCCGCACGCATTAAATAGCTTGTGGGGTTTATCGGCCGTGGCCTATACAGCTTTAACGGCGGCGTTAGCGGAGGTTTGCTGGCGCGAAAACAGGCGCCCACATCACCCAATGACAGGCCCTAGCGCAATGACTGGCGAGCCCGGCGCGGACGTTCAGCCACGCTGAATCCATGGCCATGATCCAGCAGATACTCCAGCCAGCGGGTCAACATGTGGTTGCGCGCCCACTGGTCGTGCAGAAAACGGCCGGCTTCGGGGTCGTTGTCGTCGGCCGCCAGCCATGGCGCACGCCGTCCGCAGCGCAGTGCTTCGGCGACACGCGCGTCGCGGTAAACCCTCACCCATAGGTCCGGCGCGAGCCGCTTGCCGCCGTCGCTATCGTCAAACTCGTAGGTCAGGCGCACTTCCGAGGTGTACGGTGCACGTTCGACGACCGTGAGATGCAACGGCAGATCGGATGCGCTGCGCGACACCGCGCGATCGAACGGAAAATCGAGTTCGGGCACCAACCGTTCCAGCAAGCGGTAGTTGCGCTCGTAGAGCTCGATCAAATGCGCAAGCCGCCGCGGCTGGCCGCAGCAGGGACAACGGTCGGCGTAGGCGATACCGATGAACATGCGCGAACTATAAGATAGCAGTCGTGATCCGCGCCATTTGCGCGAATAATGAAGGCCAGAAATGCCGATTCGCGAAATCTCGACCAAGCCGTACAGCGACCAGAAATCGGGCACTGCCGGTCTGCGTAAAAAAGTCGCGGTGTTCCAGCAACCGCACTATCTCGAAAATTTCCTGCAGTCGATCTTCGACGTGGAACCGGGATTGCGCGGCAACACACTTATCATCGGCGGCGACGGTCGTTTCTACAACCGCGAGGCGATTTATATTGCGGTGGCGATGGCGGTCGCCAACGGCGTCGCCCGCGTGGTGGTTGGACAAGGAGGCATGCTTTCCACACCGGCCGCGTCGAATCTGATCCGCGCGCGCAACGCCGCCGGCGGCTTGCTGTTCACCGCCAGCCATAATCCAGCCGGGCCGGACGGCGATTTCGGCATCAAATTCAACATCGCCGGCGGCGGTCAGGCCAACGAGGCGCTGACCGACCGCATCCACGAGCACAGCAGACAGATCAGCCGCTACCGCATCGCCGACAACGGCGGGCTCGACATCGACCGGCGCGGCACGCAAAAGCTCGATGCCACGGAAGTCGAAATCGTCGATTGTGTGGATGACTACGCCGCTTTGATGCAGAAGCTGTTCGATTTCGACTGCATCCGCGATTGGCTGAAGAAAAACCATTCGGTGCGCTTCGACGCGATGCATGCCGTCACCGGCCCCTACGCGCAACGCATCCTGGTTGATCAACTCGGCGCGCCAATAGCATCTGTACAGAATGCCTGCCCGCTGGAGGATTTCGGCGGCGGCCATCCCGACCCGAACCTGATTTACGCGAAACACCTGCTCGATCTGGCCATGAGCGACGGCGCTCCGGATCTGATCGGTGCCAGCGATGGCGATGGTGATCGCAACATGATCCTTGGCCGCGGCATCTTCATTTCTCCCGGCGATTCGCTGGCGATGCTCGCCGCCCACCTGCACCGCCTGCCGGGCTACAAAAGCGGGTTGGTAGGCGTCGCGCGATCGATGCCGACCTGCCGCGCCGTGGACCGTGTCGCCCAGGCACTGGGCATCCCTTGCTTTGAAACGCCGACCGGCTGGAAATTCTTCTGCAATCTGCTCGACGCCAATCGCGTGACGTTGTGCGGCGAGGAAAGCTTCGGCACCAGTTCCAACCACACCCGCGAAAAGGACGGCCTCTGGGCGGTACTGGCTTGGATTAATGTTCTTGCGGCCAGCGGGCTATCGATGCGCGATCTGGCGCAGCAACATTGGCAGAAATTCGGCCGCCACTATTTCGTCCGCCACGACTACGAAGAGCTACCGGCCGCTGCCGCCAATTCGGTCATGCAGGGGCTGTCGGCGCGCATGACCTCCATGGTCGGAAACCGGTTTGGCGACTGGACGGTGACGCTCGCCGATGAGTTTGCCTATACCGATCCGATCGACGGCAGCCGCACGGCCGGCCAAGGTCTGCGCATCGTGTTCGGTGATGCCGCGCGCATCGTCGTGCGGCTGTCCGGCACCGGAACCAGCGGCGCAACACTGCGGCTCTACCTCGAACGCTATGAAAATGCGCCGGCAGAGCTGGCCCGCAATCCTGGGGAAATGCTGGCCCCGCTGGCGGGCATCATTGCCGAGATCGGCCGCATCGCCGAATTGACGGGGCGAAAAGAGCCCGATGTAGTCACTTAATCCTATTGGGCGTTAACGGGCCGGATTTACTGACATAATTTGGCCCATGTCCGAAACCGAGGATTTGAATCCGGGGGCGGTATCGGAAGAAGCATGTCTCCGCCTGCTCACAGATGAGCTTTACGCCAGTCTCAGAAACGTGGCGAGGATGCAGCGTGGCCGTCTGCCCGGCAACCATACACTGCAGACCACCGCGCTCGTCAGTGAGGCCTACCTCAAACTCTCCCGCCAGTCCGCCTGGAAATCGCGGCAGCACTTTCTGAATACTGCGGCGGTGGCGATGCGACAGGTGCTGGTGGACTACGCCCGCACGCAGCTCGCGGTGAAACGAGGCAGCAACGCGGAACATGTGCCACTCGATCAAATCGAGATGCTGTTGGGGGAAAGCCCCGCGCAGGTCATCAACATCGATATCGCATTGACGAAACTCCAGCGTGTCGATGCCCGGCTCGCCAAAATCGTCGAATACCGCTTCTTCGCCGGCTATAGCGACGAAGAAACCGCCCAGCTGATCGGCATCAGCCCGCGCACTGTTCAGCGCAACTGGCTGAAAGCGCGCGCCTGGCTTTATCAGGAGCTGGACTCCACACCGGAGTAGGGGCCCTGTCGTCCAGTCTCAGCCTTTCAGGCTCTTCTCCTGGATCACCATGGCGGCGATTTCTTCGATCGACATGTTGGCCGAATTGAGGAACGGGATATTCAAACGCCGATAAAGTTGTTCGGCCTGACGCAGCTCGTAAGCGCACTGCGCGAGCGATGCGTATTTCGAGCCGGGCCGGCGCTCGCCACGCACCTGCGCCAGCCGCTCGGGATCGGAAGTAAGCCCGAACAGCTTGCCCTCAAGCCCGCGCAGCGCCTTCGGCAGCCGCAATTCCTCGAGATCATCCTCGGTCAGCGGAAAATTGGTCGCGAACACCGCCTGTTGCAGGGCAAGGTACAGCGATGTCGGCGTTTTGCCGCAGCGGGACGGCGCGATCAGGATCACTTCCGCGCGTTCCAGATCGCGCGCGCTTTGGCCATCGTCATGTTCCATCGCGAAGTTCATCGCGTCGATGCGCGCGTTGTAGCGGCTGGTGTCGGCGAGGCCGTGCGCAAGCCCGCGCGCATGCGTGGACTTGCAGGCCAGCTCGGTCTCGATCGGCGCGATAAACACATCGAAGAGGTCGAGAAACAGCGCCTGGGCACCGCGTAACACCTCACGGACTTCATCGGCAACCGTGGTGCTGAACACAATGGGCCGCTGATTCGTCGTCGCCGCGATGTGGTTGATATACTCCAGCGTGATCTGCGCCTTCTCGGCCGTAGTCACAAACGGCAGGGTCAGCGTTCTGAACGGAACACCTTCAAACTGTGTCAATAGTGTGTTGCCGAGGGTTTCGGCGGTGATGCCGGTGCCGTCGGAGACGAAAAACACATGGCGTGGTGCCGTCATAAATTTGCGGTGGCCGTGGAATCAAGCTTCAGATCGGGCTTCTCGGGCTTCATAGTGACGGATAGTGGCGGATTGTGGCCGGCATGTATCGTGCCGGTGAACTTTAATCGATGACAGCGAAAGTTTAATTCCATGAGTAAAAATGTTTTCTGGTTCGCAGAGCTGGGCATTCACGACGTGGAGACCGTGGGCGGCAAAAACGCCTCGCTCGGCGAGATGATCCGCAACCTGACCGGGCTTGGTGTGACGGTCCCGAACGGCTTCGCCACCACCGCCGCAGCCTATCGCGAATTCCTCGCCTACGAGGGCCTCGCCGATCGCATCAACGCCCAGCTCACCAAGCTGGATGTCGACGATGTCGTCGCATTGGCGAAAACCGGCAAGGCGATCCGCGAAGCAGTGGTCAAGGCACCCTTCCCCACCGCCCTTGAAAAAGAGATTCGCGAAGCTTACGCCAAGCTCGTCAAAGAATCGGGCAACGATCCCGATACCGCGGTCGCCGTGCGCTCGTCGGCGACCGCCGAGGATCTGCCGGACGCATCGTTCGCCGGTCAGCAGGAAACCTTTCTCAACGTGCGCGGCATCGAGCAGGTGCTGCACCAGATGAAGGAAGTGTTTGCCAGCCTGTTCAATGACCGCGCCATCGCCTATCGCGTGCACAAGCACTTCGATCACGCCAAAGTTGCGCTGTCGGCGGGCGTGCAGCGCATGGTCCGTTCCGATAAGGCCAGCAGCGGCGTCATGTTCACCATCGACACCGAATCCGGTTTCAGCGATGCGGTGTTCATCACCTCCAGCTACGGACTCGGCGAAGCCGTTGTACAAGGTGCGGTCAATCCGGACGAGTTTTACGTCTATAAGCCGGCGCTGAAAGCCGGCAGACCCGCAATTCTCAAGCGCTCTATCGGCGAAAAGGCGAAGAAACTCATTTACGCCACCGGCGGCGACAAGCTCATCGACTGGGCGCCGGTCGCCGAGGCGGATCGCCGCAAGTTCTCGCTGACCGACGCCGACATCACCGAGCTGGCCAAGCAGGCGCTGACCATCGAAAGCTACTATGGCCGTCCCATGGATATCGAATGGGGCAAAGATGGCAACGACGGCAAGTTGTACATTCTGCAGGCGCGGCCGGAGACGGTGAAGTCGCGCGAGGGCGCACAGATCCTGCGCCGCTACAAACTCAAGAAACGAGGCGACGTGCTCGTCGAAGGCCGTGCGATCGGCCAGAAGATCGGCTCCGGCCGCGTACGCAACCTGCGTTCGATCTCCGAAATGGAACGCGTGCAGCCCGGTGATGTGCTGGTTTCCGACATGACCGATCCGGATTGGGAGCCGGTCATGAAGCGCGCGTCGGCGATCGTCACCAATCGCGGCGGCCGCACCTGCCATGCGGCAATCATCGCACGCGAGCTGGGCATCCCGGCCGTCGTCGGCACTGGCAATGCGACCGAAAAACTGGTGGACGGCGCCGACGTGACGGTGTCCTGCGCAGAAGGCGATGCCGGCTTTGTATACGCTGGCAAGGTCGATTTCGCGGTCGATGAAATCGCGCTCGATAAAATGCCGGAAGTGCCGGTCAACATCATGATGAATGTCGGCACGCCCGAGCAGGCGTTCGACTTCGCGAGCTTGCCGCATCGCGGCGTCGGTCTCGCCCGCCTCGAATTCATCATCAACCGCCAGATCGGGATTCATCCGCTGGCGCTGCTCGAACTTGACAAACAGGCCCCGGATGTACGCCGCACGATCGATTCGATGATTGCCGCCTATCCGAGTCCGACGGATTACTTCTGGATGCGTCTCGCCGAAGGCATCGCGACCATCGCCGCCGCGTTCGCGCCGGAGCCGGTGATTGTGCGCATGTCGGACTTCAAATCGAACGAGTACGCGAATCTCGTCGGCGGCAAGCGCTACGAACCGCACGAAGAAAATCCGATGATCGGCTTCCGCGGCGCCTCGCGTTATATTTCCGAATCGTTCCGCCCCTGCTTCGACCTCGAGTGCAAGGCACTGAAATATGTGCGCGAGGAAATGGGTCTGACCAACGTCAAGATCATGATCCCGTTCGTGCGCACGCTGGGCGAAGGACGGAAGGTCATCGAAATCCTCAAGCAGAACGGCCTCGAACGCGGCAAGAAAGATCTGCAGATCGTGATGATGTGTGAGCTGCCGAGCAATGCCCTGCTCGCCGACGAATTCCTCGAAATCTTCGACGGCTTCTCGATCGGCTCCAACGATATGACGCAACTCACGCTCGGGCTCGATCGCGACTCCGGCCTCGTGGCCGGCGATTTTGATGAACGCGATCCGGCAGTCAAGAAATTGCTGGCGATGGCCATCGCGGCCTGCCGCAAGAAAGGCAAATACATCGGCATCTGCGGACAAGGTCCCAGCGACTACCCCGACCTCGCACGCTGGCTGCTCGACCAGGGTATCGAGAGCATGAGCCTGAATCCAGATACGGTCGTCGAAACCTGGCTTTATCTGGCGAACAACAAGAAGTAAGACTGCTGAACGGCTTACGCAGGACTACGCGCCGCTTCATCGCGGCGCTATGCCTGTTGCTGATCTGCGGCTCTGCCTTGGCCGCGAGGCCGGATGGCTACATCCTCAGCTTGTCCTGGGCACCGCAGTTCTGCGCGGACGATCGGCACGCCGAAAATCCGGAATGCGTACTCGACGCAGGTTTCATACTGCACGGACTGTGGCCGGAGCCGTACGATCGCCACGAACCGGACTGCGCCACGGATCAGCGCGTCGCCGAGGCCACGATCGAGCATATGCTGCCGATCATGCCCAGCCGCGGCCTGATCATTCACGAATGGCATAAGCACGGCGCCTGCACGGGCCTTGCACCCGATGCTTATTTCGCCCTTGCGGAACGGGCGTTTCGCGACATCCGGATTCCAATATCTTTCGTGTCTCCGCGCGGCGTCACACGTACCGATAGCGCGGCAATCAAGCGCGATTTCGCGAACGTGAATCCTCAGCTGCATGCCACCGACATCGAATTGAGCTGTGGCCGCGGGCAGCTGCTCGAAGTCCGCATCTGCCTAACCGCGACGCTCACACCTAACGCGTGCCCCGCCCCGGAACAGAACCGTTGCGACGGTACGCTGATCGTGCAAACGCGCCACTGAACAAATCGCGCGATCGTGCTGTCAACCCGCTTTGTGAAATTTGAATGCGCCGGCCAGCTTCATTGCTGGGCGCTTATTTTTGAGCTTGAGCGCCTGTCTTGGCACTGCTCAGCTGTTCCTCGCTAAACAGCACGGCGCGATTGCGGCCGGTTCGTTTGGCTTCATAAAGCGCTTGATCGGCGCTATTGATCAGGCGATAACCCTGGTCGGGTGTGCCGGGCACGGCCGCGGCAATGCCGATGCTGCAGGTGAGCGGTACGCGCTGCTCGTGATGCAGCACAGAGATTGCGCGCACGGCTTCCAGCAGCCGTTCCGCGACCGCGACCGCACCTTCCTTGTTGGTATTGCACAGCATGACGATGAACTCCTCGCCGCCGTAACGCGCCAGGATATCGCCAGAACGAAGAATTTCCGCCTGCGCGGCGCGGGCCACGCTCTGCAGGCATAGATCCCCGAAAACATGTCCGTAGGTGTCGTTGACGCGTTTGAACAGATCGAGATCAATTAGCAGGATTGCGATCGATTGCCGATTACGGCCGGCGCGCTTCCATTCCAAATCGAAATGCACGTCGAAAAATAAGCGGTTGCGCAGCTTGGTCAGCGCATCGGTGATGCTCAGTTCTTCGAAGGCGCGCGCACGTTCTTCCAGCAGGAGACGGGTAGTGAGGGCGTTCCAGTAATCGGTGTGTACAACGCGCGATGCAGTGCCGACGTAAATCACATAGATGCAGCTCAGCACCGCGATCAAAGCGTGCTCTGCGTTGAAGTTGAGCATCAGTCCCAGCGTGGTCGGAAACAGTACCGCCGAAGGAAACAGATAACGCAGCGGCGGACTGATCGCGAGCGCGCCCGCTCCGGCTCCGGCGATGCCGCAGGCTGATGCCAGCATCGCCAGTTCGTTCACGTTCAGTTCCTTATAATGGATACTGATCGCGGTGAGCACGCCCCAGTGCAAGGCGTTAAAGAGGACGATCACAACAAAAGCAGCGCGTGCGAGTTCGAACCGCGTCTGCACCAGAACCGGCAGACGATGGATGATGCCGGCACGCAGGAACGCGACGAGGGCGAACAGCCCGGAATTGATCAGCATGAATGATAAATGCTGATACTGCAGACCGCTGACCAAACTGATGGCGATCCACAGGACAACATAGATAAATGTGCCGCTCGCGGCGCGCTTGCCCAGATCGAGCAAGGCAAGTTGCTGCAGATGTATGGAATTAGAACTACTTGTTCCCGACGCCATTCTCCCCGCCCCCACACCTTGAAACATGGTTTTTGACGTTCCCTGCTCGGGCATGATGCGTGTAAAGCCCGGCGGCAACGCTCGGACGATGTTCTCAACGATCGAATCAGTCGTCCGCATCTAATGACCGTCTATCGACCATCTGACGGTAGATATATGGCGAACCGCGACGGACGGCGCTGAATTCCAGACCAGCGGCAGGCGCCTTTGCGTTTGTGACCAAACACTGGACGCCTTGAGCGCCACGCGTCGGTAGCACACAATCCGGAGCAGGAGCATCGCGATCCTCGTCAGCCGGCCGGCGGTGATCGCGACGGACATCACGACACGAACAACCGACACATTTAAGGAATCGAATGAGCCTGTTCAAACTCCCCGACTTGGGCGAAGGCCTGCAGGAAGCCGAAATCCGCGAGTGGCTGGTCAGGGAAGGCGACACGGTAAAGCTCGATCAGCCGCTGGTGTCGGTGGAAACAGCAAAGGCCGTCGTCGAGGTCCCGAGTCCGTACGCCGGCAAAATCATCAAGCTCTTCGGCAAAGCGGGCGATGTCATCGCAGTCGGCAAGCCGCTGCTCGAATTCGAAGGTGCGGAGGAAGAAGCCCGGCCTGCCGCCGCACCAGCTGCCGGCGGAAAAATTCTCGCGGCGGAAAAACCGCGCTCTGCCGCGACCGCGGCAGCGGAAACCACGGGTGGCGCGATCCGCGATACCGGTGTCGTTGTGGGCGCGATGCGGCAGGGCAATGAAGTGGTCGCTGAAAAGCCGACCACCGTCAGCACCGCCGCCGGCCTCAAGGTCGCACCGGCCGTGCGCGCTCTTGCTCATCGCCTCAACGTGGATCTGACCATCATCACGCCGAGCGGACCGGACGGCATGATCACGGCCGCCGACGTGCAGCGTGTGCACAAGATCCTCACCGAGGTCGGTCCGCTCGAAAAACTACGCGGCGCGCGGCGTGCGATGGCGCAAAGCATGGCGCAGGCTCGCGATGAGGTGATGCCGGCAACCGTCACCGACGACGCGGTCCTGCACGCCTGGGAAGGAAAGCAGGACCTGACCATCCGCCTGATCCGCGCCATTGTCGCCGGCGTGCGGGCGGAGCCGGCATTGAACGCATGGTTCGATCATGTCGAAATCGGTCGCCGCGTGCTCGACAAGGTGCACGTCGGCATCGCCATCGACACGCCGGAAGGCTTGTTTGTCGCGGTTCTCCAGGACGTCGCCAACCGCAGCGAGGATTCGCTGCGCACCGGCCTCGAAAAAATGAAGGCCGACACCTTGAAGCGCAGCGTGCCGGCGGAAGAGCTGCGCGGCTATACGATCACCCTCTCGAACTTCGGCCGTTTCGGTGGCAAATACGCGACGCCGGTGATCGTGCCACCGACTGTCGCCATCGTTGCCGCCGGCAGCGTGCGCGACGCAGTGGTGCCGGTTAACGGTGAGATCCGTATTGCGAAGATCCTGCCGCTGTCAGTGAGTTTCGACCACCGCTGCGTCACCGGCGGCGAGGCGACGCGGTTTCTGGCGGCGATGATCAAGGAGCTACAAAAAGCCACCTGAACCCGGAATTTATGCCGCTGTGCGTCCACTCTTTGTTGCAGACGCAGCGCCAATGCTATATTCCGCATCGAATCGGTCGCCGAAGTCATTAACTATGAAAAAGAATTTCTTCGCACGTACCTTGCTGGCCTGCGGCTGCGCATGCGGTCTCGCGGCATCAGCTTTGGCTTTCGCGGACACGGTAACGATGCCGGAAGCGGCGAACTCGGCACCAGCTCCGAGCACTTGGCCCAGGAAAGGTGAAACCATGGAAGTGGTCGCCAAACAGTTCGGCGAACCGAGGATGAAATATCCAGCAGTCGGCGGCGGCAGTCCGCAACAGCCACCGATTACGCGTTGGGACTACGATGGTTTTTCGGTGTTCTTCGAGAACTCGCATGTCGTTGACACCGTTGTGCCGGGCCATCCGCCGGCGGTTGACCACGGCGATCAATTGCACCCCGATCAGCAGTAAAATCCGCTTTCAAACATCTGCGCGCTGACGCTGCCGCCGGGCCCCGCGGCGCGTGGCTTTTCGGCTGATCCGATTCTCAAATGGATTCTCAATCCTTTCTGCCGCCGGAATGGTGGCGCCAGTCCGCAGTGATGCTGACCTGGCCGCGCCGTGAAGGCGATTTCGCCAATCTATTCGACGCCGTCGAGCGCAATTTTTTCGACATCGCAGTCGCGATCGCGCGCTTTGAAAATCTGCATGTGAACGTCGCGGAAAATTCCGCTGACCTAAGGCGTAGGCTCATCGAGGCTGGCGTACCGGCAGATCGGCTGCGCGTGTACGAGTTGCCGAACGACGACGTCTGGGCCCGCGATCATGGCCCCATCACGGTGATTCGTAATGGCCGGCTGCATCATCTCGATTTCCGTTTCAACGGCTGGGGCGGCAAGTTCGCGGCGGAGCGCGACGATGCCCTGACGCGCCGGCTCGCCGAACTGGGCGCGTGGGCGGCGCCGGTGGAAAGCATCGACTTCGTGCTGGAAGGCGGCGGCATCGAGGTCGATGGTGCCGGCAGCCTGCTGACCACCGAGCGCTGCCTGCTGGCGCCGACCCGCAATCCGAAACTTGACCGTGCCGGCATCGAGGCTGCGCTGAAAAGAAGCCTCGGCGTCGAACGCGTTCTATGGCTGCGTCACGGCGATCTGCTCGGCGATGATACTGACGGCCACATCGACACCATCGCCCGCTTCTGCGACCAGCGCACCATTGCCTACCAAAGCTGCGACGACGCATCCGATCCGCATCACGCGGAACTGGCGGCGATGGCCGCTGAACTGGCCGCTCTGCGCACGCGCGACGGCGCTCCCTACCGGCTGGTTCCGCTGCCGTTGCCGCAGGTAATCCATGATGAGGATGGCCACCGCCTGCCGGCCGGCTACGCGAATTTCCTCATCATTAACGGTGCGGTACTGGTACCGGTCTATCGCGATCCGGGAGACGCGGTGGCACTGGACCGCCTGGCGGCCTGCTTCCCCCATCGGGAGATCATCGGCATTGATTGCCGCGCATTGATTCATCAATATGGCAGCCTCCACTGCGTGACGATGCAGATTCCCCAAGTCACCGATGCGCCGTAGCTTATGACCTCCATGCTTACGATCAATCCCATCACAGCCCGCTCGGCCATACTGCTCGCCACCGCCGGCGGCGCAGTGAAGGGCGCCATCGTGGGCGCGGTGATCGGCAAGCTCGCGGTTGGCGTCGTGGCGGGTGCCTGCGGCGGCGTGCTATTCGGCACCGCTGTCGCGGCTTGGCTGCGTCACAACGCGGCGGCACGGAACGCAGTGCCATGAGCCGCGTGCTGCGCGTCGGTCTGGTGCAGCAGAACTGCACAGACGATCTGAACACCAATCTGCGCACCACTGAATCCGGCATCCGCGCCGTCGCCGGACGCGGCGCGCAGCTGGTGCTGTTGCAGGAGCTGCATACCACTCAGTACTTCTGTCAGCACGAAGCCACCGAACTGTTCGATCTGGCCGAACCGATTCCCGGACCTTCCACCGAATTTCTGGGTTCGCTCGCGCGCGAGCTGGATATCGTCATCGTCGGCTCGCTGTTCGAGCGCCGCGCGCCAGGCCTGTATCACAACACCGCGGTGGTGCTGGAGCGTAATGGCTCGCTGGCCGGCATCTATCGCAAGATGCATATCCCCGACGATCCCGGCTACTACGAAAAATTCTATTTCACACCGGGCGATCTGGGCTTCAATCCGATCGAAACCTCGGTCGGCAAACTGGGCGTGCTGGTGTGCTGGGACCAGTGGTATCCCGAAGCCGCGCGCCTGATGGCGCTGGCCGGCGCCGATCTGCTGCTGTACCCGACCGCAATCGGCTGGAGTCCCGCCGACGACGGTATCGAACAAGCGCGCCAGCGCGACGCCTGGATCACCATCCAGCGCGCGCACGCCATCGCAAACGGTCTGCCGGTGGTCGTCGCCAACCGCGTCGGCCACGAGCCGGATCCGAGCGGACAGACGCAGGGTTCGCAATTCTGGGGCAGCAGCTTCGTGGCCGGTCCGCAGGGCGAAATTCTGGTGCAGGCCGGCAACGAACGGCCGGAAGGACTGGTTGTCGATGTCGATCTCGCGCGCAGCGAAAACGTGCGGCGCTGGTGGCCGTTTCTGCGCGATCGTCGAATCGACGCCTACGGCGATCTGACGCTGCGTTTCCGCGACTGATCCGGCCGCGCTGATGAACACGCGCGGGCGGCTGCAAGGAAGTCTGTTCTACCTGTTCAGCCTGCTTGGCGGGGCGGCACTACTCACCGGCTGCGGCGGCGGCAGCAGTAGCGCCCCTGGAACTTCATGCGCGGCAAGCAGCGGGAGCAGCCCTTCAAGCGGCTTCCAGCCGATCTCCATCAGCGGCGACAACAGTCCCAGCGGTATTTACGATCCTTCGATTCTCAACGATGGCTGTACGGTATGGATGTCGTATTCCAGCGTCGACTATCACCAACAGTCCGGTAATCTCGTGCAGGACGTTGGCGTCAAGCTCGCGCGCAGCGACGATGGCGGCGCGAGCTTCAGCTACGTAACAACGCTGGGCACGCCGCAAGCCACGACCGTACATGACACCAACTCCGGCGATCCGGTCTGCGGCACGGCGACTTGCAGCGGCCGCTGGGTCTACGAAACCTCGTGGCTGATCGATGACTCGGGCGATCCGCAACCCACGCGGCGCTACAAGCTGTTCGCGCACAAATATTTTCTCTACCCACCTAGTGCAGCGGCGGCCAAGGCCACGCACTACGAACTCGGCTCGATCGTGATGTGGACCGCGCCGTCGCCGGATGGCGCCTGGTCGGGCGAAACTTCGCTGCTGGGCTGGGATCTGACGCCGCCGGAACTGGTGCCGCAGATCAACGTCAACACGATCGACCCAGCGCTGGCTTCCTGCCTGGTCGTTGCGGAAGGCGCTGCCTCGGTACGTGGCAGCACGCTGGATTTCGCGTTCGCGTGTCCTTACCTGAATGCCAGCACGATCCCGCAGAAGATCGTTCTGCTCAGAAGCACGGATCACGCGGCCAGCTTCAGCTATGTCGGCACACCCTTGCAGGCTGCTGATGCAGCCACATTCGGCGCGGACTATTTTTCGGCCCCGTCATTGCTGCCACGCGACGATTCAGCGCCGGTGCTGTTCGCCACGCCCGTCAAAGCGGGCATCTACTCGGGCTGTGTCGTGTTTCCGTTCGCCGATGAAAACGCCGGCACTCTCACACGCGACCAACACGGCGCCCCGGTCATGCTGAAGACAATCCTGCCGCTGGCCGGAGATTTCGGCGGCGCCTGCGCATGGGACCGCGGACTGGACGCCACCGGGGTACTGCTAAACGAGGCCAATGCCAACGCCACGCCGATTTTCAGCGTATACGCAACGCAGGTGATGTTTTAGCACCGGACCGCGCTGCGCGGCCCGGTGCACGTTCCTTTCTAAAACCGCCAGCCGAGACTGAACATCGCCACGGGATAGTAGCGATAGCTGTGCAACTGGCTGGACAGATTCGACTGCTCATCGGAAACCTGCGTCTGAACCTGAGAATCGGTCGCGAGGTTGACGCTGGACCGGGTACCGTTTTGGTCAGTCACGTTCGCAGTGCCAGACGCATTCAGCGACACCTTCGGCGAGCCCTGCATCAGGACGCCGATATCCGCGCTGAAAAAGAACGGCAGCCCGGCCATCGCATTGCCCCAGCCGAGGCCCGCATAAGGCGCCGCGGCGCTGAACTTGATCGCGCCGCCAAGGTTGGCGTCACTGCCACCTTGAATGGTGATGTCGTTGGCCGTGCAAGCATTGGTCGTGCAGTTCGCGTTGATATCGACCTTGTTGTGGTTGCCGAAAATACCCAACGACAGCCGCGGACCGCGCGTCAAAGGATAGATATCGAAGAATGCGCCATAGCTCAAAAGATGGAGCTTTCCTTCGTACTCGGTGTTGTCCTTGCTGAGGTTGTGGCTGAGGCCGAACCCCTGCGCCGAAGCGCGCACGTTCAGCCAGGGAATCAACTCGAATGTGGCTTGCGCACCGAGTCCGAGCGTACCCGCCGCTCCCGCGACCGCGACTGAAGGCAGTGCGTACGCCGGGGACACTATCGAAGCCATCACCGTTGCAATACCGCCAATCCATGCTAAACGCTTCATTTGCTCTCTCCCTTAATAGACCAAGCCACACGATCCGCGCTCAATTCCACACGATTCGGGCAACGGCGCACACCCGATTCCGTCGAATGGTCACCATCAAAGCGTCGGGCGGACTCTATCACTCCTGGATGGCCCGGGCCCGACGCCTACCGATTTCGGCGGGTCCTGGAAAAACTGGAACTGGCAGCGCCCACGGAAGGCGATTCGGGGCCCGGCGAACCGCCCCGATCCCCGCGGGAGGGCGATTTCACGGTTTTTGCATGTCGTGGCGGGCACGGCTGCGTTTATAATTTGCGTCCGCCGGAGGTTTCCGCCTCGCGCACATCCCTCGTTCAGGAGATTCTTCCATCATGTCGGACAGCTTTAAAGCGAAAGCCACGCTTACCGTCGGCTCCAAGACCTTCAGCTACCTCAATCTCAAAGCACTCGAGCCGAAGTTCAATCTGGCCCGCCTGCCCTACTCGTACAAGATCCTCCTGGAAAACCTGCTGCGCCACGAAGACGGCGTCAACATCACCAAGGCCGATATCGAAACACTGGCCGGCGCGGATCTGAAAAAACTGCCGCAGAAGGACATCCTGTTCACACCCGCGCGCGTGGTGCTGCAGGACTTCACCGGCGTGCCCTGCGTGGTGGATCTGGCAGCGATGCGCGATGCCATTAAGACGCTCGGCGGCAAGGCCTCCAAGGTCAACCCGCTGTGCCCGGTGGAACTGGTCATCGACCACTCGGTGATGATCGACCATTACGGCTCAAAAGATGCGCTCGACCTCAACGCCAAGGTCGAATTCCAGCGCAACGAGGAACGCTACACCTTCCTGCGCTGGGGCCAGGAAGCGCTGCAGAACTTCAAGGCGGTGCCGCCGGACACCGGCATCGTCCATCAGGTCAACATCGAGTACCTGGCGCGCGTGGTGTTCAACAAAGACGGCCTGCTGTACCCGGACACCTGCTTCGGCACCGATTCGCATACGACGATGGTCAACGGTATCGGCGTGCTCGGCTGGGGCGTCGGCGGCATCGAAGCGGAGGCCGCGATGCTCGGCCAGCCGTCATCGATGCTGATGCCGGAAGTGATCGGCGTGCGCGTCACCGGCAAGCTCGCCGAAGGCGCCACCGCGACCGACCTCGTCCTGACCGTCACCGAGACGCTGCGCAAGCGTGGTGTCGTCGAGAAGTTCGTCGAATTCTTCGGTCCAGGCCTCGCCAATCTCGGTGCATCCGACCGCAACACAGTCGCCAACATGGCGCCGGAATACGGTGCGACCTGCGGCATCTTCCCGATCGACGAGGAAACCCTGAACTACATGCGCCTCACCGGCCGCAGCGACGAGCAGATCGCCACGGTCAAGGCCTACGCGCAGGCGCAGGGCATGTGGTGGTCCGCCGACGCACCGGAAGCGGACTACACCGACGTGCTGCACCTCGACCTCGGCAGCATCAAGCCGTCGATGGCCGGTCCCAAGCGTCCGCAGGACCGCGTGCTGCTGACCGACGTCAAGGCCAACTTCAAGAAGGCCTTCGAAGGCGAACAGAAGATGCGTCCCTCCGCCGGTCCGACCAAGGTCACCGACAAGGGCCAGAGCTACGAGCTGAAGGACGGCGCGGTGGTCATCGCCGCCATCACCTCCTGCACCAACACCTCCAACCCGTCCGTGCTGATCGGCGCCGGCCTGCTCGCCAAAAAGGCGCGTGCGCTCGGTCTGACCAGCAAGCCCTGGGTCAAGACTTCGCTGGCGCCCGGCTCCAAGGTCGTCACTGAGTACCTGAAGAAGGCCGGCCTGATCGAAGATCTGGAATCGCTCGGCTTCTACGTCACCGCTTACGGCTGCACCACCTGTATCGGCAACTCCGGCCCGCTCAACGAGCCGATCGGCAAAGCGATCCAGGACAACAAGCTGTCGGTCTCCGCCGTGCTGTCCGGCAATCGCAACTTCGAAGGCCGCGTCCACCAGGACGTGCGCATGAACTACCTCGCCTCGCCGCCGCTGGTCGTCGCCTACGCGCTCGCCGGCACTACCGACATCGACCTCACCAGCGAACCGCTCGGCACCTCGAAGGACGGCAAGCCGGTCTACCTCAAGGACATCTGGCCGACCTCCAAGGAAATCCAGGATGCCGTGGTCAAGAGCGTCACCGCCGAGCTGTTCAAGAGCAGCTACGCCGACGTCCTCAAGGGCGACGCGCGCTGGCAGTCGATCAAGGTCACCAAGTCCGAGACCTACAGCTGGGACAACAAGAGCACCTACGTGCAGAACCCGCCCTACTTCGTCGGCATCACCAAGACCGCGCCGGGCATCCCCACCATCAAGGGCGCACGCTGCCTCGCGGTGCTGGGCGACTCCATCACCACCGACCACATCTCGCCCGCCGGCGACATCAAGAAGGACGGCCCGGCCGGCGCCTACCTGATGCAGCACGGCGTGAAGAAAGAAGACTTCAACAGCTTCGGCTCACGCCGCGGCAACCATGAAATCATGATGCGCGGCACCTTCGCCAACACCCGCATCAAAAACATGATGACACCGGGCATCGAAGGCGGCGTCACCAAGTACGTCCCCACCGATGAAACCCTTTCGATCTACGACGCGGCGATGAAGTACCAGAAGGACGGCACGCCATTGGTCGTCCTCGCCGGCAAGGAATACGGCACCGGCTCCTCGCGCGACTGGGCCGCCAAAGGCACCATCCTGCTCGGCGTGAAGGCCGCGATCTCCGAAAGCTTCGAGCGCATCCACCGCGCCAACCTCGTCGGCATGGGCGTGCTGCCGCTCAACTTTACCGGCGGCGCCAACGCCCAGAGCCTGGGCCTCGACGGCACCGAAACTTTCGACATCAACGGCCTCAAGCGTGGAGCGAGGGAAGTGGAAGTCACCGCCACCAAAGCCGACGGCAAAGAAGTCAGCTTCAAAGCCAAAGTCCGCATCGACACGCCGAAGGAATGGGATTACTACGAGAACGGCGGGGTGTTGCATTACATGCTGCGGCAAATGGCGGCTTGAGCCCGCAGCGGGGGGCCCCACGCAGTGTGGGGATCGTGCGTGGCGAATCGCGGTCGGCCTCAGCCAAAAGTTGTTAAGCTGTAAATACAAAGGGCGCTTCGGCGCCCTTTGTTGCTTTGTAGAATTGGATGTACAAAACCGCAACAGCTGCTGTTGTATGACCCCGTAGAGTGCAGTGATTAGTACGCATCATCATCCAGATGACAACGATACCCAATCCGATCGCCAACACGAATCCCGGCCATCGCAGACGTGCCAACAGCTGATAGTGGGGCCCCTCGAATATTCCGGCCTTCGCCTTTGGTCGGTTCCCAAATAAAGACCCCTCGGCATTCTGGGCCGAGGGGTTTAATCAAAATGCCGAATTGTGCTACGCAGCTCTCATCCGGATCGGCTACTGATCCCCAACGAAATAGGGGCCATTTCCGGGTGGAGTGTCAGAGCCATCGAACCCGCCCAAAGTAAACACCGTGCGCTTCTTGCCAGCGGTCGTCTGAACAATCGCGAACTGTCCTGGGAAGAACCCTCCCGCGTCTGCCCCTAACAAGGGGGCCTTCCAGAATTGCACAGTAATACCGGTTATCGGGTCTCTCGGGTCTGTGGCTGGAACATTACTTCCCCAACCGGCAGGGACTTTGATTTTCGCCATATATCTCGGCTGAACCTTAGTAAGATCAAGTAATGGTAGACCGCCCGCAGTCAGCGTAAACCCACCTCCGCTTACCGGCGATACAGTAATTGCCGAACTTGGCGAATAGCATGGATTGGTCACGCAACTCGGTTGCACAGCGCCATTCTTGTCAGGTAGGTACTTGGTCAAATCGATAGTTTCGTCCACCAACTGATGAGTGGTCGGATCGGTATAGTTCGATTTCACCACATCACCAGTAGCAGGATCTATCCGGAGAAGGCACTGGCGATACTTGGTCGTTCCGTTCGGATTGTAAGTGCTCGTATTGGAACAAGTGTAGCCGCTGCCTACGACTGCCGGATATATCCAGAATTTCCCATCCGAATCCTTAGCGGCGGAGGCCTGGAATTGAGAATTGGGATAAGCTTGCTGCTTACTCCATACGCTCGTAATAGAGCTTCCAGTATCTTGTACGCCGAAGAAACAGGCAGTTACCGCAAAATGTAAAGGAGCCGTATCCACGCTGCTTTGGGCTGCGCAGTTCGCAGCCGGATTCCCACTCCCATCCAGCAACGTGGCCGACCGCTGCAGCCCGTCGAAATATATTTTTGCTGTCGCCGGAGTGCCGCTCTTTATGAGAAGCGGGCTCGAACCGCTGGGGCCGGGAAAATCGATTGCCGGATTGTTTGTGATCAAGGTTGAACCCGCGTACTGCGGACCTTTTAGAATAACGTTGATCACTGACCCCGTGAGATGATTTCCCTTACAAGCCCCTGCAGCCGCACTAAGAACGCTACAGCTACTGATATATCCGCTAGTCGGATCCACATCCACCGCCATCAACCGCCCTTGACGACGAGTAAGTAGACCTGGAGTACAAGCAGCGGAACCGGGAGTAGCGGTGGTGTAGCAGACTTCCGACGCTAGAATGTAAACCCGAGGTTTTCCATTAGGTCCTTGCGGGTCCACGGTCGGTGTGTTTTGTGTATCGAAATAGCCATTACCATCTTGATTGCCCTGATTCGGATTGTGCTGACTGTCCGGTAGAGCACCTATAGCAGCGTCATATATGTATGCAGAGTCCAATCCAGTTATGACAGGCTGAGTACCAGTCGTATCTATTTTCCATGTCGATACCTGACATGGCGCTGGATGATCAACCATAGGCTTCGTGCTGTTATGGCAACTGGTCGCAATTAGGGCGATATTATTGCTGATCATTACAGGACTCGTAGGAATGGCGCTCTCAATGGTGCCGTCGCTATGGAAGACCTGGTTATAATTCGGCAATTGTTGCGCGGTAGAAGCCCAGTTACCATTGATATCCCTGTAGTAGTAGGCAATATACTGATCATCAACGGCCAGTACAGAACCGTCGTTGAATACGATTGGAGCAGACGATCCTGCCCACTTGCCAAGGCTCTGCAAGGAGTTGACTTGTGTTTCACCGCTTTGAAATAACTCCATGCCAGTCGCATCGTAAACCCGAAGATTACCCACGGGTTGATTGCCACCGTTGAGGCGATGACCATAAAACGTACATGCAGCCGTCGTCAGATTGGAAGCACATCCCAATCCCAGACCACTTCCCTCTAAATTATCCGGACCACTTACCAGATTGCTTCCAGAAGGCACTGAAGTCTGCGCATTGTCAGACATCTGAGGATCACAGTGCGCCATCTGGCAGCCAGGTCCGTTGGGAACGTTGGGTGCCGCATGTAGCGCAGTGGATACAAGCAAGGGAAGCGAAATGCGAAACCAGTTCCCCCGAAGCTTTCGTTGATTCAACACTATAGATTCTCCCCGCAAATTCCTATTCGGACACATGATGTGTACCAATCACTGATCGTCAACGCCGTCCCGCGAATGCATAACCTCGCAGGCGCGTTTTCATTTCATTGATGCATGCCGGCCAATCGACGACGTCATCGAGCGCTTCGACTATATTGGGACAAGCAAGGCTTTACGATCACCTTCACTGTAACATGTTCAACCTGTAGAAACTGTGACCCGAATCACAGATCGGTTTGAGGCGCCCTCTGTTTTTCGTGTTCCAACGAATCGCTCCTATGCCGCCTTTGATTGTTGATTCTGCTGTCTGATCCAGTCATGCAAGAACTGAGTCGGCGAGCAGTAATTCAGCGCGGAGTGGCGGCGCCTCCGCTTGTAGAACACGGCGATGTACTCGAACAGATCACCACGCGTACGGCGGGACGTAGGGCGGGTACCAACCCGCCTATCGCGAAGCGACACGCGAGGAGTTTCGTCGGCTCAACTATAACGACAGGATTCGCTTCGCTGCCCCCGTACGGCCCTACGGCCGCATCGAATTTTCACACCTAAAGCGCAGCGTCAAGCACATGCATGGCAGTGTGGATTGTGGGAGTGCAGGTATCCGGTAAGGGGGCCGATTGGCCTATGCGCGGTGCAATCAGGCTTGTGATGTTGCTTACCGAGCAAGTAACTGATGTTCCGTTACTGTTCACTTTGCAAGCCGCACCCTGCAGATCATAGACACCGATGGATGTATTGGTTTGACCGGCGGAGTTCGCCGCCTCGACGTCGAGTGACAGCTCCTTGGCGACGCCTTGGGTCAGAAACACATCAAGATAGTCCAAGCCCTCCGGGAACACCGGGCCAGGCTCCGTGAGGCCAATGTCGACTCCGAGCGTCGTGTTAGGAAATTTTGTGCTCCATGGCAAGTTCTTGGCGGTATTGAGATAGTCGTAGACGAAGAAATTACTCATGACAGTAAGTGGGGCACACTGTGCCATGAATATGGTGCGATAGGCCTGCCAAGATATTCGGCTCCACGAAATGCCCGTAATGGGAGTTCCCCACCCTTTCATGATGCCCTCATCGCCGTCGTAGAAATCATCGAGTGCAACAGCGGCAGTGGTCCCCTGCACGGCCCAGCCTTTGTTCTTGAAATTAGTGACCAAGTTCGCCAAAGCGGTCCTTGCGTTATTGTAGTTCGTGGTGTTCGTCCAGTTCTGCATAAGGGTGATCTTGTTCGTGGCCGTGGCACCCGAGAATTGCCGCGAGCGCGCCCAGCGCAGCTCTTCGTCGACTATGAACGTGGTTGGAGCATAGCCTTTGGTTATTCGCCACCATGTGTCTAGCGAATTTGCCGCAGTGGCGAAGGTGTTGTAATTGGTGTCATTGACGAAATATCCGTCACACCAGCTGAGCACAAGCCAGGGATAGACGTTGGCGGCGCCCATCGCGTTGATGACATTCGCAATAGCGTTCATCTTTGTACTGTTGCCGAGCTTATGGGCCTGTATGGCGAGCGCTATCTTGATGCCGTTGGCTTTTAGCGTCGGGGCAAGATTGATGACGTCTTGATACGTCATCTGCGGGGCAAACGCCTCGCCACCCGCGCTCACACTCCCCATGTCGCAGCGCTCGGTCAGTACAAGCGGATCATCGCGACCGGCGTCTCCCGGCACGGCCTCCACGATTTCGACGTACATAAGATTGAATCCCTTGGTAACGGCCGCACTCGCAGTGGAGGCTTGACATAAAGCTAAAAAAAACAAGGCTAGCGAAAATAATGTGCGATTCACGAGTAGTCTCCCTTAATGTTGTATTACGACCTCATGGTGAAAGTGTCGGTGGCTTCCAGCCACCGCGGTTCCAAGCGCGGAGGATGTCCGGATAGCGATTGAAAATTGAAGCCCCGGCAGATCGGCTAGCGCCAGCGTATTTCTCGCCCTTTCGCGGCAAGCCTGCCAAAGGCTAACTCGTGGATCGTGGAAAGTCTGTGAACTCCGTCACATTTCTAAAAAGTAAAAAGGGTCGGAGTCTACAAGAAAAAGGTGACAGATTTATTTTCCTATTTTTCGTTCCGTTGACAGCTGGCAGGCCTTAAGGTGATCCGCGCATACAGCCTGCTCTGCTCGCATCACTACCTCTAGCATCGAAGGACGGCCGTTGAAGTGGTCAATCGCAATCAGATTCAAGGGGCGGCAATCTTAAATACGTAGGCTAAAACGTTCGTATAGGGTGTGGGCACACCGTTTTCCGTCGCAGGCTTGAACTTACAGGTGTTAAAGCGATTCACGACGGCCATATCCAGGCGCGGATAGCCGGACGACTCTTTGACCTCTGTGTCATGCACTTGGCCGGTTTCCGAAATGTGGATAGTAACTACCACTCGCCCGGTCTCTCTGGCATGCCACGACTCCGCTGGATATGGAACGTTGAAACACTGCATTTGGGAACGCGTCATTTGGGGCAGGGTTTTCCAAGTTCCCGGACGAGCAGGCGCCGGCTGCGATGCACACCCGACGAGCGCCATCAAGAACGAGCACATCCATAGAAACCTCAAGCGCTGCTTCCCCTGAAAAACCCCGAAGCAGATCAGAATAAACGCACCGCATTCTGATCCGAGAAGGCCGTCAAATATTTCGCACCACCGTCCGAAAAACGATCAAACGCTGCCGGCAGAATGTCTCAATCGCTGTCCTCATCACACCGCCCAGTTTTCCACCTTCAAACCCTTCACACGCTTGAACTCGCGTTCATTATTGCTGACCAAGATCAGACCTTCAGCTTTCGCATGGGCAGCGATCCATAGGTCGTTGCCGCCAATGGGCGTGCCGGCTCGCTCCAGTTCCGCGCGGATCGTTCCGTAAAGCTCCCCCGCTTCGGGCGACAAGGGCAACACCGGAAGCACATCCGCCAACTCGTTGAGCTTTTGCCGGGCCAAAGCCGGCTGCTTGCTCTTCATGGCGCCCAACATCAACTCACCCCAGGTAATCACCGAGATCACCACACTGCCCGGAGGCTGCCGCGCCATGCGATTACGCACTTTGAGCGGTTGCTCCCGCTTGATGTAGACGCAAGTATCGGTATCGAGCAGATAACGTGCGGCCATTTAGAACACGCCCTTGAAATTCCGCTTCTGTGGCAGCAGATCAGGGAACTCGTCGGGGAAATCGTCCGGCAGCGAGGCCAGAAGATCAAAGGCTTCCACCAGGCTGCGACGCTTCTCGCGTAACACAACCTCCTGCCCGCGGCGAAAAATCTCCACCTCGCCGGATGCGAACCGAAATTCCTTGGGCAACCTCACAGCTTGGCTGTTACCCGATTTGAAAACTCTTGCTGTGGTCATATCGGAATCTTGATTATGTATATACTTATAGGATATACAATCACAACGGTCGTGTCACCCTTTCCTTATCTCACATGCGGCGGATACGTAGCGCGTAGGCAGAATGAGCGCAGCGCCTTCTGACCTGTGCGAGCGCCGTTGCCATAAAGTCCACATGGCCTGCTGGACGCTCCGGATTGATTTTGCAGCGCGTCTTGCCTCATCATCGAATTGAACACGGTTGCGATGATGGTGGCGGCTGGTACCCCAAAATCATCTGCGAGCCTGTTGCATAACACCAATAACAGCCGTAGACGGCTGGGGGAAGGGGATTCTTATGGCACGACACTACCGTTTGAAGCATGATTTGGTCGCTTCCGCCATCGTCGCGGCTTTTTCCACTTCGGCGAGCAGCGCGGCCGCCGCGCAAGTCGGCGATCTGTTCACCGTTGCAACAGGAACGGCCCCAGACGGCGCTCACTTCGTGTCGTTCGAGGGGCCATCGCTTGCCGGCAGTTCGAAGGGCTTCGCGGTCGGCTGGACAACGATTTACTCAGATACTTCAGGTGCGCCGTCTGCAACGACTTTGAGCTTGTACACAACGAGCGCTACGCCTATTGCCGCAAACATTGCGCTTGGAAAGGGCCTTTACTACGAACCGGGTGTGGCCATGGACGCCGATGGTGATGTCGCCGTTGCTTGGACCCAGCCGGTCTTAAATGATGGGTGGCTGCTAAACGGCGCGCTGAACGTCAAGCGCTATTCGGCCGCAGGCGTGGAGCAAGGCAAGACGATCCGCATCGCCACCACTTACGATTACATTCTGCCCTTTTATTTTTTCGGCTTCAGCGAGGTGCAGAAGCAGTCCTCGGCTCCTTTGATTGCGATGGACGACGCTGGCGATTTCACCGTAGGTTGGTCGGAGGACGGCTATACAATCGTGGGTTGTACGCAACAAAGGCCTATCGGATGCCTATGGGGAGGTGGCCATATCAGGACTTACCTGGCCAGCTATCGCGCCAACGGCTCTGCCAACAAATGGAAGACACGGATCGACCCAGCTGCGCGTGGGACGGAGGAGCCCAATGATGCCGGCTTGGCCGGACTTGCGATGCTTAACGACGGACATATCGAAGCCCTGGTGGGCGATGTGAAAGCAGGCTTTACAGGCACCCCTACGCTAAACCTGTTCAACCAATACATTCTTCCCATCGCCAGCGTCGCACTACAGGAAGTATCTGCGTACGCCGTTGCCTTCGACAGCAGCGGGAATGTCTATCAGCTGCATGACTCCACTGTCACGCGCTACGCGCCTGACGGCAGTGTGCTGAGTCCCGATATCGTTGTGATACCGAATAGCAGCTACATATATTCTTCAGCCATCGCAGTTGCCCCGTCTGGTAGATTCGCTGTGGTCTGGAGCGCCGGGTCCGGCGAGTTGGACGCGCAGTACGTTGATGCCAACGGCATGCTGCAGGGAAATGCATTCGTCGTGCAGCCAAGCGTTAGTAACGGCGGAACATTCCCCAATATATCCGCCTGGAAAGCGGTGCTCGACGACAGCGGCAAGCTGGTGGTGGTCTGGAATGGCGCTTCCACCGATGGAGCCGCCATTGCGGGGCGCGTGGTGTCGGGGCCGTGATTGAACCTTTGTAGGCCGTGTTTTTGGGCCACGGCTCCAGGATGGTCGTGCTTGATGACAACCGTAAAAGCGACCATGCCTACCAGGGACGCGGCTCGCGGATTAGCCGCCCTCGGCGGCGTAATCCGACGGTCATGAATACGCTTAATGCTCCGAACCGGTTGCTCGCGCAAAGGCAGATGCGCTGACGCTAATCTGCCTCACTCGCCAACAAACCGCGCGTATGGCGGGAGGTAGGGCGGGTGCCAACCCGCCTGTGGCGAAACGACATGCAAGAATTTTCCTCGGCTGAATCGTAATGGCGGGATTCGCTTCGCTGCTCCCGCCCTACGGCCCTGCACCGGCTCAAATCTGTCGCTGCGGCAATCGAATGACGAGACCGTCGAGTTCGCTCGTGACCTTGATCTGGCACGAAAGCCGGCTGTTTTCCTGCGGATCAAAAACATCCTCCAGCATCAGCGCTTCCTGCTCGCCTTTCTCTCCAACCCTGTCAACCCAAGCGGGATCTACATAGACGTGGCAGGTGGCGCATGCGCATGAGCCGCCACAATCGGCCAGGATACCGCGCACCTTGTTATCGACAGCTCCCTTCATTACGGATACGTTAGGCGCAACATCAACGATATGCTGAGTACCGCTGAATTCGATGTACGTAATCTTTGCCATTTGAGTTTTGTTATATCCGCGGTGGAAGGCGCATGGCACACGCGTGCGAGGACATGCGAACCGTGCATACGGTGGGATGGTACCGTGCGTAGGGCGGGATAGGTAGGGCGAGTGCCAACCCGCCTGTCGCAAAGCGACACGCGAGCACCTTCCTTGCCTCCCCCCGGGTGCCACAACCAACGGCCTTGGAGTGCTTACACGTCTGACCCAAAGTCGGGCTTACATGCGATTGAGATCCAGCCCAAATCTGAATCGGTTTCGATGCGCTCTAAAAAGCAGTCCCTTGCAATGGGCGATCCAAGTTCAGCTGAGACCGGGAATCGGCTGACTCCGTACTGGCTTTGCTTACGGTTTCGCGGACGACAGGAGAGGACATCACGTATCGCCAGCCTCCGCCCTGAGCTTTTGCCAGATACATTGCTTGATCCGCCGCATGCTTGAGCGCGTCTTCTCTATCGCCGTCGGAGGGGAAAATAGCAAAGCCCAGGCTTCCTCCTACACTGACGGTTCCGGCGCGGGTGAGTATCGGCGCCGTGATTGCCTGCAGCAGCCGCTGAGCGATGGGTTCGATGTCGGATTCTTGCTTGAGAGAGTCCAGGATCAGCACAAATTCGTCACCACCGACCCGTGCTACCGAGTCGCCTCCGCGCAGATTGTTGGTGAGCCGTGCCGCCAAGGTCTGCAAAACCTCGTCACCCGCGTCGTGACCGTAGTGGTCGTTGATTGGTTTGAAGCCATTTAAATCCAGGAAGCACAGTGTAAATGGCTCGGGCTGATTTCCATTGCTTTTGCGTTTGAAGCGGATACTGAGGTCGGCGTCGAATTTAAGCCTGTTAGATAGACCAGTGAGGGAATCGGTCTCAGCTAACTGCTCCACCCGCTGCTGCTCCTGGTCGCGCTCACGTTCCAGGCTCTTGCCTATGACGACGTATGCGGAGGCAATGCCCGAAGTGAAGATCAAACTTAATATCCCGCTAATCATGTAGGCGCGAGTGACCCCGCCGTCGTCCAAAATGTTGGTGAAGCCAAAGCCACTGATGTGGAGCAAGGTAAGCAGGACAATGCCTGCCACGGCGGCTAACACCATCGCATTGCCCCACCGCGCACCTCCAAAGAAATAGGCCATCAAGGGCAACACCGACATGATCTGGGCTTCCGGAGATCGCGCAGCGCCACCCGTCGTGCAAATGACGGCGACCACAATGCAATACACGGAAAGTGAAGTCGCCATGCCGCAGAAGCGGTAATTTCCCGTCAGGCGCAACACTCCCATCAGCACTCCCATAATCGCCAGTGCGGCGACGCTAATCGCCGCACAGATGTTCCGCGCGGCTGGGGTTTGCAGTGAAGTCAGCTGGAATCCGCCGATCGTGACCACCAGCATGGCACTGATTAGGAGCAGCGCTGCCGCCACAACGCGTGCTCGACTTTTGATGGCGGCATCCGCGCGGAGCGTTGGGTGCAGCAAGGCATCGAGGAGTTTGATGGTGTATGTTTTGACATCCGGAGCACGGGTGCCGGCCCCCGGAAGCATCGGCGCCGGATCACCGGCCTGTGCCAACCTGGAATCAATAAGCGTCGGTTTTGCTGTTACCGTAGGCCGAGGGGTCGAACGCGGATCGAAGAGATGCCAGGCGGCGCTGCCCGTGCATTTTGCTTGATACATGGCGGCGTCGGCCGATCTTTTGAGCGTTTCCGGGTCACTGCCGTGAAGGGGAAAAACCGCAAATCCCAGACTGGCACTGATCTGGAGCCGTCCCGCATTGGTATCGATGGGCTTACCGATGACATCAATCATCCGCTCCGCCAATTGCTCAACACCACTGGCGTCCGCCCGGCAGAGGATTCCGCCTTCCTCGAATATCGCTATGAACTCGTCCCCGCCATGGCGGCCGATGAGATCGTTGCCACGGCTGAGCACGCGCAAGCGCTCCGCAATTACGCGCAACACCTCGTCACCCACTTGGTGGCCGAAACGGTCATTGATCGGCTTGAATCCGTTCAGATCGAGGCAGCAGAGCACGAAGGAGCGCTGCAGGTTTGAGCTGGAAAAACGCTTGATGCGCTCCTTCAAAGCGACGTCCAGGCTGCGACGGTTCGCCAATCCGGTGAGGACGTCACGCTGCGCCAGCATCCAAGCCTTCTGGTGTTCGCGATCCCGTTCGATCTTGAGTTTGCCGGCAGTCAGCTCATAGACAAACGCTACGGCCGAGACCATCAGCACCACGATGAAGCAGACCATCAACTGCAAGGTGTCATGTTGATGCTCCGTTCCCACGGTCTGCGGGAAATGGACACCGGCTCTTTCGGCGATTGCGAACAGAGCCAGCACGCACACGGTGAAGATCAGCGCTAAACTGCCATCACGCACACCGCCGAAGAAGTACAAGAGTAGAGGTGGCAGCATCAGGCATTGCGCCACGGCTGACCGCCAGATGCCTCCGGACAGCGCGATACCGATCACAGCGCTGACGTGCAGCACCAACGCCGCGGCAACGCTGCAGAACCGGTAATTTCCGAGCCGGCGCAGCCGACTCAACAGCAGGCAAATCAGCGCGAATGTCGACCCTATGATGATCAAGCCGGCCAAGTGGTTCAGCAGCGGCACGGTCAGTAGCAGCTGCATCACGGCGGCCAGTGCAATCAGGGCGGCATACGTCATCAGCAGTCCGACCAGCACGCGTGTCCGATACAGAGAATCGGGATCTTGGGCCAGCTTGGGATGCACAAAATGATCGATCGCCCGCGCGGCGCGATGCAATACCGACGCTGGAGCCAATACGGGGCGATTTTCGGAAGCGACCATTCCCTCTCTCTTTGCTCTGCCCTCGACTATCTGACGGGATTACACGAAGCCAGGGATAGCTATAGAGTCCGACGCTGGAATCGCAGTCCCAGTGAGCCCACAGAATCACATTTCGTCCGAATGCGCCGGATTCGGAGCATCGGCGCGACGAAAGCGAAGGACCACCCGACAAGTGGCAGCCTCGGCTGTGTAGAACGGTCTTCGCACCGCGTACAGCGGGTACGTAAGCGGGTGCCGCCTGTCGCGAAGCGACACGCGACGATCACTGGATCGTAACGGCGGCCCCAGCGTTAGACACGCTGCCGTCAGCGGCCGTGCATTGAAGCCCGGCGGTATAAAGCGAAAGTGCGCGGGATCGGAAATCGAACGAGTGCAGGGTCGTGAAATCACCTCCGGGCGTTACGCGGAAGAAAGTTCCAAATCCAAAGGCCCCTCCCAGGCCGGACACACCGTACAAATTGCCGTCGTGGCCATTTTCACTCCAGTCATATCGCCTCCACAGCTCAGAAACAGAAACGCGGCGCTCGCGCACACTTGGCTCTATCGATTGCGCCCCGAATTTCGCCTTATCTGCGCATACGGATTGTTTGCGAACCATGCAAAGACGCAGCATTGCCTTTGCGGAAAGGATATTTCCCTGTAAGTTCGTGATACAAGATGCTCGGCAATTTTTTATTACCAAATATTACCGAAACGTGCATGTGGCTTCTGCGACGTGACACGAGACCCATCCGTCTCCACCCACGAGCAGAATTCGCTTCGCCGCTTCCGCTCTACTGCCATGCGGATCACGCAACTTCGCACATACGCGAGCTGTCGAATACTGCAATCACACAATGGTCACGCCGATATGGCGTAATGGACAGACGTTGAATCGACGATGTCGAATTTCTGCGTCTCCATTCGACTAATGAATGGCGGAGCTTCCGTCATCGCACTTGGAGTTTGTCATGAAGAAATTTCTTGCGGTTTATCTCGGCAGCCAGTCTTCGCCGAAATTCACAGCCTGGAACGCCTTGTCGGCAGCGCAACGGGAGGCTCAGCAAAAGGCGGGCGTTGCGGCCTGGCACGCCTGGGTCGAGAAGCACCGCGCAGCGATCCTCGGCGACGGCGGCCCGCTCGGAAAAACCAAAACCATTTCCGCGAAGGGCATTGCCGACACGAAAAACCAGCTGACCGCCTATACCGTCGTGCAGGCTGAATCCCACGAAGCTGCCGCGCGCATGTTCGAGAACCATCCGCACTTCGCCATGATGCCCGGTGACTGCATCGAGATCATGGAGATTCTGGCGATTCCTGGCATGTAGAAATCACCGCACGGCAGGGATAGGTAGAGCGGATGCCGATCCGCCTGTCACGAAGCGACACGCATGGCATAACGATCATCTCGCGAAAGGCGGAATTTGCTTCCCTGCTCCTGCCCTATTGCTTTCCCTATTGCCTCGATACCGACAGGATCGTGTTGGCAACTCCGCCACTGGCCGCCGTGCATTGAATCGATGCAAGGTAGTGCGTGTAAAACGTGATATTAAATCCCGGGCGACCGGCTGCGAAATCTTTCGGTGCGGTGACGCTGATGCTGCCAGAGGCTGGAAGTCCCTGGTACTGCCCGTCCTGGGGTATAAGGTCGCCGTCCAGTGCGCAGCTTGCTGCGCCGGTCGATGACCAAGTCAGCGTCGTTGTCTGTCCAGCCGCTACAGACGAAGGAGTGGCGCTGGCGGTAACTCGAACGGGCCCGTTGGGCACGAGCTTATACAGCGTGTTTTGGCCCTGGGGATTAAGGCCGTAAAGGATGCCGTAGAGATTGCCCTGACCATCGTCTGCGGTCTGGCCGGAGGGGGTGCCTGCGTTGTAGCCATTACCGCTCCCGAAGGTAAACATCACGGTAAAGGCGCTGCCATCCAGGCCCATTTTGAAAATATCGCCGGAAACACCGTACAGATTACCGTCGCTGCCTTGGCGGAGCGTGGAGAAATGGCCGTCTAGATTGTCGTAACCGTAGTGCCACGAGCAGCCGTCGCCACAGCCGAAGATATACGTCGGCGCGCCGAAGGTGTGCAGAACGCTGTGCCTGCCGGTCGGCGTCACCCGGACGATGGCTTCACCCGTGTTATCGATGACGCTGTATAAATTACCGTCGGCGCCCAGAATCAGGTCATCGACGTAGTTATGCTTGAAGTTCAGGTTCAGGGCAGCGGTGTAAAGCTTGCTGAAGGTGCCGGCGCTGTCCAGTTTGAAAATGTACCCGCTGGTATTGCCAACGGATGTGTATCTCACTCTGCCGTAGATATTTCCATCCTTGCCTGCCAGCAGATGCCAATCGTAGCTGGCGGAGTCGTCGATCATGCGAACGATGCCGAACACGCCGGCGGAAGTGATTTTAAATAGCGTTCCGGTACCGTAACCGTTTGTGCCCCCGTACTCGGTTACACCATACAAACTGCCGCCGGTTGCTACTGCAAGGCTGAGAACAGGCACCGCACCGTCGTCGTTGAGACCGGTGACGGAGTCGGTTGCCGTGAATGTGTGGAGTAAAGTGAAATTGCCTTTTGGGTCGATTTTGAAGACCGTTCCGGTTCCGTTGGTTCCGCCGGCTTGCTTGACGCCATATACGGTGCCGTCGGCGGCGAGCGTAATGATTCCGGAGCCGGCGCCGTCTGCGTTGATATAGGGTTGGTTATTGCTTGATGCATCCGGATTGTCCACAGCTGCAAACTTGTGAAGCACCGAATACTGCCCGTTGGGAGCGATGCGGAAAACGAGCGAGGCGGGAAGCTGGCCAGCAGACTGTGCGTAGACATCGGTCGTGGTGCCGTAGAGGCTGCCGTCGCTGCCGACGGTCAAACCGGGAAAGTCGTACTGGGAGGAAAGGGGCCAGCCTTCGTTGACATCGAAGGCATGCACCACGGCGAAGCTACCGTCCGTGCCCACTTTGTAAATCGTGCCCATGCCATTTGCGCCGCCGGTATACGCAATTCCATACAAAGCACCACCTGGTCCGGCCGTCATCGGACTGTCAGCCAAACCATCAGAACTGTTGTTGAAAGTGTGCTGGATCGACAGCGTCGCGCCCTGGACCGCAACGCTAGTCGTGGAAGCTATGCTCGACGAATGCGCCGCAGCGACAGAAACCAAAGGAATGGCCGCGAATGCAATACCGGCCCCCAGGCTTTGAAAGCGCTTTAACACGGTTTTTTAATTTGCATGTACACGTGAAAATCCGACTTCATTGCTTACTCTCCTCTTGATCATTGTTATATCCCACGAGTAATACATGACGGTGCGAGCGAACCCCGGCAAACAGGCTATGCTTTATCCAGCCTACATCCCTACCTCACCGACGCCAGCGATCCCGCTTCAACCACGCGGCGGCATTTCCGGGAATGCCGGCACACCGGCCGGCGGCTGATCCCAGTGCACGGCGCGGCTGACATAGATAGAGCTGCGCGGCTTAACGGCGGAAGGATCGTCCAACGTGCCCGCGCGGATCATGGTTACGCCGGCCATGGCTTGCGGACGGCCATAGATGGTGCTGCCGCATTTTGGGCAGAAAGCGCGATCCAGCGGCTGGCCGCTGTCGCCATTCCTGGTGAACGTGGTAAGCGCGCCGGTGATCTTCACCGCGGCATCCGGCAAGGCAACGATGGTCAAATGCCCGGTGCCGGTTTCCTTCTGACAATCCTTGCAGTAGCAGTTGCCGGCAAACATCGGTTCGCCCTGGATTTCATACCGCACCGCCCCACACAAACAACCGCCTGTCATTTTCATAAGCACTTCCTGGATTCACGCGTATCGAATAAACAAAATTGGGTGGGCAAAGCGTGACGTGCCCACGCGGGCATGCGCAGAATATCAGCTGACAATCACAGTGCGGAACCAGCGAATCCTCGGAGCAGTCATGAACGAACCAAACAGGACTGACCGCAGCGAGGATCGCACGATGATTGCCGCGGCTGAAACCGCAAAGCGCAATCCGATGCGCCCGCCGGAAACGCTGCCGCGCGATGCAGCGAGCGCGGTCAGACTTTTTTGGACACAGCGGAGTCCCCTGCTCATCGTGATCTTCGTTCTGATTCTTGGAATCGGGCGAGTAATGGCTGGACCTCTAGGCTGGATCGATGTGCTCACCGCCCTCGCGGTTCTCGCTTACTTTCCGTTCAATGAGTGGTTGATCCATGTATTCATCCTTCACTACCGGCCCCGCAGGCTGTTTGGCCGCACAATCGACTTCTATCTCCCCGTGACACACCGTCGGCATCACGCCGATCCCTGGAACCTCGAGTGGATTCTGATCCCGCGTCACGTGCATGCATTGACTGTCCCGTTTATCGCGCTGCTGCTGTGGGCTCTCTGGCCCTGGCACTTGATCGTACTGACCGCTGCCGCAACCTATCTCTTCCTAGGCCTGCACTATGAGTGGGTTCATTACCTTGCCCACATCCCTTGGTGCCCTTCCATCGGCTATTACCAGCGTCGCGTCCGCGAGCATCGCTACCACCACTTCCGCAATGAAAACTACTGGTGGGGCGTTTCCATGGGACTGGCCGATCGGGTTTTCGGCACGGCACCGTCGGTGGAAGAAATCGGCCGCTCGGGAACGACGAGTACGATCGGCGTTGATAGGAGCTAGGAGGATACGAGGTGTGGCGCGGTTGCGAACCCCCTCCGAAAATTGCTAATCATGTATTCCTGACTTTCAACCCAGCGGAGCGCATGCACGTGAGTTACAACACGGTTATCAACGGCATCGATTACGGCCCCTTGGCCGCACTGATCGGCACCTGGGAAGGGGATAAGGGTGTCGATACCGCACCGGAACCCAATGGGGAGATCAATGAGCCGTATTTCGAAACCATCAAGTTTGAGGCCGGCGGTGATCTGACCAATGCCAAAGAACAGAGGCTCGTGATCGTGCCGTATCTCCAAGTTGTCAGCCGCAAATCCACTGGCAAGGTCTTTCACCATCAGGTGGGTTACTGGAACTGGGATCCGAAAACCGGCGTCATCATGCAATCGATGACGATTCCGCGTGGTTTTGCCATGCTTGCCGGCGGCAAATATCCCTTGCAGGGCAGATACGAAGGCGCGCTCACATTCGAAGTCAAAGCCGCGTTGGGTGATGCCGACTGGGGAATCGTGCAATCGCCGTTCATGCGCGACAAGGCCAAAACGACTGCCTTCAGCCACAAGCTCACCGTCAACGGCGACACGCTCGTCTATACGGAGTCGACGATGCTGAACATCTACGGAAAAACCTTCGACCACACTGACGTAAACAACCTGAAGCGCCTCAAGTAAAGTGCGCGCGGCGCGGCCAGCGCAGGGCCCGCGCGTATGGATGCCAATCCGTCAGCGGCGGCGCGATACATAAAGCATGGCAGCGATACATGCTGCGGGAGATGACGGCCTAAAGTAGCAAACGTTTGATTATTTGCTTGATCTAGAGCGCGCCCTAGCCAGGGGTGCCCTTTATATTTTCGGCAGCGAAATTTTGAATCCGCCCGAACTCATACAGCAACCGACTGAATACTCAATAAAATCGCCGCCGCCGCTGGGCGCTTTCGATCGGACATGGCCCGCAGTTAAGTTCACATTAACACTAGATGTGAATCCGTCATTGACGCTCACCGCCATCAAGACTACATTGGCTCAATAAAGCTCGCAGATGTTACTGCTGGCAGTGGGGTCTGGTTCCACCGGCATGGAACCTGAGGAACGGAAGATTTTTGCTCGCCTCGGCAAGAACCCTTAAAAAAAGCCGGGTATTGCTGAGGAGCAATATGAAAATCAATAGGTTTCAGAGATTTGCTGCGCTTATTCTATCTATCCCTATCTCGTCGTGCATGATGAATTCACCTGCACAGGCGGCACCTGCTGCTAGCGGCGTGTGGAGCGACTGGATCACGGCGCTGCAAGCTCAGGGATATACGGTCACTCAGGGCGATGCCATTCTGCACAACTGCGATGCTCTGGTCGCCGTCTTCAAGAACTGCAACGGTAACAACCCCGCGGGTCACTACGTCGATTCGGAACCGCCAATCGATGATGAGTATGTCGATCCCTGCTACAACGCCGCGCACGATTGCAGCGGCAAGACGGCTAATCTGTTTACCGGAACGGCGACCGTTCCTACCGGCAGCACGACCAGCGTCAATCAGTTTTTCCGGGTCAACGATACGGATGCGATCGTTCTGGTCATCAACCTGCCGCCGAAAGCCGCCTACTTCGGCACCCAGACCTACGATTATTCACGAGCGCGGAGTCAGTACTCGCAAGGATGCAAATTTTTTTCCAGCGACAAAGCGCCCAATCCTTGCAGAAATCAGACCCGCGCCAGTATCGGCAGCGCCGTCAATAACGTTGTTATCAAAAATCAAACCGGGCTGGACCTTGGGTCCGGGGGAACCGTCGCTGTAGTCACGACTTCGAATCAAGCGCTTTTCGATGCTCTCGGAAACGCCTTCAGCGGTGTCGGTGGCGACAAAAACCTGCTGCTCGCAGAACCGCTGGGAGCAACCATTACCGCGGGCACGCATACGGCGGGCGTCATCACCGGCGTCGATTCCAACGGAGATGAGCTAAACACGCTGATCCGATACACATTGCCTGAGGACGAAACCGCCGCAGACGATTGGCAGAACTCAATCGCCGATAATATCCAGGTATTCCGCATACGGAAGGCGGATGGACCGGTTACGGTTTACAACAATGTCTCATTGGCAACCAAGCAGTTCGCCAACGACGATACCGTTTACAAGCCGGCGCTGAATGAACTCGCAAACAGTTTGTCGAAATGGCTCACCTCGGTGAATTCCTCGTTCGCCCTGAGGAGGCTGGTTACCACTTCCGCGACGTACTCTGCGTCCGGCGTCCCGATGTCCGGCTATATCGGCCCGATTTGTCTTGAAACCGGAACCAACTGCTTGCGCGATACTCAGGATACTGATTCCTACCGGTTCGGAAACCCTGGCAAGCTCGACAGAACCATCGTCGTTGTCGGCGTCAACGGCGCCTATACGGGAAATTCGACATACACGAGCCTCGGCATTGCTCGCGCCGACCTGTTTGAGGGTATATCGACCCTGGCACAGACCAATCCAACCGCGACGGGATTCAGCAGCGGCACGCTGGGTGGTTCGGCTTCCGATCTGGTCGCCACTCTCGTTGCCGCTGGCCAGATTCCGCAACCTTCCCAGCAACTTACTGCCGCGCTGCCGAATCTGTACGTCGGAATCATCACACGGGCTTGTGCTTCCCCGAGCGATCCTTCGGCGCCGTTCTTCTGCGCCAAAAATTACACCGTGAACGTCGATGAAACGGAAGTCCCCGCAAATGTGGCGATACAAACCGTTCAACGCAACTACATCCTGCCCGGCCAACCCACAGGCGCGAATCCCTACTACGTTGCGACGCCGATCGTTCTCAAGTAGTTGCAGTAGCTGCGTCGAAAAAAGTCCAGGCGTCCCGTGGATCTGAAGGGAAAAGTCGTCGTCGTTACCGGCGGGGCGCAGGGCATCGGTCGTGCGATCGCCGATGCCCTGGCCGCTGCCGGTGCGAAGCTGGCGCTATTCGATGTGAACGCGGGCGCGCTCGACAGTGCGCGCGCTGCGTATGAGAAGAACGGCACGCGAATCAGCACGCACCTTGTCAACGTCGCCGATGAAACGGGGGTTGAGCAGGCGATGGATGCGGTCGTCGCCGCGCATGGTCGCCTCGATGGGCTGGTCAACAATGCCGGCATCCTGCGCGACGCGCTGCTATTGAAGGTGAAGGACGGCGAAATCGTTAGTCGCATGAGCCTCGATCAGTGGCGCGCCGTCATCGATGTCAATCTGACGGGCGCGTTCCTGTGCGGCCGCGCCGCCGCCGAGCGCATGGTGAAGCTCGGCAACGGCGGCGTCATCGTCGGCATTTCGAGTATTTCGCGTCACGGCAATGCCGGACAGAGCAACTACAGCGCAGCGAAAGCCGGCGTCGCCGCGATGACGGTGGTATGGGCACGCGAGCTGGCACGCTACGGCATCCGTACCGGCGCCGTCGCGCCAGGCTTCGTGGCCACCGACATCTTATTGAACATGAAACCGGAAGCGCTCGAAAAAGCGGTCGCACCGGTGCCGCTGAAACGTCTCGGCGAACCGGCAGAAATCGCGCACGGCGTGCGCTTTATTTTCGAGAACGAATTCTTCACCGGGCGCTGTCTCGATCTTGATGGCGGGCTGCGGCTTTAATAGCACAGCTTCCGCGATAGGATTAGCGATAAAATTCAGTTCCGCGTCGCTCAAATAATATCGTCGCTTCGATGAACCAATCCGGTATCAAGGTGGGCATGTGCGTTGCCTACGACTGGGAAAAGCTGCGTCATTCCCTGCCACCGATCTATTCCACTGCCGACCGCATCTGCCTGTCGCTGGATCGCGATCGCAGAACCTGGGCCGGAAAACCATTCCAATTTGACGACACCGGTTTTCGCGACCTCATTGCAGGCATCGACGTGGATCGCAAAATCGATATTTACGAAGACGACTTCCACTCGCCGGCGTTGAGTCCGATGGAAAACGACACTCACCAACGCCAGCTGATGGCGCAGCGGCTGGGCAACGGTGGCTGGCACGTCCAGATCGACGTCGATGAATATTTCATCGATTTTCGGGGTTTCGCCGCCAAGCTTCACGCACTTGATCGGCAACCAGGGCCACGCTCGCGCCCATATTGCGTTCACGCGGATTGGATTCCGTTATTCAAACGCGTTGATAGCGGCTATCTCTACGTCGACTTCGGCACCCGCAAGCCTGAGCAGGCACCGATTGCGACCAACGCTCCGCAATATACCGAGTGTCGCATGACGGGCGGCAAATCACTGCAGACACGGTCGCGTGTGATTCACGATACGTGGGCACGTGGCGAGACCGATCTGCGGCAGAAACTGGATAACTGGGGACACACCCACGATTTCGACGTTAATAGTTATCTCAATCTGTGGCGCTCGCTCGATGCACACAACTACCAGTACATCCGCAATTTTCATCCGCTGTACAAGCACAACTGGCCATCGCTCGAACTCTGTCCGGCAAACAACATCGAAGCACTGATCGAACAGTTGGGGAAAGCAGCACCGCGATCCGGGCGGATGCCCTTACTGGGGCGGATAGGAGGATCGAAGGCGACTTCGTGAGAAATGCAGGCTAGGATGAGAGCGTCGTCTCGATCTCGATGCGCCCGGTCAGCGTGCGATGCACCGGACACTTATTGGCGATGCCGAGCAGATACTGCCGCTGTTCTTCCTTGAGATCGCCGATCAGTTCGATCCTGCGTTGCATGCGATAAACGCCATCCGTCTGCGTGTGCGTGATTTCGACGCGCACATCCTTGAGTGGCAGCTGCTTGCGAGCCGCGACCATGGTGACGGTCAATGCAGTGCACGCCCCCAGCGCCGCATCCAGCATGTCGAACGGTCCGGGACCGGCATCGTCGCCGCCGACATCGCGCGGTTCATCAGCGATCCAGTGGTGATTTCCGGCTTCAATGATCTGCTGCAACTTGCCGTCGGGGGCTTTGCGGACTTTCACGGTATTGCTCATATGTTCTCCAACCGGCTCGTCAACTCCTGCAAGCGCTGCGGCGTACCCACGTCCGACCACAGCCCGCCGTAAATTTCTCCGCTGACGCGGTTCTCATCCACAGCGCGGCGCCACAGCGGAGCGATCTGGAACGAGCGCGCCGCGCAATCCGCGAACAAAGCCGCGCTCTGAATCGACAGGCCGCTAACGGTGAGCGCGCGCGGCGCGTTGCGCACGCGCTCAACTTCGAGCCCGAAATCGCCGGCCGGATTGTGCACCGGGTTCGGCACCAGCACGAGGTGTGCAAGATCGGCGGCCGGCAGCGCGCGCGCGCGCGCGACAAGAGCGGCGAGCGGGTAATCGGTCCAGACATCGGCGTTGATAAGCAGAAACGGTTCAGTCCCCAAAAGCGGCAGCGCATGGAAAATGCCGCCGCCGGTTTGCAGCGTCGGCCAACCTTCATCCGAAAACAGGATGCTCAAACCGAAGCGCGAGCCGTTGCCGAGACGCTCGCGGATCAGCGCGCCGAGCCAGCCGAGATTAATGACGACCTCACGCACGCCGGCTGCCGCCAACGCATACAGGTGCCACTCGATCAGCGGCTGTCCCGCGACCTCGATCAACGGTTTCGGTAGCGTGTCGGTCAACGGCCGGAAGCGTTCGCCGCGGCCGGCGGCGAGAATCATCGCTTTCAAAGCACTACTCGCGGTAGGACATAACGCTCAAACAGCCGCGCGAGCGGCGCGAGCTGCGGATACGCCGGCACGACGTCCATCACGTAGCGCACGAAGCGCGGAGTGTCGGCGAGATACTTCGGCTTGCCGTCGCGGTAGTTGATGCGCGCGAATATGCCGAGCACCTTCAGATGCCGCTGCATGCCGATCCAATCGGCATCGCGCCGGAAATCAGGCCATGCCGGCACCGGCAGGCCAGCAGCACCGGCGCGATCCCAGTAGCGGCGCAGCCATTCGTCGACGCGTTCGGCCGGCCAGCTCAGAAACGCATCGCGGAACAGGCAGATCGGATCGTAGGCAAGCGGACCATAAACGGCGTCCTGGAAATCGAGCACGCCGGGATTCGGCACGCTCGGCATCAGGTTGCGCGGCATGTAGTCGCGATGCACGTACACCTTCGGCTGCGCAAGTGCATTGCCGATCAGCAACGTACAGGTCTCGTCCCACAGGCGCTGCGCTTCGGCGTCAAGCTTCACGTCGAGGTGGCGCGCGAGATACCAATCCGGAAACAGCGCGAGCTCTCGGCCCAGCAGTGCGGCGTCGTAATCCGGAAGGACGCCCACGCGGCTGGCGCTCTGCCAGCGCACCAGCGCATTGATTGCGTCGATGAACAGGGTCTCGGCATTGCCTTCGTCGAGCACATCCAGGTAGGTGCGGTTGCCAAGGTCTGACAGCAGTAGAAAGCCGCGGTCGAGATCCTGCGCAATGACGTCGGGCACATGCACCTGTGCCTCGCGCATCAACGCAGCGACGCGCACGAACGGCGCGCAGTCTTCCTTGTCCGGCGGCGCATCCATCACGATCCAGGTACCGCCCTCGGCGGTCAATCGGAAGTAACGGCGGAAGCTCGCGTCGGCGGAAGCCGGTGCAAAATCCAGCGCGGTGCGGTCCAGCGCTGCGCAGGCCCAGCCGCGGGCCGCCTGCGCGCGCGCATCGAGTGCGGTGGTCACGAGATGGAACCATCGGTTGAGGATGATGGACATAGGTTATACGAGCCGCCGGCCAATCTGTGCCCGCGCACCGTAAAATAGGGCGATTGATCGAGATCTTCCGCTTGCCTCCTGCCCGTTTCGAGCGGCCGCGCCGAATGGCTGCCGCGTTTCTGTTGGCTTTGAGCGCCGCCGCGCATGCGGAGCCGTCGTCGTGCCCGCAGCAGGAACTGTCGCAGAGCCTGCCGCCGCTACCTACCCTGCCCGATCCCAACCTGATCGTCCACGCCAACCGCAGCAGCTTGAGTGCGGACAGCCTGTCGGACCTCAGCGGTTCGGTACTGATCGAGCAGGGATGGCTGACGCTTTCAGCAGAGTCGGTGCAGTACAACGGCAACGCGCACACGATCAAATCGGACGCGGAATCCCTGTTCCGCGACGCCGATATTTTCCTCATCAAGAGCCAACGCGCGCAATACAATCTGGATACCGACATCGGATCGTTCGAGGACACAGAGTTCTCGCTGCCGAGACAGTCATCACGCGGCCGCGCGCGCAGCATCGAAGTCGAACAGCAAAATCTCGCGACGCTACGCAGCTCCCGCTATACCGGCTGCCCGGCCGGACACGAAGACTGGGTGCTGCAGTCCAGTACGCTCAGAATCGATCAGGATCAAGGGCTCGCGACCGCGAACAACGCGATGCTGCGCTTCTTCGACGTGCCGGTTTTCTACATGCCCTACTTCCGCTTCCCGATCGACAAGCAGCGCCGCAGCGGATTCCTGATGCCGACGTTCGGACAGAACCAGAATTCTGGTCTCGATCTGCGCCTGCCGTTCTACGTGAACCTCGCGCCGAACTACGACCTGACGCTGGTTCCGCGTTACTTATCGAAGCGCGGTACGCAGCTCGGCGGTGATGTCCGCTATCTGCTTGGATCGAGCCTGGGTGGCCTTCATGGCGAATATCTCGATAACGATGCGCAGACCCATACGCAACGCAGCTTCTTCGATTTTTCGCAGCTGACGCTGATCACACCTCAAATCGCGCTGGAAATGCATTACGCGGAAGTCAGCGACATCAACTACTTCGCCGATTTCGGCGGCAAGTACGATCTGGTGTTCACGCCATATCTCGATCACACGGTGAAGTTCACGTATCAGGCGCCGGCCCAATACACCGTGCGCGTGGTGGCTCAGGATTTCCAGCCGTTGGCCGGCCTAAGCCTTGACAACACTCCATACCAACGGCTGCCCTCTATCCTGTTCAATGGCCAAACCAAAAACCACTGGCACGGCCTGGGCGCCGGCCTCAATGGCGACTTCTCGAATTTTTTGCGCACCGGCACGATCGAGGGCCAACGGCTTTACAGTGACCCCTACGTGCGCTGGGAGCAGGATCACAGCTCATGGTTCGCAGCTGCGCAGACCGACTTCACCTACACCGCCTACAAACTCACTGGTCCGCTGGAAAACACGCCGTCCGAACCGCGGCGCGCGCTGCCGCTATACAGTCTCGACAGCGGCCTGCGTTTCGACCGCCTAACGCCCGGCGGCAAACTGCAAACATTGGAACCGCGCTTGTTCTTTCTGCATGTTCCGTATCGCGATCAGGACACACTGCCGGTGTTCGACTCCGGCGAGCCCGACTTCGACTTTCCGCAATTGTTCGCCAGCAACCGCTTTTTGGGCGAGGATCGCATCTCCGACGCCAGTCAACTGACCACGGTGATAACCACCCGACTGCTGGACCCGGACCGCGGCATACAGCTGCTCACCGCGTCGGCCGGGCAGATCTACCGCTTTCTCGCGCCGAAGGTGACACTGCCTGACGAAACCCCGCTGAACCAGGGCAGCTCGGACTACATCGCCAATGTCGAATACTCGATGACCAAACACTGGTCTGCAAGAACGCTGAACCTATGGTCGCCGGACAGCGGGCATTTCGATCGCAACGAGTTCGGTGTTCAATACGGGAACAAGCACTTGCGCTTCGATAGCAGTTACCGCTTTCTGCGCGGTGCCTACGATCAGACCGACACCGGCTTCTCCGTGCCGGTCACGGACGCATGGCGCATTGCCAGCCGCGTGCGTTACTCGATCCACGACGGAGAAATCCTCGACACCTTCGGTGGTATCGAATATCAGACTTGCTGCTGGGCGCTGCAAACGGCCTTCCGCCGCAATTTGTTAAGTGGACAGCAGGGCCGATACAACAACGGGATCTACTTCCAGATCGAACTGAAAGGGCTCACCCATATCGGTACGGACTACGAAACGCTGCTAGCGCCCATTGATACACCGATGCCCCTCGATACACCAATGCCTACCGATACACCGGCGCCTACCGCTACTGTTGTACCGACGCCCACTGTTACACCGATTTTCTAACGCAGCAATCGTCCCGCCAGCGGCACCCGGTTGCTTTGCGTGCTAACCTTCCCCGCTCCGCCAAATGCCGGTTTTATTCGCTCTTCCATGCGCCTTTTCGTCCCCCTGCTCGTCGCCGTCTGCGTAGTTGCCCTGCCTTCCCGCGCCGCTGAGGAAACGCTCGACCGCATCGTCGCAGTCGTCAACGACAACGTGGTCCTGCAAAGCGAACTGGATCGCGCGATTCATCTCGCCGCCGGGCAAATCCGTGATCGTGGCCTGACGCCGCCTTCCGACGATACGCTGCGCAGCCAGGTGCTTGAACGCATGATCCTGGAACGGGTGCAGACGGCGCGCGCCGAGCAAGGTGGCATCCGCGTCAGCGACGGCGAACTGAATGAAGTCGTCAACAATATCGCCACGCAGAATCATCTGAGCCTTCCCGAATTCATGGAAGAGCTGAAGCACGAGAATATTGATTTCCCCGCATTCCGCGATCAAATCCGCAACGAAGTCCTGACACAGCGGCTGCGGCAAAAGGAAGTCGACAATCGCGTGCTCGTTACCGACCAGGATGTCGATCTGTTTCTGGCTAATAATCCCGCGACCGATAGCACCGAATACCACCTCGCGCACATCCTCGTCGCGCTCCCGGATGGCGTCAGCCCGGATGCGCGTGAAAAAGCGCACAAGAAAGCCGAGGATTTACTGCGCCGCGCGCGTGCCGGCGAAGATTTCGCCCAGCTTGCGATCGCCAACTCCGATGGACAGCAGGCACTGCAAGGCGGTGATCTGGACTGGCGCAAGGCCGGCAATCTGCCGACGCTGTTCGCCAATATAGTGCCGAAGATGGCGCCCGGTGATGTCAGCGATATCCTGCAGGGTTCGAACGGCTTCAACATCATCAAGCTCGTCGCGCGCCGCAGCGACGATGCCGCCCAGGTGGTCACCGAAACCCACGCGCGCCACATTCTGCTCAAGGCGAACGCGATCCGCGACGAGGATGCGACACGCCTGCAAGCACAGGACCTCTACGACCGCATCAAGAAAGGTGGGGATTTCGCAGCACTCGCCAAACAATACTCGGACGATCCCGGTTCTAAGAACGCCGGCGGCGATCTCAGCTGGACCGCGCCGGGCGTATTCGCACCGGATTTCCAGACGCAAATCGACCAGCTCAAGCCCGGCGAGTTCAGCCATCCGTTCCATACGCAATTTGGCTGGCACATTGCCGGCGTGGTCGAGCGGCGCAGCCGCGACGTGACTGAAGAAATGCGCCGCAACCGCGCCAAGCAAGCCATCTTCCAGCGCAAGGAAACCGAGGAGTACGAAGCCTACGTGCGCCGCCTGCGTTCGGAGGCTTATGTCGAATACCGTCTCGGCGATGAAGCGACGAAAACGGCGGAGAAGAGTGCCCCCGCCCCGTGAGGCGTGAGGCGTGAGGCGTGAGGCGTGAGGCGTGAGGCGTGAGGCGTGAGGCAAAAAAATACTACGCGTCCGGTGCCGCTACTGCTGACACCCGGTGAACCTGCCGGCATCGGACCAGACCTTGCTGTGCAGCTCGCACAAACTCCGCTCGCACGGCGCGTCGTCGTCGTCGCCGACCCGGACTTACTCGCCGCGCGCGCGAAACGGCTGAAGCTTCCCCTGCATCTAGTCGGGCACGATCAGCCGCTGCCGCGTTCGGGAAGCGCTTTGCGAATATTGCCGATACCACTCACCGCTCCTGTCAAAGCCGGTGTTCTCGATGCGCGCAATGCCAGCTACGTGCTCGACACGATCGCCGTCGCTACCCTGGAATGCCTCGAAGGCCGCGCCGCGGCGCTGATCACTGGTCCGGTACAGAAAAGCATCATCGCCGGCACCGGCATTCCGTTCACCGGGCAGACCGAATTCGTCGCTGGGCTGTGCGGAAACATGACGCCGGTGATGATGCTCGTCGCCGATACCCTGCGCGTCGCGCTGGCCACCACGCACCTGCCGCTGCGCGAAGTCGCGGACGCAATCACGCAGGAAATGCTCGAAACCGTGCTGCGCACGCTGCACCATGACCTGCGTACGCGCTTCCACATCGCGCGCCCGCGCATCCTCGTCTGCGGACTCAACCCGCACGCCGGCGAGAGCGGCCATCTTGGTCACGAGGAAATCGAAATCATCCGTCCCGTCATCGAACGCCTGCGCCGCGACGGCCTGAAGCTGACTGGTCCCCTGCCCGCCGACACGCTATTCACGCCCGGCCCGCTCGCGCAGGCCGATGCCGTCCTCGCGATGTACCACGATCAGGGCTTGCCGGTGCTCAAATACGCCGGCTTCGGCCGCGCCGTGAATCTCACATTGGGTCTGCCGATCGTGCGCACATCCGTCGATCATGGCACTGCGCTCGATCTCGCCGGCCGCAATAAGGCCGACCCCGGCAGCCTTTACGCTGCTATCCGGCTCGCAGCAAAACTCGCGGGCACGAAGTCATGAAGGGACGAAACGATTTTTCCCCTCACTCTTCACCCTCCGCTCCTCACCAGGCCAGAAAGCGCTTCGGCCAGAACTTCCTGCACGACAGCGCCGTCATCGCGCGCATCGTGCGCGTCATCGATCCGCAGCCCACTGACACGCTGGTAGAAATCGGACCTGGCTTGGGCGCGCTCACCGGCCCGCTGCTGCAACGAATCGGCATGCTGCACGTCGTCGAAATCGACCGCGACCTCGCGCCGCGTCTGCGTGAAACCTTCGCTGCATATCCGGATCTGACTGTGCATCTCGCCGATGCGCTGAAATTCGACGTCACTACGCTTGCCGTTCCCGGCCGTCCGCTGCGCGTGGTTGGTAACCTGCCATACAACATCTCGACACCGCTGCTATTTCACCTGCTTGGCTATGGCACCGCCATCCGCGATATGCACTTCATGCTGCAGAAAGAAGTCGTCGATCGCATCGTTGCCGGTCCAGGCGATGAAGATTACGGTCGTCTCAGCGTCGCCGTCGCCGCACGTGCCGACGCGCATGCGCTGTTCACGGTCGGTCCCGGTGCATTCCGGCCCGCGCCGAAAGTGAATTCCGCCGTCGTTCGCATTGTGCCGCGACCGGCACCGTTCGCCATCGATGACTTCGCAACGTTTGATCGAGTCATCACCGCTGCATTCGGCCAGCGACGCAAGCAGCTATCGAATGCACTATCGGGAATTCTAACAGCGACCGACATCGAAACCGCCGGCATTGATCCGCGAGTGCGCGCCGAACAACTGAGCGCGGAACAGTTTGCACGGCTGGCGAATCTTGCCCGCCGACAACAGCTGGGCGAGTAACCCTACGGTAAATTCATATCACGGCGGCCACGTCAACCTGCTCCATCCATGGTCATGCCAAAATCCCTCGCTGGGTTAGGCGCTCCCAGCCCTTTGCGGACGGTCGCGAGTGACAGCTTTCAGGCAGGTCATTTATGTGCACTTGTAGGGTGGTAAGGGCCTTGGACCTTACGCGGACGTACAGACGGTGGGCAAGCGAGACTTACCCACCCGACGCTGCCGACGTTTCACTCTTTCGCCACGGTGGCAGACGTATTAACGTTGCCCCATGACGCAGAAACCACCCATCCCTAGTCGCGATCGCGGCGGACGTTTCTCGATCAACAACCCGGACGACGATACGCCGATCCGAGAAATGTTCGAGCTGAGCGGCGCTCTTTTGCTTATCACCGACAAGTGTACTTATCAGGTCCGGCTGGCAGACCAGATTGATCCACAGCGAACAAACCCCAAGCTGCCTCCAAACGTTCAACAGAAAGTTTTCGATCATGGCGTATATTCGGAGCTTCTCTGTCGAACGCTGCTGCAAGCAAAAGTACTGTTCCGCAAGTACTGTTCCGCAAAGAGTTTCAGCAGATCGATGTGGGCACGGCACTACGCCTTTCATTCGACGCTTTGTGCGAGCTTGTTTCAATGGATGACATCGCAAGTACCTTCAAAGTTGCAGAACACGCCGCCATAGAGATGGCTGAGAATCTAGAGAGTAACGATCACTCCTTGACCATTCCCGCAGCAAATAACGTTCGCGCGCATTGCAAATCGTTCAGCCAGAAAGCAGATCACTTCGCCATATCGCTCAAGAAAATTGTTGATTTGTTCTATCCACAAATGCGGGGAAGAAATTGGACCGATTTCCCCGAACTAATCGAAGCCGAATACGGAAAAAGCGACAACTTCAGCAAGGTTCTGGAAGTTGCGACACCCGCTTTAGTTTTAATTCGCAACATGCGCGACTGCCTGGAGCACAATTTAACGGGCATAACAACGTGGGATTTCGAGCTGCAGCCGGACGGTTCCATTGCTCCACCAACAATAGAAATCAATTTTCGGCAGAGCGTCCAGAGTCGATGTTCTATATCGAAGCTTATGGAAGACATCACACAGGCCATGCCGATCTATTTCGAGATGTTCGTCGCTCACATGTGTAGCAAATCTATCCAGCCTTTTGCCGGAATGCCTCTGACAGTTGGAATGTTGTCTGACGATCTTCAAAAGGCGTGGCGCGTTCGTTTCGCATACGGTGCCTATTATCAGGACGACAATTTTGTACCTTGCGGGTGACACTCACGTAGCGCTTAGGATGCGATGAGCTTGTCGAATCGCATCGTTCGAGATCCGCCCCGCAATCGGTGCGATTCGCTCGCTCATCACACCCTACGATGAGTTGACCGGCCGCTTTGTGGAAGGCTGGTTCGGCGGTCGAATGATCCCTCCTGGCACAAAGTGCCGCGACGCCTTCCGCAGTAACGCGTCTGAAGCGGCAATCTCCGCCGCTTGCAAGATGCTGAGTGGCACATTTTGAGCCGCCCACTGATGGAACACTTTGAGTTGCTACCCGGATTCAACCATCTATTACGAAGACACCAACCCGATCCGCGCCAGCAACCGTTTGAGCCCGCTGGATGGCTCCTCGGCCGTCTGCGGCTGCCCAAGCAGCAGGGCGGCAAGGTTGCGGATGCCAACACAATATGGATCTTCGGGTGCAAGCGTGAACAGAGGTTCGCCGGCATTCATCGCGACGATGCGGTTATAGCGCTCGGTGCAGAGCGTGCCGAATGCCGGCAGGCGGAATAATTCTGCGATGTTCTGCGGTTCCAGCCCGAGCCCGTACTTGTAGTTGTCCACCACCAGTCCCATACGCTCGAGCGAACAACCTTCAGTGCGCAAGGCTTCGACCAGATGACGGCTCTGCCGCGTCTTCAGAATTGATTGATCGGACAGCAGCATTGTGCGATCGGCACGACCGATGACACTGGCGAGCGTGCTGATCGGGAAATGACCGTCGAGCGTGATGACGATATGCGCGAAAACGCTCCCGATACTATCGAGCAGATCGCCCAGCGCGGCAGCATCGATGCGTGAACGTCCGCGCATCGATTCCGGCAGGCCAAGCACGGCGACGCCGCCGGCGTGCTGGCTGAAAGCGGCGAGACTCGGCGGCTCGCCTTTGGCGACCATTGCCAGCGCATCGAACACGCTGTGGACCGGATGAAGATTCAGGAGCACGGCGGCGGCACCCTGCGGGGTCGCGAGATCAACGATTAGGACGCGCGCATCGCGAGGCACGCGTTCCTGTAGCGCGATCGCCAGATGTACGCCAAGAAATGCAATGCCATCATAAGGATGCCCGGAAACGATGACGTAGCGCTTACCCTGCCGCCACGCCATGCGCTTATTCAGCTTCCAGCGGTCGCTGGGTCCGGGCAGTTGCGCGATGATGCGCCGTGCAATGTCGGCTTCGTCGTCGCGACCGAAAATGAGAAAATCGCGCGCCCGGGCACGCAGCGCCATGGATGGCAGACGCGAATCGTCACCGGTCCCCAGTCCGATCACCGGCAGCGGCGAAAAACGCTCCACCAGCATCTGCACCAGAGCTGCCTGTTCGGAAGCTTTTGCCGAAATGAGCTCGCACAGCACCGCGTCCACCGCCCCCGCGGCTTCGATGTCAGCGATAACGTTCTCGGCGGACGCCAGTTCGACGCGAATGATCTCGATGTCCGCCCCCAACGCGGCCTGAAGACCCTCGAGCACTAGCGAACTGGTGGCGATAACGATGATGCGTGCCTGCACGGCGCTTACTCTCCGCGGATTTTTCACATCGAACGAAGTCCGTCCCGGTCTTGCGAACAGAGGCAGACCATACCGATCGGTGTTATCCCCGTTAGCGGCCGCGGCGGGCCGATCTGTATAGGCTTACGGTGACGCTAACCGTCATTTTTTGTACCCCGGATCGTGGTAAGTTCCCGCCACTTAACCGCTTTTCGGCCCCGGAATTCTCGACCGCATGCCCACTTACGCAATCGGAGATGTACAAGGCTGTTACGACGCGCTCAGACGCTTGCTCGACCGGGTACGCTTTGATCCGAATGCGGATCGGTTGTGGTTTGCCGGCGATTTGGTCAACCGCGGTCCGCAATCGCTGGAAACACTGCGCTTCGTGCGGAATCTGGGCGAGCGTGCCGTCACCGTTCTCGGCAATCATGATCTGCACCTGCTGGCTATCGCACACGGTGACCGCCCGTCGCGGCGCGATACGCTTGACGATGTGCTGCATTCGGACGATCGCGACGAGTTGCTCGACTGGCTGCGACGACAGCCGCTCCTGCACGCACCAGCAGACTCGCAATACGCCATGCTGCATGCCGGCATGCCGCCGCAATGGACGCTGGCGAACGCGCGTCGTTATGCGCGCGAGGTCGAGTCGCGGCTCCGCAGCGACAATTACACAGATCTTCTGACACGGATGTACGGCGACGAACCAAATCTGTGGAACACATCTCTGCGCGGCATCCGGCGGCTGCGCTTCATCATCAACTGCTTCACGCGGCTGCGGTACTGCGATCCCGACGGACGCATCGACCTGAAACAGAAAGGTGAGCCCGGAAGCCAGCCCAGCGGCTTTGTACCCTGGTTCGCGGCACCTCACCGCCGCTCAGCGGGCACAACGCTGATCTGTGGCCATTGGTCAACGCTGGGCCAAGTGCACTGGCCAGAATATGAAGTCTATGGACTCGATACCGGCTGCGTCTGGGGACAACGCTTGACCGCACTGTGCCTTGAAGACGGTTCTCTGCACGCGGTCGAGTGCGAGCGGTACAGTCGACCGGATTAACAGCATCGACGGCCGCTCAAATCGCGGTCGGCCGTCGTTATCGGTGGCCGAATCGACTCCATGCCGTGATTCTCCGGATACCGGTTCAGGGAACGGAGAATGATTGGGCCTGTATCGAGGAATCGCCTCCATTCCATGCAATCCAGGCCAGGGCCAAATTACTGCCGGAAGGTGTCATCGTGACACGGCACTCCGAGGCTATGGGGACATCATCGATCAGAAATGCGGCGCCGAAGGGTTGCCCGTTGAGGTCGTAACGCCGTGCATAAATACCGGAGGTGACGCTCGCTGGCCCTCCGATCCAGGTGATGATGAAGTTGCCTTGCGCGTCCATGGCCAGATCGCTATCACTAGGTGAACCGGACGGCTTGGAGGCGACGGTTTGCGCGGCACCTTTTGCCGCGCCGGAACCATTGAATTGCCGGAACATAATGTCGCCGGAGAAAGCGTCATCCCAGGACGCGGTGAAATCACCACTGGCGCTCATAGCCACGCGCACTCCGTATGGAGCAGAAGCGGATGCAGAGAACGTGTTAACCGTAACGCGGACGCCACGTGGAGTTCCCGTAGCGGCGTAACGTTGCGCGAAGAGCTGTCCCGTGCCATCCGCAACATTTATGTGAGTCCATGCGACGGCCAACTCGCCACTGCTATCCATTGCCAGCGACGGTGAACCCAGCGCTGATCCGGATGGCTGGTTTTGAGAATATTTACCCGGGAAATATTCAAAGCCACTGTCCAATAGACGGGCCGGCCCACTCGGTGTATTACTCGACGAATAAACTTGGGTATATATGGATGTTGTCGAAGCGGAAAACACATATGGGAATCCAAATTCCCGATGGGTCTCCCAAACGACCGCGATATTGCCGGAACCGTCCATCGCCAATGAGGGAACCGAATATGCAGATTTCGATAAACCAAGCTGCGGCCCCATTGGAGACCCATCGGCGGCGAAGCGCTGGACGTGGCTTCTAGTGCCAGCACCTGAGTCGTCTGTCCACGCGACTGCGAAAGCGCCCTCGGCGGTCATCGCCACGGCTGTCGTATCGGTCGTTATGAAACTGCCGTTATTAACGGCGAAGAACGAATTTCCAGAGGGTGTTCCATCCGCGTGAAATAACTGTGCGCAGATGGCGCTGTTGCCGTTGCCACTCGCGTCGGGGCATACCGCCGCCACCACAAAATTCCCCGATGCATCGCTGGCGATAGCCGGAGTCTTGCTACCGAGCTTCGTGAACACCGTTTCTAAAGGTCCCAGCGGAGTCACGCCGCCGTCGGCCATCGCGGATGGCAGAAGCGCAACCATGCCGACTAGCAGCGCGGATGCTGGTGAGATGATGCGAATGCGTGTTCGCATCTTGGCCGCACGTACCGCTGCTTCTGTGAGGTGTCTGGAAAGATTTGAGACTGTGTCGGATCGGCTACTCAGGCTTTGGTTCACTATCAAGCGCCCCATATATTTATTTGATGCGCTTGACATTAATAGCATTCTGCCGTGAACCATACTGTGAACCACGTCACAGAATGGATTGCCCTTGACGGCAATGAAACCCGCAGTCTGAGGACGCGAGCTTCATTACTGGCTAAAGAATACCCGCATCGTCAGTGCCGCGACTTGAACACCGCCACTTCCCCAGGCGCCAATTGCCGCGACTTCAATAGGAACGTAGCGATCGCGGGAAGCAGGAGGATCGCGCCGAACATGTTGGCAGTGAACATGAACACCAACAGCTTGCCCATGTCGCGCTGGAACTGGAGTCCTGAGAACAACCACGTCGCGACGCCAAAGCCGAGTGTGATGCCGGTGAAAACGACGGCTTTGCCAGTCATCTTCAGCGTGCGGAAATAGGCTTCACGCATCGGGAAACCGCATTCGAGCGCATCGGCGAGCGTCGCGTACACGTAAATGCCGTAGTCGACGCCGATGCCGACGGCGAGCGCAACAACCGGCAG
>CAZOOK010000021.1:0-104673 GCA_964581385.1 uncultured Salinisphaerales bacterium
GCAGGATGCCGAAGCCTTCATCGTCACGGCAGGGATGCCGTGTCGATGAAGCCCGACTCGGCCGAGGAGCGCAGGGCACCGGCTCGCGGCTTCTTGCGAGACGGCGCAGTCAGGGGGCGCGTTTCTTTGGTAACTTTCTTTGCGCGTGCAAAGAAAGTTACCCGCCCCACAGGGCGGAAGGGAAGCTTCCAGAGCCCCACTGTGCTCAGCAGGCGAAGCCGTGCACGGGCTGAAGAACGCAATCTGTACTACGATCGGTCTCTGCTGGCTCCGGGAGGGAACCATGGACCTAGTGCACTGTATTTACTGTAGCGCTTCCGCAAAGACCGACCTCAGCCCCATCGAGCTTGATGCCCTTTTGGAGGAATGCCGCCAGAACAATGCCAAGGTCGATGTCACCGGCATGCTTCTATATCAAAACGGATCGTTCTTTCAGATATTGGAGGGTGAGCGAGCAGTGGTGGCAACTTTGTTCAAGAAGATAGAGGCAGACAAACGTCACTCTCGAGTTACCAAAATCATTTTGGAACCGACATCGGAACGGGCTTTTGCGGCCTGGACGATGGGCTATCCGCGAATCAGCCTGAAAGAGCTATCTGAGATTCCCGGCCTCAACGACTTCTTCATTCGTGGTAGGTCCTACCTGGAACTCGGCGAAGGCAGAGCCAAGACATTGCTGGCCGCCTTCCAGGAAGGAAGATGGCGCGTATCGATATCGTGAGCAATCATAAGTAAAGCGGCGGTCGCCGCTTTACGCCGTTGCCGTTTCTTTACGCTTTTCCAATTCCCCCTTCGGACTGCGCCGAGCACCGCAGGACGAGGCGGATTCCGCCCGCGCAGCGGGGCGAGGCATGACGCCGAAGCCTTCATCGTCACGGCAGGGATGCCGTGTCGATGAAGCCCGCCTCGGCCGAGGAGCACAGGGCACCGACTCGCGCGCTTTTTGCGAGGCGGCGCAGTCAGGGGGCGCTTTTCTTTGGTGACTTTCTTTGCGCGTGCAAAGAAAGTCACCCGCCCAACAGGGGCGGAACGGAAAATCTCAGGGCTTTATCATTTTCTGCAGGCGAAGCCCGCAACCGACCGCCGCGTGGGCACGCTACGCTTTGCCACCCTACGGTTCCTGAGCTCGTAATGTCAGCCTCCATCTTCAGCTCCTAGAGGCATCTGCCTTATGCGTGGGATATGACCATGGACCTGGACTACCTCGTACCCGACATTAGTATAGATGCCGGTGTCTGGATCCTTCGCTTGCTTTATGGCCAAAGTGACTTCAAGAGTATCACCCGGAGCGATAGTGATCGCATGGGCAAAGAAGTCAACATAGAACTGCTCGTGCGTTACCGGCGCAGATATCGTGATTCCACGCCACACGAACTCCCACTTGCGATTTGATTTCTTGAGAATAGCCTTGACGATCTGAAGCTCGGCTTGCTCTGTGATCACGCGCGAGTCTGGGTCTTCTGGACTTTCCGCAGCAAGCATAACGAGTGTGGAGCGGGGGATCGGGATAGACGGGGGCGGAGCATCCATGGATGCAACAAGTCCAAGTGACCGAACTTTTTCGTCACCTGCTACGGCTTCAAACGTGCGCGTAATTGCCTTTACAAACTGCGGATTCTTTTCGACGCGTCTTGTCGCATCGTATACCTTGCGAGGAACAACTATGCGATCACTTCCCTTCTGGATAAGCACCTCATCTGTCTTGACTTCGACGATGATCTTATTATCAAGAGCCAGTGTTCGTTCGTAGATATAGTTTCCAAGTACGCCAAGAACCAGCCCCACCACGACTTGGTTCGCAAATAGATTCCTTGAGCTTGAGTACAGCGCTCGGATTAGCGCACGAAAGCTACCAGGGCCCAAGGCCTCAACCACTATTTCAATCTCGCATCCCGCATTGAGTGTGGTATTGGCGGCTTTTGCCGCATCAGCGAGGGCAACGAGCGTAGAAGCAAAAGTATATGCATTGATGCGTGTGTCCTCGGTGTCGAAGTGAATAACAACCGAGTTCTCGAACTGAGCAATATCAACAACGCGCATAGAGTGGCCTTCTCAATAACGGTTAGTTAAAAAAGCGGACGCATCTCTTTCCGACAATCTGGCGCCATATCCAAACATCAAGGACAAGCATCTACCAACGGCGCAACCAATCACCCCGCCGCCACCGCCCCCAAAACCCGCTGCAACCTCTCCAACGCCTCCGAATAAGCTGCCACCGAAAACTTATCGCGATCCTTGACCTGCGCATAAAGCCCATCGACCGCCGCGCGCAGCGCCGGCGTCACCTGCGCAGCACCGAGATCCGACAACGCCGTCAGCAACACCGCTGAAGCCATCGCGGTCTGTTCCGCATGCGCGTAATCACCGGTATAGGTATGGCGCGCGTTGGCAACGATACGCCCGAGCAGCTGATGCACCTGCGGTGACGCCATCTCCGGTGCAGACTTCGGTAACAGATCCTTGTCGAGCTGCGTCACCATCGCCATTGCCTGCGCACGCAGCGCCTGCGGATCGTCGGCGCCGGCCATATACAGCTTGTGCAATTGCGCGTGCCAGGTCCCGGCGACGGCGGGATCGACAACGTCCAGCCACAGTCCGACCATCACGATCTGCGCATCGGCGAACGGAATATTGCCGACCGGCATGCCGGCGTCGCGCGCAGTACTGACACGGCCCGCCTTCATGGAATGATGGCAGGCGTCGCAGTCATAGAACGCCGGCTCGGGAAATACGCCGGTATGCATCAGGCGCGGGCCGGCGAGATTCTGCAATTCGACACGCGCGCCCGCGATCTGCCCGGCGAGCCAGTCGCGTTCCGCATCCTGCATACCCTTGCGCTCGACGTAAGCGACGTTGACGCGCCAGTGCGGCGGTTCGATCGTCATGTAAGTATTCAGCTCGAATAGGATCGGCGGATGACCCGCCGCCATGATCGCGTGATTTATCGGATGCGCGTCGTCGCCGACGTGGCAGGACGCGCACAGACGCGCCCGATCACTCGCATTCCAGGTCGGATACAAACCATCGGCAACGCGTTCGTCGAGCGACTTGTAACCGCGCGTATGCGACGCGATCCAATGCTCGGAGCCCGCATGGCAGGCTTCGCAGCCGATGCCGTCGGAAGCGACAAAGCGCGGTCCGCGCTGCGCTGTGGGAACGTTATCGCTGTGGCAGCTCAGGCACTCCCGCGCGGTGGATGCATCGGCTAGCCCCATCTTGCGCGCGATTTGCACCGAGCGCGGGGATAGCAGCGTTTCGTAGGCATGGGCGTGAAAATCCTTGCGCTGCCAGACGAAGTATTCGTTCTGCGGAATCGGCGTATCGGCGAACGGTTTCACCGAGCCGTGGCAGGTATTGCCCGCACAGGTGGCGACGCCGAGATGCATGTTCGCGTCCGCCGCGTCGAGCCGTGCCGTCAGCAGCAAAAGACCGGCAGCGGCCAATCCGCAGCGAACGATTTTGAGCCGCATTCCTCAATCCCCTATCGAATCCGCCTGTTCTGTTGTTATCTTAACGGCTCGAAAGCGCGCGGACATGCATTCACGAGGCGGACAGGGGGCACCCGACGCAATGGGGGATCACGTCAAAGTTGCCATCGTCGGTTCCGGACCTGCCGGCTTGTCGGCAGCCGCGCACGCGGCGGCGCTTGGCATTTCCTATGTGCTGCTGGAGGCGGAACCGCACCTTTCCAACACGATCTATCGATATCAGAAAGGCAAGCACGTGATGGCGGAGCCGGCCGTGCTGCCGCTGCGCAGCCCGATCTCGTTCGATGCCGGCAAGCGCGAAACGATCCTGCAAACCTGGGATAAGGAAACGCGAACGCTGAAGGTGAAGACCCGGCATCGTGCCGAAGTCGCCGCGATCACCGGCAGCCGCGGTGCGTTCGCGCTGAAACTTGCGAGCGGCGATGCGCTGACGGCCGAATTCGTGGTGCTGGCGATCGGGCTGCAGGGCAATATCCGCAAGCTCGGCTGCGCCGGCGAAGATCTGCCATTCGTGCAATACCAGCTCGATGATCCTGGCGAATACAACGGCGAAACCATCGTCATCGTCGGTGCCGGCGACGCCGCGATCGAAAACGCGATTGCACTCGCCGACAACGGCAATCACGTCACCATCGTCAATCGCCGCGACGAGTTCGACAAGGCGAAAGCAGCCAACAATGCCGCCATTCTGAAAGCGATCGAGGATGGCCGCGTGCGCTGCGTCTACAACGCGGGCGTCGGCATCGTCGAAGAGCGCCCGGGCGAGAAACCGCCAGGCCTGATCGTGCTGAACACCGCCAGCGGCGAAGCGCGCATCCCCTGCCACCGCATCATCGCCCGTCTCGGCGCCACGCCACCACGCAAATTCGTCGAATCTTGCGGTGTGCAGTTTCCGAGCAAGGACGCCAACAGTCTGCCGGCGGTGTCCGGCACTTACGAATCCAACGTTCCCGGCCTCTACATCATCGGTGCGCTCGCGGGCTTCCCGCTGATCAAGCAGGCGATGAATCAGGGTTACGAGGTCATCGAATTCATCGAGGGCCGCGCGGTCGAGCCTGCGGACGAGCCGCTGCTGCGCGGCAAGCTGTCTCCGCTGCCGGGATTCAAGAACGTTAACGGCGCACTCGATGTGATCCAGAAGCGCGTGCCGGTACTGGCGCCGCTGACGCGTCTGCAATTGCGCGAGTTCCTGCTCGATTCCGACGTGCGCACGCCACCGCGCGGCGAGATCGTGTTCGCGCGCAACGACTACACCAACAGCTTCTATTCAATCGTCGCCGGCAATGTCGAAATCGAAATCGACGCCAACGATCCGAGCAAGCGCGTACAGCTCGGACCGGGCGAATTCTTCGGCGAAATGAGCCTGATTTCCGGGCGCCGCCGCTCGGCGACAGTGCGCGCCGGCGATGGCTGCGTATTGATCGAGACGCCGCGCCGCTCGATGAGCAAGCTGATCTACTCGGTGGCGGCGGTGAAGCGCGTCGTCGACGAAGCCTTCCTGCGCCGCGCGTTGCAGTCCAGCATCGCGCCGGACGTGCCGCCGGCGGTGCTCGGTGAACTCACAGCAGCGGCGACGATGGTCGCGTTCAAGGCTGGCGAAATCCTGTTCGCGGAAGGCGACGCCGGCGATTGCCTGCACCTGATCCGGCGCGGTTCGGTGACGATCTCGCGTCACGTCGCCGGCCGCGAAATCGTGCTCGCCTACGTACCCGCGGGACAGTACGTCGGTGAGATGGCGCTGGTCAGCGATCTGCCGCGTTCGGCGACCGCGCGCGCAGCAGTCGCGGTAGAAACGATCCGGCTTGAAGGCAGTGCGTTCCAGGCGCTGCTCGAACGCGCCCCTGCGGTGCGGGCGCGTGTGCAGGAGCAATACAAGAGCCGCCTGGCCAACAATGTCGCCGCGCAGCAGGCGCCCGATCACGGTGGTGTCATCGGCTTTCTGATGGCGCAGGGCGTCGGCGAAGCAACCGACGTACTGCTGATTGACGAATCGCTGTGCGTACGCTGCGATCAATGCGAAAAGGCCTGCGCCGACACGCACGGCGGCGTCTCGCGCCTTGATCGCGAAGCCGGACCGACGCTCAACAACCTGCATGTGCCGACCTCGTGCCGGCACTGCGAACATCCGCACTGTATGAAGGATTGCCCGCCGGATGCGATCCATCGTTCGCCCGGCGGCGAGGTCTACATCACCGACGCCTGTATCGGCTGCGGCAACTGCGAGCGCAACTGCCCGTACGGTGTCATCCATATGGGCATCGAGAGCAAATCGCAGCCAAGCCTGTGGCGCTGGATGCTGTTCGGCGGTGACGAGCCCGGCGCAGCAGCGCCGAAGAAGAAAAAAGACTCGGTCAAGAAAGCCACCAAGTGCGATATGTGCAAGAACCTCGACGGCGGTCCTGCCTGCGTGCGTGCGTGCCCGACGGGCGCGGCGCTGCGGGTGAGTCCCGAGGAGTTTTTGCGGGAAGCGCAGGGCTAATGCGATGACAGTGACTTCTGGGATCGCGTGCATCCAGCTTCCATCCCCCATTTGCGGGAAATCCGTAGGCTGGGCTGAAGCGCAGCGAAGCCCAGCGGTGTGGTTGCGGGCTTCGGCTGCTGAAGGGAGCGGGGCTTTGCTATCGTGGGTTCCGCCCTGTGGGGCGGGTGACTTTCTTTGCACGCGCAAAGAAAGTTACCAAAGAAACGCGCCCCCTGACTGCGCCGTCTCGCAAGAAGCCGCGAGCCGGTGCCCTGCGCTCCTCGGCCGAGTCGGGCTTCATCGACACGGCATTCCTGCCGTGACGATGAAGGCATCGGCTCCTGCCTCGCCCCGCTGCGCGGGCAAAAATCCGCCTCGTCCTGCGGTGCTCGGCGCAGTCCGAAGGGGGTTGGAAAAGCAAAAGATAACGGCAACCGCACAAAGCGGCGCCATGCGCCGCTTAGCTTTTTTTGTTTCTGCTTTTGACGTTCGGGCCCCCTTGGGAGCGCTGAGCATCGCTGCGCGCGCAGGGGATGTGCGGGCATGGATGCCCGCCAAGCACCGTCACGGCAGGAAGCCGTGTCGGTGCGGTTCCCCGAGCACGCGAGAAGCGCAAGGAACCGTGCAAAGCACGGCGCGGACACGGGGCGTGCTTTCTCTTGGCTACTTCTCTTTGCACGAGCAAAGAGAAGTATGCCCGCCCAACAGGGGCGGAATGAAAAACCTCCGAACCCCAGTGATGCAAAGAGGCGAAGCCCTCGACCATAGCGTTCATCGCGGCTCGCCGATGGCGAGCGTCGGGTTACGCTTCGCTCCAGCCCAGTCTACAGCTGCATTCAGCAAACAAAGCCCGCAATTGAAGCTCGCGATGAACGGTGGGTTACGCCGCTCCGCGACTAACCCACCCTACGATTTGCGATCCGTAGGCTTATGAATCGATCCTCCACCACTTCCGAAGACATATCACTCGCACACGAAGGATTCCTCGTCCTCGGCCGCTTCCGCTACCTGAAGATTTCACTGCTGCTCTGCATCGCAGCACTCACTGCCTACATCTGGGACGACCCAAAAGGCGGACCCGGTGGCGGCACCACGCTCGGCTACACGCTCGGCACCATCGGCGCGCTACTGATCGTATGGCTGACCTGGCTCGGCATCCGCAAACGGCGCTACTCGTCGAATCTCGGCACCGTCAAAGGCTGGACTTCGGCGCATGTCTATCTGGGCCTGTCACTGATCGTCATCGCGACGCTGCACACCGCGTTCCAGTTCGGCTGGAATGTGCACACGCTGGCTTACGTACTGATGTGCGGCGTCATCGCCAGCGGCATCTACGGCATCATCGCGTATTCGAGTTATCCCTCGCAGATCACCGCCAATCGCGCGTCCGGCACGCGCGACGCGTGGCTCACCGAGCTTGAAGAGCTCAACGAACAATCGATCAAGATCGCCGACAGCATCGGCCCGGAAGTGCACAAAGTCGTCGTACGTTCGGTCGAGAGTGCGCGCATCGGCGGCTCGATCCGCGAGCAGCTGTTCGGCACGCATCTGAAGAAGCAGGCCGGTGTGTTCGAATCGCTGCGGGAAAGCCTCGACACGCACCTGACCGCGGCAATTTCGGCGCCCGCCAAAAAGACCAATCTGATGGCGACCGAAATGTTCATGGCCGGGCAGCTTGCCGGCAGCGAACGTTCGGTGCAGGAGGCCGAGCGCATCCGCAAGCTGCTCGACCTGCTGGCGCGCCGCCGCGATCTCGTCGCCCGCATCAATCGCGACATCCGCCTACAAGCGCGCATGCAAGTCTGGCTCTACGTCCACGTGCCGCTGACGCTGGGCCTGCTGGCGGCGCTGATCGCGCACATCGTCTCCGTATTCCTGTACTGGTGATATCGAGCCCATGCGCGTACTGATCCGCACCTGGACACGAGAAGGCGGCGAGCGTTCGGCACAGGATCGGATTGTCGAAACCTTGCAGCTGCGCATCGGCCGCGGCACCGATCAGGACGTCGAACTGGCGGACCTGCGTGTGCCGCTAGCGCTGGCCGAGATCGTCATCGACGGTGCGCACGGTCTGGCGATTCACGCCAAGGGCGGCCATCGCGTCTGGATCAACGACTCGCCGGCTGAGGACGGGCGCCTCGCGCCGAGTGACACTATCGATTGCGGGCGCTATCGCCTGACGGTGCGGAAGCCGCCGCAGGAAGTCGATGCGCTCGTCGAGATCGAAGAACGTATCTCTGCGCGCGAGGAACGTAGCGAACGCCTCGCCGGCCTCAGTACCTCGCTGGCTGCAACGGGGCTTTCGCGACGTGGCTTGTCGTGGCTGCTGTTCATCGCAGTACTATTGCCAAGCTTGCTGATTCCCGCCTACCTCCGCTTCGGCACCGCCCTGATTCCGACAGTACACGCCGCGAAGCCGGTATGGCCGACCGACCATGTCTGGATACCCGGCCCATCGAGTACCGCGCATGCGTTTTTTCAGAACGACTGCGCGCGTTGTCATCAAAAGCCATTCGAGCAGGTCCGCAATGAAGCCTGCCTCGATTGCCACAAGGGCCTGCACCATCACGCCGAGGACGCCCGTTGGGCAAGCCTGCCGGTATTCGCGCAAGCGCAATGCGAGGACTGCCACGAGGAACACAAAGGACAGGCCAGACTGGTCGACACGCACAACACGCTGTGCACGTCCTGCCATGCCAATCCGCAGCAGAAATTCTCCGGCATCGATATAGAAGCGGCGCAGGATTTTTCCGAGCATCATCCAACGTTCCGGCCGCGCGTTGCGCGTTACGACGCGTCGGTACGCGAATTCCGCTTCATAACGGTCAACGACAAGCAGCCGCAGGAACTGCATTCGGACACCAACTTCATCTATCCGCACGACGTGCATCTCAAGGCCGAGGGCATCAAATCACCATCCGGCAATAAGGTGTTGAAGTGCGCAGGCTGCCATGAGATCGACTCATCCGGCGTCTCGTTCAAGCCGATCGATATGCAGCGCCACTGCGCGGAATGCCATCGCCTGGATTTCGATCCGGATGCGCCCGATCGCACCGTCCCACACGGCAGCGAAGCGCAGGCCATACAAACGATCCGCGATTATTTCGCGCGCGTGGCGCTGGCCGGCGGTGTGATCAAGCCGGACGCGCCGGCTGTCGTACAGATGATCCGCAAGCCCGGCGAACAGCTCGATCGTCCGTCCGCACAGATTGCGCTGGCATGGGCGGATCAGCAGGCGGACCAGACCATCGATGAAATTTTCGACAAGCGCATCTGCGGCTACTGCCATATCGTCGAGCGCACCGGCGACCTCGCCCTGCCCTTCCGCGTAACGCCGATACAACTACAGACCCGCATCTTTCCGCATGGCGACTTCAGCCACGCCGCGCACAAGCAGGAGAAATGCACGAGCTGCCATGCGGCCGAAACCTCGAAGCACAGCGAGGATCTGCTGATGCCGGAGCTCAAGCGTTGCCGCGACTGCCATGGCGATCCGGGGGCCGACAGCAAAGTGCAGTCGTACTGCACTGAGTGTCATGGCTTCCACATCGCGCCGACGCGGACGATGGACAAGTCATCCGTCGCGAGTGCATCTGCGCAACCAACAGCGATGACCAAACCATGAACCGCGACCTGCGGCCAACATCGCTCGTTGCAGCCATCGCTGTCGTGTTGTCGGCATGCAGCGGCGGTGGCGGCTTGTCATCCGACGGCTGCAGCGGTCACTGCGCCGATACACCGACCTCGCTGAGCACGACCGACGTACAGCAGATCATCGCGCAGGCCGTCGCCGAAGCACAGGCACGCAAACTGCCAGCGACGATCGCCGTGGTCGATCGTGTCGGCAACGTGCTGGCGGTGTTTCGCATGGCTGGTGCCAACGGCACTCCGCAAGCGGCGAATGCAGTCACCATTACCTCGGGCCGCGGTGTGCAGGGTGGGCTCGAAGGCGTCGGCATCATTCCGGATTCTCTCGCAGCCATCGCGAAGGCGATCACCGGGGCTTACCTCAGTTCCGAAGGCAATGCGTTTTCGACGCGCACGGCGAGCCAGATCGTGCAGGAACATTTTGATCCGGGCGAGCTCGGCCAGGCTGCGGGTCCGTTGTTCGGCGTGCAGTTCAGCCAGCTTCCCTGCTCCGACCTCAGCGCCCGCTTCAACGGCACCGGGCCGTCACCGGGTCCGCAGCGCTCGCCGCTCGGCCTGTCCGCCGATCCCGGTGGCTTTCCGCTGTACAAGAACGGCACGCCGGTCGGCGGCGTCGGCGTCATTGCCGATGGCATCTACAGTCTCGACCCGAACATCACCGATCGCGATCTGAATCCAGATGAGTTGATCGCGCTCGCCGCCGCGCGCGGCTTCGACGCACCTGCAGACCGCCGCGCCGATCACATCACCGCCGGCGGCAAATCGCTGCGCTATTCCGATGCGCTGACCTCGGATCTGCTGACGTCGCCGGCACAGGCGCCCGCCTTTTCCGCCATCGATGGTCCGATCGGAACGCTGTTGAACGTGACCGGCTATACCACGCTGACACAACCCGCTCCCATATCGCCCGAACCCGCGATTGCCGCGGGAACCGCGTTTGGCCAGCCGGGATCGGGAATCGTTCCGGCAACGCTCTCGGAATTCGCAGCGCAGGATGGTTTCGTCCTGATTAACGGATCGAACACCGAGCGTTATCCGCCGATCAATGCCAGCGATTCCGGCTTGCTCGGCGCCAATGCGCTGACGGCAGTCGAAGTGAAGACCCTGCTGGCGAACGCGTTGATGATCGCCAATCAGGCACGCGCGCAAATCCGCCAGCCGCTGAATTCTCAGGCGCGAGTAACGATCTCGGTTGTCGATACTTACGGCACGGTGCTCGGCATCGTGCGCAGCCGTGATGCCCCGGTATTCGGCACCGATGTTTCGTTGCAGAAGGCACGCACCGCCGCATTCATGTCGAACGCCGCCGCCGCCGGCGATCTGCTGAACGACGCGCCGGCGCAATACGCGAATGCCGCGGGTAATGCCGTGATCGCGCAGTCATCGCCCGGAGACTACCTGGTGAATCTGCGCAACTTCCTCATTCTGCCGAACGCGCTCGCCGACGGCGCTTACGCGTTCACCGATCGTGCCGGCGGCAATATGGCGCGACCGTTTTTTCCGGACGGAATCGATGGCAGCAACAACGGTCCGCTGTCGAAACCGTATGCGAGCTGGAGCCCATTCTCCGACGGCTTGCAGCTGGATCTGGTTTATAACTCGATCATCCAGCACGTTGTTTACACGCTCGGCGGGGGTGCCGATACGCAGGCCGGATTCTGCCCGGCTTTCCCGGTGGTGCCGGCGACCGGTAAGCCACGCGCCGGCAACGGCATCCAGATTTTCCCCGGCAGCGTGCCGATCTATCGCGGCACAATGCTGGTCGGCGGACTCGGCGTCTCCGGCGATGGCATCGATCAGGACGACATGATTTCTTTCCTTGGCCTGTACAACGCCGGCGCCGCACTCAACGGCGCACTCGGCAATGCGCCACCCTCGATGCGCGCGGATCAGCTCGCGCCGGAGAACATCAATCTGCGTTACGTCGAATGTCCGCAAGCGCCATTCCTCAACAGCACGGTCCAGAATCCATGCGACGGCAAATGAGGATCGCACTGGCTGTCGCGGCAGCATCCTCTTTCATTGCGTTGAACGCACAGGCCGCGGACCGCATCGTTGGCCCCGTCGCGCACGGCACCACGATGTTGAGCATTGTCAGGCCGCTGTGTCCGCCGCATGACGGCGTCTGCATGCACAATGCGGCGGAAGCGATTTTCAAATCCAATCCGGATGCATTCGCGGGTAATTCGCATGCGCTGAAAGCGGGCGCGACCCTGCACATTCCGCAGGATCTGACACAAAAGCTGACTGCATCGGGCAGCGCAGCGGCCGTCATGCCGAAGTCGCCGCCCTCGCCGGTACTTGCCCAACCGCAACCGACCCGGCCCGCCGCGCCACCCACGGTTGTTGCGACGGCGCTGCCGCCAGTCACAGTGACATCGAAATCCGATCTGCGCCGCCGCGCCGGCGAACCCGTCGAACCGGAGCGCGGCGCGCCGATGGGGCCGCTGCCCGACCCGAATGCGATGAGCCGGCTGGCACCGGTGGCGGCGCCGCAGGATTTGTGGAAGGAATACGACAAGGCGCCGATCCCCGATCGCTGGCGGCTGCTCGACAGCCTCGGCGTGATCCATGAGCATTGGTACGACCCGTATAACCAGAACACGCTGAAGGGAGACAAGCCGGTTCGCCACGGCGACGAGTTCATCAATCTGTCGGCAATCACCGACGTGATCTATGAATACCGCCGCCTGCCGACGCCGGTCGGACTACAGGGGACCACCGATCCGGGCTCTCTCGATGTGTTCGGCGGTTCCGGGCAAGGCACCTGGATCGGCAATCTGATCCTGTCCGCCGTCTATTACGAAGGCGACACCACGTTCAAGCCGCCCGAGTACGAGCTGCATTTCACGCCCGTCCTCAACATCAACTACGCACAGACCGAGGAAGCCGGGACGGTGCGTGTCGATCCAGCGCGCGGACGCTATCGCGAAGACCAGTGGATCGGAGTGCAGGAACTATTCGGCGATTTTCATCTGCGCAACGTGTCGGATCGCTACGACTTCGACAGTCTGCGCGTCGGCATCCAACCGTTCACCAGCGACTTCCGCGGCTTCCTGTTTCAGGACCTCGAACCGGCGCTACGCCTGTTCGGCAACCGCGACAACAATGTGATCCAGTACAACGCGATCTGGATCCGCCGCCTCGAAAAGAACACCAACAGCGGTCTCAACGACATCACGCGGCTTCCGCGCAACGACGATGTCTACCTGTTCAACCTGTATCACCAGGACTGGCCGGTGCTCGGCTTCACTTCGCAGGCCATCGTCGCGCATAACCGCAACCGCGAGGACGGCGTGCCGTTCTACGACGACAACGGCTTCCTGGTGCGTCCCGCCGCAATCGGCACGGAAAATCCGCGCCGCTATCACGTCACTTATTACGGCTACAACGGCGACGGCCATTTCGATCGTCTCAATCTGACAGTGTCGGCTTATCTCGCCGAGGGACGCCAGAGCAACGGCGTGTTCGCCGATGGCGCGCGTCGCGTCCAAAGCGTGTTCGGCGCCTGGGAAGCATCGATCGATCTCGATTGGCTGCGTATCCGCCAGAGCGGCGTCTACGCCAGCGGCGACCATAATCCTTACAACGGCACTGCCACCGGCTTCGATGCGATCTACGAGAACCCGCTGATCGCCGGGTCCGACACCAGCTTCTGGATCCGCCAGGCAGTGCCGCTAATCGGCGGCGGCGGCGTGGCGCTGTCCAGCCGCAACGGCGTGCTCGGTGATCTGCGATCGAGCAAGGATCTGGGCCAATCGAATTTCGAGAATCCAGGCCTGTGGCTGCTGGGTCTCGGCGCCGACGCGGATCTGCTGCCGGAATTGCGCCTGTCCGGCAATGCCAATCATCTCTGGTTCGACGATCCGGCCACGCTCGAAGTCGCGCGCAACCAGGGCAGCATCAACCGCAGCATCGGCTGGGATCTTTCCACTGCCCTGATCTGGCGACCCAAGTTCACGCAGAACATTGTCGCGCGCCTGTCCGGCGCTGTGCTGCTTCCCGGCGAAGGCTACCGCGATCTGTATCCGGACAAATCCGCGTATTCCGTGCTTGCCGACGTGATCTTTGCCTACTGACATGAACAAGATCGTCGCCAGTTTGCTGATTACCCTATGCAGCCTCGTCGGCTACGCGCTCGCCTCCGAGGAAACGCCGCGCGACATTCATTACGTCACGGCGCCGGCTGCCCCGCGCGGACAAGCGCCGGCCGAAGCGGAAAGCAAGAGTGCCGGTTGCCGCTCGTGCCACACTGCGACCGATCAGGCGACGATGCACCAGAATCCGGGCATCGTCATCGGCTGCACCGACTGTCACGGCGGCAATGCCCGGGTGTTTCTCGCCGTCGGGATAAAGCGTGAAGATCCTGCGTACTTGGCGACGCTGTCGCAGGCGCACGTGCTGCCGCGCTATCCGCAAGCGTGGAACTGGCCGCACAGCGCGAATCCCAAGGAAAGCTTCACGCTGCTGAATCGCGAATCGCCGGAATTCATCCGCTTTGTCAATCCGGGCGACTATCGCGTCGCGCGCGAAGCCTGCGGCGCCTGTCATCTGCCGATCATCGAAGCCGCCGAACGCAGCCTGATGTCCACCGGCGCGATGCTGTGGGGCGGCGCGGCGTACAACAACGGCATTCTGCCGTTCAAGCACTACATCAACGGCGAGTCTTATACGCGCGACGGCCAGCCGGCGGTGATTTCCGACCCGATCGCCGCGCCGGATGCGAACATGACGGCCAAGGGCGTGCTACCGCGGTTGTACCCACTGCCGCCGTGGGAAGTGACACCACCGTCAGATGTGTTCCGGGTGTTCGAGCGCGGCGGTCGCAACATCGGCACGCTGTTCGCGGAAACCGGCCTGCCGGACGTGACCGGCGAACTGCAACGCCTCGAAGAACCGGGGCGTCCGGATTTCCGCCAGTCGAATCGCGGCGGGGCTACAGGCCAACGCGTCGCGATCCCGATCCTGAATATCCACAAGACGCGCCTCAACGATCCGTTCATGTGGTTCCTCGGCACCAACGACCAGCCGGGCGACTATCGATCAAGCGGCTGCTCGGGCTGCCATGTCGTCTACGCCAACGATCGCGATCCACTGCACTCCGGACCGTACGCAAAATTCGGCAATGGCGGCTTGACGCAGACGCTCGATCCGACGATTCCGCACGACGAGCCTGGCCATCCCATCACGCACGGCTTCTCGCGTGCGATTCCGACCGCCCAGTGCATGAACTGCCACATGCATCAACCGAATATTTTCCTCAATTCGATGCTCGGCTACACGATGTGGGATTACGAATCCGACGCACCATTCATGTGGCCGAAGCAGGAGAAACATCCCACCGCCGAGGAGATCCACAAGATCAACGAGCGCAATCCGGAGGAAGCGGCGATTCGTGGCAATTGGGCGGATACCGATTTCCTCAAGGACGTGTCCAAGCTCAATCCGCAACTCAAGGACACGCAGTTCGCCGACTACCACGGCCACGGCTGGAATTTCCGCGCGATCTTCAAGCGCGACCGCCACGGCAACCTGCTCGACAAGTACGGACATATCGTCGACGACAACGATCCGCACAAATTCGACAAGAGCAACGATAAGGCGGCCGTGCACCTGATGTCGATCCATGTCGAAAAAGGCATGCAGTGTGTCGACTGTCACTTCGAGCAGGATGCCCACGGCAATGGCCACATCTATGGTGAAGTCGCGCAGGCCATCGAGGTCGACTGCCAGGATTGCCACGGCACCGTCGATCAGTATCCGACGCTGCGCACTTCCGGGCCGGCCGCCGCGCCGCCGCGCTGCCCCGACGGCACGCATGCACAGTCGGATGACATGCCATTACGCTGCATCGACGATGCTGATGGCCACAGCGTGGTGGACTCGATCCCGGCCGGACGCGACCTCAGCACCATGCGTACGCAGGACGGTCGCCGCCGCTTCGAGTGGCGCAACAATCAGCTCTGGCAGCGCTCGGCCGTGACGCCAGACCTCGAATGGCGCGTCAAGCTGGTCAAGGATTCGGTGACGCCGGGCAATCCGAACTACAACGAAAAAGCGGCGCGCGCGAAACTGATGAGCCGCGATACCGCGTCGTTTGCCTGGGGCACGCAGGTCGCGCCGCAGGATCGCGCGCACCAGAACAGCGAAATGCTGTGCGTGACCTGTCATTCGTCGTGGACCACGTCCTGCTTCGGCTGCCACCTGCCGATCCAGGCCAACTGGAAAACCGAGCGCAATCACTTCGAAGGCGGCGAGACACGCAACTACGCGACCTACAACCCGCAGGTCGCGCGCGATGATTTCTACATGCTGGGCAAGCATGGACCGGCGAAGGGCTTCCGCATCGCGCCGGTGCGCTCATCATCGGCGCTGGTGCTGTCATCGACCAATTCGAGCCGCGAGCATATCTACGTGCAGCAACCGCCGGTGTCCGCGATCGGCTTTTCGTCGCAGGCTTTCGCGCCACATTACCCGCACACCGAACGCACCACGGAAACCAAGACCTGCACCGACTGCCACCTATCGATCGATAATGATAACAACGCCTGGATGGCTTCACTCCTGGGCCTCGGCACCGGCTTCGTCAATTTCGTCGGCTACGACGCCTATACCGGCCTCGATGGTGGCATAGCGGCCGTGCAGGTGACCGAATGGGACGAACCGCAAGCAGTGATTGGCAGCTATCTGCAACGCTACGCGTATCCAGATCGCTTCCAGCGGCACCTCGACCATCATCGTGAGTTGGCGACAGCGGCGTTACACAGTACCGGTGACACCGTTGGCTGCCTGCAATTGCGCGGCGAATATCTGTACGTCGCACAAGGCAGGCGCGGCATGCAGGTATACGATGTCGCCAGCATCGCCAACAAGGGTGTATCGGAAAAAATCATAACCGCGCCGTTCTCGCCGCTCGGCCACGACACTCGCATCGACTCGAAGGACGCGAGCTGCGTGGCGCTGCCGACCAACCAGCCGATCAATCCATTGCGCAATACGCCGGCGATGCGCGAAGCGAACCTCGAACAGGCATTCCACGAGATCTATCACTATGCGCTGATCACCGATCGCGTCGAAGGCCTGATCCTGACCAACGTCGATACGATGCAGAACGGTGAGCCGCGCGATAATTTCCTCAAACGTGCGCTGACGTACAACCCGGGTGGCCTGCTCAAGGGCGCGCGGCACCTGACCATTGCCGGCGACTGGGTCTATGTCGCTGCCGACGCCGGCATCGTCGTACTCAACCTTTCTGAGCCGCTGAAGCCACGCGTAGCTGCCACCATCCCGACCCAGGATGTGCGCGCGACCGCCGTGCAATTCCGCTATCTGTTCGCAGCCACCGCCAAGGGCCTGCAGACGATCGATATCACGCATCCGGAAGCGCCGCGTGTGATCGACAGCGCGCTGGTACCGCTCGCTGACGCGCATCGCGTCTACGTTGCGCGCACCTTCGCCTACGTCGCGGACGGCGCCCAGGGACTGGCGATCATCGATGTCGAGAATCCCGAGGAGCCGCAGCTGTCGCAGCTCTATACCGCCGATGGGCGTCTCAGCGACGTGCGCGACGTTATCGTCGGCTCGACCAACGCATCGTTGTTCGCCTACGTCGCCGATGGCAATAAAGGGCTCCAGGTCATCCAGCTCACGGCGCCGGACACGCAACCGAAGTTTTACGGCTTCTCGCCGGATCCAAAGCCAGTATGGATTGCCTACTATCCAACGCCGCAGCCGGCCACCACACTGTCGCGTGGCTTGGATCGTGATCGTGCGGTCGATGAGACCGGCGGCCAGATTGCAATCTTCGGCCGCATCGGTTCGCGGCCGTTCAATCTCGAGGAAATGCAGCGCCTCTTCCTGGATTCCAGCAGATCGCCGTGGTACGCCACCGACGCGCCGACGGCCAGCGCAAAAGCCGCTCAGGTGAGCAACGGGCCGGCGACCGGAATGCCAAGGAATTAGGCGCTGTTATCAATTCCTTTGATTGATTCCTTAACTCGCATTCTCACTGCAGAGATCGAGCGCTGGTGTTGCCTGCAGCCATAACAGGGTCAGCGCCGGAATCAAGTCAGAGGGTTGTTCCAAGGGTTGAGTCAAGCACCTAAAAGCCCATCAAGGGCTTCGAGCAGGTGCAGCTCGACGAAAGCTGATCATCCCCGAGCGGCAATACTTCAAGTTACGGTTTCTAACGGGTGATATTTTTTGAACTGTGACCCAGTCGACACATTTCACTCACTTCAATCGGCCATAATTTCGATTATGGGACATAACATCGACGACAGGACATTAATAGTGGTTCTATCAATCGAACTTAACATCGGTTGTAGTTTCGGTAAATAGAACTAAAAAAGCGGGTAGGGATTTTATGAAAATTTTTCGTACGCTACTTTCGGGGCGAGCGGTCATTGCTCCTTCTCTCGTGGCTGTGCTTTTAGCATTCAGCTCGCAACCGTCCGTTGCCGCTTCGGACAGCAACATATGGAACGATTGGATCGCATCCATCAAGGCAACGCCTGGATATAAGGTTACCCAGGGTTATTCCAGCACGGGTGACTGCACGACGATGCTCGAGGTGTTCAAATCCTGTGGCATCAATAATCCGGCGGGCGGTTATGTCGCAATTGAGCCGCCGGTGGACAACGAATTCGTCGATCCCTGCTATAACAGTGAACATCGCTGCACTCCCAAGCCGAACGGTACCGGTGACGGTGGCACCAATATCATCAGCCACCTCGCGACTGTGGACGGAGCTCAGGTCGGACCGGTCAATGCGTTCTATCGTATCGGTGAAAATCAGGCGCTGGTGACTGTGATCAACCTGCCACCTCAGGTGGCTTTTTTCAGTTCGCAGACGTACGTCTATTCTCGCCCCACCAACAACTACAACTACAACACGGGATGCCGTCCGAAAGTCAAAAGCCCTGACCCGTGCCGTGTACTCGTCGTCGGAAGCGTCGGCAACGCTATCAACAATGCGTCGATCTTCAAGCAGTCCGGTCTGTCAATGACGCTTGACCGCAGCGGCGGGGCGGTGGCGATCATTACCACTGCCGACAATGATCTCTACAACCGGCTCTCCTCGATGTTTAGTGCGGCAGGAGGCGACACAAGGCAACTATTCCCGGAACCACTGACCACCGTGTCCGCCGGCTCGAAATCAGCAACAATCCATACCGGCCTGGATCTCGGCGCCACCTACCAAACGGCGACCGCGGACGAGCTGCTCGGCCTCATCCGCTACACCATTCCCAACGACACCGACCCCGGCCACACGAACCTCCCGGCGTTCCAGGACTGGCTGAATAACGTATCGAGCAATATTAAGGTGTACCGCGTCAGCGCGCCGGCAGCGGGCCAGCCGTTTCCGCCGATCGCCATCGCTATCAAGCATTACACTACGGATGAAACACCGTATAAGAAAGAGCTCGCCGAGCTCGCTGACGACGTGAAACTCTGGGTTACCTCGATCAGTCCTGCGGGCAGCGTGATCAGCAACGGTGCAATGAAGACTTCGGAAAAGGTCGAGCCCTTCACGGCCCAGAACGCCGGCCAGCCCTACACTCACAATGTCGGCCCCGTCTGTATCCATGACAGACGAACCTGCTCGGCAGATACGCAAGATACGGATGCATATCGCTATATCGTTCTGCCCGGAATGAGCCATACCGCAGTCATCCTCGGCATGAACAGTGCGCATCCGCAACTGAACAATGCCACCTATATCAGCGTCGGCGCCTACATAACGAGATTAATGTTCAGTCCAGGCAACGCCCTGTCGGCAACCAATTCCAATCCAGGCGCCGCCGGCTTTGAGAGCGGAACGCTCGCCGGTTCCGCCACCGACTTTGTCGGCCAGCTTGAGCGCGCCGGGATGATCACGCCATCGGCGACGTTGCAGGCGGCGCTGCCGTATATGTTCGTTGCCATCCAAACGCTCGATTGCGCAGCTGGGGCCACGCCACCAGCCAGCGCCGTGAATTTCTGCAGTGCGGACTACACCAGCAAGCTCGATGGCAGCCAATTCAACTCCAGTGATAGCATCATGATGATCCGACGCGCTTATCTGCGTCCGTCCGATCCCAGGTATCCGGATGACACCAACGGCGCCAATCCTGATTATCTGCTGCCGCCGCAAGTGGTGTACTACGACGTTCGCAAGACTGCCCAACAGGCACGGCAGTCGTTTAAGCCATCTGGCGCCTTAAAGTTCCGATAGCTAAACGCCGGCTTCCTTGTACACCACTCCGTTCGGTACTCCTCTGTGTTGCTGCGGGATGACAGCGTCACACGGGCCGACGCGCTCCAAGATGAAAATTTGATTAATCCAAATAGGGTATTCCGACTGGCCCGACTATAGGAATACTTAGCGCATCAGCAATAAAATTTCCTTGCCGAAATCGCTTGAACAAACGAGCGGCACAGGAAACGCGCCGCTGCATCGAGCGATGCAGCAACAACCAAGAATGAAAGTGGGAGGAAACAATCGAATGTTTACACGTAAGCTGTTTACGGCTGTCACGCTGAGCATTGCACTTGCCGGTGTGGCACTACCCGCGCTTGGCAAAAATACCGACATCCCCCCACCGCCGGGACAGTGGGGGCCTGGTGATTTCCCGTCCAGCGGTCCGGCCGGAACGGAATATATCGGTATCAGCGGCATTCCCGGCAATAACAATGTGACACGCGAATACAAGGTGCACGTGCCGAAAAGCTACCGTGCCGGAGTTGCCACGCCCCTCGTGTTTTGCTTACACGCCGTCGTGGAAACCACGACGATGTTCTGCGTTGACGGCAGCAACACCAGCGGCCCCGGTCCCAATGGCGACACCGGCAGCTTCATCACGCAGTCAGACAACGACGGTTTCATTCTCGTGATGCCCCAAGGCTTCCATCATGCATGGAACGCCGGTGCGTGCTGCTCACGCCGGTATGACGATGTCGCATTCATACGCGCGGTTCTGGCGGAAGTGGAAACCCATCTGAACGTCGATACGAAACGCGTTTATGCGGCAGGCTGGTCCAACGGCGCGTTTATGTCCGAGAAGCTCGCTTGCGATGCGTCGGATCTCTTCGCCGCTATTGTTGATGGCTCTGGCGGTATCGTAACCGGCGGTTGTACTCCGCAGAACCACGTCGCCGTGCTTCAATTCCACGGCAACAAGGATCATATTGTTCCATATGCACTAATGAATTCGACCGATACAAAATGGGCGAACTTGAATGGTTGCAATGCCGCAACAACGTCGGCGAGCTTCCCCAACAGCGGCGGCGATACCACTTGTGTGACCCACACGGGTTGCCCGGCTGACGGCACCGTCACCGCCTGCACGATCGACGGCGGTGGCCACTGCTGGTACGGCAGTCCGAGCTGCGGCACCGGCTTTGGTCCGCTCGCTGCGAAGATCGCGCTCCTCGGTGCCAGCAACAGCAATTTTACGGTTGAGAGCGACGACTTCTGGCCGTTCCTCAAACAATTCCACCGCTAATCGAAGCATTGCGAACCAGCTAGCCCTAGCTAGCTCATATAACAGTAAGACTAACGGGGGGCGCCCAAAGGCGCCCCCTTTTTTGCGTTCTGTTTCATACCGCTATGCTATCGCAGGCGAATAGTATATTTTATCTACATCGGCACGCGGCTGGTTGTCGCTCATTGCGATTACCGAATGGCTAACGAAAACAGAGGAATTGAATTATTGCGATAAGTTCCGGCAAACCATCTCTACACAAAGGTGAGATAACGCCATGGACTCGTATAACTGCTCGAAGTCACCGACATATCGGAAGCTGGCCCGGCGTGCTTTGGGACCAAGCTCATTCGTTGTCGCGGCCAGCGTGGTGCTCTCCCCTACCGCTGCCAGCTCCGCAGCAGGTGATGGTGTAGTGCCATCGTCTTCGGACACACCCGCTATAACAGTCGGCTGCAGCTGGTTCAAACAATACGATTTCGTCGCAAACCCGAAAAGAAACAATTTCGCGTATCCGGAAACGAACGCGGTCTATTGGTACGCCGCCGGCCCTGCGATTCCGCAGCCCGGTGACCGTATAAAGATCGTCGGCAATTATCCGGATGCACGCTATTTCTCGATTCACGCCTATGACGGACTGGGCTTCCTGCTGCCTCGCGGAAGCGTCCTCGCCGACTATCAGTTCGTACCGAACCGGGGCAGCAGTAACCCCTTTCTGAGCCCGACTCGCATCGATCGATCGATCGGCTTCGGCGGCCGCTATACCGCTTATGTCGAATACACTTTCCGTCCCGCGATCCCATCCCCCAACACGATCTACCGCGGACCGTTCATTAGCCACCATTGGCCATACAACACATTGCTGGCCTACCGCTCCTATCTGCCCCCGGACCCGAGCAAACCGGAAGGAGATTTCGGACTGCCCAAACTCTATCTGGTTCGGGCCGGCCTGCCCGACCAGCCGTTCGCAATGCCCGGCGATCGCAGTAATCCCGATTTTCCGGCCTGCAACCTGCTCTGGCACATCAACCTGGCATCGCCGTTTGTACTGCCGCCGAATGTCACGGAATCCCATTGGACTGAGCCCAAACTCACCGTGTTCTCGTCCGCAGTTGGCGGACTGTTCAGCAACAAGAACAATGCTTATGTTGCGGGCGAAACTTGGAAAGCGCATGGGCCGGTAGTACTGCTGCGCGGCCACGCGCCAGCGTTCACTGGCCAATCACCACAGCAGGCGGACGCGAAGACACAACTGCGATTCTGGTCGATCTGCCAGAACGAAGCGGTTTCGACCAAGGTCGTTCAATGCATCGCCGATCGCGACGCGACGCTGACGAATGGCTTTTATCACGTCGTGATCTCCGACAGCGCCGACCGGCCACTGCACGCCACTACCGATAATGGATTCAATTGGATGCCGCGCGGCATCCATGACCCCGCCAAGCCATCGGAAGATCCCGGCGATCTGGTCGTCCGCAACCTGTTGCCGTCCACCCAAAAGGGGTTTCCCCAGGCCATTCAGTACATCTCTGATCCTCTGAACCCAATCAGTACAATGGGCGACTACGATCCCCAAGCGACCTATTGCGACGCGGCGACGTTTGACCGTGCCTACGCGGCGAATCCCGGTGCCACGCCAGACGATGTTTTCGCCGCATGCCAATCGATGCCGCCGGCAGATGCTGGCATCGATTCGTTCGCTGTTGAACGCACTCACTAAACTGCATGGCTGGTTCGCTTAACCGCACTCCCCCACCCATCCGCATGCCGTGCAATTTTTACAGCCGTCGCGCAGGATGACCGCATGCGCGGCGCAGTCGGGACAGGGTTCGCCCTTGACGATGTGCACGGGTGGCGCGGCGTTTGACGATGGAGGCGCCTGCGGATTTTCGAGAACGCCCATCGGCCGCAGCGGATGCGCCGACGCGTCGAGGATCCCAAGCATCTGATAGCGGTGCAGGATCAGCGCGGCGATGTAGGCGATGGTCGACGGATACAGCACGCTCTTATCGCGACCGGGAACGCGCGCGAGCAGTGCGCCGGCAGGCTCGGCATAGTTGAGCAATTTGGCGAGCTTGGTACCGATCCATGCTGGATCGATGACACGCATGTCGCAAGACAATAAACGACAGAGCCCGTCGAAATCGCGCGGATAATTCCCCGACAACGAGACCGAGTACGGGCGGCGCTGGCCGTCGGGCAGCACCAATTCCTTGAGAATCACGGTGATGTCGTCGGCGGTCGCCGCGTTGTGAATATCAACCGTCCACGACAGCGTACCGTCAGTACCGGTACGCGGCTCCTTGGGACTCATCAATGCATCGAGCACCGGCGTCGGGCCTTCCCTGGAAAATGCGCCGAGCTGTTCGCAGCGGAGTTTCACCAACCGCGCCATCACCGCGGTGGCGCTGCTGATCGTGAGCACTTCGCCATTGGGCGGCACCGGGCAGCGGATTGGCGCACCCGTAGTCTTCATCAGCAGTTCGAGTTTGTATTGCAGCCACGCACGGTCGCGCGAGCGCATATCCATGCTCAGCAGCTTGGCAATAGCGGCGAGGCCGCGCGGCTGCTCGGTGCCGTTGACCCAGACCTCGAATGGATATGTCTCATCACCCTCGGTGTGACCAATAGATATCGCGAAGCGCGCGGTATCACCCTCGACCATATAGGTCCACGACGGGTTGCCTTGCGGTAGCAGCGGACGGCCCGGCCATTTCAGTGAAGCAAGCGCCGGCACCGGGACCTTGTCGAGACGCAGCCGGCGGTCGGGATCGGACTGGTCAAGGTCCTGTGGTTGTTTTTTCTTCATATCCACACTCAGCACCGTACCGACGGAGGGGTTCGGACGATAAGTCGTGCACCCTTTACAGCCGAGCCGCCACGCTTCGAGATAAAGATCCTTGAAATCCTCAAACGGATAATCCTCCGGCACATTGATGGTTTTGGAAATGGAACTGTCGATATACGGCTGCACTGCTGCCTGCATGCGCAGATGTTCGCGCGCGGACAGCGTCTGCGCATTGACGAAATACGGCGGCAGATGTTCAGGGTCACCACCATCCTCAATAAAGTGGCGATACGCAAAATCCTGTACCTCGTAACGCTTCGACGTTCCATCCGACTCGCGCTTGCTGCGCGAATAGGTCCACGCGAACGCCGGTTCGATACCACCCGATACGTTGCGACCAAACGCAAGCGAGATCGTGCCAGTGGGTGCGATCGACAATAGATGGCTGTTGCGCACACCATGCTCACCGATTGCCGCACGCAATTCGCCGGGCAGCCTTTGCACAAAGCGGCTTTGCAGGAACTTCTCGGTGTCGAACAGCGGAAAGGCACCCTTCTCGCGCGCCAGTTCCACCGACGCCGCATACGCTTCGTCGCGCAGCGCACGCGCGACTTCATCGGCGAAGGCAACGCCGTCATCCGATCCATAGACGCGCTTGAGCATTGCCAGCGCCGAACCCAGGCCGGTGAACCCGAGCCCAATACGGCGCTTGGACTGCGCTTCGCGAGCTTGCTCCGGCAACGGCCAGAAGGTGATGTCGAGCACGTTGTCGAGCATGCGGACGGCCGTGCGCGCGACGCCACGAAATTTCTCGAAGTCAAACGTCGCGAGCGCGCCGAACGGATCGCGCACAAAGCGCGTCAGGTTGATGCTGCCGAGACAGCAGCAGCCATAGTCGGGCAGCGGTTGCTCGCCGCAGGGATTGGTTGCCTCGATAAGCTCGCAATACCAGAGATTGTTGTCGGCGTTCATGCGATCGATGAACACCACGCCCGGCTCGGCGCCGTCGTAAGTATGGCGGACGATGGCGTCGAGCAATTCGCGCGCGCGCAGCTTGCGGTAAACCCATGCGCCATCGGCGCGCTGCCACGCCCCCGCCGCCCGGCTCTGCTCGCCCGGCTCGGCGATGTGAACCAGTTCGAATTCGCGGTCCTCGATCGCCGCGTTCATGAACTCGTCGGTAACCGCAACGGAGATATTGAAATTCGACAGCGAACGCAGCCGCCGTCGCACGTCTTCCGCTTCCGTCCATGGCAGATTGAGCGTGTCGATCACGGCGGCATAACGCGACAGATCCTTGGCGGCGACGAAATCGAGAACGTCCGGATGATCGCAGCGCAGGACGCCCATCTGAGCACCACGCCGCGCGCCGGCAGATTCCACCGTTTCGCAGGAGCGATCGAACACGCGCATGTAGGAGATGGGACCGGATGCGCGACTGTGGGTGGTGCGCACGAGCGCGCCCTTGGGCCGGATGCGCGAAAAATCGTAGCCGACGCCGCCGCCGCGCCGCATGGTTTCGGCGGCCTGCAACAGCGCCTTGTAAATCGACACCTTATCGCCGCGATCTTCTGAAATCGCATCACCGACCGGTTGCACGAAACAGTTAATCAGTGTCGCGTTGATGTCGGTACCGCAGGCGGACATGATGCGGCCCGCAGGAATGAAACCAGCTTCCATCGTGTGCAGATAGCGTTCGCGGCAGGCATCGACGATCACTTCCACGGAATCGGTATCCAAGCCGAGAAAGCGCGCTGCCGTCTTCTTGCGTTGCGCGGGTTTCAGCGCTGCATAAAAGCGGCGATCGGATTCCGCGACACCGCGCGCGACGCGTTGAAAGACCTGCGCGGCCGAGCGCTCACCATTCTTGCAATACTTCTCGTACAGGACTTGGTCGTAAAACTCGTCCTGCGCCGAAGCTGCATGCCGGTCAAAAGCCATGATTGCGGTTCCAATCAGAGCCTTGCGTAGATTCGGCCATTTCTCCATCACCCTCCGCGTCGCCGGCGAGTACCAAAATGATACGCCGTTGATGGTGCGGCGTGATCTTATATAAATAGAGGTGTAGCAATAGGATACAAGACATAGCCCAACCGTCACCTTAGGATTGGCCATGCTCCACAGTGGCCATCGATCGCCCCAGATTTGAATTGGACGATGACTTCCTCAGTCCCACAACGAGCCGACGCCATCATCATCGGCGGCGGCATCACCGGCATCGTCACCGCCTTGCGATTGCTCGAAGCCGGCAAGCGGGTACTGCTGCTGGATCGCGGCAGCGAGCAGAATCTGGGTGGACTGGCGATGCAGGCCTTCGGCGGCATGGCACTGGTGGATACGCCGCTGCAGCGCCTCAACGGCATCCGCGACAGCGCCGACATCGCGCTCGCAGACTGGTACAGCTTCGCCGAATTCGGCGCCGACGATCTCTGGCCACGCCGGTGGGCGGAGCATTACGTGACGCGCTGTGTTCCCGAGGTCTATGAATGGCTGAGACATTATGGCTTGCACTTCATTCCGTCGGTGCAATGGGTCGAGCGTGGCGGATTGCGGCGCGGCAACACACTGCCACGCTACCACGTCTTGTGGGGCACATCCCAACGTATGACGACGACATTGCTGCGCGCATTGCGGGACCATCCGCGACGTCAGGCGCTGCAAATCCTGTGCGGACATACTGTGCACGAGTTGATGCTGCGCGACCGCCACGTCGTCGGTTGTGCTGGCATCGATGCCACTTCGGGCGCACCGTTCGAAGCGCAGGCGGAGCATGTCGTCATTGCCAGCGGCGGTATTACCGGAGATCTCGCGAAAGTGCGCGCGAACTGGCCGCGCGACTGGGGCGCGCCGCCGCAAACTCTGCTCAACGGCTCGCACCCACCGGCGGACGGCATGTTGCATGAAGCCGTAGCGGCGATCGACGGCCGTGTAACGCATCTGGAACAAATGTGGAACTACGCCGCCGGCGTACATCATCCGCGTCCACAATTTCCGCAACATGGCCTGAGCCTGATCCCGTGCAAGTCGGCATTGTGGATGGACCATCGCGGTCGCCGCATCGGCCCGGAACCGCTGGTGACCTGCTACGACACGCACGCGATGGTCGAACAGATCGCGCGCCGCCAGTATCCATACACTTGGCAGATCCTCAACCGGCGCATTGCCGTGCGTGAACTCGCCGCGTCGGGCGCCGAACACAATCCACTGATCCGCGACCGTCGCGCATTCGCATTCGCACTACAGCTGTTGCGTGGAAATCGGGAACTGGTCGATGAACTGACGCGCGAGTGTGAGGATTTCGTCGTCGCCAGCAATCTGCCGAATCTGGCTCGGCGCATGAACACGCTCGCTGGCAATGACTGGATTTCCCCGGATGTCCTGGAAAGTGAAATCCAGCCCTATGACGAGCAGATCGCCCGCGGACGACGCTTCCACAACGACGAGCAATTGCGTCGCATCGCCCATCTGCGCCAGTGGACCGGCGACCGTCTGCGCACCTGCGCGTTCCAGCGCATTCTGGACCCCGATGCCGGCCCGCTGATCGCGATCCGCGAATTCATACTCACGCGCAAATCGATGGGCGGCATCCAGACCGATCTCGGCAGCCGCGTGCTCGACACCAGCGGCCAACCGATTCCAGGCCTCCTTGCAGCCGGTGAAGCGGCCGGATTCGGTGGCGGCGGCGCCAACGGCAAGCGCTCTCTGGAAGGCACCTTTCTGTCCGGCTGTATCCTGACTGCACAGACGGCGGCGCGGACCATCGCGAGCACAGCGTAAAGCATGAGCGGAGTGAGGATATGAAAAAAACCGGCGCGGAATTGGTGCGCTTTGCGCTCGAACAAATCGGCGTACGTTTTACTTTCGGGATTCCCGGCGTGCACAACACCGAAATCTACGATCAGCTCGCCGGTTCCGAGACGATCACGCCGATCCGCGTGTCGCACGAATGCGGCGGCGCCTTCATGGCAGATGGGATGAGCCGCGTCGCGGACCATATCGGCACGCTGCTGATCGTCCCCGCCGCCGGAGCAGCGCTGGCGGCGGGTGGCATTGGTGAAGCATTTCTCGACGGCATTCCGATGCTGGTGATCGCCGGTGGCACACGCACCGATACCGGCCGCCGCTATCAGCTGCACGAAATCGATCAACTGAAGATGGTCGAAGCCATTACCAAGGCGCGCTGGCGCGTGACCGAACATCGCGACATCGTGCCGACACTCTACGAAGCGTATCGCGTCGCCACCTCCGGCGAGCCGGGGCCGGTGTTCGTCGAGATTCCGGTCAATATCCAGCTTTTTCCCGGAGAGATCGATGCACTGCCGCCGTTCGAACCTGTATACGAACGGCGCGGTCCCGATGGCATAGCCGTCGATCGCGCCGCGAGCTTATTGCAAGCGGCGCGCCGGCCCGGCCTGTTTCTCGGTTGGGGCGCACGCGACGCGAGCGACCTGGCGATACGGATCGCGGAAGTACTTGAAGCGCCGGTGGCGACGACCCTGCAAGGGCTCAGCGTGTTCCCGGCGAACCATCCGCTGCATACCGGCATGGGCATTGGCCCCGCGGCCGTGCCGGCAGCGGAAAATGCATTCCGCGATTGCGACGTGTTGCTGGCAATCGGCACGCGTTTCGGTGAAATCGCCACCGGCAGCTTCGGCATCGAAGCCTCGTGGAAGCTGATCCACAGCGACATCAATCCGCACGTGTTCAACGCTAACTATCCGGCCGAAGTGGCGATCGAGGGCGACGCACGACGCGTGCTGCAAGCACTGCTCGACCGTCTGCAACAGGCGCCGGCGGTCGCACGCGACGGCAAAGCGCTGCGCGCAAAAATCGCGCGCGACAAGGAGGCTTATCTGCGTGAATGGTTGGCACACGACAGCAAGGGTCGCGTGAATCCGGCGCGCTTCTTCCAGGCGCTGCGCGGTGCGTTGCCGGACGACACCTACGCTGTCGTCGACGACGGCAACCACACCTTTCTCGCTGCCGAACTATTTCCGGTCCACGGTTGCAAGCGCTTTCTGTCGCCGACGGATTTCAATTGCATGGGCTACTGCGTGCCGGCCGCGATCGGCGTGCGGCTCGCGCACCCGGACAAACCCGTCATCGGCATCGTCGGCGACGGCGCATTCCTGATGACTGGCCTCGAAATCCTGACCGCGGCGGAACTGGGTCTCGGTATCGTCTATTACGTATTCAACGACGGCGAGCTATCGCAGATTTCGCAGGCGCAGACGCTGCCATATAACCGCAAGGCCTGCACCGTGCTGCCAACAGTCCGCATTCGCGGCATTGCCGAGGCCACTGGCGCGGCCTATCTGCGGCTGGAGAATGATGCCGCGATCACCTCCACGATCGAAGCGGCCATGCGCGAAGCCGCGCAGGATCGACCGGTGATCGTGGACGTGAATATCGACTATTCAAAACAGACCCGTTTCACCAAGGGCATCCTCAAAACCAATCTCGATCGCCTGGCGCTGAGCGACAAGTTGCGCATTGCCGGCCGCGCCTTGTGGCGCCGCGTCGTACCGCCCGAAAATGCCTGAGCACGCCTGAATCGACAATTGGCCCAGATGGGTGCAACATCCGGAGCCAGGTGAAATATCCACCGTCGCGCATTGGAGGCTGGTATGGCCGTTCATATGGAAGTGCCGGAACATCTGGCGCGTGCCGCCGAGATCGAAGGCTTGCGTAAAGGTCGCTCCGCAGCGGCCCAGCTCGAAATCTGGTTGCGTATCGGCCATGCGCTAGAACGTTCAAAAGCTTTCGACCACGAGCATGTCGACGCAGCGATGAACTCGCTGTTGTCGCGCGACGAGCTCACGGCGCTCGAACAGCACGTCTACGACGGCGAAGTTGATGATTTCTTCGATAACCCCATGGCAGAAACCTGCCTGCAGAAATTGCTGGCGGCTGGCGGGCCATTGGTCGGCGCGGAAGATGAAGAAACGACCGTCGAAGTGCTGATCTCGTCGCAGCGCTGAACCGCAACGTCCCATTTCCGCTTCATTGCAGCGGAAATGGGATAATTAAAAGATTGATGTACCGCTTCTGGCGGGCCTGAGGGTCAGATTCCCTCGTGCTGCTCAGCCAGCTATCCATTTGAAGAGTCAAGAAATCGCTCGAAGCCTTCAAGGATCGTAAGGGGCCACACGGGCTGAATATCGATTCCTACCACTTGTTAATGACGATCACCGATCCGGTCCGCTCGGCGAAGAGTATCCGCAGCGATACGACGTTAGAAGAAATCGATGTGTTGTGCAGCGTCCTCGAAGGCGCGGAGCGGGATCAGCCCCGTGCTCGAGCGGTGAAACGATCGATTACAATGAAACGTGAGATATATCCGAATTTTGGATTATTGAGACTTCTATTAGCCGCTGAGGTCATGCTTTTTCATTTACACGTTGTACCGGCACGGGCCGGATCGGGCTGGTATATCAATCCTGTGCCGTCTTTCATAGCCATCAGCGGCTTCTTGATACTACAGTCCTTCGAGCAGTCCCCGTCTTGGCCACGCTTCGCCTGGAAACGCCTGTGCCGGGTTGGCCCTGGGTTTATAACTGCACTCGTTCTGGTTGCGTTTGCATCGGGGTTCTCGGCGATCCCGCCGACACTGGCCGATTATGTGATGGCGGGACTTTCTGGCCGAACGTCAGCCGACGGTCCTTTGTGGTCACTGATGGTCGAAGAAATACTTTATGCCGCGCTTGCACTCGGCGTAGTCATCGGTATCTACCGGGCGAAGTGGCCAGTCTGGTTGTGGGTAGTCCTAGGTGCCACGGTCATCCCGCTGTTGCTTCTTGGCTACCCTCGCAGGGTTGAGCGTATCGGTTGGGTCTTGGCGACCTTCCCGATAGGTTCGCTCATGTATATCTATCGACACAGGCTTGCACGTGTTCACAGCATCACTTGGATCACATTGCTAGTCTTGTGCCTTGCCTTTCCTCCGTACTTCGCAGACAGGGTAATGATGCAACTATGGACGATGGCCGAAGCAGTGGCAGTGGTTGGGATTGGCGCTTGGGGGCCAAAACTCGTCGACCCGAAATGGGACGTTTCCTATGGTTTATACCTCTACCACATACCGATTTATAACTTGTTGCAACGTCACGGGTGGCCAATTTCAGCTACTGTTTCTATCGCAGTGCTCATCGCCGCGATAAGTTGGCGTTTCATTGAGAGACCAGCTCTAAGGCTCAAAAACCTCTCATGGCAGGTCCATCAAATCCAAGCCGGATCATAAATTTCATCAGCACTCCGCATCGCAGGGCATAAGCTATCTCGCCGTCCAGCGATGCTTTCGTCCAATCAGTCAAACCGCGGGCAGTCCGCAGGCATGTCCGGGGCCTTATCATGCTGAGTTACGGAATCCTGTCAAAAATTCCGCCATTGACTAGGCGCCGACGATGATGCGGCTGCCTTCGGTTTGGGTGCCCAGAATCAGCGCATTCAGGCGCTTCACGAATGCGGCCGGATCTTCGAGTTGGCCGCCTTCCGCGAGCTGCGCCTGCTCGAATAGCAGCAAGGCCAGATTACCGAATTGGGCATCGTCGCGAGTGTCGCGCATGCGCGTGACCAAGGGATGCGTGGGATTCAATTCCAGCACCGGCTGGCTCGAAGGCAACAGTGCGGATTCGCCCGAGTCACGGACCATGCGTTCGAGACGCCGGCTCAAACCTGCAGTCGTATCGACCAGACAAGCCGGCGACTCGGTCAGGCGGCCCTGCGATAGCTTTACTTTCGAGACCTTGCCGGCCAGCGCGGTTTCCACACGCTTGAGCGTTTCGCTGAATGCGGCCTCCTGTGCGGTCGCTTCCGGCGTCTCGATCGTCGGCTTTGGCAGCGCTTCGACGCTAGCGGCGGAGGCAAGCGGCTTGCCCTGGAATTCATGGAGGTGCATGACGAACCACTCGTCGATGCGGTCGGTGAGTAACAGCACTTCCCAGCCGCGCTGCTTGAGCCCTTCGAGATGCGGACTGTTCTTCGCAGCGGCGAGTGTGTCGGCGGTCAGGTAATAGATCGACGGCTGATCTTCCGGCATGCGTGCGACGTAGTCCGCCAGTGATACGCGCGGAGCGTCCGGCTCGCGGCTGCTACGGAAGCGGCACAGACCGGCGACCCGTTCGCGGTTGGCGTGATCCTCGACGACGCCTTCCTTGAGCACGACGCCGAAGATATCCCACAATTTCGCGTAGTCCTCCGCTTTGTTGCGGGCGACTTCGTCAAGCATGTCCAGGGAGCGCTTGACCAGCGCAGCGCGGATCTTATCGACGACCCGGTTCGACTGCAGCAATTCGCGCGAGACGTTCAAAGGCAGATCATCTGAATCGACGAGACCGCGCACGAAACGCAGATACGGCGGCAGCAGTTCCGCGGCCTGATCGAGAATGAATACGCGCTTCACATACAGATGCACCCCACGGCGGCGCTCGCGGTCCCACAGATCCATCGGCGCATGCGACGGCAGATATAGCAGCGAGGTATAGGAAAGATTGCCTTCGACCTTGTGATGCGCCCACGCCAGCGGCGCCTGCGGATCGTGCGACAGATGTGTGTAGAAGTTCTTGTAGTCGTCGTCGCTGAGCTCAGACTTCGGCCGCGTCCACAGTGCGGCAGCGCGGTTGAGTGTATCGACGGTCTTGCCGCCGTCGAGGACCAGTCTGATCGGCAGGCCGATATGATCGGAATAGCGCCGCACCAGATGGCGCAGACGTTCCGCTTCGAGAAATTCCTTGTCGTCTTCGCGCAGGTGCAGGGTCACTTCGGTACCGCGCGTGGCCTTGTCGACCGCTGCCAGTGTGTATTCACCGGCGCCGTCGGACTCCCAGCGCACGGCTTCGTCCGCATCCGCGCGGCGCGTCACTACGGTCACACGGTCAGCGACGATGAACGAGGAATAAAAGCCGACACCAAACTGACCGATCATCTGCGACTGGTCGCGGTTTTCCTTGCTCAGTGATTCCAGGAATTGTTTCGTACCTGAGCGCGCGATGGTGCCAAGGTTATCGATGACTTCCTGCCGCGACATGCCGATGCCGTTGTCGCGCAGTATCAGCGTGCCAGCATCCTTGTCGGGAATCAGCTCGACGCGGAGTTCGGTATCGTCGGCGAGCAGTTCCGGTTTCTGAATCGCCAGAAAGCGCAGCTTGTCGGCGGCGTCCGAAGCATTGGAAATCAGCTCACGCAGAAAGATGTCTTTGTTCGAGTACAGCGAATGGATCATCAGCTTTAGTAGCTGACGAGTCTCGGCCTGGAATTCGAACTTCTGAGCGTTTGTATTTTCCTGAACGTCTGTGTCTGCGGTCATAGTTCGTTATGCGGAAGTGAACGACGTGAATACGGATGGGAGCGAGATGGCGGTTTTCAAGACCTCGGCAGCAACATCCGCCTTTTACCGGCGGGCGGTCAGGGAGGCCATTCGCCGGGTGAAGCGCGCTCATAGCGCAACTTGAGAACCAGCACGCTGGTCGCCAGCAGCAGCGTAACAGCATTGGCGGCAATGATGGGCCAAGCGTGGAGCGCAACGCCATATGCCAGCCAGAGCACGAGCCCGACGATAAATACCGAATACATCGACGTGGAGATACCCGCGGCGGAACGGGTACGCCAGACTTTCAGGGCCTGCGGCACAAAAGACAGTGTTGTACAAGTGGCCGCCGCGTAGCCGAGGCCATCGGACAGTGTCATGGGTATCCCATTCAATAAATCACATAAGGATACCGGCATAGGGCGGCGTGTGCGGCCGCCCTATGCCACAACTGACTGCAAGTTACTGCGAGAGCGAGCTACCCGGATAGATGCCCGGAATTAAGATCGGCAGCTTGATGCCGGTCAGGGACACGGAATATGAGTTTGGATTCTGGCTGATCGTCTGATTCAGCGGCAGGAACTGGGGATGGTTGGCGTAAAACAGCAAGCCGATCTTGTCACCCTTCTGCAACCGCTCACCCACGGCCGGCAACAGAATCATGGGGTCCTCGGAAGGAATGGTGTCATCCGCGGTGTGATTACCGGTATAGGGGCCACCCTCCGAGAAACCGGTCACTTGATCGTCGACCAGAATCGTGGAGATCGTGCCCGTCGTACCGCTCGTGCGCTGAATGCCAACACCCACGTAGGCAACGACCGGGTGCGCAGTGGCGCCGCCGGTCGCCGTTACCGTGAGGCTGTCAACAGTCGGCACCCCGGCAATGACATAACCATCGTCCGCAATCGTGGTCACTTCCACGAACTGCGGATCGGTGGCACTGGTGTCGACACTTACACTCGCAGTATCCGCTTCGGCGTCCGAAAGAGCGCCCATGCCGGACAGCAAGCCAACCGGGAAATCACTGAGATCCACACCCACCGGCGTCGCCGACAACACATTCTCGGTGTCGGTAACGGAGATGCACACGGTGCCGGGGATGGCCGCATAGGCATCGGTATCCAGGCCTTTCAGATAATGATCAAACCATCCGAGTGAAGCATGAACGGCATCTGCCGTGCCGCAGAAAGGCGTGCCGCTCGCGATACCGGGTTGACCGATCGCGAAATTGATGTGCCCGCCCTCGTTCGATAGCACCCGCACATCCGATCGCTGCAAATCATCGGTGGCGTTCTGCCTGAAGTAGCGCCAATTCCAGTAAGCCTCCGTGAGATTGAACAGAACATCGCGATTGCCCTGCAGAAACAGCGCCGGCACATGCCGCAGTTTCGGCAACTCTGAGCGACCGAGGCCGAGACCGTTCGGGAACTGTTGCCCATTGGTTGGCGATTCGTCCATCGATATCCAGTCGCCGCCTGTATTCTCCTGATGCTGGAAATAGTTCATCCCATGCGTATAGAAGAAATTGACCAACGAATCCTTGGAGACTGTACGCGGCGTGGAAGTCCCAGTGCCGACGAGAACGTCCGTCAGGCTGCGGAAATCAGCCGCGTTGGCATCGCCGGGTCCGACGACATTGCATAACGCCAACACCAGCGCGGTTTGCTGCATATCCACGGCGCCGCCCGTGCACAGCGTACCGATCCAGTTGGATTTCACCGCATCGCCCGGCAGTAGCGAATATGCCAGGTCGTGCCAGGCACCGGCGGGAACAATCGCATCGATGCGTGGATCCAGTGCCGCCAGCGGCAATTGGAACCCGGCGCCGTAGCTGATCCCGATCGTGCCGACCTTGATGTCTTTGCTGATGCCAGTATCCGGTTCGGTCTGAATTCGGTACTTCGCGGCGTTTGTGTAGGCCCAGTCGAGTACGCCGCGCGCGTCCTGCGTTTCCATCGCCGGATCGATGACGCGTGCGTAACCACCACCATTCTTGTTATTTCGCCCCGGCACCGAATCACCCATGCCGCGCTCGTCGAAACTGATGACAACGTAGCCGTAGTACGGCAATGCCGGAATCAGCTGCATCAGCCCGAGAAACATTTCATCGTTGGGATGCAGCGTGCCGTCGCTGGCAACGTCGTGAATGCGCGTGAGACCATATCCAGGCGCGTTCAGAACGACCGGAAATGTTGCGCTGCCGCATCCCTGCGGGACCATCACCGTGAAATAAATTTTGGTCGTCTTCGAATTTTGGTTCGAAGAGTTCAGGGAAGCCGGATCGGTATCCGGGGGCAGGTCCACCGTAATCGCCAGGGGATCACCATTGTCGTCGGTGTTATAGGCCACCGCTCCGGTGGGAACACAGGTCGGGTCTGGGACGGGAGAAGGAGTGCCGACACCCTGCGAAGTCGAGCTCGGCGTCGGGTTCGTACTCGAACTGCAAGCCAAAAGAAGCGTGGAGACTCCGGCTACGAAGCCCCATAGCAATAGGTTATTGCGCACTGCACTCCTCCCCGCATTTACAACCTGCCGTTATATTTTTGTTTGGCGTGCCGGCCAGTCCCCGAACTGTTCCTGGCACCCCAACTGCATTTAAGCATATCCAAGCATCTAGGAGCACGCACCGGTATTTTTTTACTATTACTACTCCTGTCGTAATAGTAGTAGCCAGCTACCGGTACCATCAATAAACCGTTATGGGGTAAAAGCGCGCGCCAACAGCGTGTCGAACGGTGACAGTGCCGGCAGCGTACCGAATGCACTGCCGTGCGCACCGCCCAGCCGCGTCTCGCAGAATATGGCGGCCACCGGGCTTCCGGCACGCACCAGGACCGACGCTTGCAGTGCCAGAGCCATGCGCTCAACCAGCCAGCGTGAACGTGTCTCCAATTCGTTTACGGCGGCAAGTTGTTGCGTCAGGCGTTCCACTTCCGCATCCAGCGCCAAGTGCTCCCCCTTGGTCGAGGCAAGTTCCGCGAACAATGCGTCCCTCGTCTCCGGTTCGCGCACCAGCGCCCGCAGCACATCCAGACACTGGATATTGCCGCTGCCTTCCCAGATCGAATTCAGCGGTGCCTGACGGTACAGCCGCGGCATGCCGGATTCCTCGACGTAGCCGATGCCACCGAGGCATTCCTGCGCTTCGTTGACGAAGGGCACACAGCGCTTGCAGATCCAATATTTGCCGATTGCGGTAGCGATGCGCGCGAACGCCGCTTCCCGCGGGTCGCGCGTGCTGGCGTCGATCGCGCGCGCCACGCGCAACGTCAACGCCACCGCCGCTTCAGATTCCAGGGCGAGATCGGCCAGTACGTTGCGCATCAGCGGCTGCTCGGACAGACGCTTGCCGAAAGCCTTGCGATGCCGCGTGTGGTGCAACGCCTGCACCAGTGCCTGCCGCATCAGGCTCGCGGAACCGATCATGCAGTCCTGGCGGGTCAGCGCGACCATCTCCAGGATATTTGCCAGACCGCGACCTTCGTCGCCGACGCGCCACGCCAGTGCGCCCTGGAATTCCACCTCTGAACTCGCATTGCTCCAGTCGCCGAGCTTGTCCTTGAGCCGCTGGATGCGGATCGCGTTGCGGCCACCGTCCGGTGCGAAGCGTGGCAGCAGGAAACAAGTCTGCCCACCTTCGGTCTGTGCCAGCACCAAAAAAGCGTCGCACATCGGCGCGGAAAAGAACCACTTGTGACCGACCAACTCGTATAAATCACCTTCGCCGAAATGTACTGCCCGCGTCGTATTGGTGCGCACGTCGGAGCCGCCCTGCTTTTCCGTCATGCCCATGCCGATGGTGTTGCCGCGCTTGTCCCAGGCCGGCAGCGAACGTGCGTCATATGCCGTTGAGGTCACGCGTGGTAACCACTCCTTTGCCAGCTCTGGCTGATGCCGAAACGCCGGCACGCAGGCGTACGTCATCGTCAGTGGGCAGCTGGTGCCCTGATCCGGCTGATTGTGCAGATAGGCCAGCGCCGCGCGAGCGACATGCGCGCCCGACCTGCTCTCGTGGCGCCAGGCGAAGCTCGGCACGCCATGGGCGATGCCAAGTTCCATGAGACGGTGATACGCCGGATGGAATTCCACTTCGTCGAGGCGATGACCGTAACGATCGAACAGCTTCAGCGTCGGCCGGTTCTGGTTTGCTGCAAAGCCCAATTCGACCATCTCGCCACCGACGACCGGACCATATTTCGCAACCTCCGCTTCGGCCCAGCCCGCTCCCTCGCGATGCAAGGCTTCGCGCAGCGGCGTGTCGGTCGCGTAGGCGTCATACGGCGCGAGCGGCGATGGTGTGTTCTCGACGATGTGTGTCTGAAACTGCAGCGTGAGCGACATGACATTCCTCCCTTCGCACGACAAGCCGGTGCGTTTCACAAGCCGCACTCAAGCGGCATCAAGCATAGCGCCGCGAGGGTAGCTTCGGCGGCTGAGGCCGGCGATAATCGCCGCCCGCAATTATTCCCAGACCGTGTCGAATCCATCCGCCTCCGCCCTGCCCCTGCCCGCCCTGCCGGCGGGCGCCGGTGCGCACGCGCGCTGGAGCGGACTGCCCGGGGCGGCCACTACGCTGACCATCGCTGAAGTCGCGCAACGGCATCAGGGCTTGGTCGTCGCCGTCGTCGCCAACGAGCAGCAGGCGTACCGGCTCGAGGAGGAATTGCGCTTCTTTCTTGGCGCCACGCAACCGGTGATCCATTTCCCGGATACCGAGTCGCTGCCCTACGATCCCATCTCGCCGCACCAGGAAATTCTCTCCGATCGCCTCGCCGCGCTGTACCGCCTGCCGCAACAAAAACGCGGGGTGCTCATCATCACCACCTCGGCACTGATCGAGCGATTGCCACCGCGCACCTGGCTCGACGGCCGCGTGCTCATGCTGAAGATCGGTGACCGACTCGATCCACATGGATTCCGCGACCGGCTCGTCGCTGCCGGCTATCAGAGTGTGTCGGAAGTGCAGACGCAGGGCGAATTCGCGGTGCGTGGTGCGGTTATTGACGTGTTCCCGATGGGTTCGCAGGCCGCCTTCCGGCTCGATCTGTTCGACGACGAAATTGAAACGATCCGCGCCTTTGATCCAGAGACCCAACGCTCGACAGAGAAGGTTACCGAAATCCGCCTGCTGCCCGCACGCGAATTTCCAACCGACAAGGAAGGCATCGAAAACTTCCGCCGTCGTTACCGCGAATATTTCACGGGCGATCCCTCGCGTTCGCGGATCTATGTGGATGTCAGCTCCGGCCTAATGCCGGCCGGCATCGAAGCCTACCTGCCGTTGTTCTTCGGCGATACCGCCACGCTGTTCGACTATCTGCCAGCCGGCAGTCTGTTGATCGAAACCGCCGATGTGGATGGCGCGCTTGCGGCCGAATGGCGCCAGATCGAGGAACGCTTCGAGCGCTACTCCGGCAACATCGAGCGGCCGTTGATGAAACCGGCGGATCTGTTTCTGCGCGTGGATACGGCGATCGAGCGCGTCCGGCAATACGCGACCGTCACGGTGGTCGCCGGCACTGCCAACAACGGTGCTGTCGACTGCGGCGTGGTGACGCTATCCAGCGGCGCCGATGCGATCCGCCGCCATCTTGAGACGAGCGGGGATCGCGTTCTCTTCGTCGCCGAATCACCGGGACGCCGCGAAGTCGTGCTCGATTGGCTGAAACCGCTGGGCCTGCAAGCGCGTCCGCATGAAAGCTGGGACGCTTTCGCCGCCGACCGCAATCGCTACGGGATCGTGCTCGGTCCACTGCAGGACAGTATTCGCCTGCCGTCAGCGATCTCTATCGTCAGCGAGGCACAACTCTTCGGCAACCGTGCGCCGGTCACGCTGCGCAAGCGCGGCAAGGTGCGCGATCCCGAAACCATTCTGCGTGACCTCAACGATCTGAAACCCGGCGCGCCGGTCGTGCATATCGAACACGGTGTCGGCCGCTATCTCGGCCTGCAGAAGCTCGACGCCGGCGGTATCGAGGCCGAGTACCTCGTGCTCGAGTACGCCGAGGGCGACAAGCTATACGTGCCGGTCGCTTCGCTGAACCAGATCCATCGCTTCACTGGCGCCGATCCTGAATCCGCGCCGCTGCACAGCCTCGGCTCCGACCGCTGGGGAAAGGCGCAGGCACGTGCGCGCGAACGCGCTGCCGATGTAGCCGCCGAGCTGTTATCGATCCAGGCACGCCGCAGCGCCAAGCCCGGTGTTTCACTGCGCGCGGACGAAGCCGACTTCGCGCGCTTCTGCGAAGGCTTCCCGTTCCAGACCACGCCCGATCAGCAGAAAGCGATCGACGCCGTACTCGAAGACCTCGCCGCCTCGCGGCCGACCGACCGCGTCGTTTGCGGCGATGTCGGTTTCGGCAAGACCGAGGTCGCGCTGCGTGCCTGCTTCGTCGCCGCGCGCGCCGGCAAGCAGGTCTGCGTACTCGCGCCGACGACGCTGCTGGTACAGCAGCACGAAAAAAACTTTCGCGATCGCTTTGCGGACTGGCCCGTCCGCATTGCCGGCCTGTCGCGCATGCGCAGCACCAAGGAACAGGCCGCGATGCTCGATGAACTGGCCTCGGGAAAACTCGACATCGTCATCGGCACCCATCGCTTGTTGCAGGATGATGTGCGCTTCAAGGATATCGGCCTTGTAATTGTCGACGAGGAGCACCGCTTCGGCGTACGCCACAAGGAAAAGCTCAAAAACCTGCGTGCCGAAGTACATCTGCTGACGCTGACCGCGACACCCATCCCGCGCACGCTGAATATGAGCCTCGCCGGTCTGCGCGACTTGTCGATCATTGCCACGCCGCCGACCTCACGCTTGGCGATCCGCACCACTGTCGGCGAATGGGATTCCGCCATCGTTCACGAAGCCTGCCTGCGCGAGCTGAAGCGCGGCGGACAAATCTACATCCTTCACAACGAAGTGCGCGATATCGAGCGCTTCGCCGGCGACGTGCAGAAATTGGTCCCCGAAGCGCGCGTACGTATCGCGCACGGTCAGATGCGAGAACGCGAACTTGAGCAGGTAATGCTCGATTTCTACCACGCCCGCTTCAATATTCTGGTCTGCACGACGATCATCGAATCCGGCATCGACGTGCCAACCGCGAACACCATCATCATCAATCGCGCCGACCAGCTCGGCCTCGCGCAGCTGCACCAGTTGCGCGGCCGCGTCGGACGCAGCCATCACCGCGCCTATGCCTATCTGATGGTGCCGAGCCGCCGCGCGCTGTCACCGGACGCGGAAAAGCGTCTCGAAGCGATCGAACAACTCGGCGAACTCGGCTCCGGTTTCACACTGGCGACGCACGATCTCGAAATCCGCGGCGCCGGCGAACTGCTCGGTGATCAGCAGAGTGGGCAGATCGGCGAAATCGGATTCACGCTGTATGCCGAGATGCTCGCCGACGCCGTGCGCGCGCTAAAAGCCGGCAAGCTCGACGATGCACCGTTCGACGTACGCAGTGGACGCGGCGCCTGCGAGGTCGATCTCGGCGTGTCCGCGCTGATTCCGGATAGCTACGTGCCCGATGTGCACACGCGCCTCGTGCTCTACAAGCGTCTGTCGGAAACGCATAGCGAAGACGAACTCTCCGACCTCAAGGCGGAAATGATCGACCGCTTCGGCGCGTTACCGGATCAAGCCGAGCGCCTGTTCGAAGCCGCGCGTCTGCGCCAGCACGGCGAAGCGCTCGGCATCGTCAAAATCCGCTGCGGCGCGAAAACAGCAGCGCTGGATTTCGGCCCACAGCCGCGCATCGAACCCATCAAGCTCATCAAGCTGATTCAGGCCCAGCCCAAGGTCTACAAGCTCGAAGGACAACAACGCCTGCATATTACAGCGCAGGATTTCGAAAGCGCCGCCAAGCGCGCGCCACTGCTGGCGCGACTGTTGGCTACACTATCGCCCTCATCTCAATCGGTGCCCGCATGATCCACCGAATCTACCGCGTGCTGCTGGTACTCATCGCCGCTCTGCCCGTGGTCGCGACCGCCGAAACCTATCAGGTGGATTTTCTGGTTTTCGCGCAAGGTGGCATCGATGGCGAGGCGCCGCAACTGACGCAATCCGTCGACATCGGACGCGCGATCGATCCTAGCGACGTCAACCGGCTACACAACGCCGGCATCCGCATCGTCACTGAGAGCGCGGGGCGGCTTGCCAACCTCTGGGCGGGACTGAATCGCGGCCATCGTTACGAACCACTCGCGCATCTGTCGTGGATACAGGTCAACCCGCCGGAGCTGCGCGGCCCCTCGCTGCACGTCACTGCGGGAGGTACCATCGACACGCCGACTGGCCCGGTGCGTGCGCTGGACGGCACTGCCACCCTGCACGGCGGTTTTTATCTGCACGTCGATACCGATCTGGTGTGGACCACACACGGCGCCGATGGAAAACCCGTCTCCTGGCGGCTTGATGAAAACCGTCGGCTGCGGCTCAACGAAACACACTATCTCGATGGCGCGCGGCTGAGTGTAATTACTCGGGTCACAAGACTGACGCAATGAAAGCGTCTGTCTCGATGCGTTTTTGCGGCTGTCTACGGAATTAAGTCCACGTAGACTTAATCGAATCGCCTTCACCCTCTATGAGCCGAAGACATAATTAAATGTACGTATGTCTTTTGCATAAATATCAGCAACAAACTCTTCCAACTCTTTATCAAAATACGACGTATAAAGCTTATCGGCCCCTAATTTATCATTATTTCCTATAATTCCTCTGGCAGAAGAATTGATATGCGGCAAAATCGCCCGCTCAATTCCCATCTTCAAACACACAGCGTCAAAGTCGCTCTGTATGGATTCAAATTTTCCAACAAAATCAATAAGTAATTTCCCATTTTTATCATATAAAAACTCATACTGGGGCATCAAATGCCTGTATTCATCTGAGTAATTACTTTTCTTTGAAAACCCTGCAGAAACGAACTCTTTGAATGAATATTTCCCCTCATGGCCCCTGTAACGATACTCGGATACCAGTCTCGCCCAGGGATTTCTAACAAATGAAAAACTAAAATAATCGGCGAATTGGCTGCTCGAAATATACCCATAATCGACATATTCCCGCGCCGTCAGATGAGCCAACCGTTCAGGACCTTTTGCAGGATCGGGGTTATAGCGCAGCAAAAGAGGGGCTCGCTCCTCCCAAGACAAGCCATGCAATTTCAAAAAATAATGCTCTATGCTTTGTCCCGCAGTTTTTGGGATATGAACGAACAAACATTTATATTTGCTTGAAATCATTTTTGCCTTGGATTGATATCCGAGCCCATATCAATATCGTTTCTTCCAACATCAATGGCGCTGCTTGGAAGGCAAATCGAACGCGAAAAGACTCGCGCCGATGCTCTCCTATTTCCACTTATTCGCACTCGGAGAATCCGAAATTGCTAATGAAGCATCGTACTCATCGACAGTCCGGGAGCATAGCCTAATTTATACTTCAAACCACCGTATACGTGACTTGCGGGTACAGGCTATGGGAAGCAGCAAGCCATGAGGGCCACTTTATCCCCATTGCTCTTCGTGAGGATCGATACTTGAACGGCGATAGAGGGAAAAGGATACCAAGAAGAATTTGGATCCTGTGGTTCCAGGGGATAATTAATGCGCCTCATATAGTCAAAAAATGCGTGGGCTCTTGGGTGAAACTGAATCCAGGCTGGGAAGTCATCATCTTGGACAACAGCAACGTATCAAAATATGTCGATCTGGACATTCCGGAGAATGTTATTGATCGTATTTCATTAGCGCATAGATCTGATTTGGTTCGCATACAACTGCTATCCAAATACGGAGGGGTTTGGGCCGACGCTACAACTCTATGCGTGAAACCACTGGATGAGTGGATAGATGATTATTCTATTTCTGGCTTCTTTTCGTTCTACAAGCCGGGACCCGATCGAATTATGTCAAATTGGTTTATGTCTTGTGAAAAAGACTGCCCGATTGCGGTCAAATTAAATCGGCAGCTGACTTCATTTTGGCGAAATAACAAATTTGATGTGAACAGCAAATTCAAGCAGGCCGCTATTGCAATTCTTTCTAGGATATTAAACAGGAATGAGAGGACTACAAAATATTGGTTTTCCGCTTTTACTGTGAATATTTTGAGAGTTTATCCATATTATCTATTCCATTATATGTTTGAGCGATTAGTGAACTTGGATCCCGAAAGCCGCGCGGTCTGGAATAAAACAAAAAAAGTAAGTGCTGACGCGCCGCACCTGATTCTGAAAACTGGTCTTTTCTCACCTTTGACTCCGGACGTTAAGCAGAAAATTCAGGCGGCGGATGCCCCCGTATATAAATTGACGTGGAAATATGATCATGAAAGATATTCACCCGGTACCTTGCTTTATTACGTTCTTGAAGGGCCGTAGATCGGCGATTCAGCCTGCCCATTCCATGTCGAGGCCTTCGATTTCCATAGCCGCGCACTATTTTGTCCGTTCGCTACGTTGAACGTGGCCATGATTCACCCAATTGGAATTTACGTAGCCCAGGGATACGGGCCATCGCTGTATCGCCTCCCAAGCTCCGAACTTCTGTCGAAGACCGCTGTTCTGCCTCGTCCCAAATTCGGCAGGCGCCGACCTGGGGCGTTTTTTGCATGCGGGAGGGCAGCCTCGACCGTTTTCTATCTATATGATGCCGCCACCATGTCGGACACTCGATCGCTCTGCGCGGCCCGTCCGCAACGGGTACGGCAGTCCGCGCCAACGAAATAAATACGATTCCTCATGAGCATTCATGCCGTCCTGCATCACGAGACTATTTACAAATACGACCGGCGCGTGACGCTGTCGCCGCAGATTATCCGTCTGCGGCCGGCGCCGCATTGCCGCACGCCGGTCCTCTCGTATGCGATCAAGGTCGAGCCCGCTCAACATTTCATCAACTGGCAGCAGGACCCGTTCAGCAACTGGCTGGCGCGCGTGGTATTTCCCGATCCGGTCACAGAGTTCAAGGTAACAGTGGACTTGGTCGCCGACATGGCGATCTACAACCCTTTCGATTTCTTCGTCGATGAAAAGGCTGAAAATTTCCCGTTCACATACGACGATGCGCTGAAGGAAGATCTCAAACCGTATCTGCGCGCGGCATCGCTTGAGCCGTATTTGAAGAAATATCTGGCTACGATTCCGCGCGAGAAGAAGCGCGCGAGCGATTTTCTCGTCGAACTGAACCAACGTCTGCAGGGCGAGATCAAGTATCTGATCCGCATGGAACCGGGCGTACAGACACCGGAGGAGACTCTGGAGAAAGGTTCCGGCTCCTGTCGCGACACTGCCTGGCTGCTCGTGCAGATTCTGCGACAGCTCGGGCTTGCCGCGCGCTTCGTATCCGGCTACCTGGTGCAACTGACGCCCGATGTGAAATCGCTGGATGGACCTTCCGGCACTGAGTTCGACTTCACCGATCTGCACGCCTGGTGCGAAGTGTATCTGCCGGGCGCGGGTTGGATCGGGCTCGATCCGACTTCGGGCTTGCTTGCGGGCGAAGGCCATATCCCCGTCTGTGCGACACCAGAACCGTCGAGCGCGGCGCCGATTACCGGGTCGATGAGCTATCCCACCGAGGACGAGGAAGACGAGCTCGATACCGACTTCGAGCATCGCATGAGTGTGCAGCGGCTTTACGAATCGCCGCGCGTGACCAAGCCATACACCGAGGAACAATGGCAGGACATCGACATGCTTGGCCGCAGAGTCGATGAAACACTGGTGGCCGGCGACGTGCGGCTGACGATGGGTGGTGAACCGACTTTTATCTCGATCGACGACATGCAGGGCGCGGAATGGAACATCGCCGCCGTCGGTCCGATGAAACAAGGTCTGGCAAATACGGTGATCCGCCGGCTGCGCGACCGCTTCGCACCGAACGGACTGCTGACCTACGGCCAGGGTAAGTGGTATCCCGGCGAATCGCTGCCGCGCTGGGCATATGCACTATATTGGCGCGGCGACGGCAAGCCACTGGTCCGCACGGAACTCGGCGAAGGGCAGAGGAAGCCGGACATCAATACTGCGCGCGCACTGATCCGCGGCGTCGCCGAACGGCTCGAAATTTCTCCGGATAATGCACTGCCCGGCTATGAGGACGCGTTCTACTACATGCACCGCGAACGGCAGCTGCCCGACAACGTGCTACCGCAGGACAACAAAATCAAGGACCCCGAAGAACGTGCGCGCATTGCCAGAGTGTTCGAGCGTGGATTGCATAATCCGCGTGGCTACGCACTGCCGGTACAGCGCTGGCAGGCACGCGCGTGGATGTCCGAGCGCTGGACGTTCCGCCAGGGCCGCATGTTCCTGATTCCCGGCGATTCACCAATCGGCTTCCGGCTGCCATTGGACGCGCTGCCATGGCTACCGCCGATGGCCTATCCGCAGATTATTCCCTACGACCCGTTCCGCGACCGCCCACCGCTACCCGAACGGGCCGACCAGAGCCGCCAGCCGTTCCTGCAAGCACCGACTACAGAAGCCGACCGCGAGAAACTGCGCCGCGAGCGCCTGCAGAAAGTGACTGCGGAACGCGATCAGCCGCAGCCGGAACGGCGCGGTGCCTATCTCGAAGGCGGCAATGTGCGCACCGCGCTCACGGTGGAGCCGCGCGACGGTCATCTGTGCGTGTTCATGCCGCCGGCAAGCGGCCTCGAGGACTATCTGGATATCCTCGCGGCGATCGAAGACACCGCCGTCGAACTCGACGTGCCGGTGCGCATCGAGGGTTATTCGCCGCCGGCGGATCCGCGTATCAACGTGCTCAGAGTGACGCCCGATCCTGGCGTCATCGAGGTCAACATCCATCCCTCACATAGCTGGGAAGAGATGCGCGAGACGACTCTCACGATCTACGAGGAAGCACGACTGTCGCGTCTCGGCACGGAAAAATTCCTCATCGACGGCCGCGCCGTCGGCACTGGCGGCGGTAATCATTTCGTCCTCGGCGGCGCCACGCCAGCGGACTCGCCGTTTCTGCGCCGGCCGGATCTGATTGGCTCGCTGATCCGCTACTGGCAGAACCATCCGGCACTCAGCTACTTCTTCTCCGGCCTGTTCATCGGCGCAACCTCGCAACATCCGCGCATCGACGAAGGCCAGGAATCACAGCTGTACGAAGTTGAAATCGCACTGTCGCAGCTGCCGCCGCCCGGCACACAGGTTCCGCTGTGGCTGGTCGATCGCATCCTGCGCAACCTGCTCGTCGATGTTACCGGCAACACACATCGCACTGAAATCTCGATCGACAAGCTGTACTCACCGGATGGGCCGACAGGCCGTCTCGGGCTCGTAGAATTCCGCGCCTTTGAAATGCCGCCACATCCGCGCATGAGCCTTGTGCAGCAGCTATTGCTGCGCGCACTGGTCGCGTGGTTCTGGGACAAACCCTACACGCAACCGCTGGTGCGCTGGGACACGCAGCTGCACGATCAGTTCATGCTGCCGCATTACTGCTGGAACAATTTGCGCGAAGTTCTCGCCGACCTGCGCCGCGCCGGCTTCGCGTTCAAAGACGAGTGGTTCCTGCCGCACTTTGAATTCCGCTTTCCGCGTCACGGATCGATCCAGTATGGCGGCATTGAAGTGGAATTACGTCACGCACTGGAACCGTGGCCGGTCCTCGGCGAGGAAGCGGCGGTTGGCGGCACAGCGCGTTTTGTCGATTCCTCGCTCGAACGCTTGCAGGTGCGCGTGACAGGCACGCAGAACGAGCGCTATTTCGTCACCGCCCATGGCCGGCGACTACCACTGCGGAACACCGGCGTGCACGGCGAATACGTCGCCGGACTACGCTATCGTGCGTGGCACCCGGCGTCGGCGCTGCATCCGTCCATTGGTATACATACGCCACTGATTTTCGATCTCTATGATTCGTGGAACAAACGCGCGGTCGCCGGCTGTACCTATCACGTCATGCATCCAGCGGGCCGCAGCTACGAAACATTTCCAGTAAACAGCTACGAAGCCGAGGCGCGACGCCTCACGCGTTTCGAACCGTTCGGCCATACACCATCAAGTTATTGGCCGGCGATCGAAGCACCCAACCCGGAATATCCGCACACATTGGACCTTCGACGCCCCGCCGTTTGCTCGTAAAAATACATTCGTCGCATCACTCGTTCCTTGTGTCACGACCGAACGGTTTCCGTCTCGGCAATGAACACTGTTGTCAACAGACCCCAGGCCTCGCTGAGGAATAGGTATTTCTGACCACAAAACAACTCCGCCAAAAGCACGGTGTTTTGTGACGAAGTTAGCAGTCATTGCGAAATACTATCGCTAGCATCTCGGTAAGCCAATAAGTGCGATGGACCGTTGTCTCATCGCAGCTCGTTTGCCGGAGCTGACTGTACTCATGGATCTATCGAGAATTTTAAGGATACGAGGACTTTATATGCAGAATCGCTTATCGTTCGGAGGCCTAGGCTTTACCGCAACCTCCGCTCTGCTTGTAGCCAGCGTCTGTTTCAGCGCCGAAGCCCGATCTGCACACGGTGCCACCGGCGCATCTTCCGATACTTATTCACCTCCACCCATTGCCTGCCCCTGGTACTTGGGTGATGACACACCTGCCGATAACGGCTCCACCCCGGCGGATGCAATTCGCTACGGATGGGTCGATCTCGAAGCTGGCTATTGGGGGTTCGCGCTGGACCCCCGTCTGCCGGCCGGCACCACGAAGTTCCGCATCAACGGCCATTTTCCGCAAGCACGCAACTTCTCGATCCAGCTATATGCGGGCAATGTGACCGACCTCCAGTCGATGACCGACTACCAGATCCACCCTGACTCCGGCGCTCATTCTCCATATACCGGGATCAATACGTACAACACATCGGTGCACGTTGGCGATCAAGATACCTATACGATCCATATCGTCTATGGTGTGGCGCCATCCAACCCTGCGCCGAATACGTTTTACGTAGATGCTTCCCAGTTCACCAGCAAACAGTACGCGGTATTCTTGTTGCGAATCTACAACGCTTTCGCGCCGGTTACCGTCGCGGATCATGGTGGTTACTCACTGCCATCTGTTGTTCAGGAAACGAATAGTGGAGATGTTCCACTGACAACATTCGCCACTCCGACACGTTGTGATGCCTTTTTGAACTTCCGCGATGGCGAGCGCAAGGCGGTCGCGAAATTCGTTGATACGGCCAACGCAAGTCCGATCAAACCGGATCTGATCCCTCCCAACAAATATCTAAAGCCGCCCCAGTTTCAGATCTACGAAACCACTTCTTCCTCGTGGTTGGTCAATGACAATGCGCGCTACATATACGCCAAGCTGTCGCAGATCAAAGCGGATCTCGTGCTGATGCGCGCACGCGCTCCAAGCTTCGCCACGCAACCGGGCGTCAGCTCCGATCCACAGCTGCGGCACTGGTCGGTGTGCGAAAACGCAGCAATCTCGTTCGAAACTTATAGCTGCATCGAAGACTACAAGGCCACTATTGATAAGGACGGCTTCTTCAACGTTGTGTTGTCCTGGCCCGGGAAGAAACCGGCGAACGCAAATAGTGCGCATGGATTCGACTGGCTCGCGTGGGGTACGACATACACCGGTGTCCCGATCTATCGGCAGATGCTCCCATCGCCCAATTTCACTCAATCGGCATTCCGGGTCCCGACGGGAACCGATCCTTCAACAATCATGGGCGACTACTGGATGCAAGCCACCTACTGCTCGAAGGCGGTATTTGACACCCACACTGAGGCGGGTAACACGCCGTCCCAAGTATTCGATGCTTGCAAGGCGGGACAGTAGTTCCGGCGGCAACTTTCTCACAGTGAACGCCTGAAGGAGTGCCGGCGATAAATTGCAGCTGTCGATAGCGTTTTTCTTTCTGAGCGGGTCGGTCATCGAATGACTGACCCGCTTTTCTTTTTCTGCACCGCAGCATCGTCCGGGGAACAAAATCTGGGGGTCAATACCCCCAGCCGGCTTTGTCCGGTTCGCATTTCGTTAAGAATAGCTCAGCCAAGCAACCCCCAAGGAGTGACAGATTTGCTGACCGGTGTCCTCGATCGGCGGGCGTTCGACGAAGTGTTCCACACTTCGCGATTGACCGGGCTCGAGCCGAAGGCACGCCACTGTGCCTGGCGCTGTTCGACCGATAACTTCAAGAACGTCAACGACTCTTATGGCCACGTATTCGGGGACAAAGTACTGCGTTCCATTGCCAAAATATTGAAGGACGGCACCAAGGGCGCCGAGAATTCGCGGTGCTGCTACCGCAGACGAGTCTGCAAAACGCGACTCGCGTGATCGAGTCCTTGCCCGGCGGAATCGCGATGGGTCGCGTGCGCGATGCCAGCGGTGAACCCTTGCGTAAAATCACCGCGTCTGCGGGAGTCGGCACTTATCGTGGAAATGAAAGCGCGGAGGAATTCGTCGCGCGTGTCGACACCGCGCTCTATGAATCCAAGCGGCGCGGCCGCAATCGCGTAACGGTTGCGGATTGAGCAGTCAATCATGACGCCGAGGTGATCACAGACGGGGACAGCCTTCCTCGGAGTTCGCCGCCCGATGTTTCCATACGCTGCGGCCACTACTCGAAATTTTTATCTGGCGCCCGTACACTCCGGCTTTCGCACTGGGGGAAACTGCGAAAGCATCCTGAACTGAGTAGACTGCATTTCCGATCCACCCGTAATCAGGTTGATCGGGGTACCGGTTATAACTGGTACATATCAACAGCTTGTGTAAAACTGCACGCGCCGGCCGTACCACGGGAGGAGCCTAGTGAAACGAAAGCTGATAACAACATGCCTTGGTTTGATGTTCGCCATGGGAGTAACCGTTGCGCACGCGGACGTAATCTTCAACGGATTCGGCCAAACAGTCGTAGGCACTTCGCTTTCAAATAACAAACCGTTTCCATATTCTGCTTACACTGCCGATCCAAGCTTCCAGCCGGAATCGAATTTCGCTCTGCAGGCCTCTGCATCGCTGACGGATTCAATTTCCGCAGTCGCACAGGTACTGGCACTCGGCGCGAACGATTTTCAGCCGAAATTCCAGTGGGCTTACCTCAAATTCCAGTTCAACAACATCTGGGCACTGAAGGTCGGACGGGTCAATGTGCCGCTCTACAAATTTTCCGACTTCTTGTACCTAGGTCAGGCGTACCCCTGGGTCACGCCACCGCAGTCGGTGTATGTCACATCGCCGTTCACCAACGCCGACGGCTTGACTCTCAGTGCAGACATGCCGATCGGCAATTGGGACTTCTACTCACAATTTCACTATGCCACCACGTCGGTGACTCCGGTTACAAATAATCCGAACGGGCAAGCAACTGCTCAGTTCAAAAATGCCCTGCTCTTTTCGGAAGATGCGACGTATAAAAATTGGCTGAGCCTGCATGCGACCGTTGTCGGCGGGAAGCTGACTGCTCAGTTGAACTGCGATGGCAGTATTGCCGGCAACGGCAACCGTGCTGTAACGGCGTTTCAAAGCTGTCCGGTCAACTATGTACTCGATTCTTTAGGCACACTCGCCGCAAGCGATCCGGTCGGATACAGCAGTGCTCTGAAGAACGCCAAACCAAGCAATGATTTGGCGGTATTCTGGAGCCTTGGATCTGAAATTGATCGCGGGCAATGGACACTCATCGCCGAATATATCGGCTTCCAGGCCCACGACAGCTTCGTCGGCGACTATGAAAACGGCTACATCACGGTCGGACGGCATTTTGGCAAGTTGATGCCGCTGCTCACCTATGGACACTACAACTCGTGGTTCCATGACAAGGCAACGTCTTCACTTCCAGCGGGAGCCGTCGATTCGAACATCGGTCTGACTTTCCAGGAGGAATTTGCGCTTATAGGGCAAAGCACAAGCGAAAGGGTGAAAGATAACTTCTACAGCCTCGGACTTCGCTATGACTTGAAGACCAATGTGGCACTGAAATTTGACTGGACGCATTACCACTCGGATTACGACACGCCGACGTTCGCCGACCCCGTACTTCAAGTCGCGTCAGGATTAAATCCCGCCCCCTTCACCCGATCCCCGGATTCAAATCGGGTCTCGGCCGCCATCACTTTTGCGTTCTAACCAAACAGAGGGAGGAGTCAAAATGAAGACGAACCTGCTGTTTGGAACTATCGCTCTAGTAATTGCAATCGACGCCAATGCGGGCGCACTGGTCGCGGCGAAGGATTCGCCGATCGCGCCGTTCGATATCGAAGAAGCGCAAAGAATTTTTCTTGGCCACGACACAGCGGTCAACGGACAGACCATCACGCTGGTTTTTCAGAAGGACGGCAGCACTCGTACGACCTTTGAAGACACGGTCGTCGGCATGTCGGGCACCAAACTGACCTCCTATCTGTTCAAGGGCATTTTTACCGGCAGAATGAAACCGCCCGCGGAGGTCGACACCGATACCGCGGTGAAGACCAGGGTCAATTTGACTCCCGGGGCGATCGGCTACATCAATAACGATGCCATTGACAGCTCGGTGAAAGTGCTCCTCAAGTATTGAAGATACGAGCCGATAAATATCTCGGATAGAGAAAGCCGGTGGCAGACTGTTGCCGGCTTATCCTGAGTAAACCTGCACGAACGAGTCATGCAATCTGGCTCGTCGAATCCAGCAGGTCATTTGCTATCCCGAAAAACCGGGGCGCCGAGGTGCTACGGCATTTTGGCCGCGACCGCAGTCTGAGCAATCTTCCAAACCGTGTTCAGTTTTGTAGGCGCCTGCCGATAAGATATCAACACGTATAAAGGAAATTTCGTCGCGATGAATGTTTCAGGAATTGCCGCCTGCGACCATTGCATCGGATCGCCGTTACAGCAACGCGGTTCGATAGCATCGCGCACTGCGCACGGAGACTCGCTGCGATGACTCAATCTCAAGATCCGCGGGCAACCGACACTCCGACCACCCTTCCGGCTCGCGATGTGTGGAGCTTGCTCGAAGAATTACAAGCGCACAATGTCACGCTTTCATTGCGCACTAGCGATGGGAACGTCAGCGGCGCAACGCTGGTTCTCGCTATCGATCTAGAACACACGATGCTGATGTTGGATGCCCTGCGCAATCCGTCGCGGCCCATCGTCGCCGGCGACAAAGTCCATCTGGAAACGACCATTGGCGGCCAACGTGTCGCCTTCGATTGCTGCATCCGAGACACCGTGCAGTTTCAGGAAGGAATGGCCTATCTGGCCGCGGACCCCGTTCTGCTTGTCGACGAAGCCCATCGACGCGCGGCACCGCGATTGCAACTTCCGCCTGCTCACCTGCTTGAAGCGGCCATCGCGCAGCGTGACATGGGTAAATTGCCGGTGCAGGTTATCGATATTTCACGCATGGGTTTCGGCGCACAGATCGAGGCACCGACGGAAATGCCGGACGGTATGCGCGTGCACTGCAGCCTTGACCTGCCAGACATCAAGGTTTTCGTTTCCGCCACGGTGCGTCATACGCATACCGAGGGCTCCGGCGTACGTGTGGGACTGCAATTTTCCGAAATTGCGCCCGTAGTTCAAAACGAATTGAATCGCGCAGTTTCTGAGCTGGAGCATCGGTTATCACTCGAATCCAGTAAATCCGAAACGAAAGATAAAGATTAAAGATAAGGATCCGCAGCCTTAGGGCGTGTCAGGCTTTCAGGTTTTCGGCAGAGTCACGCCACGCTGTCCCTGATACTTGCCGCCGCGATCGCGGTAGCTCGTCTCGCACACTTCGTCGGATTCCAGAAAAAGCATCTGCGCGATGCCTTCATTGGCATAGATTTTCGCCGGCAGCGGGGTGGTGTTGGAGAACTCCAGGGTCACGTGCCCTTCCCACTCCGGTTCCAATGGTGTGACGTTGACGATGATGCCGCAGCGGGCATACGTGCTCTTGCCGAGACAGACCACCAGCACGCTTCTGGGAATGCGGAAATACTCGACCGTGCGCGCCAGCGCGAACGAGTTCGGCGGAATCACGCAGCAGTCGCCCTTGAAGTCGACGAAGCTCTTCGAATCGAACGCCTTTGGATCGACAATGGTGCTGTTGATGTTGGTGAATATCTTGAATTCATCCGCGCAGCGCACGTCGTAGCCATAGCTCGATACACCGTAGCTGACGATGCGCTCGCCGTTGGCCACGCGCATCTGACCGGGCTCGAAGGGCTCGATCATGTTGTACTCGCTCGCCATGCGGCGAATCCACTTGTCGGATTTAATGCTCATTGAGGATCACTACTTGGGCGGAACAGGTTATCCCGAGATTATCGCAGGTCCAGACGTTCGACCCATACGACTTCGCAGGCACCGGCCCCGGTGTCGTCGCGGGTCAGCGAACTACGCATGGTCCATCCCGAGCGCGCCTGCACTTCGACCAGTTCTCCGGACAGGCTGACAATCTGCCCTACCCGCAAGCGTTCGATCGCCTTGCGCACCGATCGATCGGCGGGAATCAGATGCATATTCGCACTGTGCTGCTCAATATCTTCGCGCGGAATCGGGAATTCGCCGGTGGACCAGCGATACCAGCGATCGTCCTGCTCGATGTCGAGCTTACGCAGCACCGCCGAATCCGACATATGCCCCCAACCGAAAGCAACATCGGTCGGCACCAGCCGCGCGAGCCGGTCGATCCAGTAATCCTCGCGGGACAGCACACGGGCGGTCATGCGGAAGTCCGCAAGTGGCTGGATATGGTAGCGGCCGTCCTCGATATCAAAGGCTGGCGTGTCCTTCAGATCAGTCTGCTCGGGATCTTCCGGGGCGAGCACACCCGGAGGTTGCGCGACGGCACGGTGCGCCCACGCGCGCCAGCCGCCGAACAGCGAAATGACGATGACCAGCCATAGCCACGCCGGCCGACGTGACAGCACGGTCAGCGGTCAATCGTCGGCAATGGAAATCGCCGGGAACGCCACTTCGGCGGCCGGTCCGTAAGCCAGCCGCGCCACCGCCAGCCGCGCAATGTCGCGATAGCGGCGTGCGAGCGACGACTCGGCATCCGCCGCGACCGTAGGGCAGCCGCTGTCCGCCTGTTCACGAATACTGATGTCGAGCGGCAGGCTGCCCAGCAGTTCCGCGCCGGCTTCGCGCGCGAGCCGCTCGCCGCCGCCATGGCCGAAGATGGACTCCTCGTGCCCGCAGCTTGAGCAGACGTGCGTACTCATGTTCTCGACGATGCCGAGAATCGGAATGCCGACCTTGCGGAACATTTCCAATCCCTTACGGGCATCCAGCAGCGCGATGTCCTGCGGCGTGGTAACGACGATGCTGCCGGCGACCGGAATGCGCTGCGACAGCGTGAGCTGGATATCGCCGGTGCCCGGCGGCAGATCGACGACGAGATAATCGAGATCATCCCACTGCGTTTCACTGAGCAATTGCCAGAGCGCCTGTGTCGCCATCGGCCCGCGCCACACCGCAGGCTGCGTCTCGACATCCATCAGGAAACCCAGCGACATCGCCTGCAAACCCAGTGCCCGGATCGGGTTCATTTGCTTGCCGTCCGGCGAAGTCGGCCGCTCGCGCGTGCCGAGCATCAATGGCTGGCTGGGTCCATAAATATCGGCATCGAGAATGCCGACGCGCGCACCTTCGGCGAGCAAACCAAGCGCAAGGTTGACCGCAACCGTGGACTTGCCGACGCCACCCTTGCCCGATCCGACCGCGATGATGTTTTTCACGCCCGATACCCGCTGCAAATTGTTCTGCACAGCATTGGGCTGCACCGCCCAGCCGATCAGTACTTCAGGTACGACGCCGCAGGCCTCGCTCACCGCGCCGACGACGGCGGACGTAAGTTCCGCGCGATATCCGGCTGCCGGAAACTCCAATCGAATTTCGATCCGCGGGCGGCTGCCATGAACATCGATATTCTTGATCGCGCCGGCCGCCACGAGACTGCGACCGATGTAGGGGTCGACACGGCGATCCAGCGCGGCACGGATCGATTCTGCATTGAATGAAGTCACTTCAAGAATCCTTGGATAGTGCGGTCACGGACCGAACCGCGAACATTAAATCCCGTCTTCCACCAGCGGGCAGGGGAACTATGCCGCACGCGCCGCGAAATCACATCGCCGATGACACCGGCGGCAAAATCCGCAGATATAGCCACAGCGCGCGCAGCTCAACATCGTTCATCCGGCCAAGCGACCGCCACGGCATCGCCTCCGCATTGAGCACGCGTCCGTCCGGTGTTTTACCGGAGCGCATTGTGGCGATGAACTGTTCCTGCGACCAGTCTTTGACTCGCCCGGCCGGCGTCAGGTTCGCGGCGGGCGGCCAGTTCGGCGGCCGCGAGGCGACGCGTCCGCCCGCAAAATTTGGGTGGTGACACGAGACGCAGGCTGCCGCGACGTATTGACCATACTCGGCGGTTTCCGCAACCGGCAGGTCCAGATGCGGAAGATCCTGCCGGATGCGGCTTGCCGCCAACATAGGATTATCGCCGCGCAATACGCCGACCGCGCGGATCGGAAATGCGAGCGAGGTCGCCGGCAAGTCGCGATCGATCGGCCGCAGCGCGCGCAGGTAAGCGATGATCGCCGCCAGATCGTGATCACTGAACGTGGCGTAATCCCCGGAGGGCATCAACACCAGCGCACGTCCATCACGGCCGACACCGTGGCGGATCGCGCGTTCATAGTCGGCTGGTTTGTAACCGCCGATGCCGCCTTTGCCGGCAGTCAGGTTCGTTGCAATGATGCGGCCGACGAAGCGATCGTCGGCAACGATCCTGCCGCCAAGATCGCTTTCGTGACAATTATCGCAGCCGCGCGACACGATCAGGTGCTCACCCCAGGCGCGCAAAGCCGGATCATCGTGAACCTGGACCGGCGCGCTGCGCACCACGTACACGCGATTGATCTGGCGCAGCGCCAGATACGAAATCACACCGGCCGCGACGACAAGCACCACGACCAGCCCCAGAGCCAACCTGACGAATGTCCGCATGGTCGCCTCCCCTGCAAACATCAATAGTGCGTGGCCTGAACCTGCGCCGCAAGGCCGGGCGGCACACGCCGCCGGAGCGTGGGCGCCGCGAAGGGCTGTGAGATAATCCGCAGTCCCGCAACACGGCAATCCCAAGCGTATTCCGCATGCCCCGCAAAATTCTAGTCACCAACGCCCTGCCCTACGCCAATGGCCCGATCCACCTCGGCCATCTGGTCGGCTATATCCAGGCCGACATCTGGGTGCGTTTCCAGCGCATGTGCGGCGACGACGTCACTTACGTCTGCGCCGACGACGCGCACGGTACGCCGATTATGCTCGCGGCGGAAAAAGCGGGCGTGTCGCCGGAAGATTTCATCGCCAAGATCAAGCAAGAGCACGAGCGCGATTTCAAAGGCTTCCTGGTCGACTTCGACCACTACCACTCGACGCACTCGCCGGAAAATCGCGAACTATCGGAGCGCATCTATCGCGCGCTCCAGAAGAACAACTACATCCTCAAGCGTGATATCGAGCAAGCTTTCGATCCCGCCAAGAACATGTTCCTGCCGGACCGCTACATCAAGGGCGAATGCCCGAAGTGCGGCACCAAGGATCAGTATGGCGACAACTGCGAGAACTGCGGCGCAACGTATTCGCCGCGCGATCTGAAGAACCCGTTCTCGGTGCTATCCGGCGCCGCGCCGGTGTGGAAGCCATCGGAGCATTACTTCTTCGCCGCATCCAAGCTGCAACCTGAAATCAAACGCTGGCTTGAGGGCGCGCAATTGCACGACGGCGTCAAAGCCAAACTGCGCGAGTGGCTTGGCGAAGGCAGCGAAGGTCTCAAAGACTGGGACATCTCGCGCGACGCGCCCTACTTTGGATTCGAAATTCCGGACGCGCCGGGCAAATACTTCTACGTCTGGCTCGACGCGCCCATTGGCTACTTCGCGAGCCTGCTCGCCTATCTCGGCGGAGACAGGAGCAAGCTCGAAGAATTCATCGGCGCCGAATCGGCAGCCGAGATGTGGCATTTCATCGGCAAAGACATCATTAACTTCCACGGCCTGTTCTGGCCGGCGATGCTGTACGGCTCCGGCCTGCGTCAGCCGACGGGGATTTCCGTCAATGGGTATCTGACCGTCGATGGCGCGAAGATGAGCAAGTCGCGCGGGACGTTTATCAAAGCGCGGACGTATCTCGACACGGGGCTGAATCCGGAATATCTGCGCTACTACTTCGCCACCAAACTTGGTCCGGGTGTCGATGATCTCGATTTAAACCTTGAAGACTTTGTAGCGCGGATCGATAGCGATCTAGTAGGCAAGTACGTCAACATTGCGAGCCGGGTTGCCGGATTCATCAACAAATACTCTGAGGGACGGTTAGCGGCTCAACTCGCCACGAACCATGACTTTGAATACGCAAAGGTTCAAGAGAAAGCCGAAGAAATTAGAGGTTGCTACGAGCGTAGGGATTACGGTAATGCGGCGCGAATCATCATGAATTTGGCCGATTTCGCGAACCAACTGATCCAAAAAGCCGCGCCGTGGAACCAGATCACCCCGAACGATAGTGCTGCCCAGACTTGGCTAAGTGAGTTCAGCACAACCCATCTCAATATCTTCCGTCTCCTTACGCTATATCTGAAGCCAATACTCCCAAATTTAGCTAAACGAGCTGAGAGCTTTCTTAATATCCCAAGCCTGACTTGGGACGACGCCAAGAAGCCGTTACTTAATCACCAAATCAATCCATACCGGCCCTTGGTGACACGTGTTGATTCTGCTCAAATCAAAGCCATGGTCGAAGCCTCCAAAGAAGACCTCGCACCAACGACGAAGAACAGCGCAGCAATCGCTGCACCCGAGTCCCGAGTCCCGAGTCCCGAGTCCCGGCCCGCCATTTCAATCGACGACTTCACCAAGGTCGACCTCCGCATCGCCCGCATCGAAAACGCCGAGCCCGTCGAAGGCGCCGACAAGCTGCTGAAACTGACGCTCGACGTCGGCGAACTCGGCAAACGCCAGGTCTTCGCCGGCATCAAATCGCAATACGCGCCCGAGGCGCTGATCGGCCGGCTGACGGTGGTCGTGGCCAATCTCGCGCCGCGCAAGATGCGCTTCGGCATGAGCGAAGGCATGGTGCTGGCGGCCAGTTTCGGTGACGGCAAGCCGTTTCTGCTGTCGCCGGATTCCGGCGCCGAACCGGGCATGAGGGTGAAGTGAGCCGGCAGGCAGCGCTCGATCCCGGCGGCGAGCCATGCACGACGGCGGTCGTCGACGCCGGAACTGTGCCGGAACTGCCACACGCGGCGGCGCCGTCGCGCGGTCTGCTGGTGCTGGCGCTGCTGACGGTCTACGTCATCTGGGGCTCGACATACCTGGCGATACGCTTCGCCTTGCGCGGTTATGCGCCGATGTTTTTTCCAGGCCTGCGCTTCATCTGCGCCGGCACTGCTCTGCTCGCGATCATGCGATTGCGCGGCACCCCGCTGCCAACGGCGCGGCAATGGGCCAATGCGGCGCTGATCGGCTTTCTGCTGTTGTGCGTCGGTAACGGCGGTGTGGTGCTCGCGGAGCGCTCCGTCAGTTCCGGGCTCGCCGCGACGGCGGTGGCGACAGTCTCTTTGTGGGCAGCCATCTTCGGCTCGTTCAGTGGCCTCAAACCGACGATGCCTCAATGGCTGGGACTCGCGATCGGATTCGCCGGCGTCGTGGTGCTTAATTTCAGCGCTGATCTATCTGGCAGTCCAGCGGCGGCGGTACTGCTCGGCATGGCGGCGATGAGCTGGGCCTTCGGCTCGGTGTTGAGCAAGCGCATCGATCTGCCGGTGGGACTCATGAATCCAGCGGCGCAGATGATTGCTGCCGGCGTATTGTTTTTGATCGTCAGCCGGATTAGTGGAGAAAGCTGGGTGTTGGCGCCGTCGACGCAGGCGTTGGGCGCGCTACTTTACCTGGCGATTTTCGGCAGCCTTATCGCTTACAGCGCTTACATTTTCCTCGTGCACAACACCACACCGGCACTGGCGACAAGCTACGCTTATGTGAATCCAGTCGTCGCCGTGCTGCTGGGGCTGTCGTTCGGCGGCGAGACGATCACCACCGGCAGCGTCATCGCGATGGTGCTGGTGCTCGGTGGCGTGGCGTTGATCGTCGCGTTCAATCCACGTGACGGGCATTGAGGCTACACCGTGGATACACTCGCCGACCGCATCGACGCATTGCTACCGCAGACGCAGTGCACACGCTGCGGCTACCCCGACTGCCGGCGCTACGCCGAGGCACTGGCCGCCGGATCTACGGATATCGATCGCTGTCCGCCGGGCGGCGACGACACCGCGCTCGCGCTCGCACGCCTGCTCGGTCGCGATGCGAAGCCGGTCGATCCAGCACTCGGCCTCATGCCCGCGACACCGGCCGTGGCGTTCATTGACGAAGCGGATTGCATCGGCTGCTTCAAATGCGTACCCGTTTGCCCGGTCGACGCCATCGTCGGCAGCCTCAAGCGTATGCACACCGTCATATCCAGCGAATGCAACGGCTGCGAATTGTGCCTGCCGGTGTGTCCGGTCGATTGCATCACCATGGTGCCGCGTGCTGCGTCGGAACCGGCGCCGGCTGCGCTCGCGAATCGCTGGCGTGTACGTTATGGCAAGCACGCGGCACGGCTCGCGCGCACTCGCGCAGCGCGCGACCAAGCACGGCGCCAGCGTCGCGAAAGCGCGCTGAAAACGAAAGCGCAATCGATCGATATCGCTGCCGCCATCGCGCGAGCACGAGCGCGCCGCCGCAAGATCGGAGAAGACGGACAATGAAACCCGCCGAAATCACTGAGCTGTATCGCCGCCTCGCCGCACGCAACCCCGAGCCACGTAGCGAACTGCAATACGGCACTCCGTTCGAGCTGCTGGTCGCAGTCGTGCTGTCGGCACAGGCGACAGATGTGAGCGTCAACAAAGCAACCGCGAAGTTGTATCCGGTTGCCAATACGCCGGGGAAAATCCTCGCGCTCGGTGAGGAAAAGCTGCGCGAATACATCCGTACCATCGGTTTGTATCAGACCAAGGCGAAAAACGTCATCGCGCTGTGCCGGCAGTTGCTGGAGCGGCACGGCGGCAAGGTGCCGAGTGATCTCGAAGCCCTGCACGCGCTGCCCGGCGTCGGGCGCAAGACAGCGAACGTCGTACTCAATGTCGCGTTCGGGCATCCGACCATCGCCGTCGATACCCACATCTTCCGCGTCGCCCATCGCACCGGACTGGCCGTTGGCAAGACGCCCGATGCGGTTTCAGCCAAGCTCGAGAAGATCACGCCGCTGGAATTTCGCCTGCACGCGCACCACTGGCTGATTTTGCATGGACGCTATATATGCAAAGCGCGCAAACCCGAATGCTGGCGCTGCGAGATCGCAGATTTATGCAAATTCAAACCGAAAACGCCGGATCCGGCACTGGTAATCCTCGGACCGCCGCGCGCGGCGACGAAATCCGATACCCGGCGGACGGCAGCGGACAAACGGCGGCGCCTACGCGCATAAGCGGCACACACGAATCCGCAACCACGACCCGTACGCGGCCGCCTTGCCGGCCCACACCACCCGCGCGCACAATTTCCGGGCATATGGACGACTTTGCTTTACCCGAACTGCTGTCGCCGCGTCCCGCCTGGCTGAGTCTGCTCAACGACAGCATTCAGACGCCGGCCGAACTGCTCCGCCTGCTTGATCTCGATCCGTCGTTGCCGGCACTCGACTATCAGCGACTCGCCCATTTTCCATTACGCGTACCACGCGGCTTCGCGCAGCTGATGCGCAAAGGCGATCCGCTGGATCCCTTGTTTCTCCAAGTGTGGCCGGCGGCCAAGGAATCGCTGGAACTGCCCGGATTCGTCGCTGATCCGGTCGGGGATCTGCAGAAGCTGAGAGCAGGCGGGGTCATCCACAAATATCGCGGGCGGGTGCTGCTGATCGCGACTGGCGCCTGCGCGGTACATTGCCGCTACTGCTTCCGGCGCGATTTTCCCTACGGCGATGCGCTGGCTTCACGCGGCCAATGGCGCGAAGCACTGGAAACGATCGCGGCGGATACCAGCATCGAGGAAGTGATCCTGTCAGGCGGCGACCCGCTGTCGCTGAGCGATGACAAACTGGCGGCATTTGTCAGCAGACTCGAGACCATTCCGCATGTTCGCCGCCTGCGGATTCACACACGGCTGCCGGTCGTTCTACCGGAACGTGTGGATGACCGGCTGCTTTCGTGGCTGGGAAACACGCGGCTGCAACGCGTTGTCGTACTACACATGAATCATCCCGCCGAACTTGGCACCGCACTTGCAGGGGCGCTCGCTCGCCTACGGACGACCGGCGCCACGCTGCTCAACCAGTCGGTCCTCCTAAAGAATATAAACGACTCAGCCGAAATACTTGCACTGTTGTCAGAAAAGCTATTTACTGCTGGGGTCCTGCCCTACTACATACACCTATTAGATCGGATCCAGGGTGCGGGTCATTTTGAAGTGGACGAATGGGCAAGCCAAGTGATCATGCGCGAACTGAACTCCCGGGTGCCAGGCTACCTGGTGCCACGCTTGGTGCGCGAAGTAGCGGGAACGCCGGCCAAACTGCCAGTGCCATGGTAGTAACTAAGGCCAAGGTACCGCCGCCGATGACCCTGCTCGCCGAAACCACCGGCGTTCTGGTCGTCGTCGCCGCTACCGAAGAAACTTCGCGACGCATCGAAAGCTATCTGCGCAATGCCGGCCATCCACTGCGTACCGCGTGGGTCACGGATACCGAGGACCTCGAGGATGCGCTGCGTCGCAACCCTCCTGACATGGTTCTTTGTCACGAAGGGCTGAAATCCGCGCCGCATATGGCGGTGATCGAACTGTGTACATCGATCCTGCCCGATCTGCCGGTGGTTCTGATCAGCGAGCAATTATCGATCGAGAATAGCGTGTCCGCACTGGGCGCCGGCGCTCGCGATGTCGTCTCCTGTGTCGATCCGCGCCATTTGAAGCATCTGGAGCTGGTCGTCGTCCGCGAGTTCGTCAACTATCACCACATGCGTTCGCTGACGCTGACGCGCGAACGTCTCGCCGATTTTGAATCACGCCACCAGCAGCTCACGACCGGCACCGCCGACGCGGTCGCCCATGTACAGGAAGGAATTCTGGCGTGGGCCAATCCCGCGTTCGGTGCGTTGCTCGGCTACGAAAACCCGGACGAAATTGCCGGCCAGCCACTGATCGATCTGGTCGCGCCGGAACAGCAAACCAAGGTCAAGGAACGTCTGCGCGCGGTTCTCAAGGGCAAGCACAATGGCGAGCCACTCGAATTCCGTTTCGCCGGACGCAACGGGCCACGCGACGTCAAAGCGCAACTGATTCTCGGCCAACAGGATGGCGAACGCGTCATCGAAATGCTGATCCGGCTGGAATCCGAAGCTGTCGCCCCAGCCCCGGAAGCCACATCCGCGTCTCTCGCACGCCGATCCGCATTTCTGCAGGCGCTGCAAAAGCCCCAGGCTGGCGGCGAAGGCACGACGGTGGCGCGCGGAGCGCTGCTGATCGTCATCGACAATTTCGAGAGCCTTGAAGGCCGCATCGGTTACGTCGGCGCCGAAGAAGCTTCGGCAGCCGTGGCCAATTCCGTCCGCAGCCGCCTCGGTCCGGACGACGCACTTTTCGAATTCTCGTCGGACGAGCTGGCACTGGTGCTGCATCGCCCGACATTTTCCGACATCGAGCAGTTCGGCGACCTGCTGCGCCGCGAGATCGGTGCACTCGAAATCACCACACAGTCACACGAGTCACACGTGACGGTATCGGTCGCGGTGTATCCGGTCGGCGCCCAGGATCAGCCGGAGGAAGTGATTCCACAGATGGTCAACGGGGCACGTGAGCTTTCCGCGAAAGGCGGCAACAAGCTGGTCGTGCTCGGCGAGACCGCGAAATCGGCACAGTCTGAACGCGAAGACGCGCTTCGCGCCGTCCAGGTCCGCAAAGCAATCGACGATAACCGGCTCAAGCTTGCCTATCAGTCGATTGCGAGCCTGGAAGGTGAGGTCCGGCCCCATTTCGACGTTCTCGTACGCATGCTCGACGAGGAAGGCCGCGAATATCATGCCAGCGAATTTCTGCGCGCCGCGCAGAAATTCAATCTCATGCGCCAGATCGACCGCTGGGTGGTCGCGCGTGCGCTGGCAATCATTGAAAAGCGCGCGGCCTCACAGGATTCAGCGACGCTATTTGTGAAACTGGCCGAAGAGACTTTGCGCGATACGGAAGGTTTCGTCACCTGGCTGCGCACGCTGCTCAAGGGCCGCCGCCTAAAGCCAGAGGAAATCGTGTTCCAGATCCAGGAACACGCCCTTCAGAATCACATTCGCAAGGCCAAGCTCCTCGCGCAGGCACTGGTGGAAATGGGTGCGGGCGTGGCGATCGAGCATTACGGGGTTGGCTCTCATTCGGCACAGCTGCTTGATCACATCCCCGCAACGTTCATCAAGTTCCATCCCTCGTTCACGCAGAATTTCGCCGATCGAGAATTGCAGAAGCGGCTGCTGACGCTGCTGGAACTGGCCAAGCAGAAGAACATTAAGACCATCGTTTCACATATCGAAGACGCCAATGTGATGGCGCGTCTGTGGCAGATGGGTGTGAATTTCGTGCAGGGCTACCACGTGCAGGAGCCCGAAGTCGTGTTGCTTTCGAGCGATGTCGCCGGCGGGCGCTAGCTGATTCCGGATCCCGGTGGCGCCGTTCCTGCCCCGATCGGCAGCACGTCGCGTCCAAAGGACTCGTTCAGAATCGTTGCGGTCAGCAGATAAAACGAGATCAGCGACACCGCCAAGCCCGCGTATCCGCCGGCCTGTTTCAGCGGCGTCGATTCGAGCCAGTCGCCTGCAGCAGCAAGCAGGAACGTCAACGAGATAAAAACAAAAAAAAGCTGGATCGCCCGCGCATGGCGGATCGAGCAAACCAGCAGGCATAGCGACAACACTCCCCACAGGAATAGATACCAGCCGACGAAGCCGGCGGGTACCTTGTCATGCAGGAACAGCAGAAACACCGAGAGCGACCACCAAAAGGTACCGTACATAACGAAGGTCGTGGTACCGAAGGTGTTGCCGCGCGAGAATTCCATGATCCCGGCGATCACTTGCGCCAGCCCGCCACAGGCGATGCAAGTTGCCAGCACCAGGCCGACACTCTCGTGCCCATACCAGCCGATGTTAAGCATGCTGAACAGCCAAGTCGTGATAGCCGCCCCAGCGAGTCCGAGAGGACCGGGATTTGCCGGTCCGACATGGGCTGTTTGGCTCATTGTGATTTTCTCCCCGTTTCCTGGAAAAAAGACGGGGCCGGCGTCATGCCCACCCCAAACCTGCTCCGGCTGTTCACGCCGTTTGCAGTTGATTCGTATACAACGCGAGGTGCGCATCGGTACTGCCGAAGCGTATTTCGATCCCCAGCAGACGCTTGAAATAGTGACTGACGCTGAGTTCGTCAGTCATACCCATGCCACCGTGCAGCTGAATGGCCTGCTGGCCAACAAAGCGCGCAGCCTGGCCGACAACCACTTTGGCGGCCGATAGTGCGGCGCGGCGCTGTGCCGGATTCTCCGCGACGCAGCGCGACGCAGCGAGATACGACATCGAGCGCGCCTGTTCGACATGCAGCAGCATGTCCGCCATGCGGTGCTGTAGTGCCTGGAAACGACCGATCGGCACTCCAAACTGCACGCGTGTGCGGCTGTAATCAATGGTCGTCGCCAGCAGTTTGTCGAGCGCTCCGACCGCTTCGCCACATAACGCGGCCAAACCGTAGTCCAATATCGCCGACAATCCGGCAGCGATGTCGCTCCCAACACGCACCGCGCGCGGTATCTGCACCTGTTCGAGCACGATGTCGGCGGCGCGCTGGCTATCGACCGTCGCGCATGGAATCAAGGTCAGGCCACTGCTCGCGGCAGGTACCGCGAACAGTCCCAGTTCGCTTCCCTTGGCAGTTTCTATGCGCGCTGAGATCAGCAGCAGGCCGGCCACCGGAGCGTGATAGATCACAGCCTTGCGACCGGTGAGGGACCAGCCATCGCCGCGCGCGACGGCGCGCGTTTCGATATTGAGAAAGTCGAAGCGGCTCGATACCTCATCGTGTGCCAGCACCGCGATCAGTTCGCCTGCCGCGAGTTTCGACAACCACGCGGCGCGCTGTTCCGGCGAGGCCAGCTGCGCAATCGCGCGCGTCGCAACCACAGCGCTGGACAGAAATGGCTCCAGCACCAGACCTTCACCGATGGCGTTGGAGACCAACATCGTACCGATCGCCCCGGCGCCAATGCCACCGTCGTCCTCGGGAACGTTGAGCGCGAGCAATCCAAGCTCGGCGAACTGCTTCCAGATCGCCTGCGAATACCCGGCCGCAGATTCGCGGATTTCACGGCGGCGCTCGAACGTGTAGTCCTTGGCAAGGAACCGTCGCGTCGTATCGAGCAGCATCCGCTGTTCGTCAGTAAAGGAAAAATCCATCGTAGTTCCCTACAGTCCCAGAATCATCTGGGCAATGATGTTTTTCTGAATCTCGTTAGAGCCGCCGAAAATTGTGACCTTGCGCAGATTCAGATACGACGCCGTTGCATTCCGCGCATACAGCGGTGCAAGCAATCCTCCACTCAGGCCGGCCCGTTCGGACTCGTTGGCGAACGGCAACGCCGCACTGCCGATCGCATCGACCTGCAGCTCCGAAATGCGCTGCATGATTTCCGTACCTTTTATTTTCAGGATCGACGCCTCGGGACCGGGCGCCCGCTTTTCGGCGTCCGCGGATATGACGCGCAGGTTAGTAATCTCCAAAGCGGTCAGTTCGATTTCGACCTGCGCGATGCGTGTCGCAAATACGGGATCCTCGATCAGCGGCCGGCCGTTCTTGCGCTCTTCGCGTGCAATCCGTTTCAGGCGCTCCAGTTCGCGCTTGGAGGTGCCGATGCCGGCGATATTGGTACGCTCATGGCCGAGCAGAAATTTCGCGTAAGTCCAACCCTGATTCTCTTCACCGACGCGGTTTTCCAACGGCACGCGCACATTGTCGAACCAGATTTCGTTGACCTCGTTCGTTCCATCGAGCAATGTCGTCGGGCGTACCGTGATGCCGGGCGTTTTCATGTCGATCAGCAGGAACGAAATGCCTCGCTGCGGCTTCGCTTCCATGTCGGTGCGGACCAAGCAGAAGATCCAATCAGCATATTGACCCAGTGTGTTCCAGACCTTCTGCCCATTGACGATATAGTGATCGCCCTCGCGCCGCGCCTGCGTTTTCAGCGAAGCGAGATCGGAGCCCGAACCGGGTTCCGAATAACCCTGGCACCACCATTCCTCGGCGGACCGGATGCGCGGAAGAAACCGCTGCTGCTGCGCCGGGCTGCCGAAGCGCATCAGCACCGGCGCGACCATTTTCAGACCGAACGATAACTGCGGCGGCGCACCGGCCAGTGCGCACTCGACCTCGAAGATGTACTGCTGCACCTGGCTCCAGCCGGTGCCGCCGAATTCAATCGGCCAGCCCGGCGCACCCCAGCCCTGCGTGTGCAGAATTTTCTGCCAGCGCGGAATATCTTCGCGGACGTTCTTTTCACTGCCCGCGAGCATGCGCTCACGCAGATCGGCCGGCAGATGGGTTTTTAGAAAAGCCCGGACTTCGTCGCGGAAGGCACTTTCCGCCGCGGTGAAATTAAGATCCATGACGACTACCTATTTTTTAAATTCGACGCTCGTAGATTTCCACGCACCGCTGGAATCACTCGCGCAATGCGGCTTCCAGCCGCGCCCGCAAATCCGGCCGCTCGGCGAACGGATCGGCGGGATTGCGCAGCGCGAGAATGGCCTCCATGCGCTGGCGGACGCCGCCAAGCGCGTGCGGGTGCGAGAAGATGTAGAACGAGTCGCCGCGGATCGCGTCGAAGGTCATCCGCGCAACCTGTTCGGCGGACACCTTGCCGGACGTGATCGCCTTCTCGGCCATCGCGCGCGCGATTCGCTGCGACTTGGTCAGCGGTGCATCGTTCACCATATCGGCGGGGCGATTGAGGTCCCACTGATTGATGCCGGTCGGCACGAAATAGGGACACAGCACCGAGCAGTGAATCTGAGTAGTGGTCAGATCGAGATCCTGATACAAGGACTCCGACAGCGATACGACGGCGTGTTTGGAAACGTTGTAAGCAGCGGTCGGTGACGCGTTAATGAGGCCGGCCATCGACGCCGTGTTGACGATATGCCCGCGATAGTCGGGCGAAGCGGTGGCGGCGGCCAGCATCAGCGGCGTGAATACCCGCACGCCGTGAATCACGCCCCACAGGTTCACGCCGAGCATCCATTCCCAGTCGCGCACGCTGTTTTCCCACACCAATCCGCCGACGCCGGCGACACCGGCGTTGTTGAATACCAGATTCACGGCACCGAAAGCATCCATCGTCGCGGCTGCAAGCGCTTCGACCTGCTCGCCCTTGGATACGTCCACATGCATCGCAATCGCCTGCGCGCCGCGCTGCTTCAACTCCATCAGCACTTCGTCCAGCCGCTCGCGCTGCACGTCGGCGAGAACGAGCCTCATACCCAGCTCCGCGCCGATACGGGCGAACTCACGGCCGAAACCCGACGCGGCACCAGTGATGACCGCGACCTTGTCGTTGAAATCCTTCATGGGAGCCGATCAGACCGCGCTATAGCCGCCATCCACCGCCAGAATCTGGCCGGTGATGTGCTTGCTGGCATCCGACGCAAACAACAGCGCCGCGCCTTTCAGATCCTCATCATCGCCAAGGCGGTTCAGCGGCGTATCGCGTTTCACGTTATCGACGCCGAGTTCTTCAAGCAGGCCATGCGTCATCTTCGACGGGAAGAAACCGGGTGCCAGCGCATTCACGGTGATGCCATAGACGCCCCACTCGCCCGCCAGCGCACGCGTAAAATTGACGACTGCACCCTTGCTCGCGTTATAGGCAACGGTCTTCATGATGCCAGGCGGATTGCCGGCAATACCCGCGATCGACGCGACATTGACGATGCGACCGTACTTGCGTGGGATCATCGATCGCTTGCCGATCCGTTGCGTCAGCAGAAACAGGCCGCGGATATTGAGATTGAATACCTTGTCCCACGCTTCGAGCGGATGATCCTCCGCCGGCGCGCCCCAGCTGGCACCCGCGTTGTTAACGAGGATATCGACGTGGCCGAGCTTTTCGATCGCGCCATCGGCGAGCCGTTCGATGTCGCTTTGCTTGGAAACATCGGCAGCAATGTAATCCGCCGCGATGCCGAGACCCTTCAGATGTGCCTGTGCCTCCTTCAACTCATCGGCCTTGCGCGCCGACAGCACCAGCTTCGCACCGTGGGCGCCAAGCGCCTCGGCGATCTGCAGGCCAAGGCCGCGCGACCCACCGGTAATCAGTGCCGTTTTACCGCTGAGGTCGAAGAGTGATTTGCTAGCAGCCATTTTCCGCGCTCCAGATTGTAAGAATTTGCGATCAGACGACTTCGAACAGGCCGGCTGCGCCCTGACCACCGCCGATGCACATGGTTACCACCACGTACTTGACGCCACGCCGACGGCCTTCAATCAAGGCGTGGCCGACGAGCCGTGCACCGCTGACGCCATAGGGATGCCCGACGGCGATCGCGCCGCCATCGACATTGAGCCGGTCGTGCGGAATGCCAAGTTTGTCCATGCAGTACAGCACCTGCACCGCAAACGCTTCGTTGAGCTCCCACAGTCCGATATCCTCTACCTTGAGACCGGCGCGCTTCAGCAGCTTCGGCACCGCGAACACCGGACCAATACCCATCTCGTCCGGCTCACAGCCAGCGACCGCGAAGCCACGGAAGATGCCGAGCGGCTTCAGCCCACGGCGTTCGGCAAATTTCGCATCGACGACAACGGCCGCTGACGCGCCATCGGAGAACTGGCTGGCATTGCCAGCCGCGACCACACCGCCTGGCGTGGCTGCACGTATTTTCGACACGCCCTCATAGGTGGTATCGGCGCGAATGCCTTCGTCGGTTGCGAGCGTGACCTCCTTAGTCACCAGTTCGCCGGTCGCGCGATCGGCAACGCCGGCCAGCACAGTGATCGGTACGATCTCGTCATTGAACCGTCCGGCTGCCGCGGCAGCGGCGGCGCGCAGCTGGCTCTCGACGCCATAGCGATCCTGGCGTTCGCGCGGGATGCTGTAACGCTTCGCGACCTGCTCGGCGGTCTGCAGCATCGGCCAGTAGATTTCAGGCTTATGCCGGGTCAGCCATCCTTCGTTCGCCATCAGGCGATTGATGCTGTTCTGTACGCAGGAAATACTTTCGACGCCGCCGGCCACGAACACATCGCCTTCACCGGCGATCACGCGTTGCGCCGCCATCGCGATGGTTTGCAGGCCGGACGAGCAGAAGCGATTCACCGTCGCGCCCGGCACCGTCACCGGGAGTTCCGCACGCAGCGCGCTCTGGCGCGCGATATTGAAGCCGGTGGCGCCCTCGGGATAAGCGCAGCCCAACAGCACGTCCTCGACCTGACCCGGCTCAATGCCAGCGCGAGCGACCGCGTTGCGGATGACGTGGCCGCCCAGCGTCGCGCCATGCGTCATGTTGAGCGCGCCTTTCCAGCTCTTCGCCAGTCCGGTGCGCGCGGTGGAAACGATCACTGCATCGGTCATGAGTTGTTTGCTCCAGAATCTTTCGACCAGCCATTGAAGGTCCCGCCGGTCTCGACCAGCTTCACCAGTAGTGGTGCCGGTTCCCAGGCCTGGCCCTGATAGCCCTTCGCATAGCGGCGTATCGCGCGCAATACGTTGTAGAGACCCACGGCGTCGGCATAGAACATCGGACCGCCGCGCGTTGCGGGAAAGCTGTAGCCCGCCAAGTAGACGACGTCGATGTCGGAGGCTTTTGCGGCGATGCCCTCTTCGAGAATCTTAGCGGCTTCGTTGACCAGCGAGTAAACCAGCCGCTCGACAATTTCCTCATCGCTGATCTTGCGTCGCACCAGACCGAGATCCTTCGAGTGCTTGACGATCAGCTCCTCCACCAGCGCGGATGGCTGCGCGGTGCGGTCACCAGGCTTGTAGTCGTACCAGCCGGCGCCGGTCTTCTGGCCATAGCGGCCGAGCTCGCAAAGCAGATCGGCGGTCTTCGAATAGGTCATCCGCGGCTTCTCGACGTAGCGACGCTTGCGGATCGCCCAGCCGATGTCGTTGCCCGCCAGATCGCCCATGCGGAACGGTCCCATCGCAAAACCGAATGTCTCCATGGCACGATCAACCTGCTGCGGCAGCGCGCCTTCGTCGAGCAGGAAGCCGCTTTGCCGGCTGTACTGTTCGAGCATGCGATTGCCGATAAAGCCGTCGCAAACGCCGGACACCACCGCCGTCTTGCCGATCTTCCTGGACAGCGCCAGTGCCGTTGCCAGTACGTCCTTACCGGTCTTCGCACCGCGCACGAGTTCAAGCAGCTTCATTACGTTCGCGGGACTGAAGAAATGCGTGCCCAGCACATCCTGCGGGCGCTTCGTAAACGCCGCGATGCGATCGACATCCAGTGTGGATGTATTGCTGGCGAGGATCGCGCCTTTTTTGACGACTTCGTCAAGCTGCCGGAACACCGCTTCCTTGACGCTGTATTCCTCGAATACCGCTTCGATGACCAGATCAACGTCCTTGACGTCGCCAAAGGACAGCGTGGGCTTCAGCAGCCCCATGCGCTTTTCCACCTGCTCGCTCGTGAGCTTTCCTTTCTTCGCGCTGTTCTCGTAGTTCTTACGGATCGTCGCCACGCCGCGGTCGAGCGCTTCCTGCTTGGTTTCCAGCATCGTGACCGGGATGCCGGCACTGAGAAAATTCATGCTGATGCCGCCGCCCATGGTGCCGGCGCCGATTACTGCGACTTTCTTGATTTCACGCAACGGCACATCGTCTCCGATATCCGCGACCTTGCTTGCCGCGCGCTCACCGAAGAACGCATGCCGCAAAGCCTTGGATTCTGGCGTGCCGAGCAGCTGCATGAACGTAGCGCGCTCGAATGCGATGCCGGCATCGAACGGCTGCTTCACCGCCGCTTCGATCGCATCGACGCAGCGCGCCGGCGCCGGCAGATTCTTGGCGGCAGAGACGACAGCAGCACGCGCGAAGTTAATGAAGCCCTCGGCGTTCGGATGTTCGACGGTCCAGTCGCGGATTCGCGGATACGGACCACCCTTTGCGGCCACTTCGCGTGCCAGCGTGAGCGCCGCATTCGTTGGATCGCCATCGACGATGCGATCAAACAAGCGTGTCTGCGCCAGTTTCTCGACCGGCACCTGTGCGCCGGACACAATCATGTTCAGGGCTGCTTCGAGACCGACCGCGCGCGGCAGGCGTTGCGTACCACCGGCGCCGGGAATGATGCCAATCTTCACTTCCGGCAGACCGACCTGCACACCGCGCGCAACGACGCGATAGTGAGCGCCGAGCGTCAACTCGAAACCACCAGCGAGCGTGAGTGCATGGATCGACGCAACGACGGGCTTGGCACTGTTCTCGAGGGCGGCAATCAAAGTGCTCAGCGTCGGTTCCTGCGCCATCTTTCCGGTGCTGAATTCGCGAATGTCGGCGCCGCTGGAAAATACGCGCCCGGCGGCAGCGATGACGATTGCGTGCACGTCGGTATTGTCGAGAGCACGCGTCAATCCGTCCATGATCCCCAGCCTCGTCTCCAGGCCGAGACCGTTGACCGGCGGATTATCCAACGTGATGACGGCGACGCCGTCACGAATTTCGTATCGAGCGGTCATGCGTGCTCCCTGTTCATCTGCATACTCCGTCTATCATCACTAATTCACATCCATCTGCATCATCGGCTCTCGCAGCCGGCGGCATGTCGGCGGCGCCACAACATGATCAGCATGCAAGCCGGCAAAACATGAGTCATGCTGCGCGCGTTTACCAAGCGCCATCCTACGTATTGAGAAAAAATCGCGGAAATTCGTCAGCCATTTAAATTCCACCACACGGAACTTAGTTCCTTTATTTTCAAAAAGCCTACTCCTGCCCTCATTCGAAAACAAGCGCCATGATCAGGATATGCGGCAGCTGATGCCGGTGCCCCGCGAGAAGATCTTCAGCTGGTTTTCACCGAACCCTGAAACCGCCGGTGAAAGCGCCGATAGCGAAAGCAGCTTGCCAAGCGAAGATTGCCGTCGTTAAGATCAACGTCAGGTGGAATATAGTTCCGCTAAACAAAATATGTTTCACTAGATGATCATTCGCACACTCATTTTTCCAACGGCCGCTCTCCACGCTGGAACCTTAATGGAGTTCGCACTCTTATCGAGTGCGGTGAAACGTCCATCGCCCGAGGCCATCACCGCCTCGCGGATCACGATTCCAGTCACGCGGCGCGCCTGAAATATTCCATGGGAAATCCAAAACGCTCCGTTGACACATTCGGCCTGGGTGGCGAAAAAAATCATCCGCAGTTCGTGACCGCGCTCGCTCGCGGCCTTTCCATTCTCCGCTGCTTCGAGCGCGACGAGCGCTATCTAGGCAATCAGGACATCGCCAGCCGCACCGACCTGCCAAAGCCGACCGTTTCAAGACTGACGTTCACACTCGCATCGCTCGGCTATCTGGACTACTCGGCTTCGCTCGAAAAATACTCATTGGGCGTCGGCGTTCTGGCGCTTGGCCGCGCGTTCAAGAATTCCAACGATATCGTCGCCGTGTCGCATCCGCTGATGGAAGAGTTGGCCCAATATACGAAGGCGGCAGTGATGCTGGCCACCAACGACGACTCACAGATGGTATTGCTGGACATTTGTCAGGGCGATCCTACATTTCATTTGCAGCTGGAAACCGGCTCCCCGATTCCGCACAGTTCGACAGCACTCGGTCGCGCCTATCTGGCGGTGCGTCCCATCGAGGCGTTCGAACGCTATCTCAAGTCGCTCCAGAAGGGATGTCCTCCTTCCAAATGGCCGAAGATCAAGGCGGGTATCGTCCGCGCACGCGAAGACTGTGAGCAGTACGGCTTCTGCTTCTCGCTCGGCGACTGGAATCGCGACGTGTTCGCGGTCGGCGTGCCGATCATCTCCGCCGACCGCTCGCGGATCTTCGCGTTCAACTGCAGCGGCCGCATCTCACTCGTTACAAGGGAAAAGCTGGTTAGAGACTTCGGTCCGAAGCTGGTGGCGATGCGCAACAAGATTTATGACATAACCGGCGGGCGATTCTGAGAAGTCGCGGCCATAGAAATATAAGGGGAATCCGGTGAAAGCAGTCCTTTGCGAAGAGTACGGTCCGGTATCGGCGTTGCGAGTTCGCGATATGCCGCCGCCAGTGCCGGGACCGAAGCAAGTTGTCATCACCAACCGCGTTGCCGGTGTGAATTTTCCGGACACGCTGATCGTGCAAGGCAAATACCAGTTCAAGCCCTCACCACCATTTTCGCCAGGTGGCGAACTGGCGGGAGTGATCAAGACCATCGGCACCGAGGTGCACGATCTGAAAGTCGGTGACAAGGTCGTGGCGCTGACCATCTTCGGCGCGTTCGCGCAGGAAGTCCTTGTCGACGCCGATCGAGTGATTCCGCTGCCACCCGATCTCAGCGACAGCGATCTCGAACTCGCCGGCAGTTTCACGATGACTTACGGCACTTCGCTGCATGCGCTGAAGGATCGTGCGCTGGCGCAGGCCGGCGAAACTCTGCTGGTGCTCGGAGCGGCCGGTGGTGTCGGGCTGGCGGCCGTGGAAATCGGCAAGATGCTTGGACTGCGCGTAATCGCAGCCGCATCGAACGCGGAAAAATTGGAGGTCGCTCGGAAATATGGTGCCGAGGAAACCATCGATTATTCCCGCGAGGATCTGCGCGAAAGGATCAAAGCTTTCACCGGCGACCGCGGCGTCGATATCGTCTACGATCCGGTTGGCGGCCGTTATGCCGAGCCGGCTCTGCGCAGTGTCGGTTGGCGCGGACGCTATCTGGTTGTGGGCTTCGCCGCTGGCGACATTCCCAAAATTCCGTTGAACCTGCCGCTGCTCAAGGGTTGTGCGATGCTGGGCGTGTTCTGGGGTGAATTCGTGCGCCGCGAACCGAAGCTACATGCTGAAAACACACGCCTGCTTTTTGCATGGCTGCGGGAGCGCAAAATCCGTCCGTTGATTTCCGCACGCTATTCACTGTCGCAGGCTTCACAGGCTCTGGAAGCGTTGCAGGGCCGAAAAATCACGGGCAAGGCAGTGATTCTGCCGCAGCAAGTGTAGTAGTCTGCCAGCCGCGAATAAGATGAATGTCAGGCACGATCAGGGCGCCGGGTGCGCCACAGGGGAAAAAGGGACGCTGAGAATGAATCTGGCTCACTGGCCGCAGGGTTTGCCGAAGCACATGGACGTGCCAAGAACTTCAATTTATTACAACCTTGAAGTCTCAGCGAACCGATTTCCGGACAAACCCGCCGTCATTTACTACGACAGCGCAATCAGCTACGAGCGTATCCGGCACGAGGTCGACGCGCTTGCGGGCTTTCTTCAGCATCGCTGCGACGTCGTGCGCGGCGACCGCGTCGCGCTCTACATGCAGAACAGTCCGCAGTTCATCATCGCGTTCTATGCGATATTGCGAGCTGGCGCAGCCGTTGTGCCGATCAACCCGATGAACCTGACCGACGAGCTGCGCCACATCGTCGAAGACAGTGGTGCGAAAACAGCGATCCTCGGCCAGGAATTATTGCCGAACGCCCGACCGTTGTTCGGCAGCGCACTCAAACACGCCATCGTTGCGACTTATTCCGACTATTTGGTCCAGTCCACCGACCTGCCGGTGCCCGACATTGTCAGCGCCGCGCCGATCGAAATCACCGGTGCGGTGGCGTGGCGCGACGCGCTGGCACTGGAACTGCAGCCCAGCGCGAACGTCGCGGGACCCGATGACTTGTCAGTTATTCCCTACACCTCGGGAACGACCGGCGCACCGAAAGGCTGTATCCACACGCACTACAGTGTCATGCACACCACGGTCGCACCCGTGGAGTGGTGGCGGATTCCAAAGGACGCCGTTTCTTTGGTTTCCTTACCGATGTTTCACGTCACTGGCTTGCAGAACAGCGTCAACACACCGATCTATCTCGGCGCAACGATGATCGTGATGACGCGCTGGGACAAACGCTGTGCGGCGCAGATGATCGAGCGCCACGGCGTAACCACGTGGACGGCGATTTCGACGATGCTCGTCGATTTCCTCAACCAGCCCGACCTCGACACGTTCGATCTGCGCTCGCTGAAACTACTCAGCGGCGGTGGCGCGGCGATGCCGAAGGCGGTTGCGCAAAAGATCGAATCGCTGTGGGGCATAAAATATATCGAAGGCTATGGTTTATCCGAAACCATTGCGCCGACACATATCAATCCGCCGCAGCGCCCGAAGCAGCAGTGCCTCGGCATACCAATCCAGAACACCACTGCAATCATCATCGACCCCGAAACGCGGCAACCGCAACCCGCCGGCGCGACCGGCGAGATTGTAATAAACGGGCCACAGGTATTCCGCGGCTATTGGAACAGGCCGGAAGCAACTGCGGATGCATTCATCGACATCGATGGCATGCGTTTCTTCCGTACCGGTGATTTAGCGTTCGTCGACGACGAAGGCTATTTTTTCATGGTCGACCGGCTCAAGCGGATGATCAACGCATCCGGCTACAAAGTCTGGCCGGCCGAAGTCGAGACGCTGCTCTACGGTCATCCGGCGATTCTCGAAGCTTGTGTCATCGCGACTCGCGACACGCATCGTGGCGAAAGTGTCAAGGTATTTGTCGTGCTCAAGCCGGGACAATCCGTCAGCGAATCCGAACTGATCGCCTGGGCGCGCGAGCACATGGCCGCATACAAGGTTCCGCGTCGCGTCGAGATCATTGATCGCCTGCCGAAAACTGCGACTGGAAAGGTCCAGTGGCGCGCACTGCAGGAACGCGAATTCGCGAACACTGTGACTCCCGCGTCGCTCACCTAATCTGAATGAACGTAGACCCGAGTCGCAACGACGGAAGATAGTTGAGAATAGAAGGTCATGAATGGGTGAAAATCGCTATAGAGTTCCGGTCCACAGAATGGGCCGGTCAGAGTAAGACGTCGAACGGATTGCGGGCTGAGAATTTTTTTGCAACAACAGGAGATAACAATATGAGAATCATTAGTTCCTTGGGGGGAGCTGGAAGTTTTTCGGCAGTACGGTTCAAAGCGACCCCAATCGCCACTGCCATTCTTGCCACTATGATTTGTGGACAGGCCAATGCCTATCAATTCCAGGCCTACGGCATAGATGGCAGCATTGATTCCACGGTGTCCTATGGTGCGCTATGGCGCATGGAAAAACAGGACCCCAGTCTGATCGCAATTTCCAATGGGGGCACATCCAGGGACCCTAATGGGGACGACGGCGATCTCAACTACAAGAATGGTAACTTGGTCAATTCGACGTTCAAACTCGATGAAGAGTTGCAATTGAAGTACCTCAATTACGCCTTCTTTGCACGGGGCAATTATTTCTACGACACGCAGATCGCCAAAGACCTCGGAAAGTTTGGTCCAGAAGCACAGGAACATCTGAAAGATCGCGCGAGTCTTCTAGATCTGTTCGCCAGCGGCAGCTTCAATGTGGCCAGCCACAATCTGAATGTCCGTATCGGCAATCAGGTAATCAACTGGGGAGAATCCACCTTTATCCAGAATGGCCTGAGTGTGATCAATTCGGTTGACCTTACCAAGTTGCGCCAACCGGGTTCGGAGCTCAAGGATGCGTTGCTGCCGACGCCGGCAGTGCAATTATCAATCGATCTGACTTCACGGCTTTCGTTCGCAGGCTTTGTTCTAGGACGGTTTGACCCCATCATCCTCGATCCCACCGGCGCTTATTTTTCCACCAACGATGTGGTGGGCGACGACAACGAAAACATATATCTGAATTATGGTCGCGATGCGGACCAGCACCAGTCAGGCTTTGTATACGTCACACGGCAAGGCGATCAGCGGCCGGATGGTGCCGACCAGTTCGGCGCGTCCTTCCATTACATTGCATCGTCGCTAGGAGACACCGAATTCGGGGTGTATTACCTTCACTATCACAGCCATATCCCGATGCTTTCAATGACCAAGCAGGACTCTAATATTCCCGCTGCTGGCATTGGCATTCTAGACAACAGCGCGCATTTTTTCCTTGAATATCCGAAGGGTATCAATGTCATCGGCGGCTCGTTCTCGACGTCGCTTCCCTATGGCATTGCCGCGCAGGGTGAGTACACCTACCGCCCCAATCTGCCGGTTCAGCTCCCGGGTCCCGATCTAGTGCAATCCGTGATCGGCGCTCCGTCAGAAATTGCACCCAATCCGACTACGATTGCGCCGAGTTCCTACATCCAGGGTTATCGTAATGTCGCCGCGCATCAAGTGCAGTTCACGCTGACCGACGCCATCGCCCAGCCGTTCTTGGGAGCGGACCAGCTCATACTGCTCAGTGAATTCGGGGCCGATTACTTGGACTTGCCGGACGATCTCAAATTTGCAGGGCCAGGGGTTGCGCTGCCTTCGCGGCCTCAGGACGCGTTTCTGGCTAATGGTTCTTATCAACAAAACGGATTCGCGACGAAATTTTCCTGGGGCTATCGGATTGTAAGCGAGCTGCGTTATCTGGATGTATTTCGCTCGCTCAACGTGACACCGCGCGCGGTGTTCTCGCATGACGTAACCGGTGTCGGTCCCAACTTCAACCAGGAAACCAAGGCGGCCACCGCAGGCGTGCAATTCGACTACTTGGAAAACTGGCGCGCCGACGTGGCTTATACGGCTTTCTTCGGCGGTCGTAACTATGGCGGCACTGACGCCCCGAGCTTGTCCGACCCAACCCCCATTCCCGCCGGACAGCCGCTCACCTACAACACCAGCGCCAATCCGCTACGCGATCGGGATTTCATCTCGGCAAGCCTGAGTTACTCATTCTGATCGCATCCCGAGGATATCAATCATGTTGAAACATCGAAAGAACACATATATTTCCCTCTTCACGCTTGGCCTTGTGGTTTGCGGACCACTGCTGGCAGTGGAGTCCGATCCGTCGCAACTCGGCAAAACCCTGACTCCAGTCGGAGCCGAAAAAGCTGGCAATGCTGCCGGTACTATTCCGGCCTGGGACGGAGGACTCAGCAAGCCACCGGCCGGTTTCAAGTCCGGCGGCTACTATGCTGATCCGTTCAGTGGTGACAAGCCGCTGTTCACGATCACATCCGCCAACCTCGACCAGTACAAGGCGAATCTGACGCCGGGTCAGATCGCGCTGTTCAAGAAGTATCCGGACTACAAGCTGATCGTGTACCCAACGCATCGTTCGGCTGCCTCTCCACAGGCGCATTACGAGGAAACCATCACCAACGCTACGACCGGTCGTGCCAAGCTGGCTACAGGCGGCGATGGCGTGATCGGCACCAGCGGCGGTGTCGCCTTCCCGATCCCGCAAAACGGTACTCAAGCGATTTGGAATGTAGTGACCCGCTATCGCGGCGAGACCTACGCCACCAACAACGAACAGGCGGCGGTGACTCGCGATGGCAGCTATACGCCTGTCCGTTTCCAGTACAAGATCTCGCAGCAGTACGGCTCTCTGTCCCGCAAACCGGAGCAGCGTACGAAGAACCTGATCCTGTATTTCTTGCAGACGATCGTCGCGCCAGCGCGCCTGGCTGGCCAAGTACTGCTGGTGCACGATACCCTCGATCAGATCGATGAGCCGCGCCGCGCCTGGACCTATAACCCGGGACAGCGTCGCGTGCGCCTTGCGCCGAACGTGGCATATGACAATCCCGGCACCGCTGCGGATGGTTTGCGCACCAACGACGATTTCGGCTTGTTCAACGGTGCTACGGATCGCTACGACTGGAAATTGCTGGGCAAGAAGGAAATCTACGTTCCGTACAACGCCTATAAAGCAAGCAGTAATGCGATTTCGCTGGCTTCGCTGCTGAAGCCGGGCCACATCAATCAGGATGTCGCGCGTTATGAATTGCACCGTGTATGGGTTCTGGACGCCACATTGAAACCAGGCGTCTCGCATCTTTATGCACGGCGCACGTTCTATCTCGATGAGGATTCCTGGGCACCGCTGCTGACCGACAAGTACGACGGCCGCGGCGAGCTGTTCCGCACGGGCGAACTTCATACGATCGAACTGTATGACGTGCCCTTCCTGTTCGGCACCGTGGAAGTCCATTCGGACCTGCAGTCGGGACGCTACGTCGCTCTCGGTCTGTACAACGATGACTCCAAGGTCTACGAGCCCGCCAATCTGACCGATGCGGACTTCACACCACAGAGTCTGCGTGACACCGGCGTACGCTGAGACGTCGAAGCTGAAACCGTTAAGGGCGACGGAGCGATCCGTCGCCCTTATCTTTATGGTCCTATCAATCTTCATCCGACTTCAAAGTATGCGCCGACAACACTTCGTCGCCCGCATCCTGCGGATCGCGCTTGCGGGCCTCGCGATCGCCGGATTTTTTTCGTTGTCATTAGCGGCGGAACGGCCGGCTGGCGCCATCGTCGACGCGGGAAGCATAGTGCCGGCGGCCACCGTGAAGCGCCTGCTGCTGACCAACGCGACGCGTGCCGGCAACCGCATCGTTGCCGCCGGCGACTACGGCTTCATTCTCTATTCCGATGACAACGGTCAGACTTGGCGCCGTGCCGCTAGCTCTTCGCACCGCACCTTGTTGACCGCGGTGTACTTCACCGACGACAAGCACGGATGGGCCGTCGGCCACGATGGGTTGATCCTCGCGTCCGCGGATGGCGGCGCGAACTGGAAAGAACAGCGTTACGCGCCCGACGAAAAGAAACCCCTACTGGGCGTCTGGTTCAAGAATCCGCAGCAGGGCATCGCGATCGGCGCCTACGCGCTCTATCTGGAAACCACCGATGGCGGTGTCACCTGGACGCAACGCCAGATCATCGAAGAAGACAGTCACCTCAACGCCATCGCCGCCTTCGGCGAGGGTAAGCTTGCAATCGCCGCCGAAGCAGGAATGCTGCTGGTCTCCACCGACGACGGCAAAACGTGGACCAAAAGCCCCTCCCCTTATGCCGGCTCGTTCTTCGGCATGTTGCGCCTGCGCGATGATTCGCTGCTCGCATTCGGCCTGCGCGGTAAAGCGTTTCACTCGACCGACGCCGGCCAAACCTGGCAACCGATCGACAGCGCTGGCCCGACAACGCTGCTGGGCGGCGGCATCGGTCCTGGCAGTCTGGTCGTGCTCGCCGGTTCCGCCGGCACTGTCCGCGTCAGCCAAAACGGCGGTTTGACGTTTTCGCCGCAAGCCGCAGCGAGCGCAACCGCATTCGCTACGGCACTCCCGCTCGACGAACGTCATATTCTGCTGTTCGGCGAAACCGGCGTATCTGCTCTGACGCTTCCTGAATCACTCACGGGCGTTGCGCCATGAGCACGTCCGTGAAAACGCAGCATCCGCTCATCGAGCGCGTGATCACTGCGCTTTCGTGGCTGTTATTTGAGCATCGTCGCGCGATGCTCGTGTTGTTCACGCTGATCACGCTGGGCCTGGGCTGGTCGGCCACGCAGCTGCGCGTGGATGCCGGCTTCAGGAAGATGATTCCATTGCAGCATCCGTACATGCGGACCTTCACCGAATACAGCGACACCTTCGGCGGCGCCAACCGCATCGTCGTCGCACTGATGCGCGACGGTGGCGATATTTTCGATGCCGAATTCATGCACACGCTGAAGACTGCGACCGACGATGTCTACTTTGTGCCCGGCATCGATCGCTCCACTGTGCAGTCGATATTCACGCCGAATACGCGCTTCATCGAGGTGATCGAACAGGGCTTCGCCGGCGGCAACGTCGTGCCGGCGCGCTTCGCCGGTACCCCAGAGGATCTGGACACCGTGCGCCGCAACGTACAGAAAGCCAACCTAGTCGGTCGCCTGGTTTCAAACGACCTGCACGGCGCACTGATCACGGCCAATTTGCTGGACGTGGATCCACAGACCGGTCGCAAGCTCGACTACGCAAAGGTCGCCAATTCACTCGAAGCACTGCGCGCCAAGTACCAAAAGGATGGCGTCCACGTCCACATCATCGGCTTCGCCAAAGCCATTGGCGATATCACCGACGGAGCGGTCGGCGTCATCACATTTTTTGCGGTGTCGATGCTGATCACTGCAGTACTGTTGCTGTGGTATTCAAAATCGCTGGAACTGACCGTTGTCGCGCTGCTATGCGCGCTGCTGCCGGTGTTGTGGCTGCTCGGGACCCTGCCGCTGATCGGTTATGGCATCGATCCGCTGTCGATCCTGGTGCCGTTCCTGATTTTCTCGATCGGCTGCTCGCACGCCTTGCAGATGACCAATGCGTGGAAGGACGGGCTCGCCGCCGGGCTCGACGGTATCGGCGCCGCACGCAACGCGTTTGCAAATATGTTTATACCGGGCACGCTCGCGCTATTGACCAATGCGCTGGGCTTTCTCGTCATCATGATGATCAAGATCGACATCGTGCGTGAACTCGGCGTTACCGCGACGTTGGGCGTCACGCTCATGATCATCACCAATAAGATGGTGCTGCCGATCATCCTCTCGTACATGCGCCTGAGCCCAACGACGCTGAAGCGCAAACTGGAACAAGAGCACAAGTTCGATCCCTTGTGGCGCTTTTGCGCTGGCTTCGCCGAACGCCGCCGCGCGGCACTGGCGATCGGCGCGGCAGTGCTGCTCGCTGCGTTCGGAATCTGGAAAGCACCCGACCGCAAAGTGGGCGATCTCGGCATCGGACTGCCCGAACTGCGCGACGATTCCCGCTACAACCTCGACAACGCTGCCATCACGCGCAACTTTGCCATCGGGGTCGACGTGCTGTCAGTCATCGTGCAAACCCACGGCATCGACGGCGCCTGTACCGATCACGGGGTGATGGACGCGATGGACGTCTTCGAATGGGAGATGAAGAACGTCGATGGCGTGGCCAGCACGCTGTCGCTGCCGAATCTGGCGAAGATCGTCAACGCCGGTTTCAACGAAGGCTCGCTGCGCTGGCGTGTGCTCGCGCGCGACCGCGACGTGCTCGCGCAAGCGGTAACACCGATCGATACCGGCACCGGCCTGCTCAACCCTGACTGTTCGGCGATGCAGATCTTGCTATTCACCCGTGATCATCAGGGCACGACACTGGCGCGCATCGTCGCCGCCGTGAAGAGCTGGCAGACACGCTTCCGTACCGATCCGGAATTCAAGGACATCGCTGGCCAGGTCGAATTCAAGCTGGCGTCCGGCAACGCAGGCGTGATGGTCGCCACCAACGAAGCCGTCGAAATTGCCGATCGGGAAGAACTCGCGGCGATCTTCGCGGCGCTGACACTGATGTGTCTGATCACCTTCCGATCGATTTCCGCGACACTCTCGATCATCCTTCCGCTGGCGCTGGTATCGCTGTTGAACAACACCGTGATGGCTCTGTTCGGGCTCGGCCTGAAAGTGTCGACGCTGCCGGTGATCGCGCTCGGCGTTGGCGTCGGCGTCGACTATGGCATCTACATTTACGACCGCCTCGATGCGCACGTCCGCGAAGGCGCGAGACTGCCGGATGCGTTCTTCCGCGCGCTACAGGAACGTGGTGCGGTCTCCGCGTTCACCGCCATCACCATGAGCATCGGCGTCGCCACCTGGACTTTCTCTGCCCTCAAGTTCCAGGCGGATATGGGCGCGCTGCTGTCATTCATGTTTCTCGTGAACATGTTCGGCGCACTGCTGTTGCTGCCATCGATGCTGGTATTTCTGCGGCGGCGCGATAGCGGCGGTTAAACCATGCAGGCGGTCGGGAAACGTTCGCTTCCATACTTCACTCAATAAAGATCCCCGACTACCGCTCGGGAATTTTTTCTTTCAGCCGGTCTCGATAATGACCGCAGTCGATGACCACGCCCGGTGATTACGCCGCCGCGCTCTGCAGCGCCGCGATGCGGTCGTCGAGCGGCGGATGCGTCGCAAACAGGCTTTTCGCGCCGCTGGCGATACCGAACGCGGTCATGCTCTGCGGCAGCGTCGAGGCTTCATGGCCGGCCTTCAAGCGTTGCAAGGCTGCGATCATCTTGCGTTTGCCCGCTAAATGCGCACCACCGGCATCGGCACGGAATTCGCGATAACGCGAAAACCAGCAGACGATCATCGTGGCGACGAAGCCGAGCAGGATCTGTAGAACCATCGAGGTCAGGTAATAACCAATACCGATGCCGCCGCGATCATCATCACGACGCATCGCGCTATCAACGGCGTAGCCAATCACTCTCGACAGGAAGATCACAAACGTATTCAGCACACCCTGAATCAGGGTCAGCGTCACCATATCGCCGTTGGCGATGTGCGAAATCTCGTGGCCCAGTACCGCCTCGATTTCGTCCTGCTTCATCGCTTGCAGCAGACCTGAGCTCACCGCGACCAGGGCGCTGTTCTTGGTCGCACCTGTGGCGAATGCGTTCGGCTCCGGCGCATCGAAAATCGCGACTTCGGGCATGCCGATGCCGGCAGCACGTGCCTCGCGCTCGACCGTCGCCAGCAGCCAAGCCTCGGCGGAAGTGCTGGGCTGCGTAATCACTCGCGCACCGGTACTCATCTTCGCCATCCACTTCGATATCAGCAGCGAAATGAACGAGCCACCCATGCCGAAGATGGTGGAGAACACCAGGAGCGCCTGGAGATTGAGTCCATTGCGCGTCAGGAACCGATCGGCACCGAGAAGGCTGCATACGATGCTAAGCACGATGACAACGGCGAAGTTAGTCGCCAGAAACAGTAAAATTCGCTTCATGAAAGTTCCGCTAACGTGGAATGGGTTTGCATCTGATTCTTAGAATAAGGTCTTCGATCGTGAACTCAAGAGGCGGGTTCCGCCGCCTTGGGTACGATGGCCGCCATGCCCTCCACGCGCTGGAAACCGCGCGGGAGGTGATTGCCGCGGCTGGCGCGCGTGCCAATATAGTGCTCGATGTCCGCCGGTTTGAGTGTGAACGTACGCTTGCCGCTGAGCAGTTCGATGCTCGCGCCCGCCGGCACCACAGCGGATGCCACGATGCGATCCTCACCCTTCAGCGCGATCAGCTTGTTGCCCTTGCCCTTGGCCAGTTCCGGCAGCTCCGCAACCGGAAATACCAGTAGGCGACCTTCCGCTGTCGCCAATGCCAACCGCTCGCTCGCTGCGTCGTGTGTCAGTGCCGGCGGCAGCGGCGCACCGTCCAGATTGATAACAGCTTTGCCCGCGCGATTGCGCGCCTGCAAGTCATCGAGCTTGACGACGAAGCCGTAGCCGTCATTGCCGCCGAGCACGTATTTATCGGTGGCATCACCGAGCAGGATCGCGACAACAGCAGCGCCATCCTGCAGATCCAGCTTGGTCGTCACCGGTTCGCCCTGCCCGCGCGCCGACGGCAGCTCGCGCGGATTCAGCGTATAGCAGCGTCCTTTGCTATCGAGCAAGATCAGCAGTTGGTTGGTGCGCCCTTCGGCGGCGCACAGGAATTCGTCGCCCGCCTTGTAACTGAGACCAGCCGCATCGATGCCATGTCCCTTCGCCGAGCGGATCCAGCCGGCTTTCGACAGCACCACCGTGATCGCTTCCGTCGGCAGGATTTCAGCGGCCTCAAGCGCTTGCGCAGCCGGTCGCGCCACGATCGGACAACGGCGGGCGTCGCCGTATTTCTTCGCGTCGTCGGTCAGCTCCTGCCCGACCAGCTTCTTGAGCTTGGCATCGGACGCGAGCACGTCGTTGAGTTTTTCGCGCTCGGCCGCCAGTTCGGACTGCTCGCCGCGAATCTGCATTTCCTCGATCTTCTGCAGATGACGCAGCTTGAGGTCGAGAATCGCATCGGCCTGGATCTCGCTAAGGCGGAAGCGCTTAATCAGGGCGGCTTTCGGATCGTCCTCGAAACGGATGATGCGAATGACCTCGTCGATATTCAGAAACGCGATCAACAGCCCGTCAAGAATGTGCAGGCGCTCGTTGACCTTCGTCAGCCGGTGTTCGAGCCGGCGCCGCACCGTGGCCTGACGATAGGTCAGCCACTCGACCAGAATCTCGCGCAGATTCTTGACGCGCGGCCGGCCGTCGAGACCGATCATGTTGAGATTGACGCGGACACTCTTTTCGAGATCGGTGGTCGCGAACAGATGCGCCATCAATTGATCCGCATCGACACGGTTCGAACGCGGAATGATGACGATGCGCATCGGATTTTCGTGATCGGATTCGTCGCGCAGATCCTCCACCAGCGGCAGCTTTTTCGCGCGCATCTGCTCGGCGATCTGCTCCTGCACGCGCGACGGCGACACCTGGTGCGGCAGATTCGTGACGACGATGTTGCCGTCCTCCTCGCGCTCCCAGCGCGAACGTCCGCGCACCTGGCCGTAGCCGGTCTCATAGAGTTTCTTCAGCTCCGCCGGCTCGCTGATAATCTCGCAACCGGTTGGAAAATCCGGCGCCGGCACATGCTGCATCAGCTCCTCGACCGTGGCCTTCGGGTGCTTCAGCAGATGCAGGCAGGCCGCAACCAGTTCCCGCAGATTGTGCGGCGGAATGTCCGTGGCCATGCCGACGGCAATGCCGGTCGTGCCATTGACCAGGATATTGGGCGTGCGCGCCGGCAGCAGCCGCGGTTCGGTCAATGCGCCGTCGTAGGTCGGCACCCAATCCGCGGTTCCCAGCTCCAGCTCGCCGAGCAACGCCGCCGCATATGGCGTCAGGCGCGACTCGGTGTAGCGCATCGCCGCGAAGCTCTTGGGATCATCTGGCGAACCCCAGTTGCCCTGGCCGTCGATCAGCGGATAGCGATACGAGAACGGCTGCGCCATCGTCACCATCGCCTCGTAACAGGCGGTGTCTCCATGCGGATGAAATTTGCCGAGCACATCGCCGACGGTACGCGCGCTTTTCTTGGGCTTCGACGCCGCCGATAATCCCAGCTCGCTCATCGCATAAATGATGCGCCGCTGTACCGGCTTGAGGCCGTCCGCGATATGCGGCAGGGCGCGATCGAGCACGACGTACATCGAATAATCGAGATAGGCCTTCTCGGCAAAGACGCGCAACGGCAGGCTTTCGGTATCGTTGGCCAGCACTCGTAACTCCTTCGTGAATTGCGGAAAACGGCAACGCTCGCAAGGCGCGCATGATACGCAAGCCGGCGCGACCGCGATAACCCGCCCTGCCAGATGCCGGCGCGGGAGCAGCTGTCCGGCAAAATGTATTGCGCCAATGCCTGCACGCGCGCCCGGCGGTGTCCCGCGACGTTCCGCGCGAAACGGGATTCAAGGCCTGTCACGCACTGAGTCCGGTTATGGATGGAAGTCTGACAGTTCATTCAGCGGCGGCGCCCCCCGCACGCCCGGCATCGGCTAACCGTTTATTTAAAAAGGAAAAAAGAAACGACCCGCGTGATTTGAACCCGGCAGACAGCCGCGATAGGCGATGCCCCTCTATTTTGACCAGCCGCCAGCGCTTGACGCTGATGGCAAAATTGAATGTGATTGCCCAAAGTTTGGCGCCGAAGTACCGATTCCACCATCTGATGCGCGGATGTTGTATGTGTCGTAATGTCACGCTGGGAAGCGTTTTCAGAGGCAGTTGTGCAGGCGATTGTTTACTCATCGCCACTGGACCTTAGATTCTCGGCCCGGGAAGCTTGCTGTTGCTGATGATTGGAAACCGATTCGTGGTGGAACCGATCCCAGAATGGACCGGGACCTTCCGGCGTTTCATTGTGGAATTGCAGTCCGGTCCGCTTTCGCGGCTGGCATTGGAGCACCGAAAGATGTCAACAGATAACGAGCCCCCTTCGCGCCCGACAGCGCCGCGCACCTCGGCAACTTCGCGCGCCACGTCAGCGTGGAGCAGCATGGCTGCGCTGGCCGCGAAAACCCAGACGGTGGATCCAAATACCCTCAAGCTGATCGACGAGCTCAAGGAACTTTCACAGACCGTCCTGTCGCAGCGGATCAACCGCCTGTTCGACGGTGCCGACGACATGCTGTTCGAAATGGCGGGCCGCGCCTCGAACAACCGCGAGCAGGGTTTTATTTTCGACGCGATGCGCATCGTGCGCCTCAATCGCGAAAAAATCCGACAGGCTTTCCTGCACGAAGTGGTCGCCCGCTTTGCACCCGAGAGCGTCGTCAACAAATCCACGGAGGACGCCGAAGAAATCAGCATCGATGAGATGACCTTGCAGGGATCGCAGTCGGTCGAAAAAACGATCGCCATCTCGAACATGACGACCAAGGCTGAAGAGCTCTATAAGCAGCAGCTCTGGGAGCTTGGCCGCCGAATCAACGCACTGATCCGCGATCTGCGCGCGCCGCTATCTCCGCAAGCGCTGACGCCGGCATCGATCTGCGAAGCATTCGATGTCGCCACCAGCGTGCTCGACGTCGAGTTCGAAATCCATCTCGTCATCTATAAGCTGTTCGATCGCCTGGTGATCGTCGAACTGTTCGATCTCTATTCCAAGATACTTCGCTTCCTCGATCAGGCCGGAGTACAGGTCGACAAAGTTCGTGGTACGGTCTCGGCGACACCGAAAACACGACCGTCGGAAATCCCCGCCCCCACGGCTCCTGGTGCGGAAGCGATGACGCCGCCGCCGATGCCGCACATCGGCGCAGGTATGCAACAGCAGCCGTCGTTTGGCGGCGCAAGCGGCCATCAGCCGGGGCACTACCCGTACGCGGGTGGAGGACCCGCGCATCCGATGCCATCGCTCGATCCGCAGACCCTGCACCTGCTCGACAAACTCGGCGGTTCGCGGCGCCAACCCATGCGCGGCGAAGCCTATACCGACCAACACCTCGCCAGCGATATTGCATCGGCGGCACTGGGCCGCATCGTCCCCGGCTGGGACGAGCCGCACGCGATCGCCTACGTACAGCGCGCCAGCGCCGTCGGACAGATGTTCAACCAGATCCTCTCCGATCCGCATTTGCCGGTCGACGTGAAACCGCAGTTCGATCAGCTGCGCTTCTCCGTCATCAAGACCGCGTTGCGCGACGTGAGCTTCTTCGCCAACCCGTCGCATCCGGTGCGCGGCCTCGTCAACGAGCTGGCGACGCTTGCCGCGACCGCGCGCGCCTCGAGCATGAATACGATGCACCGTATCGAGGAACTGGTCGGCCAGATCCAGCAGCAGTTCGACGTGGCGGCGTCCGCGGTGCGCGCACCGAGCGTTCCGCAGCGTCCGATCCAGAACGAGGATGTGGAAAAATTCCTCGCGCAGCAGCTGGCGCAGAGCGAAACGCGTCGGCAGGCGATCATCAGCAAAGTCCGCCGCGTCGTCGCCGAGGAGCTGTATCTGCACACGATGGACCGCAAGATTCCGGAATCCGCCAAGCCGCTGCTGAATTCGGGCTGGGCGCCGATGATGGCCGTGCGCCTGCTACGCCACGGCATGGACAGCGAACAATGGGGTTCGGGCCTCGAACTGCTCAAGCGCATTCTTGCGACCGTCGATCTGCGCTCCGATATTCCGACCAGCCGTACCGAGCGCGACGCGCTATCGGCCGAGCTGCAAAAGAATTTCAGCGCCGTCAACATGGCCGATCAGCGCATCACAGAACTTCTGACCAACCTCGAACAGGCGCAGGAAGAAACCGATGTCGCCAGAATCATGGCGAAGTCCATCATTCCGCGATCCGATGTAATACCGCCTCATCCTCTCGCCAGCGAGCTCGCACCGTTCCCGCCGCTGGGACAGCAAGCACAAGCAGTCGAGGAAAGCGCTGAGACGGAGAAGCATGATGCCGCGCGCGTACTGGAGCTGCTGGTCGTGCCCGGAACCTGGTTCCGCGTCTACGACCACGAAGGCGAAAACACACGTTGGCTGAAAATGGTCGCCTATTATCCGAACCGCGACGTGATCGCGTTCGCCGAGTTCAACGGCAAGAACACCTTGCTGCTGAAGACTTCGGTGCTGATGGACGACCTCATCGCGGGCCGTGTCGAACCGCTGGATGCGTCACCAAAGACACGTCACATCCTCAACCTGTTTCTCGCCAGCCACCGCGCGACGGAATCCGCATAGGAACTTAAATCCGGCTCGGATCAAATCTCGGCGCGATCGCCCTTTTCCTCGAGCCAGGCTTTGCGGTCGCCCGCGCGCTTTTTCGCGAGCAGCATGTCCATGACCGCGTCCGCGCTCCTGATCGGCTCATTGGTCTCGCCCGCTTCAGTCTCCGCGGTAATAACGTCCAGCGTCAGCTGCACCAGCCGGCGCGTATCGACCGCCATCGTGGTTTCGCGCAGCTGTATCGGATTCATCTCGCCGAGACCCTTGAAACGCGTCACGGTCGGCTTGGCCTTGACGCCTTCGGCGACGAGCCGATCGAGAATGCCGTTGCGCTCCGCCGCGTCGAGCGCATAGAACACCTGCTTGCCGGCATCGACGCGGAACAACGGCGGCATCGCGATGTAAACGTGCCCGTGCTCGACGAGCGAACGGAAGTGCCTGAGGAACAGCGCGCACAGCAGCGTCGCGATATGCAGGCCGTCGGAGTCGGCATCGGCGAGCACGCAAACCTTGCCGTAGCGCAGCCCCGCGAGATTCGGATTGCCGGGATCGACGCCGATCGCCACGCTGATATCGTGGATTTCCTGCGAGCCGAGCGCTTCGTTGGCATCGACTTCCCAGGTGTTCAGGATCTTGCCGCGCAGCGGCATCACCGCCTGGAAATCGCGATCGCGCGCCTGCTTCGCCGAACCGCCGGCGGAGTCACCTTCGACCAGAAACAGTTCCGTACGCGCCGGATCGCTCGACACACAATCCGCGAGCTTGCCCGGCAGCGCCGGTCCGCTGGTGATCTTCTTGCGCACCACCGCCTTCGCCTGCTTCAGGCGCGTATTGGCATTGGCGATCACCAGTGCCGCGATCTGCTCGCCGGTATCCGGGTGCTGGTTCAGCCACAGGCTGAACGAGTCGTGCACGACACCCGACACGAACGCCGCCGTCTCGCGCGACGACAGCCGCTCCTTGGTCTGGCCGGCGAACTGTGGGTCCTGCATCTTCACCGATAGCACGTAAGCGCAGCCCTGCCAGACATCTTCCGGCGTCAGCTTGAGGCCACGTGGTAGCAGGTTGCGGAACTCACAGAACTCGCGCACCGCCTCGGTCAGCCCGGTGCGCAAACCGTTGACGTGGGTACCGCCCTGCGGCGTCGGAATCAAATTGACGTAAGCCTCGGCGATCGGTTCTGAACTGCCACCTTCCTGGTTCAGCCACAGCACCGCCCATTCGGCTTCCTCGCGCGTCGCCGCGAACTTGCCGACGAAGGGTTCGGCCGGTATCGTCTCGGCGCCGTTCAGCGCATCCTTCAGGTAATCGGTGAGTCCGTTTTGGTACTGCCAGACCGTCTGCTCGCCATTGATCTGATCGTCAAGGCTGACGCGCAGATTCGGGCATAGCACCGCCTTGGCGCGCAAGATCTGCTTCAGCCGCGGCACATTGAACTTCGGCGAATCGAAATACTTCTCGTCGGGCCAGAAACGCACGGTCGTGCCGGTACGCGATTTCGGCACCGTGCCGACTTCCTTCAGCGCTGTCGCCTTATCGCCATTGCGGAATTCCATCGCGTATTCGCTGCCACCACGGCACACGCGCACTTCCAGCTTCTTCGACAGCGCGTTGACCACCGACACGCCGACGCCGTGCAGACCGCCGGAAAACTGGTAGGACTTGTTGGAGAACTTCGCGCCCGAATGCAGCCGCGTCAGGATCAGCTCGACGCCGGATACCTTGTGCTCCGGATGGATATCAACCGGCATGCCGCGGCCGTCATCGGAAACCTGCAGCGAACTGTCGGCGAGCAGCACCACATCGATGCGCTCCGCATGGCCGGCCAACGCCTCGTCGACGCTGTTATCGACGACTTCCTGCGCGAGGTGATTCGGGCGGGTGGTATCCGTGTACATGCCCGGGCGCTTGCGCACCGGGTCAAGGCCACTGAGCACTTCGATCTGCTCAGCGCCATAAGCATTTTTCTGGGGAGGATTGGGAGCGGCCATCGTCGGAGTCAGGTTGCGGACGCGGGAAGGTAACGAATGCATCCGTCGGACCGCAAGTATGCGCTTTGGTCGGATCGGCGATACCGCGCCGGACCGCCGATCAATCGCCGTCGACCCGTTCCGCATCGACGCCGGCAGCGCGGGAGTTCCCGTCGAGGTCCGGATTATCGACCCCTACCCTGCAGACATCCCCGGCAATCCTCGCGCAATCCACGTTAACGTGATCGTTCATCGATACCAAAGTAAAAAGAGTCGACGATGAGCCTCGAAAGATCGGCGCCGACGTGAAAAGAATCCCTGCCGATGAAGAAACCATCGGCGGGGACGCAAAAAGAATCGAAGGGGATCTTCCGAGCACCCCCTTCGATGTACCGCCAACCAACATAATCAAACCCTTACGCGGTGACCACCGCTACCGGCGCCGGCGCCGTGTGGAAACTGCCGGGAAAACGCTGGCGAAAATCCTCATAAATTCCCTTCGCCCCCGGCTTATTGCGCCGAGCCGCCTCGCGCACGCTCTGGTAATACGCCAGATCCGCCATCCACACCTCGCTGGACACCACCAGCAGCGTAGCGTCCACCCCCTTCGCCAGCCCATTCAGCTCCGCGAAGAACCACATCATCTGAGCACGCAGCTCGCGGTCCTTGCCGATCTCATCGAACAACACGAACCCCGGCAGAAACTCCGGATGACTTGCCATGTACGCCGTGCACTTCTCGTCGAACCCCACCGACTTGTCGCCCATCTTCGCCATCTCCCTACGCTCGTGCGGCGACAGCGTCACCAGAAACGGCAGCTGCGCGCGGATGGTGGCAACAGCCCCGAGGATATCGGTCAGATCCTGATCGGAAAGCGTCGCCGAGACCCGGTTGTCATCAGATATTTTGAAATACTCCTGTTTGGGTTTGTGATTACGGTGCCGGCGAAAGCCAGACACCGAAGGTCATTACGAGAACGGCGGGTGAACTCCGTCATCGAACAGGAAGCTTGATGAAAACAATCCAGGGATTGCCTCGCGACGTTCGTTCCGGCGGGGCTGAAAATATGTCGTCGAGCTTGTGTGCTTGCCAACGTATAATCTGGCGAAACTAAGGCGTTTTCCGGGCAGATCTCCAAGCAGCACAAGGATTTGGGCTTGGCTGCTAGATCACGCGTCAGGTTATGCGTCGGAGTTATACGTCAAAATGAGGTCTAGAAAGCATCTGGCGTCAAAAAGCAAAGCGTGAAATGCGCATCACTTTTGAGTCACAACCTGAGCCTGCCTTAGTGCACAGGGTTCGCAACTTCGCTGAAGATTTATCCCGGTTGCTTAATGCGCAAAAGCAAGGCTCCGTTCCAAATATGGATAGTGCAACCAATGAGGTTCTCGTTGTCGTGGCTGCGTCTCGTGATCGCGGTTCAGTGTTACGAGGCATTCGGTCGTTGCTCTTACAGCACAATCTTGCAGAATCAGCTCATGTTGTTAAGTAAGATGGCTCCGGGGCCGCCCAACTCGACGATCATGCGGACCATTCGAGCACATCTGTGCCCTGTTATTTCGGCACAGCGGGACGTCGCTTAGCCCTGCCTTCGGTGACAAATCGTGCCTAACGAAACGATTAATTCTCTCATTAATTTTGGAGATGTATCGAAGCCCGCCGATACCCTTATCAAGAAGGTGTCGAAAGCAGTTGGGGGGATATTTGAACCGTATCAAATCAAACGTATCGCTAAAGCTGAAGCGGAGGCTTCTGTTATAAAGGCTCAATCTGAAATTCACATCACCGAGCTACATCGACGGGCGATGCACCGCTTCATGGAAGAAGAAACTCAGAAGCAGAAGAACATCGAAGATATTACAAACCAAGCAATTCCACATCTTGCCGAGCAGGCAGACGCAGACAAGATGGAAAATGACTGGGTAACAAACTTCTTCGATAAGTCACGCATCGTCTCGGACAAAGATATGCAGGGGATTTGGGCACGAGTTCTGGCCGGTGAGGTAAACAATCCAGGAACCTACTCCAAACGTACCGTTAATTTCCTAGGTGATTTGGATAAGAGCGATGCGGAGCTATTCACAAAACTTTGTGGATTTGGATGGGAAATAGGCAACGTGGTGGTGTTGATTTTCGATATCGACGACGAGATATACACAAAGCATGGTGTCAACTTCAACACACTTATTCATCTGGAAAGCATAGGCTTAATTCAGTTCAATAACATCACTGGGTTTCGTCGACTGAAGCTCCCCAAGAGATTGTCTGTCTTCTATTACGGCCAACCGCTACCTCTGGAAATGCCTAAGGAAACGGACAACGAATTGCAAATAGGGCATGTCTTGCTGACGAAGGTCGGGCAAGAGTTAGCGCCCATTTGTGGTAGTGCTCCAGTAAATGGCTTTATGGATTATGTAAGGGTTAAGTGGAAGGCTAACATGCCGAAGTCTCTCACCGAACAAGGTGTTCAAGTCGGCGGCCCTGCGGCTTAGCTAATAGCGTTAGGCATCCAAAATGGCTCGAACATTACGGACAGCGAAAGAGCTTCACGATATTTCGGAGCATTTGTTCTATGAGCTCGCAATGCTCATAAATACTGCTCAAATTCTCGCGACAGGCGCCCTGGGTGATAGCACCTTAAATAATGCTGTGTTGGAATCACTCGCGATCCATACTCGTGTTCTCATGGACTTTTTATATTTAGATGATCCACGCAACGATGATGTAGTGGCGCAAGATTTCATGTCAGCTAGCACGAGCTGGGCAGCCATTCGTCCCGCACTTACAGCATCTCTTACTTTGGCGAGGCAGCGTGCGGGAAAGGAGACGGCGCATTTAACATATGCTCGTCTTGCTGTTACGTCGCAGGATAAGCATTGGCCTTTCGTCACACTAGCGAACGACATTAAGGCAGCGTTTGATGTCTTTGTACCAAGGGTACCAGAGGGCAATCTTCATGCATGCTGGCGCTCTTAATGCCTAACCCAGCTCGTAGGGCGGGAGCAGCGAAGCGAATCCCGCCGTTAGTTATAGTCCAATTAGTATCGCGACGGGCGGGATGAACGCGACAGCGCGACAGGCGGGATACTCCCGCCCTACGCTGACTATGCTCTGCCCACCTTTGTGCCAATCACTTTCGGTACGAATATTATGTTCGTGCTAATGCCTTATCTCTTGGCATTTATCGATATTCTCCGAACGCGCCATCATCGAAGGATCTAACAGTGATAGTTACTCCTCTATATGCCGGCTTGCTGGCGATCTGGTTTCTTATTCTCAGTATTCGAGTAATTCTTGGACGTGCCGGAGCCGGAAAGCCAAGCTTGGGGGACGGAGGAAATCCCGCCATGCTTCGTCGGATACGAGGGCACGCCAACTTCGCGGAATACGTACCTTTGATCCTCGTGTTGATGGGGCTCCTCGAGTTAAGCAATTCGCCGAAGTGGGTACTCCATGTGCTTGGCACAATGCTTCTGGCTGGTCGATTGCTCCACGGTTATGCGCTCTCTTTCACTCACGAGCACGTGTTTGGCCGCAGTGCTGGAATTGCTCTTACGCTCCTATCGTTGCTAGGTGCTGGCGGATTGTGCGTATACATGGGCTTACGCGCCCTGTAGACAGGTGGCGCTGCAGGGTCACTTCACAGGGAATAATGGATCGCGAATCAACCGTGAAAACCAGTGATATCCCTTGCCGCAAGGTATGCAAAGGTCATCGCCGGGCCGAGCGTCGCGCCGGGGCCGGGATAAGTCGAAAGGATGGCGGCTGAACAATTGCCGACTGCGTACAACCCGGGAATCACGGAGCCATCGGGTTTTGTCACTTGTGCCTTGGTGTTTGTGACCATGCCGCCGCGTGTACCGAAATCACCTGGATCGATGCGCATCGCATAGAAAGGGGCCTTTTCGATAGGAGCCAAACAAGGATTCGGTAAAATGTGCTCATCGCCATAGTAGCGATCGTAGGCCGCATCGCCGCGTCCAAACTCGGTATCTTTTCCGGTTTTGGCGTAGCTGTTCATATTAGCGATGGTTTCCTTTAGGCCCTTCGCGTCAATGCCGGTTTGTTGCGCCAGTTCTTCAATGGTGTTGGCTTTCGTCAGAAACTTTTTTTCAAACCACTCTTTCGGAATCATGGAATCGGGTTTGCTTTGGTTGTCCATTAATGGACCGACGATATAGCTTTCACGGAAGCGGCGATCAAATACAAACCAGGATGGGTAACAGGGATTCTGCTCGCTGTGCTTGGCAAAAAATTCCATTTGATACGCCATGTAGTTTTGTGATTCATTGGCGATGCGTTTGCCCGCTTTGTTAACAACGCAGCTACCGGGCATGGATTTTTCCATGATCGCCAAACGGGGTTGCGGTTCGCCTGGTGCAGAGAAAGTGGTACACCACCAGGCACCATCCATTTGTGCGGTCGCTGCACCGAGCGCCATCCCCGCACGATGGGCATCCCCGGTATTGGTGGGGCAGGCAGCACTCCAGTCCTTGCTGGTGGGTTTGGGCAGATATTGTTCACGCATTTGCTGATTGGCTTCAAAACCACCCGCAGCAAGAACAACTGCGGTCTTTGCTTCAATACGCAACGTCTTGCCATCTCTCACCACGACAGCACCTGTGACACGCCCGTTAGTGTCCGTGACCAGCTCTTTCATCTCCGTGTTGAGCCAGAGCGGCATTTTGCGGTCTTGCATCGAGAGACGCAGACGCGCCACACCAGCACTGCCGCAAGCGAGGCGGCGGCCACGCTTGTCTTTGAATAACCAGCCGAGATCTGAAATGTAATTCCAGATCAGCTTTAAAGTGAGTCTGACCCAGCCGGGCGCACGAGTGACCAGCACATGCGCTTCCTTCTGGGTCATGGAGATACGATCAAACAAATACATCATGTGATGGGTCTGACGCAGCTTGGGCCAGTCTTCCAATTCGGAAATCATCACTGGGGCCGGTTCCATGGAGCGGTGCCCGGTTCTGGCACCGGGCACGTCTGTGTAGTAGTCCGGATACATGCCGAGGGATTCGTAGCGCATCTGTGTGCGGTCATGCATGAAGCGCAACATTTTTGGACCTTCAGCGATGTAGGTATCGAGCATCGCGCCGGGCACATAGCTGGGTATGGTTTGTTTCAGATATTCGCGCGCTTCTTCGGGGCTGTCTTTGGCGCCCGCTTCCCGCGCATAGTGCGAGCAGGGTATCCAGACGCCGCCCCCGGATAGCGAACTGCTGCCGCCATATTTCCCGGCCTTTTCGATCACGAGCACATCGCGCGTGCCCATTTCATAGCAACACAGGGCTGCCGTCATGGCGCCGTTACCGCTACCGACGACCAGCACATCAACGCGGTGATCCCATGCATTGCCCATTATTTCTTTCCCCCGAACACGCGATTTTGGTTATTGGGCGCAGAGTCTAATGAAATTTGCCGGCGACGGCTTCGCCCTTTCATATGAGTATTGCGGCGAATCGGTGGGTTTCGATACCTTTTGCCCACCTTACCGCTCCGAAGTGAACGTGACGGGCAGGATATTCCCGCTCACACGGACTGGCGGCGATCGGAATGCGCTACGCTTACCCCAATTGACGCAGCTGAAGGCCTTGCCCCCCATGAAACCGATTTTTCGCGAAATACCACTGCTGATTACGACGCTCATGCTGCTGTGCAGCACTGTGGTTAACGCCAACGAATCAGCAGAGTCAGATACCGGAACAGCGCCCGGTGTGGTCGTCAAGGTGGAAAAAAGCATTGAACGCGGCACGAAGGCCGCTGCAAACGGTGTTACGCGCGGAGCGAAAGCCGCCGCCCGCGGTATTGAGCACGGAGCGAAAGCTACAGCGAACGGCGTCGAGCGCGGCGCAAAAGCAACCAGTAACGCCGCCCATGCCGTCGCCAAAAAGATAGGCGATGCGCCCCCTCAATCATCGCCCGGCAAGTAAGATGCCGTGCAGTCCTTGCTCGCCGCGTTCGCGGGACAAGCATCACCATATTCACGATGATTAATCAACGGCGTAACCCCGACAAGCGGAGCGTATCGGGAATTTCTCCTCGATTCCGCTGCGCTCTTCGGAGCTAGGGCGCATCGTCAAATCCTTTGATCGCTGCGACGGGCTCTGCTGGGGCGCAGCGCAAGGAAGGGGCGACGTGGCGTACTGGATGTACGCGAGGAGCCCGTGACGCGGCGATGCGCCCCAGCAGAACCCGTCCCTTCGGGTTGCGTCCCCAAGGGCGACGGCCGGCGTTGCAGTCCTTGGACATGGAACCACCATGCCCGGCAGACTGCGCCTTGGCCGACGCCCTTGGGGACAGCAACGCAGTGATCAAAGGATTTGACGGCACGCCCTAGCACTGCCGTCGCTGCATCAGCTCTACGGCCCTTCTTCCATTGCTTCCAGATCAATTTTCACAGGTCCCGTCGCCGCGGGTTTAGCTGCGCCTTTCTGCGTCGGATCCGGAACCATGAGCAGGTAATCCGCATCGGGCGTGTTGCCGAGATTCAGAATCATCTGCGCGGTCTCCTGGATCTGACTGCGCATCGCGGCGTAGTCGATGTATTGGTTGAGCACAACGTCGTTGCCCCAATCAGCGCTGAGCAGGTAGTTGGGGCCAGCGATGATCTGGATGACGTTGAGCCCGGCCACTTTCGCGAAGGGACCGCTGGCGCCGAAATTCAGTACGCTGCGCGGCGCAAGGATGGATGGAGTTACTGAGTTGCTGTAAGCCAGCGCTTCGTCATGCGGCGGCTTGCTCAGAGTCGACAACGTGATGGTGGTGACTGACGGCTTGCCGGTCGGCTTGAATTTGCCGTTCCACTGAAGTTGGTTATCCAGTGCCCCAATGTGTTCGACCTCGATTTCAGCGAGCGCGTGACTCACGCTATCGGAATTCGCCTGCACGTAATGTTTGAGGCCGGCATTGCCGGCGAAATGTCCGCCATCCATGACCACCGTGATGGTGACCGGCCGCTGGTCCTGCGGCACCTGGCAGAAATAATTGATCAGCGTCTGGATTGCGGCTGGACCGTTATCCTCGACCGCGTTGCTGCCGTCGGTGTGGCTGCTGACAATCAGCGTGCGCGATGAATTCGACGGAATGGTTGCGACCAGATTATCCATTGATGCGGTGGCATTGACGTTGGCCTGCAACACCAGCTTCGCAGTCTTCGCTATGCCGGTGCGCACCTGTGTAGCGACCCAAAAGCCAGTCGTGGCATCCAAATAAAGCCCCGGGAGTCCTGCATCGGCGCCATTGAATGGTGCGTACATGTTCGTCGCTGAGGGATCATTGAACGGCAGAATCGCGATCATGCCCGCGGCGTGCCCCGCCTTCAGCGCCGCTTCAATCTGCGGCACCGCACCCTGCCCCGTCAGCCATGCACTGGCGCTGACCAGCGGAATGGTGTGCTGCGGATCGTTGATCGAAAACATCTGCGATTTAAGCAGCACGTTCGGAATGTAGGGCTTGGGGATATTGATCACCACGATCTTGCCGGACACATCGTAGCTAGCAATGGCATCTGCGATAGCTTTGTTGCCGAGCTGGACAGTCCCTTGCGAGGTGACCCATGGATGCGGCAAGGCCATCAGCGGTGCTTGGATGCCGGTGGCATCGGTTTCGCCCGAATAGGCGACGTAGTTGGCGATCTTTATCGATTTGGATTTGCCGTTGTTATAGTTCAGGTCCAGCGACATGTGCTGTTCCTGCCAGTCGTAGTACGCAAAGCTGTCGCGAGCAAAACCGGACACGCAACTGTTTTGCATCCAACCGGCGAGCTGGTCCACGTAGCCGCGGTGCGCAGTGCTACCGGTCGGCATAAAGCCGTGCTCGAATGCGGCTTTGTCCGCCACCCACTGCTTAATCTGCTCCTGGCTCGCGAGCAGGCTCGGATCGACCTGCGTCAACAAATTCGCCGCGCCCGCATCCGAGCATGCGCCGCCAAGCAACGCCAGCGATAACGTCGCGCTGAATGTCTTTGCTTGCGCATACCAATTCTGTTTGCTCTTCATACTGCTGTCCCCCGTCGTTTTGATGAAGCTAGCGCGCGCTCGGTGCACTCCCGCGACGCACGCTGCATTTTTCGGTCGATGCAGTATTGCATCTTCGCCAGCGGCAATCTGTGAACTGCGTCATAGTTCCTCTGCAGTTTTTCAGCGGTGCTTCATCGGAGCGCGTGGCGCAAATTCGAGTACAGCGAAACTCGCCGAGGGCTCTGCTCGCTCCATCAATGGACTGGGAATGAGTGTGTATTCAAGCGCGTATTAAATGGTCTGCTGATGTCGCCGACAGCGACACGAACGTACTTTTATATGTAGTTTGATATGCGCATGCCGTTGCAGAGAATGGGTGGGTTTCGCTACGCTCAACTCACCCCGCCCCTCTCCCGCTGCCGGGCGGCTTCGGCGTTAGGCATCTTGATTGAGGCGTGCATGACATCGTCCAGCACCAACTCCAACGCGGACCGTGGCGTGGTGAGCGTTCGGAGCTTGTATACGTTCGCAGACACCGTGCAACGTTTGCTCGCCGCATTCGCGGATCACAGCATCAAGGTGTTCGCGACGATCGATCAGAGAGCCGAAGCGATCGCGGCGGGTCTGACCATGCCGCCGACCACATTGATTATCTTTGGCAACCCACAAGCTGGCACGCCGCTGATGTTGGCGCAACCACGCAGCGGGGTGGACCTGCCGCTCAAAGCATTAGTCACCGAGCCCGAGCCCGGTCAAGTCATGGTTAGTTTCAATGCCGCGACGTACATCATCGAGCGGCATTCACTTTCGGCAGAGCTATTGAATAATCTTGTCCCGGCCGAGCTTCTGATTACAGCCATCGTAACGAAATGAGCGCGATGAATTCGAACGGTTAGCTCCAATAAACTGGATGCCGCTCGTTGCGCTGGTTCTATCTTCTATCCCTTGGTATCAATCAACCGACCCAGCTGCTGGTCTGATGTCGTTACGACTTTTGCCGAGGCTTGAAAACCGATTTTGTACATCAGCAGATTGACCATCTCAGCCGCGACATCAGTGCCACTAGGCGCCGATGTCAAAGTCGAGCTGTTTGCAGAGACAGCATCGGAAAGATGGACTCCGCTTCCGGCCGGGGAGTTTTCCTGAAAGAGTGCTTGTTGAGGTTGAAACCCCGACGTATTCGCATTGGCGACGTTGTTTGCAGTAACGCTTATCGCCTGCAGATAAGTGTTCAACCCGGACAGACCCGTCCCAATCGCAGAAGTGGACATGGCGTACTCCCATTCCCAAATAATCTATTAACAGATTACTCCGGTATACGCTTGATTGTATGGCGTATATGGACGCCTGATCGGTCAATTACGGCCGTTTAGCGGGATAGCGAACTTATCCACCCGGAAACTGACGGCAGCTCGCCATCAAGTGACACTACTTATCCGCTGCCGCTCGCAGAGTGTGGAGAAGTCTTGCGGCCCTGTGGCTTTTTCTCGCGTCACACCTCGTCACGTTTTCTATCGCTTCGAAATCACCGTCGCGGCGATGTCGTCTTTCGTTCGACGGATTCCGTTCTGCTAGTTGCGATACCTCGTTCCGGAAGGATTTTCCAGCCGGCGACGCGGATCACCTACCACGCGCTAGATCACGGAGATCGAACATGCATCATCAATTGCAAATTTTCTGCGGCCGGCGTTTCAACGCCGGTTCGCGTGCGATTTCGAGGGCCTGACATGACCAACGAAACCACACTATCCGCTTCATCCGTCGCGGCGCATGTTGCGCCCATGGAGCGGACACATTTCAGTGCGCTGCTGCTCGCGAACCCGAATTATTTCGGCAATCTGAAGAACAGCGTCTATCCGCCGATCAAAGCCTTCAGCGGAAACACCACTTATGAGGAACTGAAGTGCGTCGGTTATCACCCCGACCTCAATGTGCTGAAAGCAGTCGTAGTAGTGAAACAGAACTCCGGTTACGGCGGTGGACTGTGCAGCGCCGGCACACAGGAATACGTGCGCTTCTTTCTATCGTTCGACAACGGCGCAACTTGGGAAGACCAGGGTTATGCGAGTTTCAACACGCACGATCTGACCGGCCCCAAGCCACTCGATTACGCGGTGACGGTCAAGCCGGAGGTCGGTTCGACGTGGTGCTCGAAGGAGTCGCTGCCGCTCGTGCGCGCGATTCTGTCGTGGAACGTCGTGCCGCCATCCGATCCGAATTTCGTACCGGTGTGGGGCAACATACTCAACGCACATATACAGATTCATCCGCAGCCGCTCTATGTGCTCGGTGATCTGTTCACGGAGGCCAAGCTGAAATTGTCGAAGGATCTGGTCGCGGCACTGGATCTGTCGGCGCAGATACCCGCGGCGATTCCGAAAAAGCCGACACCCGGCGAATTGCTGAAGGACTACGCCAACAAAGGTGTGCAGGTGCATCGTCTTCTTTATCCGGAGATTCATCAGAACATCTCCAATCCGGCGATACTCAGCGCGCAGGCGGCCTATGGTTCCAAGGGTTCGCTCGCTGAGCTGGATATCGATATCGCAGCGCTGATCGCCGCGATCAATAAGACACAGGGCGACACAGGCTATGAGCAGCTCGACTGCGTCGGCCTGGATCCGAATGGCACCGCCAATCTCGTCGCAACGTTAACGATCAAGCGCCCGTATGGCTATCTCGGCAGTCAGTGCCAGACGGGCAGCACCGAATACGTCGCTTTCTTCATCGATTGGCTCAACGGCGGTGGCTGGGAATGGGCCGGAACGACGCAAGTCAAGGTGCACGATTTCACTACGATTCCTGCGGACGGTTTGCGGTATGCGGTTGCGCAACCGATCGATCTCTCCAAGCATTTGAAGTCCTGCAAGTCAGGACCGGTAATCGCCAATGTGCGAGCGATCCTGTCGTGGAACGCGATGCCACCGTCGTGGAATCCGAACTACGTACCGACCTGGGGCAATCATCTCGATGGCCGTATCGAAATCGAACCCGGAGCCGGCACTCACATCGGCGACTACACGCCGTACCTGGAAGGCGTCTGCGGCGTGGCTTCATGCGACGTCGATCCAGCCACCGGCTTTGCGCCAGGCGAGCGGCCGTTCGGCGGTTCGGTATCCATCTACGGCTTCATTCCCGGCGCACCGAAAATGGGACCGACGACGCAGTATCCGGCGACGTCCGGCCTGCCCCGCTATCGCGTCTCGGTGCGTCAATTGCCGGGCGGCAGCAAGCAGTACTTGAACGACTCGTTCGGCGTCACGCTGGAGCAGCAGATCGGCGCGGCTCTGCCGACATCGCAGTCGGTGACGCAGTCCGTCGATGCAGACAACTATTATCCTTACCTCAACGTGACGCCTGATGCCGCGGCGGGCTGGCAGGAGATGTTTCCGTCGCACCTGCTCGCGGTGTGGAACACGGCGGGCAAGACCGGCAAGTGGGAAATTCAGGTGGAAGCCTACGATCCGGTCGGCAACGTCCAGTATCCCGCCGGTTCGCTGGCCTGTCTCGGCCTGGGAACGACGATGACCAATCTCGTGATTGACCTCGACAACGCAGCACCGCTGACGTCGCTGTCGATCACCGGCTTCTCGCGCAACGGCGGACCGGTGCAACCGGCGGCGGATTGCGGCTCATTCCAGGTCGGCGACGTCATCTATGGCGACTACAGCGTGTCGGACGAGCACTTTGGCAGCCTGTCGCTGGACATTGAGCCGGCGGCGGCGGCAAACGGCGCCAAGGTGAAGCTGTCGGTCGACGGCTTCGTCACTCTCAGCACGACGTCGCGCTCGTATCCGACTGTCCCGACGACGGGCGAATCCGGCCAATGGCGGCTCGACACAGCAGGCATGGATCCCTGCGGCTACACCGTGCAGCTGCTAAGCAACGACCGCACCATTGTGAACTGCACATCCCCATGGGAAAACAACACCGCGTTCGTCGGCTTCTGCCTCGTCGCGGTACCGGCACCGGTCGGTTGACGGAATAGGCCGGAGACCCGACGTGGCGAGCGATTTCCCGGCGTGGCTTCGGGTGATATTGGCGGTCCTCGCGACCTGGCGGATCACACATCTGCTGGCGAGCGAGGACGGCCCCGGAGGAATTCTGTTCCGACTGCGGGTTTGGCTTGGAAGTACATTCGCCGGACAGCTAATCGACTGTTTCGCCTGTCTGGTGTTCTGGGTCGCCGCACCGTTCGCCTGTTTCGTCAGTATTAATCCGCTCGACGGATTCGTGAGCTGGCTGGCCCTGTCCGGTGCTGCGCTGTTGCTGGAGCGCACTGAACAGAAACCGCTCATCATCGAAAGTACCGTGACACATGAAGGAGATCAGCTATGAGCTGTTGTGGAAGACAACGCGGCCAATTCGCTACTGCAATCGCTGCGGGTACGGGCGCCGATACTTCATCTGGCCCCGTCGCGGCCATTCGCTATGTCGGCGACGCCGGGGTCACGATTCGGGGCCCCGCCACCGGCCGCAATTATCGCTTTTCGACTGAAGCGCCCGTGCAACGCGTCGCCATGCGCGATACCGACGCCTTGTTGCGCAGCCGTCTGTTCCGGCGAGCTTAGCCCGCACTGCCGCATGGGCTTGCTTGCGTACCCGGCTGCCGTCGCGTAATCTTCGCGTCCTTCGGCAGGCGCGTAGCTCAGCTGGTTAGAGCACCACCTTGACATGGTGGGGGTCGGAGGTTCGAGTCCTCTCGCGCCTACCAAATCAAGGACTTAGCGTTGATTTGGCGGGTTTTCCAAAGTCCCAGGGGTTGCCACGATCTGGGGGATGGCTGGTTCTCGCTAAGCTGGCCGTACCAATTCGATTGGCTCGCCGGTCCGTCTAAGGGTGGGACGGCTCGTCTGTTACTGCTACAAAGCGGAAGCCTGCGAGATTCCCTCGGCAAAGATTTGAATGCGGCGGGGACAGCAGTTCACTTGGTTCAGCATCGTGCCGCGCCTGCCCCGCCCTGGTGGAACAGCTCCTTCGGTAGATCAACGCCCCCACGGCAGCGGTCCATCAGATCCTCGCCCAATTTTCAGAGTTTCTCGACCGCAAGGTCCCGAAGGGCAAATACGCCCGCTATCGCGACCTGTTCATTCGGCCTTCCGTCCACACGCGGGCTTAGCAAAGGCGATCGAAGACGCTTTCCATATCGCGCGGCGAACGGCCAATCGCTGCTCGATCACAAACCGAATGTGCGGGCCGAAGGCTTATGCCGGCGGCATGTGCTCGCATTGAGCGCGGTGCGCGGACGCAATGTTCTCGCGCACCTTCACGAAATTATTGCGGCGGCTCTTTCCGGACATGGTTAACCCGCCCACGCTTTTCGAGTGCAGATCCCATAGGGCGCAGTATGAAAAATCGCTGAGGCAAGCGGAACATTCATGCTGACCACACCAACGAGCGACGATCACCAGCATGTATACAAAGGGTCACGAGCATTTCGAATCGGTCGATCCTTACAGCGCAAGCATCCAAGCTGATTACATCTAGGGAACGTCTGATTTATCCAGTATTCTGAGATAAGCAAGTGATGAGACGCGGCGTT
>CAZOOK010000022.1:0-102074 GCA_964581385.1 uncultured Salinisphaerales bacterium
ACGCCACGCCCCTTCAGCCCGCAATCGTCACATACTCATGACGCATCCGGGTTAGCGTGGGCAGGTTCGAGTGTAATTTCGGTGAATGGCGGATCAGCCAGAGCAATTTCGAGAAGTGCTATCAGCGTCTGTACTAGATATCCCCGAATGGCGGCCGGGCCGCCAGTACGGTCAGAAGACGCGCTCATGAAGCATCTTCTTCGAGTTGGGAAGATGGGTCAGCATTTCGCTCTCTCGCAATCAGTCAGAACGCTTCGCATCGATAGCATGTCACTACAAGGATCACTCACAACGCCGCAATCGCCTGATCCAATCGCCCGACAGCGGTAATCTCCATTTCGATCTTTGCCGCCCGCCGCGGCCGATTGGCTTCGGCGACGATCGCGCGTTTGAATCCGTGCTTGGCGGCTTCCTGGAGACGCTCCTCGCCGCCTTGCACCGGCCGGATCTCGCCGGCCAAGCCGACCTCGCCGAAGATCACCACGTCGTTCGCGACCGGCCGGTTGCGGAACGACGACAGCGCCGCGAGCAGCAGCGGCAGATCGCCGGCGGTTTCCTGGATGCGCATGCCGCCGACGACGTTGGCGAATACGTCCTGGTCGCCGAGGGCGATGCCGGCGTGACGATGCAGCACCGCCAGCAACATCGCCAGCCGGTTGCCTTCGAGCCCGAGGGCGACGCGCTTGGGATTGCCGAACGCGGCCTGATCGACGAGCACCTGCATCTCCACCAGCAGTGGCCGCGAGCCCTGCCGCGTCACCGTGATGACGCTGCCCGGCACTGGCTGCTCGTGCCGCGACAGGAACAACGCGGAGGGATTCGATACTTCGCGCAGACCGCCGTCGGTCATCGCGAACACGCCAAGTTCATTGACCGCGCCGAAACGATTCTTGACCGCGCGCACGATGCGGAAACGGCTGCCGGCGTCCTGCTCGAAATAGAGCACCGTATCGACCATGTGTTCGAGCACGCGCGGACCCGCAATCGCGCCTTCCTTGGTGACGTGACCGACGAGGACGATCGCGCAATGTTTGGTCTTGGCGTAGCGCACCAGACGCGCCGTGCACTCGCGCAGCTGTGACACTGAACCCGGCGCTGCATCGAGCGCATCGGTATATAGCGTCTGCACCGAGTCGATGACGGCAAGCCCTGGACGCGCCTGCGCGAGCGCGTCGAGGACCGATTCCAGCGAAGTTTCCGCCAGCACCGGCAGATCCAGGCGCGGCAGGCCGAGCTGGCGCGCGCGCAGGCTAACCTGCTGCAAGGATTCCTCGCCCGTCACGTACAGCGTACTCAGACGTCCTTCGACCGAGGCCAGCGCCTGCAGCAGCAACGTGGATTTACCGATGCCAGGATCGCCACCGATCAGGATTACGGCACCGGGCACCAGCCCGCCACCGAGCACGCGATCGAGTTCGGCAAGACCCGTCTGTACGCGCTGCGTTTCCTGGGCTTCCACCTCGTTCAGCCGTTGCAGCGGCGCGCGCTGTGCGGCAAATCCGCCGGCGCGCGGACGCGAGGCAGCGCCGGCACTTTCGACTAAAGTGTTCCATTGGGCGCACTCGGGGCATTGACCGGCCCACTTCGGAGATGTCGTGCCGCAGGCCTGACATACGTAATAGTTCTTGGAGGGCTTGGCCATGTCCGGGATTAGAGCTTATCCGTGAATAGATCATGCCCGCGTTGCCGCCCCGAATTGCGCTGGACAAGGCGCGGTCCGCTGGCCTTGGTGGTTCCAAGGCCAAGGACCGCAACGTCGGCCAGCGCAATTCGGGGCGCAACCCAGGCCCACGTCACGGTGTCGCGAACGCAGCGAGCGTGGGTGCGGACGTGGGCCGTTTTTGCGCAGCGCCGCGTCACGATCTCCTTCTGTACATCCAGTACAGCGCGTCGATCGTTCCTTGCGCTGCGCAAAAACGGCCGCCGTCGCGGGCACGATCTATTCACGGATAAGCTCTCAGGAGTTGACTGACACGATGGGTGCATTGTGTAGTATGCGCGACACCAACAAATCTCGGGGGAGCCGGTGAAAGGGATCTGGGCTCGTGACGAAGTGCTGGCGGCCATCTATGCGGTGGTCTTTGCGTTCGTTGCCTACGTGGCATTTGCGGATGTCTTCCGCGGCCTCGAGCGCGCCGCTTACGATGCCGGCGTGCGCATGCACAAGGGCACGCCCTCGGATCAGATCGCCGTCATTGCCATCGATGACGACAGCATCGCCAACCTCGGCCGCTGGCCGTGGCCGCGCAACCTCCACGCGAAACTTCTCGATCTGCTGCACGCGGGCGGCGCCAAGGCCGTTGCCAGCACTGTTTTCTACTCTGAAGCGCAGACCGACCCCGGCGCGGTGGCACTGTCTGAACTCGCGCAACAAATCGACCAGTCACCGCTGACGCAGCAGATTCCCGGCGAAATTGAGAGCTTCGGTGCGATGCTCGACGACGCCGGCAGAGGCTCGAAAGCGATTGCCGGCATCGCGCAGGCCTACCGCGGCTCAGCGCTGGCGACAAAGTACGGCCCCGCACTCGATGCTCTGCGCCAGAAAATCACGCAGTCACAGGCCTCGCTGGCGACCGACAAGACGCTCGCCCGTTCCTTGCAGCAAGCAGGAAACGTCATGCTGCCGATGGCATTCACGCTCGGCATGCCTCAGGGAAAGCCGGATAACGCACTTCCCGACTACGTGCGGCGCAATGCGCTGACCAAGGTCGAGGACCGCATCGGCGCGCGCAGCGACGGCCTGCTGCCGCTGCCGACGATCAGCGCCCAGTTTCCGATCGCGGAGTTGGGACCAGCCGCCGCCGGCATCGGGGAACTTACGCCGACACTGGATCGGGATGGCCGCCTGCGGCACGATCCACTGGTCATCCGCTATTACGACGAACTGTATCCCTCGCTCGCATTGCTAACCGTGGCCAAGTCACTGAATCTCGGCCCCGGCGACATCGACATCCGCCTCGGTGAAGGCGTTGTGATCGGCGGACTCACGATTCCGACCGACTCGCTGCTGCGCTTCGCGCCGCATTTCTATAGCGGCAGCGATGGCCGCTCCGCATTTCCGGTGGACTCGTTCTACGACGTCTACGCCGGGAAAATTCCGGTCTCGAAATACAAGGACAAGATCGTCCTCATCGGCGCGACGGCGCGCGGCATCGGCGACAGCTTCGCGACGCCAGCCTCCGCCTCCGAACAAAAAGTTGTGATTCTGGCCGACCTCGTCTCCAGCCTCCTACAGCAGGATTTCTATGTGCATCCGAGCTGGGCGCCGACGGCCGAGTTCCTGCTTTTCCTGGTCTTCACCGTCTATCTGGCCCTGGCCGTGCCGCGCCTCGGTGGAAGCATCGGCGCCGGCATCACAGCCGCTCTCGCTATCGGCACCGTCGTCACTCAGCTGATGCTGATGAAAAACAGCGCCGTGTGGCTGGCACTGGCAATTCCCGCGCTGTTCGTGGTCAGTGGCCACGGTGTACTGACGGTCAAGAAGCTGAACCTCACCGAACACCTGAAGAAGCGTTCCGATGTCGAAAGCGCGGAAAGCAACCGCATGCTCGGCCTCGCCTTCCAGGGCCAGGGCCAGCTCGACATGGCGTTCGACAAGTTCAAGCGCGTCACGCCGGTCGACAACCAAGTGCTCGATCTGCTTTACAACCTCGCCCTCGATTTCGAGCGCAAGCGCCAGTTCAACAAGTCCGTGTCGGTCTACGAATACATTGCCACACAGAATCCCAAATTCCGCGACGTGCAGGACAAGATCGCGCGTTCGAAGAAGATGGAAAACACTGTGGTGCTCGGTGGCTCGTCCTCATCGCCCAACAGTACGATGGTGATCGGCAACGACCAGGTCGAAAAGCCGATGCTGGGGCGCTATCAGGTCGAGAAGGAACTCGGCAAAGGCGCCATGGGCGTCGTCTATCTCGGCAAGGATCCGAAAATCGGCCGCATGGTCGCAATCAAGACGATGGCGCTGTCGCAGGAATTCGAGCCGGGCGAACTTGAAGACGTGAAATCGCGTTTCTTCCGTGAAGCTGAAACCGCAGGGCGCCTGTCGCATCCGAACATCGTCGCCATTTACGACGCCGGCGAGGAGCACGATCTCGCCTACATCGCGATGGAATTCATCAAAGGCTACGACCTCTCGCGCCACACCAAGAAAGATGCGCTGATGGATCAGAAGGAGGTCATCAAGCTGGTGGCGGACGCGGCGGACGCGTTGGACTATGCGCACCAGCAGGGCATTGTCCATCGCGACATCAAGCCCGCGAACCTGATGTGGCTGACCGAACAAAAGCGCATTAAGGTGACGGACTTCGGCATTGCGCGTATTACCGACAGCAGCAAGACCAAGACCGGCATGGTGCTCGGCACGCCCAGCTACATGTCGCCGGAGCAGCTCTCCGGCAAACGAGTGGATGGCCGTTCCGATTTGTTTTCGCTCGGCGTCACGCTTTTTCAGCTCCTCACCGGTAGCCTGCCATTCCACGCCGACTCGATGGCCACCCTGATGTTCAAGATCGCCAACGAACCCTACACACCGCCACGTTCGGTGCGTGCAGATCTGCCGCCCGCGATCGATGCCATCATCGAACGCGCGCTGCAGAAGAATCCGGACACCCGGTATGCCACCGGTCGTGAGTTCGCGCAGGATCTGCGCAAGCTGTTGAACACCGCCTGACGCCACGATGGCGCTTAAAAACAAAGTCGCGACCGCCCTGCTCTCGGATCCGGGACGCAACCGTCCGAACAACGAAGATGCCGTTGGCGAGGAAGCCGATATCGGGCTGCTCGTCCTCGCCGATGGCATGGGCGGCTACAACGCCGGCGAAATCGCCAGCGGCATTGCGGTCACGACCGTGCGCGATGTTGTGCGGCGCGAGTGGAGGGAGATCCGTCACAACGGCATCGACGAAACCACCGGTTATAGCAACGAATCCCTGTTGCTGCGTAAAGCCGTCGAAACCGCGCACACCACGATTCACCAGGTCGCGCAAAGCCAGCCGCAATGCGCCGGCATGGGCACGACCATCGTGACCTGTATCCTGCATGACGATCGCTTGTCCATCGCCTATGTCGGCGATTCGCGTCTTTACCGTTTGCGCGCGGAAAAGCTGGAGCAGATTACGCGCGATCATTCGCTGGTCGAGGACTTGATCGCGCGCGGCCACTATTCGCGCGAGGACGCCGAAAAGCTCGTGCGCCGCAACATCGTCACGCGCGCGCTCGGCATCGAGGACAAGGTCGAAGTCGATCTCATCGAGGACCCTGTGCAGACCGGCGACATCATGCTGCTCTGCTCCGATGGGCTGACCGACATGGTCAACAATCAGACGATCGCCTTAACGCTCATCCAGTTTGCTGGTAATCTTCCGCAAGCTGCGGAAAAACTGGTAGAAATTGCAAATGCACATGGTGGTAAGGACAACGTGTCCGTCGTTCTTGCGCGTGTCGACGGCTCGTTTTCGCGCGGACGGCGCTGGTACGAACGTTTGATCGAATGGTTCTGATGCACAACTTGCGGCGCACACTGAATTTTCAGGGGAACGGAATATGGGCAAATTGATCATCACCGAAGCGGAAGGCGGATCGCGCGAACTGGTGCTGGACAAGGAGCGCACGACCATCGGCCGCCATGCCGACAACGACATTTGCTTCAACGACAAAGCCGTGTCCGGCCGCCACGCCGTGATCGTCACCGTGCTGCACGATTCATTCCTGGAAGATCTCAACAGTACCAATGGCACGATGGTCAACGGACGCCAGATCGCTAAGCACGCGCTGGTCAGCGGCGACACAATTGCTATCGGCCGCAATAGCATTACCTATCAATCCGATGCGCAGGCCAGTGAGGATCTCGACAAGACCATGATCCTGCGGCCGAGCCAGATGGCGAGTGTCTTTGCTCCGCCACCGGCGCCGGCGCCGGTGGCGCCTCCCGCCGCAGTCCAGCCAGCCGCCGCGGCACCGGCTGCTCCGAAACCGGAGGCCGCCAAGCTACTGAGCGGAAAACTGCGCGTCACCAGCGGTTCCAGCGCCGGCAAGGAGCTGGATCTGACCAAAGCACTGACCACGATCGGCAAACCCGGTGTGCAAGTCGCCGCGATCACGCGCCGTGCCGATGGCTACTACATCGTCCACGTCGGTGGCGGCGGCTCCCGTCCGGTCGTCAATGGCGCGGAAATCGACGCTCAGGCGCGCCGTCTCAACAACGGCGACACGATTGATATTGCCGGCACCAAAATGACCTTCCTGCTGAGTTGACACACTCGATCCGCAGCAGACAAAAACGAAATATGCGCCGGGCATTCGCTCGCGCGGACAGACGGATACGGCGCTGAACACAAGCAGGAAGCGCAATAAGTCGCGGCCGGAGACGATACCCGCTGCGCAAAAACGGCGAATTCCGAACTTCGGACTGAATCTTTTCGCATTGAGCGGCGGGCTGCTGGCGTTATGGGTTTGCCAAACGCTGCCGAAAACAATCATCGGCGGCGATAGCCTCTACTCCGCGCTAGCCGCCTGCGGCGTTATCGCGACGATCATTGTCGTCGGCGAATTCTTCCTGTCGAAAAAGACCGGGTTCGCGACCAGATCGCGATTCACCGAATTCGATCGCAGCCGTGTCGCGTTGCGCCTGCTCGGACTGGCAGTAACCCTCAGTAGCATTGCCCTCGTCTACCTCTTGCTCCCCGAATATCAGGGCGGCTTTTACTTCCCGTTCTGGGGCTTCCTCGAAGTGCTCTCCGCGCCGGTTCTGCTGGCGGCGCCGATCTATTTCATTTGGATCGACCGGCGCATCGATCCCGCGGAAGACGCCTACGCCCAGCTCGGCGGGTTGATATTGCGGCGCCGAATCACGGACGTGCACTGGCCAACGCTGCGAACCCACATCACCGGCTGGACGGTCAAGGCATTTTTCCTGCCGCTGATGGTCGTATATCTCAACGGAGAAATCCGCGCCGTCTTCAACACCTACCACGCGCTGTCGGCGAACACGATGGCGCTGTACCATTTCTTGTACGAGCTTTCCTACGCGATCGATCTGCTGTTCTGCGTGGTCGGATACACGCTGACCGTGCGCGCACTGAACAGCCACATCCGTAGCACGGAGCCAACTGTTTTCGGCTGGGTCATCGCCCTCATCTGCTATCAGCCGTTCTACTCCGTGATCGGCGGTACCTACCTGAAGTACGACGACGCGCTCTACTGGGACAACTGGCTCGCCAACTTTCCCGTCATTCGCGCGATCTGGGCCTCGGCGATCATCGCGTTGCTGCTGATCTACTCCTTTTCCACCGTCGCATTCGGCCTGCGTTTTTCAAACCTCACCCATCGTGGAATCGTCACCAGCGGCCCGTACCGCTACACCAAACACCCGGCCTATCTGTCCAAGAACCTGAGCTGGTGGCTGATCTCCGTGCCCTTCGTGAGCAACGTCGCGTGGTACGAAGCGGTGCGCAACTGCTGCCTGCTCGGCCTCGTCAACGTCATCTACTTCCTGCGCGCCCGGACCGAGGAACGCCACCTCAGCCGCGATCCGGAATATGTCGCCTATGCGCGCTGGATCGATGAGCACGGGCTGCTGCGTCCGCTGACGCGATATTTTCGATTTTTGCGGACTGATTTGTAGAAAGTGCTGCGCGAGCGAAAACTCTTGCGCTACTGTTTCAGAACGGCAGTAAAACAATCTTGCCGACTACGTCCCCTGCATCGATGAGGCGGTGAACTTCCTGCGCGGCCGAGAGCGGATAAGTGCCGGCAACAATCGGCTTGATCGCGCCTTCGCGCAGCAGTTCGAACAAGGCGCGTAGATCGATATCGAATTCCGCAGGGATTTTTTCACGGCGGGATTGGATGTTGTAAAACGCCGTGCGGCGCCCGTCCGGTACCAGCTTCCAGCCCGCCATCAGCTTGAAGAAGCCGAGCAGGACTTTGAACACGGAATCATCGTTCTTGGCAATGTTCTGCGCGCCGTAACCCACCAGCAATCCGCCGCGCTTCAGGCAACGGTAGGAACGCGCCCAGTGATCGCCGCCAATTGCGTCGAATACCACATCGACTCCGCCGCCGGGCAGCGCCCGGATACGTGCTTCGAAGTCCTCGTTTCGGTAATCGATCGGTATACAGCCGTAGCGTTCCAAAAGCGGAAATTTACGGGAATGACAGCTGCCGTACATCTTCAGCCCCATCTGCGCGCCAAGCACCAGCATCGCCGAACCCGCTGCCCCTGATGCGCCGTGAATGAGAATGCTTTGTCCACGTCGCAGCTGAGCGACCCGCGTTATCATCTGATGCGCAGTGAGGAAAGACAGCGGCATGCATACCGCTTCGACCGGATCGACGCCGTCGGGCACCGGTACGAGCCGGTTCGCGGGTCGAACGATATATTGCGTGTAGCCACCGATGACCGGCATATCCGCAACCGTCTGCCCGACGCGCAAGCTATCCACTCCGGCACCGAGCTTGTCGACCACGCCGACGAAGTCATATCCCGGCGTAAGCGGCGGCTTCTGCTTGACCGCGACATAGTTACCGCGCCGGACGATGGTGTCGGTAAACCCGGTGCCGGCCGCTATTACCTTGACGCGAACTTCTCCGGCGTTGGGTTCGGGCAGCCCACTTTCGTCAACGAGCCTGAGAACTTCGGGACCGCCGAAACGATCAATCACAATGTGCTGGTACTTCATGAAATTATCGGTTTCCTAGAACCGGTGTTATTAGGTTTCCCGCCCGCGATCATGATCCAATCACAGCGGTCGAAGCTGGCCGCAGCCTCATAAAACATCCGCGCTGGACGCTATATGTATGTAAAGTAATATCGGACATCGCGGCAGCCGATATTGTGTACGATTCCGGCCTGAACGAATGCGCCGGAACGCGGTGGCAGGAGTCGCAGCGATGACTTCGGCGCGGATTTTCGGGCTCGTCCCGGTGCATCAATGGAGAGATTTGCCGCAGACATGAACTACGACGTCGTCGACGCAAGCGTTTCGCCCAAAGGCCGGCTGGACATTCTGTCCAAGTCCGAAGTCAATAAACTGCTCGATACCAGCCAGGGTGGGCTGTACGAAGTCCTACGCCGATGCTCGCTCGCGGTGCTCAACAGCGGCGGCTTTCTCTACGACGGCAAGGAGTTGTTCGAACGGTACCAGTCCTTCGCCATCAACGTCGTCCAGAACGAGCGAGGCATCCGGTTGGAGCTCAAGGGTGCACCGGCAATCGCTTTTGTCGATGACAAGATCATCAAGGGCATCAGCGAGCATTTGTTCTCGGTGCTGCGCGATATCGTCTACGTCAGCAACGAGATCAGCAACAACCCGCGCTTCGATATCCAGTCCCCGGAGGGCGTCACCGACGCAGTCTTTCACATCCTGCGCAATGCGAACGTCCTCCTCCCGACAACCAAGCCGAAATTGGTGGTGTGCTGGGGCGGCCACTCGATTTCGCGCAAGGAATACGAGTACTCGAAGCAGGTCGGCTATCAGATGGGGCTGCGCGGCCTGGACATCTGCACCGGCTGTGGTCCCGGCGCGATGAAAGGACCGATGAAGGGCGCCACCATCGGCCATGCCAAACAACGCATCACCAGTGGCCGCTACCTCGGCATTTCGGAGCCGGGCATCATCGCCGCCGAATCGCCGAATCCGATCGTCAACGATCTGGTGATCATGCCCGACATCGAGAAGCGGCTGGAGGCGTTCGTCCGCACCGGCCACGCCATCGTTGTGTTCCCCGGCGGCGCCGGCACGGCGGAAGAAATCCTCTATATGCTCGGCGTCCTTTTGCATCCGGATAACGCGGACATCCCATTTCCGCTGATTTTCACCGGCCCCGCCGGAGCGGCGGATTACTTTGCACAGATTCACCAGTTTGTCGGCGATACACTCGGCCCCGAAGCACAGTCGCGCTACCGCATTATCATCGACGACCCGGCGCTGGTCGCGCAGGAACTGCTCGCCGGCATCGAACGGGTTGGTAAATTCCGCAAGCTCAAGGACGACGCTTACTACTTCAACTGGATGCTGAAAATCGCTCCCGAGTTCCAGAAGCCCTTCGTGCCAACACATGAAAACATGCGGGGTCTGGAACTGCACAAGAAGCAGGAACGCCATCTGCTTGCCGCCAACTTGCGCCGTGCGTTCTCCGGCATTGTTGCCGGCAATGTCAAGGATGCGGGCATCCGCGCCGTGGAAGCCTTCGGGCACTTCGAGATTCGAGCGGACGCGGACATCGCCGGACCACTCGACTCGCTGCTGAGATCGTTTGTGGCGCAGCACCGTATGAAGCTGCCCGGCAAGGCCTATGTACCGTGCTACCGGGTTATCCAATAAAAGCGCAATAAAAGCGACTAAGCCCGCGTGGCCGCAGGCTTCCGAGACACTTGTATAGCTTGATTGCCGACGGCTATCTTCGATCAATGCCGAACAAAAAGGGGTTCCAGCCGCTGGCCTGGTTGCGGAAACGCCCCGCGACCGTGGATGCATCGACGCCCATTGGCTGGCATCGCCTGGAAGAGCCCCTGATGGGCACCGAGGTGTCGGTGGAACTCTGGCACGAAGATCCTTTAGAGGGAATGACAGCCGCTCGAGCAGTGATGGCCGAGTATCACCGCATCAACGCGCTGATGAGCACCTACATCGAAGACAGCGAGATTTCGCGGCTCAACCGTGAAGCCGCGAACGGAGCATTCGTCGTCGGACAGGAGCTGTTCGATCTGGTCGCCCGCTCGCTGGAGCTGGCACACCTCAGCGGTGGCTGTTTCGACATCACGTATGACAGCGTCGGTTTTCTCTATGACCTGCGTGCCGGAATCGTTCCGTCGGATGATGAGCGACGCGGCAAGCTGCCCCTCATCAACTATCGTGCGGTGGAGCTCGATGCGCGCGCGCGGAGTATTCACTATCGGCAGCCGGGCATGCGCATCAATCTGGGCGGCATCGCCAAGGGCTATGCGGTGGAACGCGGCGCTGCAATCCTGCGTGATCGCGGCGTGCGGCATGCACTGCTCAACGCCGGCGGCGACAGTCGCGTAGTTGGCGACCGGCGCGGTCAACCCTGGATGATCGGCGTGCGTGATCCGCGTGCGCGCGATGCCGTCGTCGCCCGGCTGCCACTGGTCGATGAAGCGATTTCAACGGCGGGCGACTACGAGCGCTTTTTCGATCGCGACGGTGTGCGCTATCACCACATTCTGAATCCCACGACCGGGCTGCCATCGACCGGGGTCCACAGCGTCACCGTGATCGGTCCCGACGCGACCATGACCGATGGCCTCGACACCGCCATCTTTGTGATGGGTGTGCAAAAAGGCATGGCGCTGATCGCCTCACTGCCACACTATGAAGCCGTGATCGTCGACGACCACGGCAAGCTGTTCTACTCGGACGGATTGCTCACGCCGGGCACGTCATAAAAGTCGCCCGACCCCATCTACACGTCCAGCACCTAATTTTCGACCGTCTGGCGGAAAATCGATAACGATCTCGTGCATCGGGGCTTATAGAGGATGGTCTCGAAAAACTGTTATGGAGTTTTTGTTAAGCGGCTGTTCAGGAAAGAAAATCGTTTGATGCGCGCGCTTGCCGCCGCGGAGTTCGCCACCGTAAAGTCTGATTCATGGGACCGTCCACAGGACGGAATTGATCGATTCAAATAAAAGTTTCCGGTCAAAAAATACAGGTGCGGTTCGGGGGCATCATGTGCAACAAATTTTCCAAATCCGCTGGACTTACTTTTGCGGCGTTTGCTCTGATACTTGCCGCGTTGGGAGGATGCAGCAGCTCGGGAAACGACGTCGTCGTCGAGGGAAATTTTCCGGTCGTATTCGCCAAGCGCAGCGCGACCGTCGCCGGCAATCCCACCGATTCCGTCAGTTTCGCGGCGGGCGGTGATTTGATGATGGTCGATCTCGCCTCCCCCAGCTCGGGAACGATCAATCTCACCGCGGGCTACACGCAGGGCAAAGGCGACGTGTCCGATCCCGAAGTTTCCTACGACGGCAAGCGCGTCCTGTTTTCCATGCACGGTCCCAATGACCAAACCTGGCATATCTTCGAGATGGACCTTACGAGCAAGGCTATGCATAGGATCATTGCCGATGACGCGACCGCCAATCTGGGCGATGACGTCGACCCGGCTTATCTACCCGATGGCCGCATCGTGTTCGCTTCGAATCGCCAGACACGCACCAAGGAATTGCTCGCCACAATAGCTACGGATGCTTATACCTACCTCGACGAATACGATCGCGAACAATCGACCGTGCTGCACGTCATGAATGCCGATGGCACTAACGTGCACCAGATTTCCGCCAATCAGAGTCACGACCGCAATCCGACGGTACTGATGAACGGCAAAATCTTGTTCGCGCGCTGGGATCACCAGGGTGCGCGCAATCATTTCCCAATGTTCACCGTCAATCCCGATGGCACCGGTCTGTTTATCGACTATGGCGCCTTCAGTCCCGGCAACAGCTTTCTGCACCCGCGCGAAATGCCCAACAGCAAGGTCATGAGCGACTTGATGCCGCTGTCCGGCACTCACGAAGGGGGTGCGCTGATGGGCGTCGACGTCCTGAACTTCAGCGACAACACCGACCCGGCTCTGCCCTCCATCACCGGCAACGGCCAGGCGCAGCTGACCCTTGATCAAATCAAGTTCGATACGCGTGAAGGACTGGCACCTTTCGGTCGCTATACCACTCCCTACCCACTTTGGGACGGCACCAATCGCGCGCTGGTGAGCTGGTCTCCGTCGCGGCCGATGACTAAAGTCAATCCCGCGACCGGCCAGAATGAGCAAGTGGAAGGCCCGCCGCTGTACGGCGTCTACATGTTTGACCTGGACAAGCAGACTTTGCGTCCGATCGCGATTCCACCTGAAGGCTGGGACTACGTTGACGCCGTCGCGGTAGCGTCGCGCCCGGTGCCGAATACGATTCCCGACCAGCCGATCAACCAAGATCTGGCGGCACAGAACCTCGCGATCATCAACGTCAAGAGTGTCTACGACACCGATGGTCTCGACATCATGGGCCAGAGCGTGCTCGTGTCCGGCGAAACCATCCCACAGACATCCCCGCCGGCCAATGATACGCGTAGAGGCGTCGCGGACATCGGCAAAATCAAAGACCCTGCCCAGACCACCGCCGCGCAGCGTCCGGCGCGCTTCCTGCGCGTGATCAAGGCCGTGCCGACACCCACCGGCCTGTCGCGCGAGGCGTTTGGTGAAACCGAATTCGAGATGCAGCAGATTCTGGGCTATACCGACATTGAGCCGGACGGTTCCGCGCGCATCGTCGTGCCCGCGGATACATCGCTGGCATTGGCCGTGGTCGACAGCAACGGCATGGCCTTCCAGACGCACACCAACTGGTTGCAGCTGCGCCCCGGTGAAACCCGCACCTGCAATGGCTGCCACTCGCCGCGGCGCGGCGTGGCCTTGAACGAAGCGCCGCTTGCCGGCACCAATCCAAACACGCTCGCATCGATGACCGCCCAGCCGGGCGAATCAATGGCCGAAACACGTACGCGCCTGAGCCCCACGAGCGTCGCCGGTCTTACGATCTCGGCCAAGAGTCTGCAGACCGATATGAGCTACGTGGACGTATGGACCGATCCCGTACAAGCCGGCCGGGCGGCCGATCCATCGCTGAGCATCACCTATAGCGCGCTCAACACCGCTGCACCGGGCGCGATCAATCAGCCTGCCAGCGGAACACCGGTCTTTACCTATCACATCATCAACTATCCGGATAACGTGGCGCCGATCTTCAGCTACAACCGCGGCGCCAATACTTGCAACAGCTGCCACGACGGTGGCCTAAGTTCTCCTTCGCCAGATCTGCGCAACACAGACGCCGGTACCGGTCGCCTGCAGTCTTACGAAGGGCTGACCCTGGGTGCGGTGACGTTCGATAGCAATGGTTTCCCCATCATCAATATCAACGATGAGGGCGAAGTAACCATCCAACGTGCCCAAGCCGTCGTCAATGTCGGCAGCAGCAGCCAGAGCTCGCGCACCTCGCAGCTGTTTGAAATCCTGCTTGGGAAACAACTACGCTCAGGCGTATCGCTGCCCACCCAAACGAAGGATCATCGCGGCATATTAAATGCTTCGGAGATGCGCCTGCTCGCCGAATGGGCCGATCTAGGCGCTCAGTACTACAATGATCCCTTCAACGGCACGCCTCGCACGTTGAGCAACATCCGCGGCGTCAGCGGGCTGGACCAGGATACGTTCAACAATGATGTGCATCCGATACTGATGTCACAATGCGCAGGCTGCCATCAACCGTTCCAGGGGACCGGCGCCTCGACCAACCCACCGAACACTTCGTTCTCGCAGAATCAGTTCGTGCTCACGGGTAATCTGAAGGGAGACTACGGCGTGACTTTGACGATGATCACCGATGTCTGCCACCCGGACCAGAATCCCTTGCTGCTGCGCCCGACTTCGGGCCCCAATAATGTCAATTACCCGCACCCGCATATCGGCACGCCGCCCAACAACCCCGTGCTCTCGACCCGTGATTCAGCGTACGTGACCATTCTGAACTGGATCGCTTCCGGCAACTGTCCATGACCTTCACGGCAGGGAAGCGATGGCAATGCATGCTGATAAATCTGACGGTCTCGTTGCTGATCGGCGGTTGCGGCCAGAACGTGGCGCCGACGCCTGCCGCCTCTCAGGCCACAGGCTCGACTCTATGCTTCGCCGATTACCAGAGGTGCGTCGATCCCATTTTCCATAACGTGATCCACGCTCAGAACGGCACGATCTCCTGCACCCAGGGCAGCGGCTGTCATCTGGCGCCAAATCCTTCTGGCGGCCAGTTCCAGCTCGATCCGAATGCGCAATCGGATTCGATGGAGATGCATAACAACTTCACCACTGCCCTCCAGTTCGTCAATTTCAGCAATCCGTCTGAAAGCTTCCTGCTGCTGAAACCCTCCGTCGCCGGACGGGTCGCCGGCGTCGGCCACGCAGGTGGCAATGTCTTTCCAACGGAAACGGATGCCTGTTACGTAACCATCAAAACCTGGATTTCCACTCAGGTTGACGACGAGAACTCGCCGTCCTGCGGCTCATGCACGGCACCCACAATATCAAGCTGTGGCTACTGAAAAGCCGCCAGCCACGCGCGGTCGCACGCCTTGGTGGCGGAGCCATGCACTCGTCTATCTGACGGCGTGGCTGGCGATAGGATTCGGCATGCTGCTGCCTCCCAATGCAGGCGCCGGCGAGAATCCGGTCGAAGTCACCGTCACGGAGCCGGTGCTGGATGTGCACACCGGTCCGGGCCGCGGGTATCCGGTGTTTTATGTTGCCGAGCGCGGCGAAACGGTACAGATCCTTATGCGCCGTACGGAGTGGTTCAAGGTGCGCACGGCACGCAACCAGGAAGGTTGGGTCAGCGTGGAACAGATCGAAAAGACCGTCATGTCGGAAGGCGTGCAACAAAACTTGCGCGACGCCGTACTCGGGGACTATCTCCACAAGCGCATCGAAGCCGGTGTCGCCATCGGTGCATTCGACGGGGACCCGATCGTGAGCTTCCGCGCTGGCTATATGCTGACCGACAATCTCGTCGCCGAATTGCGCATCTCGGAAGTTGCGGGCACCTTTTCAAACTCGCAGCTCTATACCGGCAATCTGATGCTGCAGCCATACACCGACCTGCGCTTTTCACCGTACTTCACGATCGGCGCGGGCGATTTCGAGAACCGCAACCGTGCGTCGCTGGTCGGCAGTACCAGCACGCTCAGCGCCACCACCGCCAATGCCGGCTTCGGTGCGCGCTATTACCTGACTCGGAATTTCCTGCTGCAGCTGGATTACCGGCAACATCTGGTCTTGACCAACGTGCAAAAGAACGATCGATTCAATGAGGAATCGATCGGGCTTTCATTCTTTTTCTGAGGAGCCTTTCGTGGGCCCATCGACCGACCAAAACTTCATCTCCGCACTGGCACCCCCGTTTCGCCTAGCGCTGACGGCAGGGCTGGTACTGCTGGGCGGCTGCTCGCTGTGGCACGCGAGCCGTGACAATCCCCAACCGCCAGCGAGCGAGCAGCCGCCGGGACAAGTGGTTGATCCCGGTATCGCTCGGCGCGAGGTGAAGATACCGAAAATCCACGCGAGAAACTTCGAGTTCGGCGCTTATACCGGCGTGCTCAGCGTGCAGGATCTGCAATCCAATCTGACTTACGGCGCCCGCGCCGCCTATCACGTCACTGAAGATTTCTTCCTGGAAGCCGAATATGGACGATCGAGCGTGTCCGACCAGATCCGGCGGGAAATCGGTCAGCCATTCTTCTCGCAGGAAGTGATCGATCTCAGCAACTATGGCATCAACCTCGGCTACAACGTCCTGCCCGGCGAGGTATTTTTTGGCAGCCGCCACGCGATGACCAGCACGTTCTATTTGCTGGCAGGTGCCGGCAACACCAACTTCAACAACGAGGATTTCCTGACTTATAACGTCGGTTTCGGCCTCAAGGTTCTGCCGATCGATCGGCTCAGTATCCGCCTGGAAGCGCGCGATCGCATGTGGAATTCCGATCTGCTCGGCACCAAGGAATTCACCAATAACCTGGAAACCACACTTGGTCTCGCGTACTACTTCTGAGATTCCGGCAATGCGCAGATACGCCCTGTCCTTCCTGTGCTTGTTGGCCGCAGCTGTCGCGGCCCCCTCAGCCACTGCGGCCGCGCAACCCGATCTTCGCGGCAAGACCGCGCCCGACTTCGCATTGAAGAGCCTCGGCGGTCAAAACCTGCGTCTGTCGGAGCTGCGCGGACAAGTCGTTCTCGTCAATTTCTGGGCGACCTGGTGCGGTCCCTGTCGCGAGGAAATGCCGCTGCTGGATCAGATCTACGACAGCTATCATGGCATCGGCTTCGAATTACTCGGCGTCAACATCGATGATGTCGCCGATCGCGCCGTCACAATGGCGCGGACATTGGGTGTGCACTTCCCGGTGCTATTCGACGCAAGCAAGACCGTCAGCCGGCTTTATGACGTCAACACCATGCCGATGACTGTGCTGGTCGGCCGCGATGGCACGGTACGCTACGTCGACCAGGGCTATGAGCGCGGCAAAGAGCAGATCTATATCGATCAGATTCGTCAGCTGCTGAAGGAATGAGATCATGCGCCAACGATTTTCCGCTGCCGTATGCCTGTCCATGTTGGCTTGCCTGCTGGACGGCTGCTCCGCCTTCGGCTACCGCCCGGTCATGCCCTACGAACGTGAAGCGCTCGCCGATCCGCTGATGGCGGTATCGCGCGATCCGCTGTCCGACAAATATCTTCAGCACGTCTTCGAGACCCGCGAAGGCGCGCGCGGTGCCACCGGCGCCACGGGCGGCGGCTGCGGCTGCAACTGAAGACCAAATCTTGAACATGAAAATGCCAGGGCAAGAGAATCGCTTCAGTCGCAGCTGGCGGCTGTTGACGATGATTGGAAACCGCCTTTCGGCATGGACACCGATGTTGCTGATTCTGCTCCCCGGCCAACGCGCCAACGCCGCCACGCTGCCGGAGCAGCGCAGCGACGTGCTGTATCACCTCTACGACGGCGGCGGCCAGACCGTGCAAGGACCGGCACTGCTGCTGAGAAAGAACTTCGCGGAGAAGATGTCGGTTTCCGCCGGCTACTACATCGACCAGATCAGCGGTGCATCGATCGATGTCGTGACCAATGCCAGTCCCTATCACGAAGAGCGACGGGAAATCACAGCGGGCACCGATTACCTGTATCGCGACACACTGATGAGCGCTTCATACACTGGCAGCAACGAGCACGACTACAAAGCGCGCACCTATGACTTCTCAGTCTCTCAGGACATGTTCGAAAACCGCACCACGCTCACCTTGGGCTATTTCCAAGGCAATGATCGTGTCGGTGACGTCACCAATCCGAGCCTCGATGCCAAGGCCAACCGCAATGGCTACAGCGTCTCGGTGGCCCAGGTCATCAATCCCACGCTGATCGGCAATTTGAGCTATGAAGGCACGGCCGATGACGGTTATCTCCAGAACCCGTACCGCAAGGTCCTCGTCCAGCATCGCTACGAGCTACAGCAATATCCCGGCACCCGCTCCGGACAGGCGGTATCGCAGAAGTTCGTGAAATCCTGGTCCACACGCTGGTCCACGCGGATCGACTACCGGTACTACTGGGATTCCTGGCGCGTCCGTGCTTTCAACGTCGGCATTGGCGGCAGTGAATACATCCTCGGCAACTGGATCCTGGACGGAAGCTATCGCTACTACACGCAGCAGGCCGCCTCGTTCTACAGCGACGACTTCGTGCAGCCGCAGGACTACATGACTCGCGACAAAGAACTGGCGCACTTTCATAGCCACACGCTTGGCGCCAAGCTGACCGCCCCGCTGTACCAGCGCAATCCCGGCAGCCACGCCGTGGTCAATAGCATCAATGTCAGCTTCGCATTCGACTACATGATCGTCGGGTACCAGGATTTCACCGATGTTCGCAACAGTCAGCTTTACAGCTTCAACGCCGCCATCGGGCAGATTTTCTTCACCGTGCGCTATTGAGAAGCCTCGCCGCCATGAGCCTACGACTCCGCTTACCAATCATCATCCTTCTGCTGTCGGGAGCGGCATTTGCCGAACCGCCGGCGGATAGCCTGCCGGCGACCGCTGCAACCGCCGCCGCACCCGCCGCCGCTTCCTCTGTGCCGGCCCCGGCACCGGCCGCGACCACTGCCGAAGCGCACAGCCTGGATCAGGACGTGCAGAGCCTCAAGCAGCAGGTTCTGGAACTGAACCGCGATCTGTTTGTGCTGCAGGAAGACCTGCTGTTCCCTGCCAACACGCAAGTGGCGGTATTCGTGTCGATGGATATCGGCACTTTCTTCAATCTCGACACGGTCAAGCTCACCATCGATGGCGATGAAGTCGCCAGCTATCTGTACACGCCGCGTGAAGTTCAGGCTCTGGCTCAGGGCGGAACCCAGCGTTTCTACATCGGCAATCTGAAAGTCGGACAGCACGAGCTGGTCGCGATCTTCACTGGTAAAGGACCGCACGATCGTGATTACCGTCGTGGTGCCACCGTGAAACTCGACAAAGGCATCGGCGCGAAGTTCGTGGAACTGAAAATTTCGGACTTGCAGCGCAAGTTGGAGCCGGAATTCCTGGTCAAGGTTTGGGAGTAAGGCGTGCAGTGCACAACACGCACTAAGGCCCTCGGCCTTTTCTGTGCTGCTCTGCTGGCAGGGGGAGCGGCGCTGGCTGAACCCAAGTCGGGCCGCGAAGTGCGCGATCTGCGCTATGGCGATGTGCTGTTTTACTTCTATCAGGACAACTTCTTCGAGGCGATCACGCGACTGATGGCCGCACGCGCCATGGGCCGCGCCGGAGCCCATAGCGAAGATGGCGATTTGCTGATGGGCGGCATGCTGCTGTCTTACGGCGAGCATCAGCAGGCCGGGGAGATTTTCCAGCGTCTGCTCGATACCACCGCCAAGCCCGAGGTACGTGATCGCGCCTGGTTCTACATGGCGCGAGTGCTCTATGAACGCGGCCTTCTGGAGCAAGCGGAAGCGGCACTGGGTCACATCAAAGACAGCCTGCCCGCACGCATGAACGCCGAGCGGCTGATGCTGAAAGCACAAGTACTCATGGAACAGAACCGCTTCGACGAAGCGGCGGCGGTTCTGACCAAGTGGAAAGGCCCGAAGGACTGGGTGGGTTACGCGCACTACAATCTAGGCGTCGCGCTGGTCCGCATCGGGCGCGTCGCCGAAGGAGTGCAATACCTCGAGATGGCCGGCAGCCTTGGCAGCCGCGACCCCGAACTACTGGCGCTGGGTGATCGCGCCAATGTCGCATTGGGTTACGCCGAGATTGAGGCACAGCACCCCGAAGCGGCGCGTTACGACCTGGAGCGCGTGCGCTTGGAAGGTCCCTACTCCAATAAGGCCCTGCTGGGGCTGGGTTGGGCCGACTCCGCACTGAATCGTGACAACGAAGCACTAGTGCCATGGCTGCAACTCAGCAAGCGCGATCTGCTCGATCCAGCCGTTCAGGAATCGTTGTTGGCGGTTCCTTACGCAATGGCGCGCCTGCGCGTGTACGGTCAAGCTGCCAGCCATTATCAGGACGCGGTCAAGGCATTCGATGCAGAAACACAGCGCCTCGACGCCAGCATTTCGAACATCCGAAGCGGACAATTGGTGCCTGCTCTGCTCGCCGACGACAGCATGGATCGCATGGGCTGGGGCTGGCATCTGCAGAAACTGCCGGACACCGACGAGAGCCGCTATCTTTTCTTCCTGGAGGGTTCGCGCCCGTTCCGGGAAGGATTGAAAAACTATCGCGACCTGCTTTTTCTGCGCGCCAATCTGCTGAAATGGTCATACGACGTATCGACCTTCTCGGACATGCTAGCGACGCAAAAGCTGGCGTTCGGGCAGCGTCAGCCGGTCGTGCAGGACGCTTTGAAGCGCGTCGATCTCGACACCCTCGGGCAGCGGCGTGACGCGCTCAACGCACACCTGGCTCAAATCGAAGAGCAGCAGAATGCAGTGGCCCTCGCCAGCGCGACCGAACAGCAGCAATGGGCCAGTTTGAAAAGCATCGATGAACGCATCGACAAACTGGGCGACAGCCCCGACGCTGGCGCGCTGCGCGATCAAGCCCGGCTACTGAAGGGTGTACTGCTGTGGAATCTCGACCACGACTACACACTGAGGCTTTGGCAACAGAAGCACGCGCTCGCCGAACTTGACCGGTCTCTGGACGAGACCAAGACCCGGCGACAGGCCGTGGATGAGGCACAGCCGGCCGCGCTCGCGCGCTTCGCCAGCTTCGGCGAACGAATCGATCAGCAACCTCCGCGCATTGCCGCGCTGCTGACCACGACCAACACCTTGCTGACGCGGCAGCAGACTTATCTTCAGAACCTGGCGATCGACGAGCTGGAGCAGTACAAGGAACGCCTGCGCAGCTATACCGTCGAAGCGCGGTTCGCACTGGCACAGATCTATGACCGTGCCGCGGCGCAAGAAAAATCGTCATCAAGTCCGTCGTCATCCTCGCCGGTGACAACGCCGTGAACATACGAGTCATTGGCATCCTGCTCGTCAGCGTCTGCCTGTGCCCGTTCACAGCCGGCGCCGCCAAGCCACCGCCCACGATCGGCAGCCTATCCGGTCAGACGGTGCAGCTGCCGCCGGACCCGCCGATCACCGATGCCGAGCGTCTGGCGCGCGAAAACTATCGCCAATTTCTAAACCTCTCCGGTACTGACCCGCAGCTGGCCGCCGAAGCCCTGCGCCGCCTGGGCGATCTCGAACTCGAAGCTGGCGAGACCGAAGATCTGAACCACGGCGTTGATCAACTGCGTGCTTCGACTTACGCGAAAGCAGTGCAGTTGTATCGCCAACTGCTCGAACAGCATCCGGATTTTCCGCGCAATGATCTGGCCCTCTACCAGCTCGCACGCGCACAGGAAAGTAGCGGCGATCCGCTGGCCGCGCTGGCGACACTGGACCAGCTAGTCGCCCACCATCCGCACACGCCGCTGCTCAACGAGGCGCAGTTCCGGCGCGGCGAAATCCTGTTCTCCCACGCCCGCTACGATGAAGCCGAACACGCCTATGTGGAGGTGCTAGCACTCGACGCCGCTGCGCCGCAGCCGGGAGAATTCCACGAGCAGGCGCTGTACAAGCGCGGTTGGGCGCTTTTCAAGCAGGATCGCTACGAGGACGATCTCGCGTCATTCTTCGAATTGCTGGACGGCCGCTTCGCGAATATTCCAGCCGCCGCAGTGGATCAGCGTCTAGACGCACTGTCGCGCCCGGCACGCGAGCTCATCGACGACGGCCTGCGCGTCATGTCGTTGTCATTCTCCAATCTCGAAGGCGAGAAGAGTTTGCGGAAAAGCATGCAGCAACGCAGCGACATGCAATACGGACATCTGCTCTACCTCAGCCTAGCGGCGCTCTACATGGATCAGAAGCGCTACTCCGATGCTGCCGGCGTGCTGATGGGATTTGTCGATGCGCAGCCGCTGCATACGCGTGCTCCGTATCTATATATGCAAGCGGTGGCGTACCTGGATGAGGGGCATTTCCCGACGGAAGTCCTCGCCGCACGCGAAGGCTTCGTGCGCCGCTTCGGTCTCGATCAACCATTCTGGAAAGCGCAGCCCGCAGCGCCCGACGATCCAGCTAACGCGCCAGTGGTCGCCTATCTGCGCGAATCGGTGTGGATGCTCGCGCAGCACTATCACGCGCTGGCGCAAGCGCAAGCAAAATCCAAGGACACGACCCTGGCCGAGCGTGAACAGAACTATCATCTCGCGGCGGATTGGTATCGTCTCTATCTCACTTACTTCCCGCACGACGCGCAGGCGCCGAACAGCCAGTTCCTACTTGGCGAAGTGTTGTTCGAAAGCGGCGACTACGCCGCCGCCGTGGACGCCTACGAAGCCACCGCCTATAACTATCCGCCGCACGCGCACAGCGCCGAGGCCGGTTACGCCGCACTACTCGCCTACCAGCGCCATGAAGCGACGCTGAGTGGCGATGCCAAAACGGCCTGGCGTCGGCGCGGACTCGATGCGCAACTCCGCTTCGCCAGCAACTTTCCCGACGACGCCCACGCGATCGCGACGCGCGTGAATGCGGCTGAAGGATTGTTCGCCATCGGCGCCCTGACCGACGCCGTTGCTGCCGCGACACCGGTCACCATCGCACCAAAAGCCACCGCCGAACAGCGCCGCGTGGCCTGGCTGGTGATCGGACACGCCAACTTTGACGGACACGATTTCGCGCATGCGGAAACCGCCTATCTGGAGGTGCGGCGGCTCGACCAGCTCGCCGGGCGCCACGACGCGCAGATTTCCGAACGCATCGCGGCCTCGATTTATCGTCAGGGCGAGCTGGCTCGTGATTCCGGCAGGTCCGACGTGGCGGCGGCAACCTTTCTCCGCGTCGGACAGGTCGTACCGGAAGCGACCATCCGTGCGACCGCCGAATACGACGCAGCGCAAGCCTATATGGCCGCGGGCCAGACCGCGGCGGCGATCCCGGTGATGCAGGCATTCAGGCGCGACCACACCGACAGTCCGCTCGCTAGCCAAGTCACTGCGAATCTCGCTCTGGCCTACCTCCAGACCAACGATACCGCTGCGGCCGCGCAGGAATTCGAGCGTATCGCGGACAACCCGGGCAACAGCAAAGACGAGCGCAAGGAAGCATTGCTGCAAACCGCCAAACTGTATCGCGAACGCAAGGATGAAACCGCCGAAGCGCGCATCCTTGAGCTGTTCGTCAAACGCTACCCGGACGCCTTCGATCAATCCCTCGAAGCCCAGCAGCGGTTGATCGATCTCGCTGTCGCGCGCCATGACAGCACCACCGCGTTCGACCTTAGCAAGCGCCTGATCGCCTTCGATGCCAGCGCGGGCGCCAAGCGCACCGATCGCTCCCGTTATCTCGCCGCCCACGCCACGTTAAGCCTGGCGCAACCGGTCCGCGATGCCTTCCTCGCCATCCGGCTGACCGCGCCGCTCAAGGACAGCCTGCGACGCAAGAAGGCGCGCATGGAAGAAGCCCTCGCCGCCTATGGCAAGGCAGTCGACTACGGCGTCGCCGATGTGCTGACCGAAGCGACGTTCGAGCTTGGCGAGATTTATTACGGTCTGGCCAAAGCGCTATATGCCTCTGACCGGCCGAAGGGACTCGATGCCGATGCGAAGGAACAATACGACCTGCTATTGCAGGAACAGGCTTTCCCATTCGAAGAAAAAGCGATCGAGCTTCATGAAGCCAACGCCAAGCGCGCACGCGAAGGCATTTACGACGATTGGGTGCGCAAAAGTTACGCAAGCCTGGCTACGCTGGTGCCGGCCCGTTACGCGAGACCGGAACACGGGGAGCCCTATGTCGAAGCCATACGCTGAGCGGCTTCATCGCAAGACGGCATACGGCTTGTTGTTGGCTGCCGTCGCGCTGAGCGGCTGTGGCACGTTCAGTGACTCACGATCAGGAAAGTCTGCATCGGCAGGAGTATCCGGGCAAGTCAGCGAGTCTTACGCACAGGCGCTGACCGCAATGAAGAATGCGGACTGGGCCAGCGCTGAAACCGCGCTCAAGGCACTCGCGGATGGCAATCCGGATCTGCCAGGACCTGCCGTCAATCTGGGGATCGTCTACGGCCATCTGAATCGCCCTGCCGACGCCCGAAAAATACTGGAGAGTGCCGCCTCGCGCTGGCCGGACTTCGCGCCGGGCCAACACCAGCTCGGACTCCTGCTGAGCTCATTGGGCGAGTTCGAAGCCGCCGACGCTGCCTATGCGCGTGCGCTGACTGCGGACCCGAATTACGCGCTGGCGTACTACGACCGCGCAGTGCTCAACGACATTTACCTGCAACGTCCGCAGGTGGCCTTGCAGAATTATGAAAAGTTTCAGGAGTTGCAGCCGATAGCGGACGAACAGGTGGCGCGCTGGATCGCGGACCTGCGCCGGCGCACAGGAGCCGCGCAGCCCGCCGGGAAGCCCGCCGCGAAGGGAGAAGAGCCCACCTCATGAACTTGTATAACAATCACTTGCGACGCGTTGGCGCAATCGTCGCGGTGGCGCTGGCGTTTCCGGCGGCGACCGCCGTGGCGGCGGATACCGTACCGCAGGCGCCTGAACCGGTGGAAAAGAGCGATAACGCCAGTTCAGCCGTTGCTGCCACTAACAACAGTGCGACGGAACATCTGCGACTGGACACCACGATCGTCAAAGGCCACGAGGGCCTGCCGCGCGTACTCTACATCGTTCCGTGGAAGCGCTCGGACACCGGCGATCTGCAGGGACGCCCGGCCGCTTCCCTGCTCGACGAGGTGTTGGCTCCGGTGGATCGGGCCGAGTTCCGCGATCAGATGCGCTACTACGACGCGCTCAGCGCAAGCGCCGCCGCCGCGAACGCGGCCCAACATCCGACACCATGAAACAAGATTTGATTTGGGATTTAACTGGAGACTGACTCATGGAAATCTATGGCGCAATCGTGCGCTTCTTTCAGCACGGCGGGATTTTCATGTTCCCCATTGCCGTGGTCCTCGGCCTGGGCATCGCGGTTGCGATCGAACGGTGGCTCTACCTGCGCTACGTCTCCTCGAAGAATCAGGCGGTGTGGCGCCGTATCGCTCCGCTGCTGCACGCGGGTGATCTCAACGGTGTTGCCGAGGTTGTCGCCGACTCCAATACCGCCATCGCCGCGGTTCTCAACCACGGCCTGACCCGTGTGCGCATGGGACGCGATCCCGACGAAGTCGAACGCGCCATGGAGGGACGGCTGATGGACACCATTCCAGTCGTCGAAAAACGCACGCACTACCTTGCGACCTTTGCCAACGTCGCGACGTTGCTGGGCCTGCTCGGCACGATCATGGGTTTGATTCATGCGTTTTCGGCGGTGGGCAATGCCAACGCGGCGGAGAAAGCGGCGCTGCTGTCATTTAGTATTTCCGAAGCGCTGAACTGCACAGCGTTCGGACTGCTCGTTGCGATTCCATTCATGTTGATCCACTCGCTGCTGCACGCGAAGTCGGCGGAAATTATCGACAGCCTGGAAACCGCCACGGTGAAATTCCTTGATACCGTGACCGAGCACATGCAAACGGCACAACCGGCCGCCGCCGCACGCGCTGCAGCACCGCGGCCGGCCTCACCGGTCGCGCATACTCCCGCACGCGCGTGACCTTCCCATGATTGCCCGTCGCCACAGGCGCCGTAAACAGATCGAAGGCGCCGAGCTGGAACTCACTGCCTTCATCAACCCGATGGTGGTGCTGGTGACTTTTCTGCTCATGAATGTCGTGTTCTCGCATTCGGCGGTGCTCGAACTGCGCCTTCCTGGCCCCGGGGGCGGTGTGCCCGCAGCACCCGTGGAGAAAATGGATCTCGAAGTCACGGTGCGCAAAGATTCTATCCAAGTCGGCGACCGCAACCGCGGACTCCTGGCCGAAATCCCGAACGGTGCGTCCGGACCGGACCTGGCGCAGCTGTCGACCCAGCTGCAGCAGATCAAAGTCCAGCATCCCGACGAGAAAGCGGCCACCATCCTGCTCGAACCCGATGTTTCCTACGATCGCATCGTGCAGGTCATGGATGCCCTGCGCTCCATGCAGGGACAGGCAGGCGGCCGTCGTTTCGTGGCAGAGCTGTTCCCCGAAATCGCCATCGGCGACGCGCCGGTCGCGGACGGGAAGTAATTTCATGGCCCATCTATCGCTGCGGGAACGGCGCCGGCGCAGGCAGACGCGGCAGAAAAAAGGGATGACACTGAACATCGTTTCCCTGATCGATATCTTCACCGTGCTGGTGTTTTTCCTCCTGCTCAACTCGACGGAACTGGAGCTGCTGCCGGAAAGCCGCAACCTGCACCTGCCGGAGTCCGTTGCCGAAGCCAAGCCGCAGGACACCATCATCGTTATGGTCAGCCGCGACGAAATCGCGGTACGCGGCAAAACTATCGCCAGCGTCGATGCCATCCTGCGTTCCAGCAACCCGGTCATCCCGGAACTCAAAGCGGCGCTCGACCAGCAACTGCATCCGACCGCAGCGGTAGTGCAGCAAGCGGGCGAGCAGCCGACGAACGCGGTGACGGTTATGGGTGACCGTGAAATCTCCTACCGCCTGCTGAAGAAAATTCTCGCCACCTGCGCGGACGCCGATTACGGCAAGCTCTCGCTCGCCGTGCTGCAGAAAGCCGGCAACGTTGCCACACCTGGTGCCCAGCCGCTGGCAGGACGCGCACAATGAACTCAATCGCCAGCGCGGCTGCTCCGTGGTATCGCAATCTCGATCTGCCGTGGTCGCACTCCTCCAACCAGGAGCAGCGCTACCGGCGCATCCAGATCCGTGTTCTCGGCATCATCCTGCTGCTGAGCCTGCTGATTCAATGGCTGCCGGTGCCGGATCTGCCGCCGCCGTTGCTCGACATCGCGCCGCAGCCGATCCAGCTGAAGATCGTGCTGCCCCCAAAACCGCCTGCGCCCCAGCCGCCGCCCGCTCCTATCGCCAAGCCGGAGATTGAGACGCCGGTTCCACCGAAGCCGCTGCCGAAACCGATCGTCCCCGAAACACCGCAGCCGGTGCGTTCCTCCGCCCCCGGTTCCGCGCCGCCGGGTCCGAACGCGCACGATCGAGCCGCGGCCAAGATCTCACAGCTCGCCGACGATCTCGCCGACTTGCGCGATTCCACAGCCGCTTCGAAAGCCATCACCGGCCGTGCAGACATGAAAGGTCCGCCGAATGCCAATTACACATCCGATCTCAACGGCGGCACGGCAAGCGGCACGGGTTCCGAACGCTCGCTGATCACCGCCAAAGCCGGCGAATCCAGTGGTGGCATCAACACGGCCGGCTTGAGCCGCGGTACCGGCGGCGGCGGACTCGCCGGACGCGGCACCACCCAAGTCGCCGGCTACGGCGTCGGTGGCGGCAACGGTAAGGGCGGCGGCGGCAATGGCAACGGCACGGGAACCGGAAATGGGACGGGCTCCGGAAGTGGGAGCGGCGGCTCGCGCAGTCGCGAAGAAATCGAAATGATTTTCGATCAGAACAAAGGCGCCATTTACGCCCTCTACAACCGCGCTCTACGCGAAAATCCCGGGCTGCAGGGCAAGATGGTGCTGCGCCTGACGATCCAGCCCAATGGCGTGGTATCCGCCTGCGAAGTAGTCTCCAGTGAACTGAATGCCCCAGATTTCGAACACCGCCTCGTGCAGCGCGTGCTGCTGTTCAAGTTCGAAGCAAGAGACGTTTCCGCAGTCACGACGACTAAGCCGATCGATTTCTTTCCGAGCTAGCCCGTTTGGGTTGATCTGCTGCGGTTTCGGGCGCGTCCTGTCCCTGGTCGGAGCTGAGCTTAAGTCTTGATAGAGACAGCCGCTATTGAAGTACTGAAAAGGAAATAACCGGATTTTGCGCGACGCTCCGTCGGCGTTATTTCCGTTGTACTTCGCCTTGACCGAGCTATGACCACGCAGCCTGAAGCCAATAATACTGATACGCGATCGGGCAGCATAAAGCCGCATAACGCCGGCTCGGACAGCCTGAACCTGTTGTGCCATAACGTGCTTCCGGTGTGGTCAGGCCAGATCGATTTGGCTCGCACGCACGTCGAAGACGCCGCGCTGGATCTCGTCAAGCACTTCGTGGGCATCGCCGGCAGGATCGATCAGATCGCGCAAACACTTGTAAGCGCTGAAAACGTCGTCGCCAATATGCGGACGGAATCCGATGCGCCGGAAAACAGCGTATCAGCACTACAGGAATCTTTTCGGATCCTCCGATCAGAGCGGGAAGCCATCAGCCAAGCGGTGCATCAAGGCGTCGTCGCGCTCCAGTTCCAGGATCGGGTGAGCCAGGTGCTGGGCCATGTCCGCAGCGACCTGGAAAAACTGAGGCTGCATATCGATGATCGAGGCCGTCTTCCGGACTCTTTCGACGTTCGCGCATGGCTGGATGAACTCATCCGAACATACTCGATGGAGCAACAACGTGAAATACACCGCGGCGGCGCTCCCGCGACTGAAATCGACGTCGGCGATATCACGCTCTTTTGATTTGAGAACCGCGCCACCTAGCCCTTAGGCCGGGAATCTCTGCAGCGCTACCAGATAGAAGTAAAGTTCCTGAAGTTTTTCTCCACTTTGCCGACAACCTGACGTGATGAATATGTGAGCACCAGTGCGGCCGTGCATGGACTTCGAATCAGGTGCACTGGGCCAACATAACGGTGTGCAAACGGACGCGCGCTGCGCAGTCATCAACTTAGTTGAGCAGGAAATATGGCAAAAACTATCATGATCGTGGACGACTCGGCTTCGGTTAGACAGCTGCTCGGGTTTGTTCTGAAAGGCGCCGGTTACGAAGTGATCGAGGGCGTAGACGGCAAGGACGCACTCTCCAAGCTGACCGGACAGAAGGTTCACTTGATTGTCAGCGACGTCAACATGCCGAACATGGACGGCATCACCTTCGTGAAGCAGGTCAAGCAGATGCCGAACTACAAGTTCACTCCGATCATCATGCTGACTACGGAAGCGCAAGAGGGGAAGAAGCGGGAGGGCCAGGCCGCAGGCGCGAAAGCCTGGGTCGTGAAGCCGTTTACTCCTGAAACCATGCTCGGCGCCATTGAGAAGCTGGTGCTGCCGTGATTTCGTACTGCCGCGTTTCATGTGCGCGCCGCGGACAGTCGCTATGACGGCCTCGGCAAAACGTAAGAACAAGAGCAACTCCTCGGTGCTGAAAATCGAGGGAGAAATGACAATCTATCGTGCCGTCGAGCTCAAGCAAACGCTGCTCGACGCGCTGAATCGTCCGGGTGAGAGCAACGAATTCAACCTATCGAAAGTGACGGAGCTCGATGCAGCGGGCGTCCAGTTGCTGCTGTACGCGAAACTGGCTGCGCAAGCCAAGAACAAGGTGTTGCGACTGATAGAACACAGTCCAGCAGTTGTGGAAGTGTTCGAGTTACTCAACCTCACGACGCATTTCGGGGATCCAACCTCCATTCCGTCGCCGACTGTGTGAGCCGAACGGCACTAATCTCCTGAGCGGGCACAGGGAAGAGAAATTTCGATGAACTCCGATCAACTGCTGCAAACTTTTATCGTCGAGAGCCGAGAACTCCTCGAGAGCATGGAGACTGCCCTGCTCGCAGTCGACTCGAAGGAAGCAGATCCTGAAACGATCAACGCTATCTTTCGCGCGGCCCATACGATCAAGGGCTCGGCCGGGCTCTTCGGCCTCAATCACATCGTTGCTTTCACCCATGTGGCCGAGAGCGTGCTCGACGCAGTACGTGATGATCTGATCGCGCTGGACGCTGAGCTGGTGACACTGCTCCTCTCTTGCGCCGATCACATCGGAGCGCTGGTCGACGCGGTCGCGGCTGGACGTACCGGCGAAGATACGGGACTGACGCGCCAGGGCATGCCACTCCAGCATCGCTTGCAGACTTACCTCTCAGCGCCTGTTGCAGCACCAGTCGCAGCGCCCCAGCCGCCAGCAGGACGGGTTGTTGTCGCCGACAGGCCGACAAATACCGACACAACGGCGCACAAAGAGCGCGCGGAAACCGATACCGATCACTGGCACATTTCGCTGCGCTTCGGCCGCAATGTTTTCAGGAACGGCATGGACCCGCTGTCCTTCATCCGCTATCTGAAGAAGCTGGGTACGATCGTTGACATCGTCACACTGCCCGATACGATTCCTTCTGACGATTCGATGGATCCGGAATCATGTTATCTCGGCTTTGAGATCGCATTTAAAAGTGATGCCGATAAATCCGCCATCGACGCCGTGTTCGAATTCGTTCGCGACGATTGTGACATTCGTATCCTGCCACCGAACAGCCGCATCTCTGAATACATCCGTCTAATTCGTGAACTGCCCGGGGAACCCGACCGGCTTGGCGAAATGCTGCTGCGATGCGGCACCCTCACCGAGCGGGAACTCAGCGCCGCGCTCAACGCGCAATCTCAAGTGGAACCACCGCAGGCGATCGGCGCGATCCTGATCGAACAAAAGACGGTGCAGCCCGCGGTCGTCGAAGCAGCGCTTGCGAAGCAGAAGAACGTCAGGGATGCGAAAGCGCAGGAAAGCCGCTTGATCCGCGTCGATGCCGACAAGCTGGATCATCTGATCAATATGGTCGGTGAACTCGTCATTGCGGCGGCGGCAACTGATCTGGCGGCGCGGCGCGGCCGCGTGGCCGAACTTCTGGAATCCACCTCGACATTGTCCGGCATGGTCGAAGAGGTGCGCGACAATGCATTGCAATTACGCATGGTCAAGATCGGCGGCACCTTCAGCCGCTTCCAGCGTGTAGTGCACGACGTGTCCCATGAAATCGGCAAAGACATCGAGCTGGTGGTCAGCGGCGAGGACACTGAACTCGATAAAGCCGTCGTGGAAAAAATCGTTGATCCGCTAACGCATCTGGTGCGGAATTCCATCGATCATGGGATCGAGTCGCCCGAAGTGCGAGCCCAGCGCGGCAAGCCGGCAAAAGGCACGGTCAAGCTTGATGCTTATCACGACTCCGGTAGTATCGTCATTAAAGTGGGTGACGATGGCGGCGGTCTGAAGCGCCAGAAAATCCTCGCCAAGGCCATGGAGCGCGGACTCATCGAGCCTGGCCGCAGTTTGAGCGACGGTGAAATCTACGGTCTGATCTTCGAACCCGGATTCTCTACCGCAGAACAAGTCACCAGGCTGTCGGGACGCGGCGTCGGCATGGATGTCGTCAAACGCAACATCACGGCCCTGCGCGGCAGTGTTGCCATCGACAGCCAGGAAGGCGTGGGCACCACGGTGACGATACGTATGCCTCTTACATTAGCAATTATCAACGGCTTCATGATCGGACTGGGCTCGTCCGTGTTCGTGGTGCCAGTCGACATGATCGAAGAGTGCGTGGCGTTCTCGGTTGAACCCGGGCACGACTACACCAATTTGCGCGGCGAAGTGCTGCCCTTCATTCGACTGCGCGAACTGTTCGGGATCAAGGGCTCCACGGCGCCGCGCGAGAACATTGTCGTCGTCAAAAATGCGGGGCAAAGAGTGGGATTGGTGGTGGATACCTTGCTAGGCGAGTTCCAGACCGTCATCAAGCCGCTGGGGACGCTGTTCAACCACATCAAATGCATCAGTGGATCTACCGTGCTCGGTAGTGGCGAGGTTGCCTTGATTGTCGACGTGCCGGCGTTGATACAACAAGCCGGTTGTATTACTCCGCAGGCAGTGAAGCCGGGCGAAGCAGCCGCCATTGCGGCATGAGGGTTTCAACCAGGAATCTCAACAGGAGCTTTGGGTGAAAGACATGTTCAAGAATCTGAAAATTGGCACGCGGCTGGGCATGGCGTTCGGATGCATTCTGGTTTTGACGATGGTCATAGTGGGCGCGACCCTTCTGCATCTGTCATCCCTGGACGCGCAAATTAATACCTTGGTCGATCGTGACTGGAAGCAGGCGGAACTCGCCAGCTTGGTCATCAATCGCGTGCAAGACGAAGCGCTCGAAACGTTGCAAATGACAGAGGTCTCGGACAAAGAGGCGCTGCGCAAACTGTCCGACGCGATCGCCGACAATAGAAAGAGTATTGGCGAGAACCTTGATCAAATGGATCAACTTATCTACTCCCCTCAAGGCAAGGAGCTCATGGCCAGGATTCGAGACGCGCGCAAGCCTTATGTCGATTCCTTCTCCAAAGCATCACACCTGATTCTTGAAGAAGGGAAATCAGATGCTGCCGCCAAGATCATCATCAATGAAACGATCCCTTTGATGAACACTTATACCGGCACGATTTCCGATATGGTGAAATTCCAAACGGATTTGATGCAAAGCGGCGGCGACGCATCCAAGCAACTGGTGAAATCCGGGCGAACGCTGGTCATCGCAATCGGAACTATCGTCCTGATCATTGGCGTCTTGTTTTCAAGCTGGATCACCCGCTCGATTATTAAACCGATTGATCAAGCGCTCCGGGTCGCCAACCGGTTGGCAGACGGGGATCTGACGATGCGGATCGAATCGACGTCGAAAGATGAGACCGGACTCATGCTCGCCGCCATGAAGGACATGGTGGAGAAGCTGTCGCAGGTGGTGGCCGAGGTCAACGGCAGTGCCGAATCGCTGGCGGGTGCTTCGGAAGAGGTCAGCGCCACCGCGCAATCGTTGTCGCAGGCCTCCAGTGAACAGGCCGCCGGCGTCGAGGAAACCAGCGCATCCATCGAGCAGATGACCAGCTCGATTGCACAGAATACAGAGAACGCCAAGGTGACCGATGCCATGGCAACCAAGGCAGCCAATGAAGCCACTGAAGGTGGCGAAGCGGTCAAGGCCACCGTAGCGGCAATGAAACAGATTGCACAGAAAATCGGCATCATCGATGACATCGCCTATCAGACCAATCTGCTGGCCTTGAACGCAGCCATTGAAGCGGCGCGTGCCGGCGAACATGGCAAAGGCTTCGCGGTCGTCGCCGCGGAAGTCCGCAAGCTTGCCGAGCGCAGTCAGGTCGCAGCGCAGGAGATCGGCACCGTCGCCAGCAGTAGTGTGGAGCTGGCGGAGAAGGCAGGCCGGCTGCTCGACGAGATAGTTCCCAATATCAAGAAAACCTCGAATCTGGTGCAGGAAATCTCCGCAGCATCGGCCGAGCAGTCTTCAGGCGTGAACCAGATAAACGCGGCGGTCGGCCAACTGAGCCAGACCACCCAGCATACTGCTTCGAGTTCGGAACAACTCGCCGCCACCGCCGAAGAGATGAGCAGCAAAGCCGAACAGCTCCAGCAGGCGATGTCGTTCTTCAAATTGGAAGTGGAAAAACGCGGAAATGCCCATGGTCAGCGAAAAGCCACGGCGGCTGTCAAAGCAGCTCGAAGACCAGCCGGTCTGAGGACAGCAACGGACAATCTGGTGGCCGCCGAATCCGACCAATCCCAATTTGCCAAGTTTTAAGGAAGTACGGACATAAGCGCACCGGTTCGCGCGAACGACAGACCGGGCTTTTGGAGAAGTGTGATGACTGTTGGGAAGCAGATGATTTTACTGATTCTGTCCGGTGTGATCGGGCTGATCGGAGTTACCGGCGTGAGCCAGTACGAGCTCGCGGAAGTTTACACGCATGCCAGCTATGGCAGTGTTAACAGCGTGCCTAGTCTCACTACTATGCAGGAAGTGTTGAAACAGCTAGCGACAATGCGTATCGCGCTGCTGAAGCACACGCTCGCTACCGATCGCGTCCAGATGGGCGAGTTTGAACAGAGCATAGCGACGGCCCGTCAGAAGCTCGATGACGCTCTAAAACAGTACGAACTCCTGGTCAGCGACGACAACGACCGCCAGCTGCTGGCGGCGGATCGCGCGGCACTTGCGGACTACGATGCCATGCGCGAGAAATCCCTGGCTCTATCCAAGGACAACCACAAGGCTGAGGCCTATGAAGTACAGATCGCTGGCAAGGCGATATCTGAAAGGCTTGCCACCGCCATCGACAATCACGTCCGGTACAACATCGATCTGGCACATAAAGCCTCCGAGGAAGCGGTAACGATCAAGAGCAGAGCAACGCTGTTGTCACAGACGATTTCCGTTCTGACGATGCTGGCTGTCACAGCGATCGGCTTCTTTATTATGCGCAATCTTCTGCGGCAATTGGGTGGTGAACCCTCTTATGCCGCGTCGGTGATCACCCGGGTTGCACATGGCGATCTTGCAGTCGAGGTCGTCACCCGTGATGGCGATAAAGACAGCATGCTCGTCGCCATGAAGGGTATGGTGGAGAAGCTGTCGCAGGTCGTGGCCGAGGTCAACGGCAGTGCAGAATCCCTGGCGGGTGCGTCGGAAGAAGTCAGCGCCACAGCGCAGTCCTTGTCGCAAGCCTCCAGTGAACAAGCCGCCGGCGTCGAGGAAACCAGCGCATCGATCGAAGAGATGACAAGCTCGATTGGGCAGAATACAGAGAACGCCAAAGTAACCGATGCCATGGCGACCAAGGCGGCCAATGAAGCCACCGAAGGCGGCGAAGCGGTCAAAGCGACCGTGGCTGCAATGAAACAGATTGCCCAGAAAATCGGCATCATCGACGACATTGCCTATCAGACTAATCTGCTGGCCTTAAATGCGGCCATTGAAGCGGCACGTGCCGGCGAACATGGCAAAGGTTTCGCGGTCGTTGCCGCGGAAGTCCGCAAGCTTGCCGAGCGCAGTCAGGTTGCAGCGCAGGAGATCGGCACCGTCGCCAGCAGTAGTGTGGAGTTGGCGGAGAAGGCAGGCCGGCTACTCGACGAGATGGTACCCAACATCAAGAAAACCTCGAACCTGGTGCAGGAAATCTCCGCAGCATCGGCCGAGCAGTCTTCAGGCGTGAACCAGATAAACGCGGCGGTCGGCCAACTGAGCCAGACCACCCAGCATACTGCTTCGAGTTCGGAACAACTCGCCGCCACCGCCGAAGAGATGAGCAGCAAAGCCGAACAGCTCCAGCAAGCGATGTCGTTCTTTAAATTACACCATAAGCTCGGCTCTCCGAATGCGAGCATCGCTACACACAAGGCGATCGTCTCAACGAGGAACCGGCGGGCGGGAAAAGCGGCGGGACGTCACGCTGCAGCCGCTGCTCCCACGTCGAACGAGACTGAATTCACGCAATTTTAGGAGAGCGAGCATGAGTGCAAACATGAACGCGATCGCCCAGACCGGGGCAGCCTTCCATACCGGGCAAACGCAATTTCTGACTTTCATGCTCGACAAGGAAGTGTTCGCAATCGGCATCCTGGGAATCAAGGAAATCATCCAGTACAACAATCTGACCGTTGTGCCGATGATGCCCGCCTGCATCCGCGGTGTAATCAATCTGCGGGGCGCAGTGGTTCCAGTCATGGATCTGTCGGCTCGATTCGGAAGAAAAACGACCGAGGTGACTAAGCGGACCTGCATCATCATCGTCGAGATTGAAGGCAATGCCGGCCGCCAGATTATCGGCGTCATCGTCGACGCGGTGAACGCTGTGCTGGATATTCCGGTGGCGGAGATTGAACCGGCGCCAGCCTTCGGAGCAAGAATCCGCACTGATTTCATTCACGGCATGGGCAAAGTCGATGGCCGGTTCGTCATCCTGCTCGACATCAACAATGTGCTCTCCGTCGATGAGATCAGTGCGATCGCCAGTGCCGGCATCAACAGGCAGTCCGCGGAACCGCAAGCTCTGGTTGCCTGATTTTCCGGCGATTACTTCTTATCTTCCGAAGCAGATCAGGGTCCCGAGTAGCGCCGAGCTTTTATCGCAGCATAAGGGCTTTGCGAACTGTAACCCTCCCAGGCGATAACAAAGTTGCCCGCAGCGTCCATGGTCACTTTGGGATTGCTGCCGGTATCGTCCGTTGGCGCATTGACGCGGAAGCAGGAACCCAACGCTTCACCATTGGCGTCAAAGCGCTGCGCGTAAATCGAAGGCTGCGGGCTTGCGGTTCCGCAGCTTCCCACCTGATCGTACATTGACCATGTCACCACGAAATCGCCTTGCGGATCCACGGCGATCGACGGCTCTCCGGTATTGCTGCCATCGTCATACACCAACCCCAGAGGCCCCTGCGCCATACCGGAACCGGTATAGCGGCGCTCCAGTACCCCGCGCTGCGAACATGTGTAATCTACGCAACCCCCCGACGCGATACGGATATCGCCGACTGCATTCATTGCTAGTGCGAGATCGTTGTCCTGATATCCGAGACCCAACCGAAAGCGAGGGCCTGCGATACCGTTACTCGAGTAAATTCGCCCCAAAAAATAGCCTGCCTGACCCCAGGTCACGATGTAGCGGCCCGTATCGTCCATCGCCACCAACGCACGATCGGACGAATTAAGCTCCGGATGGCTGCACAAAGAATACCTACCGTCGATGCAGGTACTGGCCACCACACGCTGCACGCTACCGATCGCAGTATTGTCCGCTGCATAGGCTTGAGCGCCAATACGAAAACTAGTGAAAACTGGGATAGGTGGGTATTCGAATAATAGTCCCTCGAACCAGACGATGACCGCGCCGCCTGAACTATTCGTCGCCACGGCTACGTTGCAGGTATTACCATCGCAAACATGAACTTTCACGGGTGACCCAATGGCTGTTCCGTCGGCTGCGAATCGCTGCTGATAAATCTGAGCTTGGAAATCAGCTATACGCGTTACCCAGACGACGGCGAACAATCCCTGCGCATTCATTGCCCATACGGGTGGACTCAAGGCTCCCGGTATCGTGAAGGAAAAAGGGGGCGTCCTGGGCGTACCATCAGCAGCATAGAGCTGGATGCAGGAACCGACGCAGGTATCACTTTCGCGGGAGCCAGCTGCACCGATTACAAAGCCACCATCGGCGTTGCTGGCGATCCCCGCGAGCGCACCGGTACCTCCAGGGAACACTTCAAACTCATCACCCAGTGCAGTACCGCCACCGTCGGCGAACGTTACCGGTGCAGATATTGTCGCGATCAACAGAGCGGCTACAAGAACAGCGAATTTTTGTCGTTCGTACGTTCCCATGATTCTCTCCCCCATTATTATTTTCGGCTTAAGCACATCGCTGCGGCGCCACATTTTTCCTGCACCAATCCATTCCGAGTATAACAACGGATCACCACCACGCCCCGGTCCCGCGACTCCAGCCAGCGCGAATCTGATCAGCAATACAATTTGATGGTTAGGGTCGCGGATGCGTTCGATATCCTGCCGTCCGCGGCGGTGCACTGGACGCCTGCGACGAACATCGGCGGCGAGCGCAATTGCTTGCTGTAGAGCCTCACAGGTTTTTATCGCGGCTTTGCCACAAACCGGCCCGCACTTGTTGAATAGTGTGCAGGGACAAGGTAGGACGTCAATGTTGCGGTACAGCACGCGGGTTCAGTATCCGCATGTTCAGGCGCCGGCGGTCGCGCCCAAGCATCTGCCCGAGTCCAACTCCGACCTGGTGTCAAACAGGGAATACGGATTGCTTGATTCGCCGTGTGGACGCGGCCATTCAATGCTTCCGAGCGCGACTGCCGATCAGACGCCGTGATTCAACTTCCGGATCCCGCGATTGGAGGAGCTTCCAAGAGCATGCACTTGATCTAGCAGCCTGTCGGACTTGGGATGATCTGCTACGGTTTCGGGCACGACGGCCAGAGGCGATGCCCACCGCAACCACGCGGATTGGAGAACGGGTCAGCTATAGTGCCGATTGCAGAACCAAGACCATCCCTTGGCCGATCCCATCCCGCTCGAGTGCAGCATGGTCATCACATCGCAGAAGCTGGCGGCCCTGCGATGCTTCGTGCTCACTTCAGGAAGCGTGGCTATGGATGGTCCAGAGATGCGCCAAGTCCTGAGTGCCATCCGCACCTTGCACCGTCTTGAGAATCTTGTTGGCTTCCGCGGATTTGCCGGCTCGCAGGTACGCTTCACCCAAGTGCAGCTTGGCATCTTCGGGATGCTTCAGGTTGCCTTGGGCGATACCCTGTTGCATAAGGGTGATGCCCTGGTCGGTTTTGCCATTGAGGATGAGGTTGTAGCCGGTGGCGACCATAGCTTCGGCGCCGCGCTTGGCTAGGGCTTGGGGATCAATCACAGGAGCTTTCTGGTCGTCGGCGGCCTGCTTGTCCACCAGATCCTTGAGGCGCTTCTGGCGGGCCGCTTCAGCACCGGTACCGAGCGCCTTGCTGGCGTAGCCCTGATTGATGACCTGCTGCGCTTCGATTGGAAAACCGGCCTGTACCGCGAGCTGCGCCATCTCCATGTAATCGGCGGCCTGGGTCATATTACCGGTGGCCAGCATCAGGCGGTACACGTCCAAGGTCAGGCGATCGGAGAAGCCGGGCTTGCGCTGAATCTGGGTGAGCACGTCGGCCCAGTACTCTTTCTTGGGGTAATAAGCGAGCAGCTGTTGCAACGCGCGAGCATAGCCCGCTTTGTCGTTCTGCTTGAGGTAGCAGCTGGCGAGCAGTTGCAACTCTGCTTCACTAAGCGCCTTGCCGGACTTTTCCGAGGCGGCAACCTGGTCTTGCAGTTCGCGGGCAGCGTTGGCGTAGTCGCCGCTCAGGTAATAAGACTGCGCAATCAGCGTGTTCATATCCGGATCGTTGCCACCGGCTTTCTGATAGCGCTGTGCCCAACTCAGAGCTTTGGCGTATTCCTTGGATCGGTAGAAGCTGCCGGCCATTGCCTGCATCAGCTTGAGTTCCTCGTCGTGACCGAGCTTGCCACTGGTGATGACGGCGTCGAATGCCCTGGCCGCGGTATCGGAGTCGCCGGCACCGCTTGCGGCCGCGCCACGCATGCGCTCGATAATGAATTTCTCATACGGCGTCTTGTTCGGAACAGCGTCGGTCTCGGTGACCTTGGCCAAGGCCTCCTGGTACTTCTGATCCTTGATGAGCTGTTGTGCGGCTTGCAGCGGCTTGCCGACTTCAGGCCGGAGGGTGTCAGCGGCCGCGAGCGGCAAGGCGGTGCCGCCGAGCACAGCAGCAAGCAGAAGTGATAATAGCCACAGCCTTTCGCTTTTCATCGTCTCTTGGTCTCTTCTCGTCGCTTCCGTCTTCGGTTTTTTTAATTCATGAACTGTTCATCACCGACCAAGCCGATTTTCATGACACCCAGCCGCTGGGCGCTGGCCATGACTTCGGCAACGGATTTGTACGCCACCAGCTTGTTGGGCTTGATGTGTACTTCCGGTTGGTCCGGTTCCTGCGCAATCTGCTCGAAGTGGGTTTCCAGCGATCTCCGATCGGGAACAACGACGCCGTTCCACTGTATCGTGCCGTCGAAGTCCACGTCGATGTCGACAACTACAGGCGGCTTGTCCGGCGGCGGCGCGTTGCCGACCGGCATGTTGAGCTTGACCGCGTGTGTCTGAATCGGAATGGTGATGATCAGCATGATCAAAAGCACCAGCATCACGTCGATCAACGGCGTGGTGTTGATGTCGACCATCACCTCTGGATCGCCGCCGCCACCGGACGGTCCCACATTCATCGCCATGACTGGATCATCCTCACTTCACATTTCATATAGGCGGCTTCTCTTTGCAAAGGAGATTCCTCGTCCTTACCCGCCGCCGTTCGGCGGCGGTTCGGTGATGAAACCGACCTTGGCAATGCCGGCGCGCTGGCAGGCAACGACCACCTTGCCGATCGCTTGATAGCGTGCTTCCAGATCACCGCGGATATGCACTTCCGGCTGCGGGTTGAGCACCGACACGGTCTTCAATCGCTTTAGCAGCGTATCTACGTCGGGCATCAGTTCCTGACCCCAATATACGTCGCCGTCACGATTGACGGAGATCAGGATATTTTCCGGCTTCGTTTGCGTCGGAACATTGCGCTCCTTGGGCAAGTCTACCGGCACAGAATGCGTTACCACCGGAATCGTAATGAGGAAGATGATCAAAAGTACCAGCATCACGTCCACCAAAGGGGTGGTATTGATACTGGACATTACCTCGTCTTCATCACCGTCATTGGCGGGTCCTACGGCCATGGCCATGGGCAGCTTCTCCGGTCGGTGTTCGGCGAAAAAAGATGGAGCTAGCGCGCCCGCGCCACGGACGGAGCGTTAATTCGCGACGCATCGTTCGGGGTGCCATGAACCATCAGCACGGAATGCAAGTCAGCGGAAAAACCGCGCAGATATTCCATAGCCCGCTTGTTGCGGCGGACCAACCAGTTATAGCCAAGCACCGCCGGCACGGCCACTGCCAGACCGATTGCGGTCATAATCAGTGCTTCACCGACCGGCCCGGCCACTTTGTCGATCGAGGCCTGCCCGGCAATGCCGATTGCGGTCAGCGCGTGATAGATGCCCCACACGGTACCGAACAAGCCTACGAACGGCGCCGTCGAGCCAACCGTTGCCAGAAACGCGAGCCCATCCTGCAGTCGGCTCTGCACATTCTCACTGGCGCGCTGGATCGACATCGTCACCCAAGTGTGCAGATCGATCTTACTGCCCAGATCACCTTCGTGCCTCTGGGTGGCGTCCGTACCCGACTCTGCGATGTAGCGGAAAGGGCTGCCCTCCGGCAGGCTGCGGATGCCGTCCTGCACGGTGCCGGCCGACCAGAACCGCTTCCTGGCCTCCTCCGCCTGCCGCAGCATCTTGCCCTGCTCGAAGATCTTGGTGATGATGATGTACCACGAGCCCATCGACATGATCAGCAGGGCGATCAGTGTGCCGCGTGCCACGAAATCACCGGCCTTCCACAACGCGTCCAGGCCGTAGGGATTCTTTACCGTTTCATGCTCCGGAGCCGCTTCGGCCGCCGGTGCGGCAGGAGCGGCTTCCGCCACTCCTCCAGCAGGTGCAGCTGCTGACTCATTCTGCGCGAAAGCCCCAGGCGCAAGGCAAAGACTCAGTGCAGACAAAACGCCCAGCAGCAGCCGGACAAGAACTCGATGCTGGCCGGGGGCCAAAAACTTAGGGCGACGCATGGAACTCCTCCTTCAATGATACGGCCAGCGCTGGCAAGTAATGCCGGCGGTGCATGGATTACTGGTTTGGATTCTTGAACACATAAGCGATCGGAGCCCAAGCCGGTTCGGGCTGGCCATCCGCTGTTCCGGGCTTGAACCTACATAGGCTCAGCGCCCGCCGCGCCGCTTCGTCGAGCTTCGGGAAGCCGCTGGAAGTTTGTATCTTGCTATCGGTGATATGTCCATCCACACCAACCAGCATCAACAGGACCACACGGCCGGCCTCGCCAAGCCGCGCCGACGAAGGCGGATACTCCGGCTCGCGACAGCTCGAAGCTTTCACCACTGGCGCCACGCGCGCTGCCGGCTTGGCTGCCGGCGGCGCGGCCACGGGCGCCGTACGCGTCACCGAGATCGTATTCGTCACGGCGGCGGGCTGGGCAATATTCACTTCCGGCGCCGGAATAAACGGCGGCGGCGGCGGCTGCAGCTTAGGCGGTGGTGGCGGCGGTGCCTCGGGCGGAGGCGGTTTGACCTCCTTGATAATTTTGGTCTCAATGGGTCCACGCACCACGTCCACCACCTTGCGCGCAAGACCATTCACCAGGGCATACCCGATGATCACATGAAACAACACGACTACGATAATCCCCACTACGTGCTTGCCGGGGTTCCGTTGCTCCGCTGCGTAATCCATCGATTCTCTAGCTTCTGCTCTTTAGCTGATTTGCTGAATGGCTCGTCCCGCGATACCCCATGGGATTCAGGGCTAAGGATCCGGCGACTCTTTCGTCATATCCACCGATCTTAGAATACCGTAGTTAAGCGACGGATTCTCATACTCTGCCGTTGCATTCCAATATAGTTGCCTCGCCAGAATATTCCTGTGCCTGCGCTTCGCTTCCTGTCCGGGGCTCCTACACGATCGCTTCCTGCATATTCGCTGGTGACATGCAGGGAATACAGGCATGGGCATCAGCATTGACCTGCGGGCCCAACATCGCAGTGCGCCATTTCAGCGACCCTGCAGAAAAAGAATGCCCGCGATTACCTCGTGTCATACGTTCCTCACGCTCGCCGTTTATCCGGTGACTGCGGTTGTCAGGGGCGTCTACAATACTCAACAACGGTGTTGATTATCTATACGACTAAGGACGGATGCAAACTTTGCAACAAATGTGATCCCGTCCGCTAGCGTATGGAAACCTTGCCACTCTCCCGAAATCCATTTGCCGTCTTAGTGATCTGCTCAACGACGGCCACAGCGAACGGTAGCGTAACGGCCCCGACTTCATGAGACCTAGCGCTCATCGATCGCCATTCCTGTCACCACAACGTTATCGACGAATTCGAATCGCCCGATCCACGGGCCTTCCGCATGCTCCGATAGTTTCATCGGCTTGAGCGGGTGTACCAAAAAGATTCCGCGCCCCGCAGTCGCATCCAGAATCTCCAAGGTGGCGTCATGGAAGTACAGCCATTCTTCGGTGAGGGTGTACTGGCATTTATAGAACGCTTCTTTCGCGCTGAATATGAGCGCGGAGAATTTTCCCTGCTCCTCAGCGGATAGTTGCTGCAGCCATTCGATTTCGGATTCAGTGCAGATCCGCGTCCACAGGTTCGCCGACACACGGCCAACGCGTTCAGCATCGACACCTAGCGCGCGGACCATCCCATAGTGCGCGACCACTGCGCCGCAGAATCCGGCGGTGTGCGTGATGCTGCCGATGACAGAGTCCGGCCATAGCGGCCGGCGGTCAGTACCCGGACGCAGCGGAAAATCCAGAATTCCCAACTCCTGCAGCGCGCGCCGCGCGCACAAGCGACCGGCGGCATACTCGTCGACCCGCTTTGGTGCCGCTCGTGTCAGGTGCGCCGATTCTTCCGGATACAAGAGCGCCCGATCGCCGGGCGTGCGCAGCTCGGCGGCAACCACGCCATCGGGAAACAGGGAAGCTAGGAATGACGACAAACGCGCCGGGTTGGCTTGAACGGTACTCATCAGAACGGCGCCCGTCGGAACATCGCGTCGGCAAGCATTTTCAGTCAGCCGCGTCGAGGCGCATCTCGAAGTGATGACAGCTGATTCGCATTTTCTGGTTCAGATAAAAGCGGTGCGCGTCGTAGCGCTGAAAGCCGGAATCCAGATGGAGTTGCGCGCAGCCGTGGTCCCGCGCGTACTCGATCAGCCAACGGAATAGGCGTCCCGCCCCGCCACGTTTGCGCGCGGCTTCGTCAGTGATCAAGTCGTCGATATAAAGAAGGCGTCCCCATGCCAGGCACTCGTGAATCCGGAAACCGGCAGCGCTGATCAATTCACCGTCGACTTTGAGCAACAACAAGTGATAACCATCGGCCTGCTGACGTTGAACCTGGCCGACGTAAGCGCCAACATCTGTAAGATGAAGCCGCAATTGCTTGATCAGGTGAAAGCTCTCCGCGATGTGCTCGGGATCGGTAGCCAAGTAAATCGCCGTGGATTCAGTTTTGTCGCTCATCGGATTAAAGCTCGAAGAGAAATCTGAGAAAATTCGGAGGTCGCCGCCGTTCAATTTCAGTGGTATAGCTAATGGGGCCGTTTGGGGAGTCTGGGATTGGATTTATGAGCACGCTTAATATCGATGGCATCAACCGCAAAGCTTGGTCAACTCGACAAGCACTGAAAATATACGATACATCATACGGTTATACGGACCCTGGAGAAAAGGCGGCGATCGAACGGGTGACCGCGGAAGCACGCGGGCGGCCCATTCTGGACATCGGCGTCGGTGCCGGACGAAGCGCGCAGCTGTGGACAGCCATCAGCAAGGACGGGTATGTCGGCGTCGATTACTGCCCGGAAATTCTTGCGCTCGCGAAAGCGAAATTTCCCGATACCCGCTTTCTTCAGATGGACGCTCGCGATCTGTCGGCTTTTCCGTCCAACTCATTTTTCCTTACCACCTTTAGCTTCAACGGAATCGATTCCGTCGATTACGAAGGGCGTCTGAAAGTTCTCGCCGAGGTCAACCGGGTACTGATGCCGGGCGGAGTATTCGTTTTCTCCAGCCATAACAAGGATGGTCCTGGCAGCCGCGAAACGCTGCGCATGCTGCGGCCCGGATTCACGCGGAATCCCGCGGAAATGGCGTTGCGGACGTTCAGAAGCCTGCGAGCAACTCCGCATAGCATCATCAACTTCTATCGGAACAAACGACTCCATCAGGATCACGGCACCTATTCTATAAAGACCTGCTCGGCGCACAATTTCGGCATTGTGATCATGTACACGACACTGGCCGAGCAAAAGCGGCAGCTTGCCGCCGCCGGTTTCAAGATAGAGGCGATTTACGACAATTTCCGCGGCCAGCCCGTATCGGATAGCAGCGATTTGCGGGCAGCACACTGGTTCCAGTTCGTCGCACGCAAACTGTGAGATAGCAGCTAAAAGCCCGCGATACGGTGGCGCGCCAAGCGCCTTTAGTCCGTTTACCCTTTAACAGCGGGCGACGTTGTTAGTAAGCCGATGTAACCTGTACGGCTAGACTTTTTCGGCGCGGAAGTGAACTAAATACCGCAAATGCCGCTAAGGTTTTGAGCGGCGCAAGCCGTTTTTTTCGCAGAAAACCAAGTTTCGATATTAAATATGCATTTTTTGAATGAGGGCAAGCACTTGACGACGACAGGGGACCGGATTCGAACCATCTTGAACGACCACGGCAAACTATCGGTGGACGCGGCAACTTTGGCCGATGGCGCAGATCTGTACGAAGCAGGTCTGTCCTCATTTGCCACAGTTCAGCTTATGCTGGCCCTCGAAGATGCGTTCGATGTCGAGATTCCGGAGCGCTTGCTCAATCGCCGCACCTTTGAGAGCATCGCGGCGATTGCAGGGGTTATCGGATCCCTGACCAATACACCACGAACGACCTAGGCCTGCTAACACTACCTATGACCGCCGAACCGACGTCAACGGCTGCCGAAAAAGCCCGCATGGTGGGCGCCGGCGTGATTGAAAAACATGCCGATGACGTCGATCGCAACGGGAGGTTTCCGAGCGAGGCGGTGACAGCGATCAAGGAAAACCGCTTGCTGAGCATCATGCTGCCCCGAGAGCTCGGCGGCGAAGACGCCAGCCTTGCCGAGGTGGCTGAACTGTGTTCGATTTTTAGCCAGCATTGCGCAGCGACGGCGATGATCTTCGCGATGCACCAGATCAAACTCGCCAGCCTTGCGGCACATGGCCTGAAAAGCCCATGGCATCGAGCGTTCATGGAGCGCATCGCCAAGGAACAGTTGCTATTGGCCTCGGCGACCACCGAAGCCGGTATTGGTGGAAATCTGCGCAACAGCATTTGTGCGGTTCAAGTGAACGGCCCGACATTTGATCTCGTTAAAGAAGCGAGCGTCATTTCCTATGGTACTGAGGCTGACGCGATTCTGGTCACCGCGCGCCGCCATCCGGATGCCGCCCCCTCTGACCAAGTCATGGTTGCCGTGCTCAAGGATCAATACCGCCTCGAGAAAACCAGCGATTGGGACACGCTCGGCATGCGCGGCACCTGCAGCGATGGCTTCCGCCTGACGACATCGGCTCCCGTCGAGCAGATCTTCCCGCAGCCGTTCGCGGAAATCGCGGCGCAATCGATGCTGGCCGACTCCCACCTGCTGTGGAGCAGCGTGTGGTTCGGCATCGCCGCAGCTGCGGTCACCCGTGCGCAATCGTTCGTTCGCGCCGAAGCCCGCAAGAATCCGGGATCACCGCCGCCGGGCGCCCTGCGGCTCGCGGAAGCGATCAGCATGCTGCAGGGCGTGAAGGCCAATATCGTCGCCGGCCTTAGGCGTTTCGAGGTGGCGAAACGATCTGAGGACGATTTGATGTCGCTCGGCTTTGCGGTGGCGATGAACAACGTGAAAGTCGGCGTCTCGCAGACAGTCGTGCAGGTCGTTAATCATGCGTTGCTGATCTGCGGCATTCTCGGTTACAAGAACAACACACCTTACAGTCTGGGCCGGCATCTGCGAGATGCCCATTCTGCGGCGCTGATGATTAGCAACGACCGCATCCTCGGCAATACCTCGAACCTGCTGCTCGCCCACAAGCACAACACCGGACTCCTGGACTCGCCATGACCAACGCACAGGCCGCTTTTTTACAGGAGTTGCTCGAGCACGGCGTGCTCATCGACATGGGCGTGGAAGGCTTGTACGGTCGCAGCGGTGTATTCGAGGATGTGATCGAGCGATTCAGCGTGCTGGTCGCGGAATACGGCCGCACCGACGGCGCCGAAGTGGTCCGTTTCCCACCCGGCATGAGCCGCGCGCAATTCGAGAAAAGCGGCTATCTGAAAAGCTTTCCGCAACTGGCCGGCACCGTGCACAGCTTCATGGGTAACGATCGCGAACACGCCGCGCTACTCGGCATGCTCGATAACGGGCAAAACTGGACCGACGGACAGAAAGCCACCGATGTCGTGCTGACGCCAGCCGCCTGCTATCCACTCTATCCGGCGGTCGCGCGCCGCGGCGCCCTGCCCGACAAGGGCGGCCTCTTCGATCTCTACTCGTACTGCTTCCGGCATGAACCTTCACAAGATCCTGCACGCATGCAGATGTTCCGCATGCGCGAGTACGTACGCATGGGCACTCCGGATCAAGTGGTGGCATTCCGTGAATCATGGATCGAGCGTGGGCAGGAACTGATGCGCGCGCTCGGCGTTCCGGTCGACGTGGATGTCGCCAACGATCCATTTTTCGGCCGTGCCGGCAAGCTCTTGTCCAACAACCAGCGCGATCAGAAACTCAAGTTCGAGCTGCTGATCCCGATCACCAGCGAAGAAAAGCCGACTGCCTGCCTCAGCTTCAATTATCACCAGGAGCATTTCGGCACGCTGTGGGGCCTGCGCACCGACAACGGCAACGTAGCGCATACGGCCTGCGTCGGCTTCGGCATGGAGCGCGTCGCGCTGGCGCTGTTCAAGCATCACGGCGTCGACGTGAAACGCTGGCCCAAGGCGGTCCGCGACCGGTTGTGGGGCTGAAGCGATGGGTGATGTCTGCTTCCCGCAGTTTGATCCCGCAACCTACAAACCACACGCGCTGCATGCGTCGCAGCACAACTGGCCCGAAACCAACTGTTACGTTGATCTGTGGATCGAAGTTCTAAGTAGCTGCGGCTTCGAGCCGGAGGCGGCGCTTGGCTTCACAGTGACTCAGGATTTCGAGGGCGATCAGTTCACATTCTTCAAGTTTCCGCCGGAGGATCTGGCGAAACTGTTCGACGTCACCGTGCAGGAGCTGGCGATCTACGATCGCGTCGAAGCGCACACTCTCGAGCAACTGCGCCGTGGTCGCCTGGTGCTGGTCGAAGTGGACAGTTACTTTTTGCCTGACACGCGCGGCACCTCCTATCGCCTGACTCACGGCAAGACCACGATCGCGATCAATCGGTTCGACATCGCCAATCGCCGGCTCGGCTACTTTCACAACGCCGGCTACTTCGGCCTCGACGGCGAGGATTTCGATGGTGTGTTCCGGCGCGTTCCGCCGCCGCGGGCGGGCGAGGAAGCGATGTTTCCCTACGTCGAATTCGTGAAATTCGGCGGTGCTCCGCGACGCGGGATCGACCTGCGCAATGTATCGCTGGCGCTACTACGTGAGCATCTACGCCGTCGCCCTTCCAGTAATCCGATCCGGGCTTATCAGCAAACATTTCCCTCGCATCTGGAAACGCTCGCACAACGACCACTCGAATTTTTCCATCTCTACGCGTTCAACACGCTGCGCCAGATCGGTGCCAATTTCGAACTGCTCGGCAGCTATCTCGGCTGGCTCGCCGCACACGGTGAAAGCGGACTTGATATGGCAATGACGGCCTGCGGACAGATCGCCGACGGCGCCAAAAGCCTTCAGTTCCAACTCGCGCGCGCCGTCGCCCGCAAACGCTTCGACAAGCTCGAAGGCGCGCTGGACAGTGTTGCCGATGCTTACGATACCGCGATTGGAGATTTGTGGCGCAAGTACGGTGATTAGATGGCCAGAATCATCTCAGCTGGATGCTTTCGCACAATTCCGATCGCCGACGGTTGGGAACTTGCCTCGACGCTTCCGGATCAATGCGCGACGCCCGCCGATGCCGACGCACTGAGCGATTGGCTCACTGCCGAAGTGCCCGGAACCGTAGCGTCCACGTTGCGAACGGCGGGTCTCTGGAATCTCGAAAATCCTGCACCGCTGCATGATCGAGATCACTGGTATCGCGTGCGCTTCACCGGCGTGGGTCGCCGCAAGCTACGCTTTCACGGTCTGGCGACACTCGCGGAAGTCTGGCTGAACGACGTGCTCATCCTGAGTTCGGACAACATGTTCGTGACACATGATGTCGAAGCGGACCTGAGCGACAACAACCGTCTGCACATTCGCTTTCGCGCACTAGCGCCGATACTCGCGAAACCCGGCAAACGCGCGCGCTGGCGTCCGGCAATGATTTCTCCGACTTCGTTGCGTAACGTGCGTACCACCGTGCTTGGCCACATGCCAGGCTGGTGTCCGCCGGTCCACGCCGTCGGGCCGTGGCGGGCGATCGATATTATTGAAACGCGGGGATCGCTGAACATCACCGCAGCCAACGTCCATGCGCACTTGTGCCCGGATCACGTCGGCGAACTGCGCGTCACCCTCGCCGACCCCGGCGCCGATCTCATGATGGCGACGCTCGAATGCGCGGGATATTCCGTGCCGATGATCGAGCGCGGCGACGGCCATCTTGAGGCATATCTCGAAATTCCCGATGTGCAGCCATGGTGGCCGCATACGCACGGCGAGCCGAAGCTGCACGAGGTGCGTGTGCGCGTCGGCGAAACGACAGTCAACCTCGGCCGCGTGGGTTTCCGCCAGATCGAAGTGGACCGCGGCAACGATGGTCGCGCCTTCGCATTGAAGATCAACGGCACGCGCGTTTTTTGCCGCGGCGCCTGCTGGGCACCCGCAGATATTGTGAGTTTGCCGGACGCTCGCGCAGCGTATGTGCCGTGGTTGGAAATGATGAAAGCCGCCAATATGAACATGGTGCGCATTGGCGGCACCATGGTTTACGAAGGCGATGCGTTCTACGAACTCTGCGACGAGCTGGGACTGCTCGTATGGCAGGATTTCATGTTCGCCAATTTCGACTACCCGGTTGGCGACAAATCGTTCGAGAACAGCGTCAAGAAAGAAGCGCTGCAATTTCTCGATCGCACGCAAACCTCACCCAGCCTTGCTGTTCTCTGCGGCGGCAGCGAGGTTGCACAGCAAGCATCAATGCTGGGCTTGGCGCGCGAAGCCTGGACTGGGCCGCTATTCGACGAGTGGCTGCCCATAATCAGTGCCCGGGTGCGTCCTGATCTACCCTACGTGCCGAACTCTCCCAGCGGCGGAGAGTTGCCCTTCATCGCGAACGCGGGCGTGACTCACTACTACGGCGTCGGTGCTTATCTGCGCCCGCTCGACGACGCGCGCCGCGCCGAGGTTCGTTTCGCCAGCGAGTGCCTGGCCTTCGCCAATGTGCCGGAAGCGCGGACGCTGGACGCCGCTCTGCCGGTTCCCGCCTTGCATCACCCACTGTGGAAGCAACGGGTCCCGCGCGACAACGGTGCATCATGGGATTTCGAGGATATCCGCGATCACTATCTCGGTGTTCTCTATGCCGTCGAGCCGGCGCTGCTGCGCAGAGAAGAACCGGAGCGCTACCTCGAACTCTCGCGCGCGGTCACCGGTGAAGTGATGGAAGCGGTATTCGCCGAATGGCGGCGCAAACATTCGACTACGGCGGGTGGTCTGGTCTGGCTGTTCAAGGATTTGTGGCCGGGCGCTGGCTGGGGAGTGGTCGATTCGCTCGGCGAGCCGAAGGCGGCTTGGTATGCGCTGCGCCGCGCGTTCCGCCAATTACAAGTCGCGTTGATCGACGAAGGCGTCAATGGACTCGCGGCACACGTCATCAACGACACCGGCGTGGAGCGGAAACTGCGGCTGTCGCTCACCTGCTGGCGCGGCAACGCACGCATCGTAGCCGGCGAACGCACGCTGCACGTCGCCGCTCACGATGCTGCCGAGATTTCAGCAACCGATATTTTCGGCGCATTTTTCGACACGACTTATGCGTATCGCTTCGGCCCGCCTGCGCACGAGGTCACCCATGCCGCGCTCCGGTCCGCCGACAGTGGCGAGCTGCTGGCCGAAGCATTTCACTTTCCGCAGGGGCGAATCATCGCGCCGCAGCCCTTGGATCTGCAGGCGACCGTCGAGAAAAGCGGAAGCGACTGGTTTCTGAATTTGCGCACGAGCCGGCTCGTGCTGTCCCTGCATATCGACGATGACCAGTTTCGCGCCGAAGACAACGGGTTCCATCTTGCACCGAATGGCGAACGTCGCGTGGAACTGTTGCCACGCGCGTTAACATCAACAGCGCCGAATGGAGAAATCCGCGCGCTAAACGGATCACAAACGGTCCGCTATCGAGTACAAACGGAATAACCATCCGATGATCAGATCGGCTGATCTAATTCGTTGTTGCACGACGTGCCTACAGAATTGAGCTTTGGCAATTCCAAGGCTCTGGTCAGTCTCGGTAACGCAGGCTCTAATGCTTCTTCGACGCACCACCAATTGCCGGTTTTGTGACAGAGACTTGAGTCGTCGCATTGGCAACGCTGCCATCTGCGGCCTCGCATTCGAAACTTACGGTGAAAGTCGGCGGACTGAATTTGTCCGCGTAAAGATTGTTCGTTCTAAACGTCCTGCTTCCTGAATGGGTCGTCCACGTCTGCAAGCTGCCACCTGATCCCGGGAAAAAACCGGCGATCAAATTGGCATAGGGAAGAGCAAGATCGTTGGCGATGTTGCACGACCGTGCCCCCGACGACGACCACGATAGCGTGGTCGGCCGGCCCCGTGTGACTACGGAAGGACTGAATGAAGTTTCGACAGAAAGTGAGGTGCTCGTCGAGAACTTGAGTATGCTTGGTTGGAGCGTCGTACTACTTCCTTTCGTGAAATTACGCTTCGCCCCGGCGATGATCAATTCCCCGCCATCGCCGTTTATAGCCGGGATTGCTGCTCCGGGGAAAAAACGGTCGCCGAAAGCAAAGAGCGTTGTGTAGTTGCCATCCAGCGTCAGCCGCCACAGGGTACCGCCTCCGAAGCCGCCGCCCGCGCCATTGGCTGTTTCATAGAGGTACCCGTCTGCCCCCTGCATGAGGTCGCCGGAGCCGCCGCCGTCGTCGTTGCTCATCTTGACGAACCAGCTTTCAAAACACGCCGGGGGGCTGGGTACGGGCACGAAGCACCCAGGATTAAAAAGCGTCATCGACAGCGTTGGTGAATAATCGAAGGTGCGAAGCGTGGTGTAAATGCCGTCCGCCGTCAGTTTGAACAGTCCCCCAGTGGTTTCACTATAGAAGAAACCATAGAAATTTCCATCGTTGGCCTGCATGATCGACGATGGCGGTTGATATGAAGTGGAATCGAAGGTGTAAAACAGCGCCGGATCGCCTTCGTAAGTAAGGGAAAAAAATTGTAAGCCCCGCATAAAGTATAGCTTTCCGTCCATACCGCTGATTAGGAAAGAACTATGGTAACCCTGGCTGGGATCGTAGGTCGGGAACGAATAGATCGACGAAATCGCTCCGTCGATGGTCAGTCTGTAGACGGTGCCGAATCCGTTGTCACCGCCTTGATTGGTCATTCCGTAAAGAGCGCCGTCGCTGCCCAATACCAACTTTCCTTTAGCATCGGTGCCAATTTGATTGATGCCGGGCCCCGTATAGCTTTGAAAGTTATACAGCGTCATCAAGATGCCTTCCGGCGTTATGCGGAACAAGGTTCCTGCGCCATCGCTGCCGCCGCCGCTCGTCGTTCCATAAAGGTTGCCATCGCTGCCCACACTCAGGCTTTGCACGTATGAACCGTCAATGCTCGTGCCGTCAGTTTCACTAATGACTCCAAACGTATGGAGCGTGGTCACATCACCTGCAGGGGTCATGCGATAAATCGTGCCGCCATCGACGATATCGCTTCTGGGCGCGGTCGTTCCGTAGTAATTACCATCGGCTCCACGCACCAGATTGGTGGTGGTTGTCGTTCCGACGTCAAAGGAATGCAGTAGCTTCATACTGCCTACGCTTTGGGCCGCGCCGGCGCATATCGGAATGGTGCAGCACAGCATCGCGGCAAAAGCCGCAAGATGAAGTTTGGATTTCGTCACGTTATTCCCCGTTCTACAGCTTTGCCCGTCTTTCTTGCACGAAGACGGTCGCTTCATATTGTTCGTAGGCTAACACTCCTTCTGTGGTTCAAGTCTCAAAGCTATTGCCGACTTTCGTATAAAGCGCAGATACACGAGGCTTTGCAGTGTGCACTTGCCGGAACATTGGAGTGGCCGTGAGCGATGTAGCAGGCTGCGCACGGGTGTCGCGCACGCTCATTCATCGAGCAATGTGCGAGAGAAAAATTCCACCAGCCGCTTGCGGTATTCCTTGGGCACGACCTTCACGTAGCTACCGTGCTCGGCGCCAGGAACCATCCATAGCGTCTTCGGCTCGCGCGCAGACTCATAGAGCGCGTGCGTCATGAACGGCGGGACGATCGGATCGACATCGCCACCGATGATCAGCAGCGGGCGCGGTGCGATCGATGCGACGACGTCTCTGGGGCGCATTTCGTCAAGCGGCATCCCGGAATGACGCGCTGCCCATATCGCGGGTAATCCGCTCAACAATCCCCAGCGCTTGTGAGCCCAGCGTTCGTACTCACCAAACGCGGTCGGTGTCGCTTCCAGTACCACTGCACGCAGCTGGGTATCGGTAGCCGCCACCTGCGCCATAATGTAGCCACCCATCGAAAACCCCAGCCCGCCAATTCTTTGCGGATCGACGTCGCTGCGTGACGCCAGCCAATCGACCGCGCCGGCCAGCGCCGCGCGTTCGCCGGCCCCCCAGTGCACTTCGCCCTGACTGCCACCATTGCCTGGCCAGTCGAAGGCGAGCACACCGAATTTCCCGTTCGCAAGAATCTTCGTTTCCGGCAGCATCCACGCGCGATCGACATTGGTCCCATGCGTGAGCACGACGGCGGCACGGTTTTGCGATGGGACGTACCAGCCGGCGAGATGTGTGCCGTCGCGGCTGATAAATGACACTTCCGCAAGGCCTGGAATTCCGGTCTCGTCCGGGTGTTTCGAAATTTCCGCCGCCGGTCCGGACTCGAAGTCGATGAGCGCCCACAGATAGCTTTTCCCGGCAATTCTTAGTACTACCAGCATCCCCAGTGCACATAGCAGCGCGGGTGCATAGCGGCGCCATCGGTGGGAAAAACCCTTGGATGTAGAGATCATCGGAAGTGCGTATTCACAATACGGAAAGTACTAATCGGTAGTGCAGGCAGGATTGCGTCGACATTGACATCCGCTGGATACCGCCCCAAAAGAGGCGGGAGCAAACGCGCCAACAACGCCTGAGGAAAATCTTTCCGGGCAAATTTTCCGATAGCGGCCTTGCATTTTACGAAAAGTGTACCGATGTCGCGGCTCGCCACGCAGAGAATCAACGTCCAGACGAAACGGCATTCAGATAACTAGTCAGCAGGCCAAAGTAGCGCTCACGCGCCCACTGCGGCGTGATGTTATGGTCGGCACCATCCAGAATCTGCAGTTGGATATTGGACTGCGTCGTAATCCTTTTCGCTCTGGCGCCGCAGTGCAGGATCAGTTCATCCAGCCCCACATCCTCCTCGCTGTAGATCAGCAGCACCCGGGTGCCCCGTTGCGCCAGCTCCCGGAACCAACGAACTACTTTCTGGCTGTTGGATTCGGTGCCGGATACTCGCGCCAGTCCACGGCTGAGCACGGATTTGCCACGTTTTGTGAGTTGTTTGGCAAGCGCCCAGCCGATGCCTCGCACATCGACCTCGCCGCGCAATATCCGGCGCCATACCTGCGAATCGTGCAGCATGTGGAAATACCAATCGGTCGAGCGATACCGTTTGCGAAACGCAACTTCCAAGGAATCTCCTTCCTGCCAGAAAAAGCGTTGAAGGTTGACCATCACCAGCCCACCAATTCGCGGATCGCGCAGCGCGGAATAGAACGCGAGATACGACCCCGCACAATGTCCGATGACGATGAATTTGCTGTAACCCTGCTGCTGCAGCCAGTCCACGGCGGCACTGACATCTTCTGTGGATTCACTTCTGTAAAGACGGTTTTCCTGCTCTCCGGGCCGCGCGGGACTGTCACCAAGACCGGCCACGTCGATGCGGAAGGAGGCAATCCCGTCAGCGGCGAATTTTCGCGCGAACGCAACGTGCATCCGCGCCCAGCCGATATGGTGGTCTGCGCCATGATTTACGAAAAGAACGACGTGTTCGTGCCGTGGACTGCTTGGCAAGCAGCGGACGCCAAATAAGCCTTCGTTCCGACCGAATCGGACCGCTTCCTCCATCCAATCCGCTGTCCGGAGACTGCTAGGCAGTGGGTGTGGCGGCACCGCGGTCTGCGCAGGCATATCCTGCGCCAGCCATCGGATCAGGCTGGAGAAGGCGTCCTCGGGCAATTCAGCGATGCTGGAGTTCCACGCCATCTCCGCATATCCCGGCAGCACCTCGTGTCCGACCGTGCAGCCCAGTCCCCGCAAATGCTCGACCAAACGGCTGTCAGCCGCGACCTTGTCGCGTCCAAGGACAAGGACGCTGGAAGCGGGCTTGTTTTGTAGTGCCGACAGGTTGATCCGCTGCAGCGAATCGAGCGTTTCGCGGGTCAGGGTAAAGCCTGTGACTTCAATGCCGTCGGCATCGCTTGCGAACGTGGACGCGTCGCCTTTCGCGATCCCCGCGGATTCTTCCGAGAGTGTCGACAAGGCCTTCAGTTCGCGTACATAGGTTTTTCCGGATATGACCGGGCCGACCAGCGCCAGCTTCGAGATATCGCCCAGCTCTGCAGCAGCTGTGGTCGCCAGCAGCGCGCCAAGCCGAAAACCGACCAGTGCAACCTCGCGCACTCCAGTTTCACGGCGCAAGCATTCGACGGCCTGACGAACGCTCGACAGCCAGGCATTCACGCGATCGGGGTCGTAATCACTGCCCAGCGAATTCCCAGTGCCGTGATAATCGAAACGCAACGCGGGCATACCAGCCGCCGCAAGATCGGTTGCCAGCCGGCGCAGAAACCGATGTGTGACTAACTCCTCGACGCCGAATGCGGGACACAGCACGACGCCGCGCCCCCCAGCTGCGTGATGCAGCCAGCCAAAGCACTCACCAAAATAATGGGGGGTCATGAAGTCACCGGCGGTGAGCCGGGCCGTTCCCCTTCCAAGGATCTCGTCCAGCGGCTACACGCGGGGATCCGGGGCCGGAGCAATTTGTCATGCGGAGTGTGAATACCCGGCATATGCGTTGTCGGGATGATAGGAATAGTGTGTGGCGTCGCCAGGGATGAATCAAGAACGCGATATTTCTGCGAACGCTGCCAACAGCTGGGCTGCGATCCATGCGCAAGCAAACATATCTGGAATTTTCTCGCCGGAATTCGAGCTCTCCATAGCCGCATGGATCAGGCACACAAAGCTAGGCGTATACAGTCAACATCCTTGTCAACCGCACAGGCAATCTTCCGCCTGTCACGCTAGCTGTTATTTACCGGCATCGATCCTCTTCGCTGCCGGGCAACACTTATTCATATCAACATTGCTGGACGCATACAAAGCCGTCTGGATTGCACACTGCGGCACACTGCATCAGTAGGCGTTCTTGCCTTTTATGACGTGAATAAAGGTCATGAACAGGATCTTGACGTCGTACAACAGCGACCAGTTCTCGACATAATGAATATCCAGTTCAACGCGCTTCCGAAGGTGGTCAGCAGTATCCGTTGCTCCGCGGAAACCGTTGACCTGCGCCCAACCCGTGATCCCAGGCTTGACGCGATGCCGGTGCGCGTACACCTCAATGATCTCGTGCCCCAGCTGATCGCCCGTTTTCATGTTGACCGCATGGGGACGCGGCCCCACGAGCGACATATCTCCACGCAGCACATTGAATAGCTGGGGTAGTTCGTCGAGACTCGAACGGCGCAGAAACCGCCCGAGCTTGGTGATCCGGTCGTCGTCGCGGGCCGTCTGACGCAACTCGCCAGCCGATGCATTCGGCTCCCAGCGCATCGACCGGAATTTGAATACATCGAATTCCTGATTGTTCCAGCCATGGCGCCGCTGACGGAAAATGATCGGACCCGGACTGTCGAGCTTGATTGCGATGGCGATCAAACCCAGCACCGGCAGCAGCGGCAAGGTGATCAGGCCGCCAAGCAGCAAGTCCTCAAGCCATTTCATCACTGCGTTCCAGCGCCGCAGCGGCCGATCGGCCAGCAGCCGTACGGGAAGATCATCGCTGACGTAATCGAGCCCGTGATAGGGAACCTTGAGGCCAACCTGTTGTGGGCACAGTGCAACGGCAACCGCCAGCGTCTTCAGTTGATGGGTTACCGCCAGCAACCTGGTTTCGGCCGAGCACGGGAAGGTGACCAGTATCCAATCGATCGGACGGGTTTTCCCGATTTCGACCAGCTCGCTCACGGTGCCTGTCGCCTCGGTGGCATTGCCGGATTGCCGCTTATTGCGGTCATCAAAAACACCGACGATCTCGATGCCGCCAGGCTTTACGTCGTGCAAATAGCGAATCAGGCGATCCGCCACGGGACCCGCGCCGACAATAGCGATCGATTCACGCAGAATGCCTTTGCGCTCCAGCATGCGCAGCTGTTGCGCGAGCAGTAAACGGCTGCCGAGGGCTAAAGAAAAGCCGCCGGTCATCCACAACACACCCCAGGCACGCGGCAGGTTATCGATGGCCCGGGTCGCGAATCCCAGCGCCAGCATCACAGCGGCATAGATGAAAAACCGCCGCGCGATGGTGCGTACGATGATGCTGTCCCGCGACTGCGCCTCATTTGTCAGCAAACTGCGGTCGAGCAGGACGAATGGCGCGATGAACGCCCCGATCAGGACGTGTGGCCCAAAGGAGTTCCAGAGGTGCGTATCGAAATTGGGCGGAGCGAAAAATTGCCCGTAAGCAAGATTGCTCAGAAATCCAGCAATAACAATGCTGACAAAATCCCAGAGGGCCAGAAAGTCGACAGCAATCGATACGAAATCACGGCCCAGCTTTTTGCGTGAGGACCCACTTTCCCCCGCTTCCGCGACTTCACCCAATATCGGAGTTTCCATAACGTAACTTACCTGAATGTCAGCTGAATGGCCATGACGCGCCAATGACCCAACGACCCAATGCTCGCAATTCTCGTACCCGAAAGCGTGCCTTTATTGCAGACAATGCGCAGTAGTCAAAACACTTCACTGGGAAAACCCGATCCCCCGCTTTCTCTTTGGGGATCACGGAAAATCATTACTGTTCCCGCCATTACATGCTAGCTGCAAACTCAAAAAATAATTGACACGGATCAGAGTTTAAATTCCCGCCGGGTCCATCCGTACTAGCCGGCAGCTTCGGTCTAAAAAGCGCGCATAGGGTCGCGCCGCCCGAATCCTCGTTAAATATTAATTAAATCATATAGATAATTCGATTTCCACTGCCTTGGCCCGCTACGAACATCGGAATATACGCTCGTTATTGTTAGCCTCGCCAACGCTTTGAATACGAGAACCTCGGGAATTCGGATGCAGTTCTGAAACAGGTAGATCAGCAGGTACATCATTTGAGTATCCCAGTCCGGATCATCTTAAGCGCCGGTGGTGCAGAAAGTTTATGGGTAGATCAGTTAGTTCCGTCAGACCGAAATGCGGTTGCCCGATTTGAATCACGTTTCCGGCCGCATCTGAGGAAACAGCAACACGTCGCGAATCGAAGGCGAGTCGCTCAGGAACATCACAAGCCGGTCAATCCCGATACCGACCCCAGCAGTCGGCGGCAGGCCATATTCGAGCGCCCGGATATAGTCCGCGTCGAAACGCATGGCCTCGTCGTCGCCGGCATCATGCGCCGCAACTTGCGAACGGAAGCGTTCAGCCTGATCGTCTGGATCGTTCAGCTCAGAAAATCCGTTCGCCACCTCACGGCCGCCGACAAAGAATTCGAAGCGATCGGTGACATCCGGGTCATTATCATTGCGGCGCGCCAGCGGTGAAACTTCGGTCGGATACTCGGTGATGAACGTCGGCTGCTGCAAATTCGGTTCGACAGTCTTCTCGAACAATTCCGTCAGCAGCTTGCCGAAACCCATTTCCGGCTTGACCTGCACGCCCTTGGCCGCTGCCGCCGACGCGAGATAGTCGCGATCGCGCAGCCGCGCACGGTTGAATTCGGGATTGCGCTGCGCCACCGCGTCCACCATGGTCAGGCGCGCAAACGGCTGAGCGAGATCAAAATCTTTGTCCTGGTAGCGGATCGCAGTCGTTCCGCACACGGCGGCGGCGCAATCGCGCAGCATGGTTTCGACTAAATCCATCGCATCCCGATAGTCCGCGTAGGCCTGATAGAACTCCAGCATCGTGAATTCGGGGTTATGCCGCGTGGACAGGCCCTCATTGCGGAAATTGCGATTGATCTCGTAAACGCGCTCGAACCCGCCGACGACAAGCCGTTTCAGATACAACTCCGGCGCAATGCGCAGATACAACTGGCGATCCAGTGCGTTGTGATGCGTGACGAACGGTCGTGCCGCGGCGCCCCCGGGAATCGGTTGCAGCATCGGCGTCTCGACTTCGACGAAATCGAGCGCATCGAGAAACTGGCGAATGAAGCGCACCACGCCGGCACGAATCTCGAACGTCCTGCGCACATCCGGGTTCATGATCAGATCGACGTAGCGCTGACGATACCGCGTTTCCGTATCCGTAAGTCCTGCCCACTTTTCGGGCAGCGGCCGCAGCGATTTCACCAGCAGCTCCAGCTTCGACACTCTTAGCGAAAGTTCACCGGTCTTGGTCTTAAACACTGTCCCGGTGGCACCGACGATATCGCCGACATCGTAATGCTTGAATGCTTCGTAGGCGTCGGCACCGATTGCGTTCTGCTGCACGAACAACTGAATGCGGCCTGACGTGTCCTGCAATTGCGTGAAACTGGCCTTGCCCATGAGTCGCTTGGCCATCAGACGCCCGGCGAGCGTATATACCTGTGTTTCGGTTTCGAGGGACGCAGCGTCACGGCCGCCATAGCAACCATGCAAAAAGTCGGCAAGCGTGTCACGGCGGAATGTATTCGGGAACGCGGTGCGGCCATCGCCCGCTTCACTGGCTGCTGCGCGCAGCTGCTCCAGCTTCTCGCGACGATGGGCGATGACGTGGTTTTCGTCCTGCTGCGGGGGCTGCTGTTCGTCGGTCATAGTATCGGGCGTACGGAAAGGTTGAAAACGGCCACAATCTCAAGTGCCACGCATCTTCTCCTCTCTCCTCACGCCTCACCCCCTCACGTTTTAAAGTCCCTGCTTCAAGCTGGCTTCGATGAACGGATCCAGATGCCCGTCCAGCACTTTTTGCGTGTCCGCGATTTCGACGCCGGTGCGCAGATCCTTGATTCGGGACTGGTCGAGCACGTAGGAGCGGATCTGGCTGCCCCACTCGATATCGGCCTTGGAATCCTCGAGTTTCTGCTTCTCGGTATTGCGTTTCTGCATTTCAATTTCATACAACTTCGCCTTCAGCATCTTCATCGCGCGGTCGCGATTGGCATGCTGGCTGCGCTGGGTTTGGCAGGCAACGACGGTCCCAGTCGGAACGTGGGTGATACGGATCGCGGATTCAGTCTTATTGACGTGCTGACCGCCGGCGCCGGATGAACGATAGGTATCGACCTTCAGATCGGCCGGATTGATTTCGATCTCAATTTTGTCATCGACTTCCGGTGCCACGAAAACACCGGCAAACGACGTATGCCGGCGATTGCCGGAATCGAACGGCGATTTGCGCACCAGGCGGTGCACGCCGGTTTCGGTGCGCAGCCAGCCATAGGCATAGGACCCTTCGATCGCAACGGTCGCCGACTTGATGCCCGCCACTTCGCCCTCGGAACACTCCAGCACTTCGGCCTTGAAACCGTGCGCGTCGGCCCAGTGCAGGTACATGCGCAACAGCATTTCCGCCCAGTCCTGAGCCTCGGTGCCGCCGGAACCGGCCTGGACATCAAGGAACGCATTGTTCGGATCCATCGGGCCCGAAAACATGCGCTTGAATTCAAGATCGTCGGCGATCTTCGCCAACTTGCCGACTTCGGTCGCCAGCTCCGCGACCGTTGCCTCATCACCTTCCTCGGCAGCAAGGTCGAGCAGCTCGTCGGCGTCCTTGAGGCCGTTGCCGGCGCGCTCGATCGGTTGGATCACTCCCTCAAGCCGCGCACGTTCGCGGCCAAGCTCCTGCGCACGCTCGGGCTTGTTCCAGACTTCGTTCGTCTCCAGCTCGGCACTGACTTCCACGAGCCGGTCCCGCTTGGCATCGTAGTCAAAGATAGCCCCGCAGCGCGTCGAAACGCGCTCGCAGGGCTTTGATCTCATTCTTTACGGCTGTAGTTTCCATGCGTCCGTCTGTCGTGCGCGGCGGCGAATCGGCCTCGCGCTAAACTAATGTGTTTGTAAAGCCGCGCATTGTAAGTCGCAGTGCATGCGGGGTCCATTGCAGCGCAATTCGTGCACACTGAGGACATGGAAAATCTCGTGAGGGCAGAATGAATAGAGGGTCGCAACGGCGTATCGGTCTGGCGGCGGCCATCCTGTCATTGTCCGCAGCCACAGCCACGGTCGCGCAGACCCCGTCACCGATGGCGGAATGGGAGTATTCGGCGGGCATGCAGCTGCGCTCATATTTCCTCTGGGGGCACATCCCGAAGTGGGAATACAACCTCGGTCTGAGCACCGAGTTCGAGCCCAAGTACGATGGCGCGCAGCAGTACCACGTGCAACCGGGACCGAATTTCGATATCCGCTACCGTGACCTCGCGTTTCTTTCCACCGGTGAAGGCCTCGGAGTCAATCTTCTGCATGCCAAAACCTATCGCGCCGGCGTCGCGCTGACCTACGACCTCGGACGCGCACAGCACAGCGATCTCCGGCTGCGCGGAATCGGCGACGTACAACCGGGTCCCGAGTTCAAGGTGTTCGGCGAATATGTATGGTTTCCAGTTGTCTTCCGTGCCGATCTGCGGCGGGCGCTGGGTGGGTATAACGGTTCGGTTGGCGATCTTTCCGTCTATATGCCGGTTGTTGGATCGGAAAAATTCTTCGTGATGGTTGGGCCATCTCTGACGTTCGCCGACGGCAATTACATGCAAAACTACTTCGGCATTTCCGAGGCGCAGGCGCAAAATTCGGCACTTGTGCCATTTCGCGCCGTCGGCGGTTTGAAGGAAATTTCGCTCGGTGCCAGCGCCACCTGGTTTTTCCACGATTCGTGGTACGTGAACGCGACAGGCGCCTGCGCGCGTCTTCTCAACGACGCCGAGAAAAGTCCGACGACAGAGGAGACGCTGCAGGGCGTTATCAGCTTGACGATCGGTCGCGACTTTGAATAGGGTTCAGTCCGGCCCGAGCAGGCAGTAGAGTCCGAGCAGGCTGAAGGGACCACCGAACATTAGCGCGCCCATTTCCGCGTGCGGCTGCACGAAAAAACTGCCGATCCCGATCAACAGAACCGGGATACCGAAAACCAGAAAAAAAATGCCGAGATAGGTGCGCATCGCAATACTTGTAGTCGGGTATCGGCAGCGGCTGATCCAGTCAGCGGCAGCGCCGTTGCAGCCGGTTGTTAACAGCCAACACTAGTGATGAAGAGCCTCACCGATCGATCTTTTATCAGTTCCACGCGGAAAAGTGAAAAAAATCTACGAAGAACCGGCCGCCAACTAACCACCTAAAGCTGAAGTTCTGCAAAGATATGGGGACGCTGCCCGGCCGGTCCGTCGACTTTAGATCGACTGCCGGATCGCGGCAATACCAATCACTTTCGATCCAGGAAAAAACGTCGCCATGTCGCGCAAGCCCGCGCATCAACAGATTGACACTTTAAAAACCCTAAGAAGCGTTTCATTTGAATTATTCGGTCGACACGGCTATGACGGTGTATCCATCGGTGATATTGCTTCGGCTGCTGGCCTCAGTAAAGGAGCACTGTATTGGCATTTTCCGGGCAAGGACGCGTTGTACCTCGACTGCCTGAAGAGATTGCATGAGCTTTTTGATTCCTATGTTTTCGGTCCCATGCGTCAGGAGTCTGACCCGGTCGCGGGAATCCTGCTCGTATTCCGCGGCGTCGAAAGCCTGACGCGCGACCCGCGTGTCGAAAAGGGAATCGCCGGCTACTGGCTGGTATCGTCGAATTCGATGTCCGGGGAAATCTTTGAAGCGCAACGGGCATTCGAACAGAGTTCGCGCAGCACGATCGAAGATACTCTGCGGCGCGCGGTCGATAAAAGCCGGTTCGATCTACAGGGCGATCTGGAAGCAATGTCCCGCGCCATGATTTTTCTCATCGAGGCCGCGATGCTGCCGCTGCGCAACATGTCTGCCGACGAGATGCGCGACCTGCTTGGCGTTCTCGCGCGTACACTGTTCCGCGCCTATGCACCCGGGATGATGCTGCCGCCCATTTGAGCTGGCGCCGGAGAGTTCGATGCTCGCGATGCCTCGGATTTCATTATTGGCGTGGCCCGTCGTAACAGACGCTGGGCGGTGCCTGGCACTCACCGCGAGCTTGCTCTTTGCACCGCCTTCGGCCACGGCGAAAGGCAGTCCCGGGGAGGCCGCTGCCCTCGGTACTACGCTGACGCCAGTGGGTGCGGAAAAAGCCGGCAACGCCGCTGGTACCATCCCCGCCTGGGACGGCGGACTGCCGCTGAAACCCATGCAGCGCGGCGATAACCCTTTCGCCAGCGACAAGCCGCTCTACGTCGTCACCGCGGACACTTACAAAAAATATTCCGCCCAGCTCGCGGAAGGCTATCAAGCCATGTTCCGGACATTTCCGGATTTCCGGATGGCGGTCTACCCGACTCACCGCAGCGCCACGTATCCACAATGGTTTTATGAAGCGACGAAAGCTAATGCGACAAAGGTCGAACTGACCGATAACGGCTATGGTTTCTGCTGCGCCGCACAAGGCTATCCGTTCCCGATACCGAAGAACGGCACCGAAGTGATGTGGAATCACATCATGCGCTATAACACCAAAGGCTATCGTGGTTATGTCGATTCCGGCACGGTGGATGCCAACGGCGGCGCCACTATCGGCAGCGGCTATTTGGAACTGAGTTATGTCTACAACCATCCGAAAACCACGCTGGACTCGCTGAAGAACCAGAATCTTTATTCGCTGTTCAAGACGCTATCACCGCCGAAGGATGCCGGCTCCGCCGTCCTGCTGCATGTGCCGATCGATCGAGTCAAGGAATCCACCGGCGTCTGGACCTACAGCCCCGGCATCGGGCGTGTGCGCCGTATCGCCGAAGTCGGCTACGACAATCCACTCTACGACGGGCTCATGACCCACGACCAGATCGATATGTTCAACGGTCCGCTCGACCGCTACACCATCAGACTGGTCGGCAAGGCGGAGATGCTGGTGCCCTACAACAGCTACACGCTGTACAGCCCGCAGGTGAAATATCGTGACTTGCTCAAAGCGGGCCATCTTAATCCCGATCTCGCGCGCTATGAGCTTCATCGCGTCTGGGTCATCGAGGCGATGGTCAAACCCGAGTTCCAACACATCTATAAAAGACGCGTGTTCTATCTTGACGAGGACAGTTGGCTAGTGCTGGGAGAAGATATCTACGATCAGCATGATCAATTCTGGCGCTTTTCCGAAGCGCATGCCGTGACGCTCGCGGATATTCCAGTGGTCGTCAACGGCGTGCAAATTCACTATGACTTGCAGTCACGCCGCTATGTCGTACTGAATCTGACCAACGAGGAAAGCCGGCAGATCGAGTTCGACTGGGAAAAAGAGCCTTCGTATTTTTCGCCACAGCAACTGCAAAGACTGGCAACTGCCGGCAGATAAACCGGTATTCAGTCCCAATTCAGTTATCGAAGCTATGCTTCTATCGTTATTAACGATCGAGACGGAAGGGTGAATCAAAACCGTCAAGGAGGAGATTGGCTACGGCGTGCCCGCGCAAGGCGACACGCTGCTTTTCTTGGCAGACCCTGGGACCCTGCTTTTCCGCGTATGTTCATTAATGGATCGGCGTGCGCATCGTAATTTCAGCCCTTTTTGCACTGACCTGCCTCGTAATTGCGAGCTGGGCGGGGAACGCTCTGGCCTGGGATGGGGCGGATCAGCGTGGACATCCTCCGGAACACCGTTCTGTGCCAACCGCAATGTCGGAACGCAGAATCGGCTTCATGGGCCCGGGCACCCGCAATGCTTCCGGCCCGGGCAACGCGCCGGCACTGCGCCCAGACCCACCGCCCGCCATGCGCAATTCCTTCAACCCTTCTTCCGCGCAGACCATGTCCGCACAGCGTCGCCCACCCGGTGATGCCGTCCGTCGTGCCCAACAGCTCAATGGCGGCGGTCGTGTGCTCTCGGTGTATCCTTCCAGTGGCGGCTACCGCGTAAAACTCCTCAAGGATGGGGAGGTCAGCGTGGTGGATGTGCCAAACTGACGAACTGGATACAAATACTACTTATCGATGCGTGCTCTGGTCATTGAAGATGATCCGCAATTGCGGACGCAGGTTATCGGGTACCTCACCGAGGCGGGCTATGTTGTGGATGCCGCGGGCGATGGTGACGAAGGGCTGTACATGGCCTCCGAATATCCAATCGATCTGGCGATCATCGATCTAGGCCTGCCAAAAACGCCAGGCATCGCGATCATCCGCGCCGTGCGCAAAGCCGGGCGCAAGTTTCCGATTCTGATTCTCACCGCGCGCGACGGCTGGCAAGCCAAGGTCGAAGGACTCGAAGCCGGCGCCGATGATTACCTGGTCAAGCCGTTCCATAAGGAAGAACTGCTCGCGCGTGCGCGCGCGCTGGTTCGCCGTAGCAGCGGATGGGGTCATTCCCAACTCCAATCCGGGCCGATCGTGGTCGACACCGCTGCCAAATCCGTGCGGCTGAACGATCGGCCGGTGGAATTGACTGCTTACGAGTACCGCGTACTGGAATATCTGTTGATGCACGCGGGAGAAGTCGTCTCCAAGACTGTTCTCACGGAACACCTCTATACCGAAGACGAGGAACGGGATAGCAATGTCATCGAAGTATTCATTCGCAGGTTGCGCTCGAAACTCGACCCCGACGGCACGCTGAGCCCGATCGCGACACTGCGCGGCGCCGGTTACCGTTGGGACTTACCGCGAAACTGACGCTTCTCGAGACAGAGTCCCCCGCCCAAGCGGGTACACACTCTCATGAAATCACTCCGCACCCGGCTGCTGGTGGTCGCAAGTCTCGTACTCGCCGTGTTCATGCTGCTCTGCGGCGCCGGACTTGAGAAGGCGTTTCGCGGCAGCGCCGAGCAAGTTCAGCACGACAAGATGCAGGGGCTGGTTTACGCGCTGCTCGCCGCCGCCGAGTCCGATGAGAGCGACAGTCTTTCGATCCCGACCGGCGCCCTCCCCGACTCCCGCCTCGCACGCGTGGATTCCGGACTCGACGCGCTGATTTTCGATGAGCACGGCACCGTCGTCTGGGCCTCGCCGGGATTCACTGGTAGTGTTCCATCGCTGCAGGCGCCCGAAATCGGAACCACGATCTTTCGCGATCTCGGCGACGAGTTCGCCCTCACCTACGGTGTGCGCTGGGTCGGCGACAACAGTGCCCTCAATCTATTTGGCGGTACGCCGAAGCCACACCGCTATACCGTCGCCATCATCGAGGACAAGACCGCGTACAAAGCACAGCTGGCGGTGTTCCGGCAGATGCTCTGGGTTGGTCTCGGCAGCAGTTCTATCGCACTTATGCTGGTGCAGATCCTGGTGCTGAGCTGGGGACTGTCGCCTCTGCGCAGACTCGCCGCCGAAGTGCATCGCATCGAAGCCGGCCTGCAACCCCGCATTCTTTCCAGCTATCCCACTGAACTCACGCCGCTGACCGAGGGACTCAATGCGATGATCCAAAGCGAGCGCAGCCAGCAGACCCGTCATCGCAACGCGCTCGGCGATCTGGCGCACAGTCTGAAAACACCACTCGCTGTATTGCGCGGTGTCGTCGAAAGTATTCCGCCCGCCTATAAGAAACTGCGTGGCCAGTTCGAGGATCCCCTGCAGCGCCTTCAGGACATCACCGAATATCAGCTCAAGCGCGCCAGCGCTGCCGGCCGGCGCACGCTGTCGGAACCGATTGCGCCACGCCCAATCGCCGAACGGACAATCGCCGCGTTGATCAAGGTCCACGCGCAAAAGCGCATCGAGTTCATCAACGAAATCCCCGAACGCCTGCGGCTGCGCGTCGACGACGGCGATCTTTATGAGCTGTTCGGCAATCTGCTCGACAATGCGTCCAAGTATTGCCGCAAGCAGGTCCGCATCGTCGCCAGCGTAGAAGACCGTCGTGTACAAATCGACGTCGACGATGACGGCGCCGGCTTCCCTGCGGACGCCGAGGAATTGCTGAAGCGCGGGGTCCGCGCCGATTCGTTCACGCCGGGACAAGGCATCGGACTGGCACAGGTCGCCGATATCGTCGCGCTCAACGACGGCATCATCGAACTCGCCCGCTCCGACCTCGGCGGCGGACGCGTACGTATGAGCTGGCCGGTGTAAACGTCCCGACGAAATTTATTCGCCGATTCCCTGTGGAATCCGCAGAAAGTGCTCGCGGTAATACCGCAGCTCGTCAATGGAATCGCGGATGTCGTCCAGCGCCAGATGGGTGGATTCTTTCGTGTAACCTTTGGCGATGGCAGGTGCCCAGCGGTTGCACAGTTCTTTCAGCGTGCTCACGTCGAGGTTGCGATAGTGGAAGTGCCTCTCCAGTTCCGGCATCCAGCGCGCGAGGAAACGACGGTCCTGGCAGATCGAGTTCCCGCAGATCGGCGATTTTCCGGCGGGCACCCAGGCACGTAGAAAGTCCAGAGTGAGCTGCTGCGCCGCGGCCTCACCGATTTCGCTGTCGCGCACGCGCCGCGTAAGCCCCGACTTGCCGTGCTGTGTCGTACACCATTCATCCATCGCCGCGAGTTCCTCTTCCGGCTGGTGGACGGCGACGACAGGCCCTTCGGCGAGCACATTGAGGTGTGCATCGGTAACGATAGTGGCGATCTCGATGATGCGATGCCGCTCCGGAATCAGCCCGGTCATTTCGAGATCGATCCAGATCAGATGTGTGGGGTTGGGATTCACGGGGGACTATGGCAGTTTAGATGCTCGGATTCTGGCATCTTGTAACACAGGACCGCAAAGCCGCCGCGGCAAGCACGACGAACGATAGAAATCCGGAGGAGAGATGGCGCGTGAAGGATCGATACTGGACACCATCGGCAACACACCACTGGTCGAGCTGAAGAAGCTCGACACCGGACCCTGCCGCCTCTACGTCAAGCTCGAAAATCAGAATCCGACCGGCTCGATCAAAGACCGCATCGGCTTGTCGATGATCGAAGCCGCCGAGCGCGACGGGCGCATCCGGCCCGGCGGCACGCTAATCGAAGCCACCGCGGGCAACACCGGTCTCGGCTTGGCGCTGGTGGCTGCGCAGAAAGGCTATCGACTGATTCTGGTGATCCCCGACAAGATGGCGCAGGAAAAAATCCTGCACCTGCGCGCCCTGGGTGCAGAGACGCGCATCACGCGCAGCGACGTCGGCAAAGGCCATCCGGAGTACTACCAGGACATCGCGGAACGGCTGTCGAAGGAAATTCCGAACAGCTTCTATGTCAACCAATTCGCCAATCCGGCGAATCCGCTTGCGCACGAGACCGCGACCGGTCCGGAAATCTGGGCGCAGACAAAGCACAAACTCGATGCCCTTGTCTGCGGCGTCGGTTCCGGCGGAACCTTGACTGGCTTGTCACGTTACTTCGCGCGCGTCGCCCCGGAAGTCGAGATGGTGCTGGCCGATCCGAAAGGGTCAGTACTCGCGGACGTGGTCCGTACCGGCAAGATCCAAAAAGAAGCCGGCAGCTGGCTAGTCGAAGGCATCGGCGAGGATTTCATCCCGCCCAACTGTGATCTGTCGCGCGTAAAAAAAGCCTATGAAATTTCCGACGCGGAAAGTTTCCACACCGCGCGCGAACTGCTACGCAAGGAAGGCATCCTTGGCGGTTCATCGAGCGGCACGCTGGTCGCGGCGGCACTGCGCTATTGCCGCGAGCAAACCGTCGCAAAGCGCGTCGTCACCTTCATCTGTGACAGCGGCAATAAATACCTGTCAAAGATGTACAACGATTTCTGGATGTTTGATCAAGGCCTGCTGGAACGGCCACAGCAGGGCAACCTGATTGACCTCATCGTACGCCGCTACCAGGAAGGCAGCGCCGTTACCGTCGCGCCCAGCGACACGCTCGTTCATGCGTATCGCCGCATGAAACTGTTCGACGTCTCGCAGCTGCCGGTGATGGAAGGAGACCGCGTCGCCGGTATCCTCGATGAATCTGATTTGCTGATGCACGTCAGTACCGATCCGGCGCGCTTCAAGGATTCGGTAGCAACGGCAATGGTCACCAAAGTGGAGACCATCGCGCCCGATGCGCCAGTCGCCAGTCTGTTGCCGATTTTCCAGCGCGATCACGTCGCCATCGTCGCCGACGGTGCACGCTTCATCGGACTCATCACCAAAATCGATCTGCTGAATTACCTGCGCAAGCAACTGGCCTGACATGAGCACCGAAAAGAAAAACGCGTTCGGAACCCGCGTCATCCACGCCGGCCAGTCGCCCGACCCAACCACGGGTGCGGTGATGCCGCCGATCTACGCAACCTCTACCTATGCGCAACAAAGCCCCGGCGTGCACAAGGGCTACGAATATTCGCGTACGCAGAATCCGACACGCTTTGCCTACGAGCGCTGTGTCGCCGATCTCGAGAGCGGCACGCGCGGTTTCGCGTTCGCCTCGGGTCTCGCCGCGACCTCGACACTGCTGGACCTGTTTGAACCGGGCGCGCACGTCATCGCCTCGGACGATATGTACGGCGGCACCTATCGTTTGTTCGCGCGTGTGCGCGAAAGATCTGCGGGATTGAAATTCAGCTACGTCGACCTGCGCGATCCGAAAAACGTCGAAGCCGCGTTGCGACCCGAGACGAAAATGATCTGGGTGGAAACGCCAAGCAATCCGATGCTGAAACTCGCCGATCTGTCCGCGATCGCCGACATCGCTCGCCGGCACCGCGTGCTTGCGGTCGCCGACAACACCTTCGCGAGTCCGTATCTGCAACGTCCGCTCGAGCACGGCTTCGGGCTCGTCATGCATTCGGCGACGAAGTACATCAATGGCCACTCCGATGTCGTCAATGGTCTGCTCATCGTCGGTGACGACAACACGCTCGCCGAAAAACTGGCCTTCCTGCAGAATGCTGTCGGCGCAGTCGCTGGCCCGTTCGACGCCTTTCTCGCGCTGCGCGGCGTGAAGACGTTGGCGCTGCGCATGCAACGTCACTGCGAGAACGCACTGGCGCTCGCGCAATGGCTGGAGTCACATCCGGAAATCGCGCGCGTCTACTATCCCGGCCTGCGCTCGCACCCACAGCATGCGCTGGCACTGCGGCAGATGTGCGATCCGCGCGGCCAGCCGGCGTTCGGCGGCATGATCTCGATCGAACTCAAGGGCGATCTCAACGATGCGCGCCGTTTCCTCGAACGCTGCGAACTGTTCACCCTCGCCGAATCGCTTGGAGGCGTCGAAAGTCTGATCGAACATCCGGCGATCATGACGCACGCCAGCGTACCGGCTGCGCAGCGCACGGCGCTCGGCATCAGCGACACGCTGTGCCGGCTGTCGGTCGGGATCGAGGATTTCGAGGATCTGAAAGCGGACATTACGCAGGCCCTCGGTACCTGAATACTCATTCACAACCACAGTAAACTCCTTCCCGTCCGGAGAGGAAGTCCAGCGTTCAATGGAGTTTCCATGCGCACCATTCTGAAAAGCTGCCTGCTTGTCGCCGGCTTTTTCACAATCGCCGCCAGTGCCGATCCGTTGCCGGAATCCGAAGTACCCGTGCCGCTGAAGCCGTGGATCGGATGGGTGCTGCACGGACACGAAGATCGCGGCTGTCCACAGCCTGCCGAGGACGGCGGCGAACGTCCCTGCGCTTGGCCATCACGGCTGCAACTCGATCTCGCCGATAATGGCGGCAGGTTTCAGCTCGATGCCCACACATTCGCGCAGTCCTGGATCGAGCTGCCGGGCGAAGGCCCGGCGTGGCCGCAGGATGCCAGCGTCGATGGTCGTCCAACTCCTGTAATCGAACACAACGGCGATCCGGCGCTGCGCGTCGATGCCGGCACGCATCGCATCCAAGGACGATTCGACTGGTCGCATATGCCGGAATCGCTGCGTGTGCCGCCGGCCACTGGTGTAATCGTGCTGAAAGTGAATGGCGCGTTGCGCGGCACGCCACAACGCGACAGCCGCAGCCACGTCTGGTTCGGGCGCGCAAAAGCGGCAGCGACGACGGATACGGTGCAGATCCGTGCGTTCCGTCTGATTGACGACGGCATTCCGATGCAGGTCACAACGCATTTGGAAATTGCCGCGTCCGGCAATGTGCGTGATGAAACCATCGGACCACTGTTACCAAGCGGATTCAAGCCGCTGCGCATCGACGGCACGCTGCCAGCGCGACTCGACGACGACGGCAAGTTGCATCTGCAGCTGCGTCCCGGCGTATGGACGCTTGATGTGGTCGCGCGCGCGACAGCGCCCATTTCCGACGTCGGCCGGCCCCAAGCGACGGCGCCGTGGCCAGAACAGGAAATCTGGTCGTTCCAGGCACACCCGGATCTGCGCATCGTTGAAGTCGCGGGCGCACCTGCGATCGATCCGCAGCAGGCCCAGGTTCCTGAGGCATGGCGCAACCTGCCGGCCTATGCCATTACTGATGATGCAGTGCTCAAATTCGCCGAGAAGCAACGCGGACTCCCGCAAACGGCACCGGACCAGATCACACTCAGTCGCCGCATCTGGCTCGATTTCGATGGTGACGGCTACACAATTCAGGATCGCATGTCCGGCCGTCTCACCAATGGCTGGCGATTGCAAACGCTGCTGCCACTGACACTCGGCCGCGCGGTCGTCGACGGCCAGCCGCAACTCATCACACGCAACGACGACGGTGGCGGCAGCGGTGTCGAAGTGCGACGCGGCACACTGCAACTCGCCGCCGATAGCCGCATCGACGCGGACACACGCCAGCTGCCGACCGGTGGCTGGAACAAGGACCTGCAAGCTGTGCACGCGACGCTGTACTTGCCACCTGCATGGCGGCTACTGGCCGTGCCGGGCGCCGACAACGTGCCGGACACCTGGTTGTCGCGCTGGACGCTGCTCGATTTGTTCGTGGTGCTGATCGCGAGCATTGCCGCGTTCCGCTTGTTCGGAGTCGGCACCGGCCTGCTGACGCTGCTCACGTTCGCGCTGATCTGGCATGAACCCGCCGCGCCGCGCTGGAGCTGGATCAATCTGATCGCTGCCATCGCCGTCGTGCGCGTGCTACCCGCGAGCTTCAGTGGCGGTGCATTGCAACGCTGGGTGCTGCGCTACCAATGGCTGTCAGCTGCGGCGATCGTGCTGATCGCGATTCCGTTCGCAATTTCGCATGCGCGCTGGGCCCTGTATCCGCAGCTCGAACCCAGTATGCAGCCGGGCCAGATGGTCGCTCCATCGATACCTTTTGCGATGAACACCGCAAACGATGAACTGAAGGAAGAAGCGGCCGCCGAAGAACAGGTCTCCGGCGACCTCGCCAACGCACCCGCGCCAACCATGGCAGCGCCAACCGCAATGCGCGCCGAAGTCGCACGGCCGATGGCAAAGATGGCGATCAGCGCGGGCGGTTCGCTCGCCTCGTTCACAGCGCCGGCACCGGCCGCGCAGCAGCCAATCCAACGCCTTGATCCCAATGCGCTGACACAGACTGGCCCCGGCCTGCCGCAATGGAACTGGCGCAGCGTCATGCTTACCTGGAGCGGACCGGTGACTCCGGCGCAAACCTTCCGTCTGTGGCTACAACCGCCGTCCGTCACGCGCGCGCTCGATATCCTGGTCATTGTCCTCATCGCAGCGCTGCTGGCGCGCTGGACCAATTTGCACAAACTGCGTGGTCCCGGCCTCCTGCGCGAACTGCGTGGCGCCTCAACGGCTACCGCCCTCATGGCCGTCGCTGCGATCGCACTCGGCGCGGCACTCGGCTACGCACCGCGTGCCAACGCGCAGGACAATCCCGGAATTCAACCGCAGCAGATACCTCCCGTCGCGCCAGGCGTGCTGGACGAGTTGCGCGACCGGCTGCTCGCGCCACCCGATTGCGCGCCCGAATGCGCGCAATTGCCGCGACTCCTGATTTCGATCGGTGCGGACGGGGAACGCCTGCTGCTGCGCTTGACCGCTGATGCGCAGGCACAGGCCGCGATTCCGTTACCGGTGCCGCTGCTCGCGGCCGACGACCAGAACCGTGCATGGCAGCCGGACAGCGTTCTGCTCGACGGGCACACCGCCGATGTACGCCGCGCCGATAGCGGCGAACTGCTCGCCGTAGTGCCCGCCGGCCGGCATGAGCTGACTTTGTCCGGCAGTCTCGCCGGACTCGGGCAAGTGCAGTTGCCACTGCCGCTGAAACCGCGCCACGTCAGCGCGGCAATCACTGGTTGGCTGCTGACCGGCGCCAGCGACGACGGCGAACCCGCGGATGCGCTGCAATTGCTCAAGGAGACACCTGCATCCGCAACTGTTGAAGCCGCCGCTGGCACGCAACAGATTCTGCCGCCGTTGCTGACCATTACGCGCACCTTGCATCTCGGCCTCGACTGGACCACAGACACCGACGCGCAGCGCTTTGGTGGCGCGCAGAATGCGATCGTCGTGTCGATCCCGCTGCTCGATGGTGAAGCACTCACCGGCGAGGCGGTGCGCGTCGTCGATGGCGCCGCGCAAGTCAGTTTCGTGCCGGGCCAGACCAGCGCGCACTGGACGTCACGACTGCCGGTAAAACCGAAACTGAAGCTGGTCGCGCCAGCGTCGGCCGACGCGTTCGAAATCTGGCGTTTCGATATCAGTCCGCTGTGGCGCGCGGATATTTCCGGCCTGGCGCCAGTCAGTCACACGACCGCCGATGTCTGGCTGCCGACCTATCAGCCATGGCCGGGCGAGTCGGTTCAGCTCAGCGTCACACGCCCCACCGGCGCCGACGGTCAGACGCTGACGCTGCAGCAAGCCGAGCTTGCGGTACGTCCGGGTGCGCGCGCGACCGACTACACACTGAACCTGCGAATCAGCGCCAGCCGGGGCGGACAACACTCGATCAAACTGCCTGACGGCTTCGATATCACCGGCCTGACCATCGATGGCGCGACACAGCCGGTGCATCGCAGCGGCAGCGCGGTCGTGCTGCCGCTGCATCCCGGCGAGCAGCAAACCACCCTGACACTACGCGGCGTTGACGGCATGCGTACGCGCATCGTGACACCAGCGATTGACGTCGGCGGTCACGGCGTCAACGCACGCATCGAAATCACACTGCCGCCCGATCGCTGGATCCTGCTCGCCGGCGGACCTCAGCTCGGCCCCGCCGTCCTGTTCTGGGGCGTGCTCGCGGTGCTGTTCGCAGTCGGCACCGCGCTCGGCCGCGTCAAACTCACGCCGCTGCGCGGCTATCAGTGGGCACTGCTGTTCGTCGGCCTGTCACAAATCGAGATTCCCGCAGCTGCGGTCGTGGTGGTCTGGCTGTTCGCACTCGGCGCACGCGGACGCAGCGTCGGGACGAATGTCGGCCGCTGGCGTTTCAACGCGATGCAGATCGTTCTGCTGCTACTTACCGCCTCTGCCCTCGGCCTGCTGTTCAGCGCCGTCGCGCACGGCCTGCTCGGTGCGCCGGACATGCAGATCGCCGGCAACGGGTCATACCGCTCGATGCTGCGCTGGTATCAGGACCGCTTCGGGCCGCAGTTGCCGCAGGCGTGGGTGCTATCCGTCTCGATCTGGGTTTACCGCGGGCTGATGCTGCTGTGGGCGCTGTGGCTCGCAAATGCTTTGCTGGGGTGGCTGCGTTGGGGCTGGGAACAGTTTGCGGCGGGCGTGCTATGGCGGAGAAGGCAACATGTAGATGTGCCGTCAGTAGGTGGAGCGTAGTGGAATTCGTGTATAGGCCGTTGGCTGAGATAAAGTGAAACAAACCTCAGTGTTATTCAGTAGATGTGCTGCGGTGGTTTTTCAAGCAGTTTCCGTAGCGGATGCGGCTACCTGCCCACGCATTCCAATCGACGATGCTACAAAACGCTTTCTGAACCCCATATTGATCGAGCTGCACCACGGAACAACGGACGCTGCGTTCGATAAAACACTGGCTCTAGCATCAACCGAAGGAACCGCTGCGGATGAAGCCCTCGCGATACTGTTTTCAATTGACTTTGGCGTTTCAGATGGCGATGAAGTAAAACGCTGTCATATCTCCGAACGAGGTCAGCATCAGATGAAGGCGATAGAGAACTTGATCAAGTGTCGAGCCATTGAGAAAAGTCGCTTGTTCGAAAAAGAAACCGTTGAGCAAAAAGCAAACATTCTTGATTACCTTGACATCTGGCGAGCAGGCAACATTTGTGAGACCGAATGAACTCATGCCGGGTTTCGCTCCACTCCAACCCGGCCTGCCGCGCTTGTAGGGAATGCCAGTGAGAGCCGCAGCAGCTTCATCTATGGCCCGCTCACCGTCCGCCCGGCAATGGACAACCCACTAGAGCCCCTACCGTTCCACACGACTACCAGATGCCCGTTCGAATCGAGTGCGCTCGCGACGTAGGTTACGACATAGCCCTGCTCCGGTGGCTGGCCGGGATCGATCACGAAGGAAGCGCCATTGGAAGTGCCATCAGCGTTGAAATATTGGCCATCGACTTCACCGTTGCCGACCGTATTTACAAATGCGAATGCACCTGAAGGCGCCACGGCTAGCCCTGAAGTGCCAAATCCTACCGGGCTGCTATTTAACAAGACGATGTCCTGGCCTCGCGACGTCCCATCCGGATTGAAGCGCGAGATACGGCTGGTGGCGCCGTCAAACCATAACGCATAGATATTGCCGGCGGCGTCCAGACTGGTATACGCGAATCTGGGGATAACCGGAAGAAAGGCAGACGGCCCAGATTTGACTATGTTGCTGTTGAATGATTTCACGATGGCGGGGGCCGGTGCTCCAATATTTGCACTGGCTCGGCTGAACACCGCCTCGATATCGCCCGAGTTCGACAGCGATAGTGCTGCGAGCCCACCATTTTTCCCAGAGCCGTAGTACGACGATACAGAGTCGATCCGTGCTCTTACCTTATTTGCAGTATCGTCAGCCCGATAACTAGCGGCGTAGGTTTTCGAATGCTGGCCTTCCCAGAGACAACCAAAATTGTAGGTCCCATAGAAGCAGCCGAGTGCGTTATAGCTGCCCTCACCCCATGCCACCACGAAGTCACCGGAGTCATCCATCGCTACTACTGGACCTTCGGCCTCAATACCGGAATTCACGACGAACAGAGCGATGAGATAGCTGTAAATGTCGGCGATGCGCAGGCTGCTGTCCTGGGCGACACCCGCCGGCGAGTAGCGCCTGGCGTAGAGCGTCCCGTTTTGTTCAAAATATCCCCTAGACCGGCTAGGGTCGATCCAGGAAGTGACCATGTCGCCATCCGCGTCCATGGCCACGCCCGGCGGAAAGCGCAGCGTGTTGCCCAGCGCGACGTTTGAATTCCGTGGCGTACCGTCCGGTGCAAAGATACTGACGTAAGCGGGTTGCGGGTGGTAAATAGAAGCCGCCGTCGCCCAGCCCACCACGAAACCGTTCGGACTGGTCGCGAGCGTGGGATACGAAAGTGTCGAGGTCAAGGTTGGCGTCAGGGAAGCTACCACAAACTGCGAACCCACCTGCGCAGCCGATGCTTCCAGTGGTGAGGCGATCCAACCTGCGATGGCCGACGCAATTAACGTGGTCTTGAATGTGGCGCTACAACTGGTGCGCTGCGTCATAAAATCTCCCCCATTATCGGTCTGGCCAAGACCCTCGTTTATTTATCGAATCGTTATCGGCGATCGCGCCGTAGTGCAGGACGTTGTCATTGGCCGACGATCGACCTAGCACTAAGCCATGTTAAAGGGCGGCGCTGAACGGATGCAATTACCCGATCGACAATTTTCGCTGCATACGCCGACAAGAAATGAGATCGGCACTCTTGGCGGGCGAGATGGAAAGCTGCTGCAGCTACGGCCGCTGTACCGAAAAGCGAAGCGAACGGCATCGATCCCGCAGCTTCGGTTGCGAATTTTGCTCGCCCATTACACGATCTCCATAACCGCGAGACGCATAGAATACGCATCCCGGGGTCCGCCAGCGGGCCCGTTTCACCGGAGAAGAACTAATGACGGAACTTGCAAAAAAGCGCTGCATTCCCTGCGAAGGCAGCACCAAGCCGCTGACACCGGCGGAAGCGGAAGCCCTGCTTCCGAAACTCGATGCACGTTGGAAGCTGATCAATGCCGGCACGAGGATCGAAGCGGTATTCGAGTTCAAAAATTACTTCCGCACTACTGCTTTCATCAACGCCGTGGCTTGGGTCGCGCATCAGGAAGATCATCACCCCGATATCAATTTCGGCTATAAAACCGCGACGGTGAGTTACTCCACGCACGCAATCGGTGGACTATCGGAAAACGATTTCATCTGCGCAGCAAAGGTTGATGCGCTGCTCATGTAGGTACCGCAGATCAAGGCGGCGCGGATCGCAGCACTGAATTAATGAGCTTTGGTGGCGAGCGCCTGGGGAGCTGGTGACGCTGATTGTGATTGCTTGGCGCGCATGAATACGGGGCCCCAGATCGGGTGCCCTCTTTCAGCCACCGTTAGATCGAAATTCGGGTCAATCTTGAATGCCTTCTCGAACTCGGTCTTGCACGCCACCTTCTGCTTGGTCAGGCAGTAGCTGAACGCCAGATATTTATGTGCCGAAACTTGTGTCGGGACATCGCTGTGCCAGATGTTGATTGCGCCACTCAGCGCTTCGATCGTAGAGCGATAGTCACCTTCGTTGAACCGCGCAACGCCGCGCTGCAACTCCTGCTGGGCATCGGCCTGGATCGAAGCCTGCCGTAACTGTTCGGGTGTCGGTCCTGCAGGCGCTGCCGCCTTCGCGCTGTCCTTGCCACCGAGAACACTGCACGCGCTGATACCCAGCACCAGACACAGCACTGGAAGAACAACAAGATTGGGCATTTTCATAACAAGTTCACTCGATGAAACGGTCGGCGATGAATTCCGTGAAGTCCGTGGTCTTTATTAGAATTTGTGGGAAATGGTCATGTTCTGGCCATTCTTGATCTCGATATCCGTCGTCACCGGCGGCAATCCCGGATTCTCGATCAGGATGTGATGCATGCCAGCCGCGAGGGGGAGTTTCTTCAGCGGCGGGCTTGGGCCCTTGTCTTCGCCGTCGACAGTGACGTTGCCCCACGGAGTCACATTGATCAGCAGGACACCCGAAGTGTTCGCAGCTTTCTTCGGGCTCTTGGTCATTGCCGCAAGCTTCTGCTGCGCCTGCACGGCGTGGGTTCCCGACGGATACTTAGCCAAGTAGCTTCTGAAATCTTCCGCATTGCGGCTTGCGCGAATTGCCGCCCACGCCGTCTGCTCTTCGGCAGCCGCTGCCGCCTGTAATTGCTCATCGGTCGGCGGCGGCGGTGAAACCTGCACGGGAGCTTCCACGACCTTCGCGACGTTTTGCTCGGCAGTCGTTTTCAACACGTCCGTTACGGCGGGTGCGCTTTGCGGCACCGGTCGTGAGTAGTGAAAAAGCACGAAGATTCCAACGATCAGTGCAAGCACGATCGCGACGATTTTCGGCATCAAATCCTTTCCGATCCCGTCTTTTTCAACAACTGCGTACGCTTCCGCGTTCGGCTCCTGTGCCAAAACGGGCTCAGCGTTCGCGGCATGTACGACATCATCCACAACGAAATCAGCACTCGCATTGGTGCTGTCCTCTGCTGGGGACGGTTCTGTCGCCACCGCAGCTGTTTCCGGCGTCGAGCGGGACTCGGGCCCCTGCTGCATTGGCGCAGGCTGTTCGGTCGGGACGACGCTTGCCTGAATTTCCTGAGTGCGCTCGGCAGGCGGCGGCGCGCTTTCCAGGTTACGGGCCAGATCGAGATCGAGCGATGGCTCCGGCACAACAGCACCAGCAGCCGTCCGCGGCGCGTTCGACGCGACGGCTGCGCTCTTGCTCAGAAGAAGATCCCGCAGTTCCACGATCGTCTGCGGGCGGCCATCCGGGCGCAACGCCAGCCCGGCATCGACGGCGCTCAGAAAATCCGCCGAGTAGCCAGGCAAATCGGCACGTAAATGCAGGGGTTCGTAGATATCGCTCATCACACGCGAGACCGCCGGCGGCGGCGTCTTACCCGTAATCAGGAAATACAGTACTGCGCAGACCGCGTATACATCCGACCACGGACCGCACTTGTCGTTCGAGTACTGCTCGATCGGCGCGTAGCCAGGTTTGAGGATAACCGTCACGGCTTCGACGCGATCACTGATGATGCGCCGCGCGGCGCCGAAATCCAGTAGAACCGGCGTGTTGTTTTTCTGAATCAGGATGTTGTCCGGAGAAACGTCGCGATGATAAACATCTTTCGCGTGCAGGGTCTCCAGGGCATTGAGCAACGGTGGTAGCAGCGCATTGCGCAGCCAGGCTTCGGTGATGAGATCGGGGCGATGCTTGGCGAGCGACCGCAAGGTTTCTCCGTCGTAAAACGGCATCGCCATGTAAGCGGTGTTGTTTTCTTCCCAGAAGCGGAACACCTTGACCAGCGCCGGGTGATCGAACTGGGCCAGCAGGCGCGCCTCATTGATAAAACTGCGCATGCCTGCTTGGAAGGTTTCCTGGTTCTCTTCAACACGCAGTACCACCGCAGTGCTGCCGGCGCGCGCCGCCAGCAGCGTCGGCAAATATTCCTTGATTGCCACGATGCGCCGCAGCGAATGATCGAATGCCAGATAGACGGCGCCAAAGCCGCCCTCGCCGATCAGCTTCCTGATTTCAAATTCGCCAACCCGCGTGCCGACTGGGAGCGCATTGCTCGCGGTCAGGCTATCCGCAGGCAGGTTGGGTGCCTCGCTGCTCATGGAATTCACGGCGCGAGACCCTGCTCGCCAGATTTCACACGCTTGCGAGCAGAATCCGCCAGCTGGCGGCGCTGTGTCACGGTCCGGACGACGCACGGCCGGATTCCGCCGCAATGCGGTACATCCCTCTGAGCATGAAGGCCGGGTGATATCCGACAGGCCCTAAATTTAAATAGATCAGTCATGCGATGACTTTTAGTGGCGATCCTACAGATTCCATTCGCATCGCATCCGGAACGGCTTTCAACGCCGGCGCCGTCCAATGCCGATGCTCTGGGGTCGTTTTCGGCACGGTAGCTCGGAAGTTGAGCGGGCAATATCGCTTTTTACGAGCAACGGCGGATAATCGGACCTGAGGCAGGGCTTTTTACTCGCAGGCAGGGGAAAAATGCGTCAGATGATTAAAAGCTGGCCGGCAGCGGCTTTGAGCGCAGTGAGCATCGGTTGTTTGCTGGCGACGACGGCCAGTCTGGCGGAAATGCCGGATGCAGTGACCCAGCAGAAAATCCGCGCCGCAACATTCGAGGTGGTCGTACCGAAACCAGTCGATGATCCGATCGTTTACGAAAAGCCGCTGCCGCTGGAACTGCTGCCTTACCAGTACCGGACCGATAAGTATTTCTCCATCGGCACCGCTTTCGCGCTGGACAATCAGCGCTATGCAACAGCGGCCCACGTGCTCAATGATGGGTTCGGCAGCCAGCTCGGAGCACCCGCGCTGCGCGATAGCAGCGGTCGCGTTTACCCGATTGCGAAAATCTTGAAATACTCGTCAGCCGAAGACTTCGCGGTCTTCTCGCTGGCGGAGGACCCGAAGGTGGCGCCATTGGACAGCGATCAGCGCCCCAAGCTCGGCGAACCGGTCTATGCGGTAGGCAACGCGCTCGGCGAAGGCGTCGTCATCCGCGATGGTCTCTATACCTCCGATACACCCGAGGAACGCGATGGCCGCTGGAAGTGGCTGCGATTTTCGGCGGCCGCCTCACCTGGAAACAGCGGCGGACCCCTGCTCGATAAGGAAGGCAAAGTCATCGGCGTGGTGCTACGAAAATCGCCCAGCGAAAACCTTAATTATGCGGTTTCGATCGATCAGGTTCTCAGTGCCCACGACAATCTCTCCGTAATCGACGACCGCTGGACCTACCAGCTCGATATCTTCGACGAAAAGCAAACTGAAACCATCCATAAAGAGTTCACGCTGCCAAAAACTTACACGGAATTCGGCGGTGCCTATCTGCAAACACGGGACGAATTCGAGGATCGATTACTGGCGAATCTGCTACGCAAGGATGTTGACCATCTTTTTCCGCACGGGGAAGGCTCAGCCGAGCTCCTGCATACGCTGCAATCCGACGATTTCCCGGCGTTGATCACCCGCGGGCAGGATGGCAGCTGGCAGGCATCGACCCCGCAGCGAACGGGCACTTCTCAGCTACCCCACAATGGCACCGTTTCATACGGTGCCATCGGCTACAGCGCGTTTCTCAAGCTGCGGCGGCCCGATGATGTGCCAGCCGATACTTTCTACAGCGATTCCAAAGCCTATATGGACATGACGCTCAAGGGGACGCCGCTGCGGCGGGCCGTGGGATCGGAGCCAGTCCGCATCGTCTCGCTCGGCAAGGCCGGGCGGGACACCATTTTCGTCGATACCTGGCTGCGCAAATGGCAACTCAGAACCTGGCCGATGGCTTACAACGACACGATGCTCGTATCACTCGCATTGCCGGTCCCCGCCGGCTATGTTGCGATGAACCGCATCGTCCGCACCGCACAGGCACATGATGCCATTGCCGATCTCGAAGCGCTGAGCAACTTCGTCCTTGTCTCCTATGGCGCGACGCTCGATCAGTGGCGCGATTTCCGCAAGCAAACGGCGCTGTTACCGGCGGCGCTGTCGTCGATCGACATCGGATTCGATTACGGCCGCGGCTTCCACTACAAATCCGCACGCTGCTCGTTCTCATACACACCGGAAGTCCAGAAAATCACGCAGGACAGCGAGCTGCATTTGGATTTCAGCTTCTTCAACGACCACGACAATACCGTGTGGGACGTGGCGCGCATCCGTATCATCGAGGACGCGCACAATCAGAACCTCATTTCCGTCGCGCGTAACATGCAACCGTCGGAAAGCATGAACGACGATCTCAAAAGCCGATGGAGCCGCATCGTGCATCGCCAGCATCCCTATGATGCCGTCACCGGCAACGACGGCGACTTAACCGCTATTCACGGCGTCGACGGCCCACTGCCAGCAGCGGGCAGTGAACCGGCGGTGCTGTATACCGTACTCGTGCAGATGGAAGGTGCTGCCGATCAGGAGTTGATGAAAAGCAAACTTGCTCACGTCATGGACAACTTGCGAACCAACGACAGCCAGACGCTGGCACGCGGTGGATCCGGTAGCGTTACGCAGGATTAATCAGCAGGATAAAACATTAGGGATCCATTCGATGACCGCCGATCCAAAGCTTCTAAAGCTCTACAAACAGGCCGCGCGCATGCCTTTCGGCCGCTCGCTGTTTTCGCAGGCTTTCCGCTGGGCTGCACCCTACTTTCGGACGATTCCCGCCCGTATCGAATCCGCTGAGCCAGGCCGCGTTGTGGTGTGCATGCCGGACCGCTTCCGGGTCCACAACCATCTGGGCACGGTCCACGCCATCGCACTGTGCAACCTCGCCGAACTGGCGATGGGCCTGACCGCTGAAATCACGCTGCCGACCACACACCGGTGGATTCCGAAAAGCATGACGGTGGAATACCTGGCCAAGGCGAAGGGCACCATGCGTGCGACAACACAATTGGATCTGCCGAAAAAGCTGGGGGACAAATGTGAAATCACCGTCCCTGTTTCCGTGACTGATCCCAACAGCAAGGAAGTGTTCACTGCGTCGATCCGCCTCTGGGTGACGCGCAAGCTGGCCCAGGCATAGACAAGGCCATGATTTGAATATCAGAGTCCGTTGAAGCTAACGCAATCGTACGGGGATATTGATCGCGATAGGGAAACGCCGCGTGTGCAGCAAGCAATCACGATGCAACCGGATTCACAATCTGACGCAGTTCTGCCAGCAGATCGGATGGCAATAGCCCGCGCGCTCCATTCGCGGCGGCCTGGTCGCCCGCCAGCGCGTGTGCCAGCACACCGATATGAGCCGCCCGCTCGCCATCCAAACCCTGCGCGCGCAATCCGGCGATGATCCCCGTCAGTACATCACCCATGCCATCGACACTCATTCCGGAATTGCCGTAGCGGCACAGCCATGGAATCTCGCCGGCAACGAGGGAGCCGGCACCCTTGAGCACCGTAATTCCGCCGTAGTGGCTGCGCAACGCACCAACCGCAGTAATGCGGTCGCTTTGGACATCGCGGGCTTTCACGCCGAGCAGCCGCGCGGCTTCGCTCGGATTCGGCGTCAGGATCCAGTTCTCATTGCGATCGGAGCTATCAGCGAGCATGTTAAGGGCGTCCGCATCGACGACCAGAGCGTTATGCTCACGCGCGGCGGCCCACAGTGCACGACCCCAGTCGTGCTGGCCCAGACCAGGTCCGATCGCAACAGTGGCGGCGCGCGTAAGCAATGGCGTCAGTTCATCGGCGCGCTCGACGCCGCGAAACATGATTTCGGGTTGCGCCGCGGTCAGCATCGCCACATGCTCCTTGCGTGTGGCCACGGTGACCAGGCCCGCGCCCGCACGCAAAGCCGCGCGGCCGGCCAGCAACACCGATCCCGCCATGCCGGAATCGCCGCCGACAATCAGCACGTGCCCGTTGCTGCCCTTGTGCGCCGTGCGTGCCCGGCGCGGCAGCGCGGCAGCTAGATCGGTCCGATCCATCAACCGTGCATGCGGAACCAGATCGGCAAAGCCTTCCACGGGCGCGTCAAGTGATGCGTATGTCACTGTACCGGTACAGTCGGGCCCGTCGCCGATGTACAGCTCCAGCTTGTTGCAGATGAAAGTTACGGTGACATCCGCGACGATTGATGCTCCCAGAATCAAGCCCGTGTCCGCCGCCAGACCGGACGGAATGTCGACCGCGAGCACTCCGCTGCCGCCAGCACGCGCGGCGGCGACAGCGGTGATCGCGTTGCGCACCGACATCGGCGGCGTTCGTGAGAGCCCGGAGCCAAAAATCAGATCGATGATCACATCGAAACGATCAAGCGACGCTCCCCGTTCGGGCCATTCCGCGATGGTACCGCCGTCCGCAATCCAAGCCTCGCGGGCGCCGCGCACCGTGTCACCACGGCCGGGAATGCCGAACTGCCACAGCGTCACATCGAGCTTCGACGCCTTAGCCAGGCGCGCCACTCCATAGCCGCCGCCGCGGTTATTGGCTGATCCGCAAAGAATCGCGATGGTCCGGGCCTGTGGCCAGTGTTCGCGAAGGGCGTTGAAGGTAGCTGCGGATGCTCGCTGCATCAGCGTATACCCGGAAATACCGGTTCTCTCTATGGTGCGACGATCCATCTCGCGCACCTGCGCCGCTACATAGAGTTGGCGTTTGAATTCGTCCATTTGCCTAAGTATAGATATTGCACGTCGTTCCATACACGTCGTTCCATAGCGGTGGGGTGTTGGCCGCAGGACTTCCGCTGTGCGCGCTGCGGGGACAGCGATTCAGTACGTTTAAGCGAAAAGAGCGCTGGTATTAGGGTCTGTTCACAATTACTTTGATCGCTGCGTTGCCGCTCAAAAGGGCGCCAGGCGAGGCGAGCGAAGTGCGGTGATTCCACTTGAGTGGGCATGGCGCCTTTTGGGCGCAATCCGAAGGGACGGGACCGGACCACCGTGATCGCCGCACCGGCCACGCTTCGGAGTTCTTTCGAGCAGCACGGAATGTCGAACTGAGTCGAAGTAAGGCGCTACGCCGACCGTCAGACTGTTTCCCACGCGCTGCATGACTCAAAATGGCGCCATGTGATCATGACAAAGGACAGAGTCGCCATGTCGTTGGATGAGTATTTTTTGCTGGGCAGATCGGGTTTGCGCGTGAGCCGGATGGCGCTAGGCACCATGACCTTCGGCACGCAATGGGGTTGGGGTGCCGACGAGTCGGTGTCACGTGCCCTGTTCGACCGCTACGTCGCTGCGGGCGGCAATTTCTTTGACACCGCCAACGCCTATACCGGCGGAGAAAGCGAGCGCATGTTGGGCCGTTTCATTCGCGAGTCGAAGTTGCGCGATCATGCCGTGATCACCACCAAGTTCACCTTCGGCGACAGCGACGGAGGCCCCGGAGCCAATACCGGCGGCAATCATCGCAAGAACATCGTGCGCTCGATCGAAGCTTCTTTACGCCGCTTGGGCACGGACTATATCGATCTCTACCTCATGCACTTCTGGGATCAGATGACAAGCGTCGAAGAAGTGATGCGCGCGTTCGACGACTTGGTACGCAGCGGCAAGGTACGCTACATCGGCTTCTCCAACGTACCCGCCTGGTATGTGAGCCGCGCGCAAACCCTCGCTGAGTGGCGCGGCTGGGAGCGCATCGCGGCATTGCAGATGCAGTACTCGCTGGCCGAGCGCAACATCGAGCACGAATACACCACGCTCGCACAAGAGCTCGGCATCGGCATGATGGCGTGGAGCCCGCTCGCCAGCGGATTGCTCTCTGGAAAATATCGTCCGAGCGAAGACGGCGGCACCGGCGAAGGGCGTTTAGAGGTGATGAAGAAGTCGGGCAATACCGGTACCAGTCGATTCGGAGCGCACAATTGGGCCGTCGTCGCCAAGCTCGAACAGGTGGCGAAGAAGGCAGGCCGTAGCATGTCGCAGGTTGCGCTCAACTGGGCCGCAAATAAACCGGGTATCGACAGCCTCATCATCGGCGCGACGCGTATCGAGCAACTCGAAGACAACCTCGCTGCGCTCAACTTCCAGCTCGCACCCGAATTGATGGCGGAGCTCGACGAAGTGAGTAAGCAGGAACTGCCATACCCGTACAGTTTCCTCGATCCGAGCATGCAAGGAAGGCAATACGGTGGTGCTGCGGTGGGCGACAAACCTGCAAGCTACAGGCGTCTCTTGCGCGTGCCCGGCGTAGCGCGATGAGTCCACGCCAATGCGAGCGGCGGCTTGCTGGTCCGCATGCGCTTCTCGCTGGAAGGGCGGAAGGCGGAACCGGCGATGGAGCGACCGGCCCAGGTACAGTGCAGTGGATTGTGCTTGCGCCACTTCTACCGTAAGTTTATCGGCTCTCAGGAAGCCCGCTCAAACCGGGCGGCATAAAACTCCCACATCATGAAAGTATCCGAACTCTGGCTGCGCGAATGGGTCGATCCGCCGGTCGATGCCGACGCGATTGCCGCCAAGCTCAATATGGCAGGCATCGAAGCCGAGGCCGCTCCAGTCGTGGCGGAGATGCCACGGGGCGTGGTCGTCGGCCGTATCGTCAATGCCACGCCGCATCCGCAGGCGGATCGTCTGCGTGTCTGCGATGTTGATGTCGGCGGCAGCACGACGCTGAGCATTGTCTGCGGCGCCGCCAATGCGCGGCCCGGCATTCTGGTGCCGGCGGCGCTACCCGGCGCGCGGCTGCCGGGCGGCGTCGAGATCCGAAAGGCCTCCCTGCGTGGTGTCGAATCCAGCGGCATGCTGTGCTCCACGTCGGAACTCGGGCTCGCCGAAAAATCCGAAGGCCTGCTTGAGCTCGACCGCGACGCCAAGCCCGGCACACCGATCGAACAGTACCTCCAACTCGATGACCGCGTGCTGGTGCTCGAACTGACACCGAACCGCGGCGACTGCCTGGGTGTCGCCGGCGTCGCACGCGAAGTCGGTGCGCTGTATGGACTGCCGGTTCGCGAACCGACAAATCCGACCACGTCTCCCGCCACGCCCGCAACCATCGATGACGTCGTTGCGATCCACATCGACGATGCGCAGGGCTGCACGCACTACGTCGGCCGCGTCGTCGCCGGACTCAATCCAGATGCTTGCACGCCGGACTGGATGCGCGAACGCTTGCGCCGCTGCGGCATCCGTGCGATCCATCCGGTCGTGGATATCACCAACTACGTGATGCTGGAACTCGGCCAACCCCTTCACGGTTTTGATCGCGCCAGGCTTACAGGCGCGGTGCGCGTGCGGCGCGCGCGCGCTGGCGAGAAGCTGACGTTGCTCAATGATCAGACTCTCGAACTGCACAGTGACGATCTGCTGATCACCGACGACAGCGGCCCACTGGTGCTGGCCGGCATCATGGGTGGCGCAACCTCAGGCGTATCGCCGGCGACAACTGCGATCTTTCTCGAAAGCGCCTGTTTCGATGCGGTGTCAATCGCGCACAGCGGACGCCGCCACAAGCTGCTCTCGGATTCACGCTATCGCAACGAACGCGGCGTCGATCCGGCGCTGCAGCTCAAAGCCATCGAACGCGCGACCGCGCTGGTGCTCGCGATCTGCGGCGGCAAGGCCGGACCGATCGTCGAAGTCGGCACAGCGCCGACACACGCCGCCGAGGTGCGATTGCGCCACGCGCGCGTCAACCAGCTGCTCGGCTGCGAAATCCCAGCCACCGAGATTCCGGTGCTGCTGGTGCGGCTTGGCATCGCAACGCATGCGGAAAGCGCAGGCGTCTGGCGCGCGACGATTCCAACCTGGCGCTACGACCTGCGCATCGAGGCCGATCTCGTCGAGGAAGTCGGCCGCCTCTACGGTTATGACCGCATCGCACCGCGCGCTTATGCCGCGTCGCTGGCGGGCTTCACCGAGCCCGAGACCCGACGCGGTGCGGGCACATTGCGCGATCTACTGGTCGGACGCGGTTATCAGGAGGTGGTGACCTACAGCTTCGTCGATCCCAAGCTGCAAGCCCGTCTTGATCCCGATCATGCAGCCGTCGCCGTACCGCTCGACAACCCGATCGCGGAAACGATGTCGATGATGCGCACCTCGCTGTGGAGCGGCCTGCTGGCGACGTGGATGTTCAATCGCCAGCGGCAGATTTCGCGCGCAAAGTTGTTCGAGCTCGGCGCCTGCCATGCGCGCGCCGGCACGGGCACACATGAAACCATACGGCTCGGCGGATTGATCGCCGGTCAGGCTCTGTCCGAACAATGGGGAGAGACATCACGTCCGGCAGACTTCTACGATGCCAAGGCCGATATCGAGTCGCTGTTGTCGTCTCCCGCAGCGGATTGGCGCTTCGTCGCCGACAACCATCCTGCCCTCCATCCGGGCCAGACCGCGCGCATCCTGCATTTGGGCCAGCCGGTCGGCTGGCTGGGGACTTTGCACCCCAGCATCGCCGCCGAGCTGGACTTGAGCGATCCGGTGGTTCTGTTCGAAGTCGATGCGGATGCCGTAAGCGCCCGTCCCCTGCCAACTCTGGAAGCACTGTCCGAATTCCCGGCCTCGCGTCGCGATCAGGCGTTCGTCATGCCCGCCACCGTGCCTGCCGAAGCCCTGCTGGAAGTGGTCCGAAAAGCCGGCGGCGAACTGCTCAGATCGGCCCGGATCTTCGACGTCTACCACGGCGCCGGTATACCGGATAGTAGTAAAAGCATAGCGTTAGGCTTGATATTTCAACACGCTTCGCGCACCCTAACGCTGGAAGAGATCGATACGGCGGTTGGGAAAATCGCCGCAACCGTTTCCGCCCAACTGGGGGGCTCCGTTAGGGGTAGTTGAGGTCGTGACCGTGGCGCTGACAAAAGCCGCTTTGGCGGAAGCACTATTCGAAGAACTCGGCCTCAATAAACGAGAAGCCAAAGAGTTCGTCGATCTATTCTTCGAGGAAATTCGCAGCCGTCTCGAGGCGGGCGAGTCCGTGAAGCTGTCCGGCTTCGGCAACTTCGAGTTGCGCACCAAAAACCAGCGTCCTGGCCGCAATCCCAAAACCGGCGAGGAGATCCCGATTTCCGCGCGCCGCGTCGTCACTTTCCGTCCGGGCCAGAAACTGCGCCTGCGTGTGAGCGTCGATGAAGCCGGTGGCTGAAACTCCGGTTGAACTCCCGGAAATCCCGGGCAAGCGCTATTTTGCGATTGGCGAAGTCAGCGAGCTATGCGCTGTCAAGCCACACGTGCTTCGCTACTGGGAACAGGAATTTCCCCAGCTGAAACCGGTCAAGCGCCGCGGCAATCGGCGCTACTACCAGCAGGATGACGTGCAGATGGTGCGCCGCATCCGCAGCCTGCTTTACGAGCAGGGTTTCACGATTGGCGGTGCACGCCAGAAGCTGCGTGAAATTCGCAGCGAAGTCGCGGCATCGAACGACGCCACCGCACAGGCCCAGCTCCCCACCGACAAGAAGCGGCAGGAGCTGCGCGATATCCGCACGGAACTGGAAGGCCTGCTCGATCGCTGGCCGGTGTGAAGCAGCTCTCGGAATGCATAATGCCGGGTGCGGCAAGTTTTTAAGCAGTTTTAAAATCCACCTTATCTTCCCTCCCAGATGACTGATCCGCTGATCGCCGCTTCCGGCGACCGGCATCCGATTTTCGTCAGTGCTCCGCAGGGCATCGAACCTCTGCTCGTCGACGAATTGCAGGTGCTCGGCGCCGTGGAAATCCGCGAGACCCGTGGCGGTGTCCATGCCCTCGCCGACTGGACCACCGCCTGCCGCGCCTGCCTGTGGTCGCGGCTGGCGAACCGGGTGTTGCTGCCGATCGCGCGCTTCACCATCACCGACGCGGAGAACCTCTACGCGCAGGCGCGCACGATCGATTGGACCGCCTGGTTCGATGTCGAGCGCACGATCGCCATCGAAGTCGCCGGGCACAGCGCGGCGACACCACACACACATTTCGCGGCACTCAAGGTCAAGGACGCGATCGCCGACACTTTCCGCGCGGCGAGCGGCGCACGGCCAAGCGTCGATACGGAACATCCCGATGTCACGATTCATTTGCATCTCGACCGGCATGCCGCGACGCTGAGCCTGGATCTGTCCGGCCGCAGCCTGCACCAGCGCGGCTACCGTAGCCGCGCGCGCGAAGCGCCGCTGAAGGAAAATCTTGCTGCCGCGATCCTGATGCGTGCCGGCTGGACGCAGCAGGCGTCCGCAACAATGCCTCTGATCGATCCGCTTTGTGGCTCCGGCACGTTGATCATCGAAGCCGCGCTGATCGCCGCCGACATCGCGCCCGGCTTGTTTCTTCGGCGCTTCGGCGGCAGCGCCCTCAAGCCGCATCGGCAGGAAATCTGGGAAGCGCTGCTGAACGAAGCCGGCACCCGTCGCGAAACTGGCTTACAGCGTGCCATGACCATCGTCGGCCAGGATATCGACAGCGAGGCCCTGCGCGCTGCGCGCGCGAACGCGCAGCAAGCCGGCGTCGACAAGCTCGTCGAATGGCACGAAACGGATCTTGCGGACGCGCGGCCCGTCGGTGACGCACCTGGTCTTGTCGTCGCCAACCCGCCGTACGGCGTGCGACTCGGCTCGGAAGCGGAGTTGATCAAACTTTACAGCCTGCTCGGCGCGACACTACGCAGTCGTTTCGGCGGCTGGAACGCCGCGCTCTTCACTGCCCGTCCCGATCTCACGCCACGGCTGGGCCTGCGCGCGCACAAGCTCTATGCGCTGAAGAACGGCGCCATCGATTGCAAACTGCTGCTGTTCGAGATTCCTGCGCCAACCACCGACGTGCGCGGCAGCGATGACGCCGCTGATTTCGCCAACCGCCTACGCAAGAACATCCAGCATCTCGGCCGCTGGTCGCGACGCAGCGGCGTCTCTTGCTATCGCATTTACGACGCTGACCTGCCGGACTATTCGCTGGCAATCGATATTTACCCGAGCGAAGAAACTCACATTCACGTCCGCGAATACGCGGCGCCGAAGACCGTGGACCCAGTGCGCGCGGAGCGCCGCCTGCGTGCCGCGCTGGCGGTGATCCACGACGTGCTCCAAGTACCCACCGCGCGCATCCACTACAAATTGCACCGGCCGCAGAAAGGTACCGATCAGTACCAGCGGCAGGCGGAATCTGGGCAACTCCATGTCATCGAGGAACACGGCTGCAAGCTGTACGTGAACTTCACGGACTATCTCGATACCGGCCTGTTTCTCGATCACCGCGCGCTACGCCGCCGGATCCAGCATGAAGCTGCCGGCAAGCGCTTTCTGAATCTGTTTTGCTACACCGGCACGGTCACCGTGCATGCAGCGAAAGGCGGTGCCATTGGCACCTGCTCCGTGGATCTGTCTGCGAACTATCTCGAATGGGCGCGGCGCAATCTCGAGTTGAATGATGTCGCCGCTGTGGTCGAAGCGGCCGGCGCCGCCTCTGCGACTGCCTGGCGCGGACCACGCACCCAGCTGCGCGGTGGGCGCGCGCATGCGCACCGGCTGGTGCGCGCGGATTGCCTGGTCTGGTTGCGTGAACAAGCCCAAAAGCCGTCACCGCCGCAGTTCGATCTGATTCTCTGCGATCCGCCGACGTTCTCGAACTCCAAGCGCATGGACGACGTTCTCGATGTGCAGCGCGATCACGTTGAACTGATCCAGAATTGCACGCGGATGCTGGCGCCGAACGGCACGCTTTATTTCTCGACGAACCGACGCCGCTTCAAGCTCGATACCGAAGCGCTGGCGGGGCTCGAGATCGTCGATATCACGCCGCAAACGCTCGATGAGGACTTCAAGCGACCACCACCGGCTCATCGCTGCTGGACGATCCGGCGACTCGTCGCCGGCTCTTCCGACGTTGGCGCCGACGGCGCATAACATCTCGGAAGAGACGAGCCGTGAAGAAGAATCGGCCGATCGACAAGCTGTAACCGCTAGCTGCTAACCTTTATTGGCACGACCAACTGGGAATTGAGTCGAATGTCCAATAAGAATGCGAATCCACCCGTCGATCAGCAACGACGGCGCGTACTGACGGGCTTAGCGGCGGCGAGTGCTAGCGGTCTGATCGGCTGCGGAACGTCGTCAGCACCAGCTGCGTCGCCGGCTCCCGCATTGCCATCCCCCGAGAATTCCGGGATCGATCACATCGTGGTCGTGATGATGGAAAACCGCTCGTTCGATCATGTGCTCGGCTGGGTTCCCGGCGCGAACGGATTGCAGGCAGGCTTGTCGTATCCCGACGCCAGTGGGATCCCACAGCCGACACACCATCTGACACCCGACTACCAAGGCTGCGGGCTCGAAGACCCGCCGCATGGTTATGATCACGGCCGCATCTGCGTCGCCGGTGGCGCGATGAATGGCTTTCTCGGGGAATCAGCCGTCGGCGATACCTTCCCCATCGGCTACTACACGGCGGCGGATCTTTCGTTTTTCGCCGGCTGCGCCCAAGAGTGGACGATCTGCGACCGATACCACTCCGGCATTCTGGCTTCGACCCAACCGAATCGCATGTACATGCACTGCGGCCAGACCGATCGCCTCACCACCGGCAGCGGTCTGCCGATGACATCAACCTTGCCGACGATCTGGGATACCACCGCGGAAGCCGGAGTTAGTGCGGGCTACTATTTCAGCAATCTTCCCTACACTGCGATCTGGGAAGCAAAATACCTATCGATCACACGGAGTGTGGCGGCGTTCTTCCGCGATGCCGCTGCCGGCACTCTGCCTTCAATCAGCTATGTCGATCCCTTCTTCTACGAAAGCGGGCTCGGTGAACTTGCCAACGACGATCATCCGTTCGCAGACGTTCGCAATGGACAGCGCTTTCTCAACCGGATTTACAGCGCGCTGCGCACCTCGCCGAACTGGCCGCGGACGCTGCTCGTGATCAATTACGACGAGTGGGGTGGCTTTTTCGATCACGTGATACCGCCGTTCATGCCGGTATCCGACGAAGAAAGGGATACGGTCGGAAACGACGGCCAGCTCGGCATCCGCGTGCCCTGCATTCTGATCGGACCGCGCGCGCGCCGCGGTCATATCGAGCAGACGCTGTTCGAGCCCAACTCGATTCTAAAATTCATGGAATGGCGCTGGGGCCTGCGTCCGCTCGGCGTTCGTGCCGCGGTCACCAACAACCTGCTAAACGCTTTGGATTTTTCGTCGGCGTCACGCACGGACCAGCCCGAGTTCCGGATTCCAGCAAATGATACGAGAAGCGCCGGCTGCGCCCTCGGACCGGACAACCGGATGACGGCCAGCATGGCCGAGCATGCACAGGAGGTATCTGCACTGCAGCAGAAAGCGCGCGATGCCGGATTCGTCTGGTGAATCCTAGGGCGTGCATGCTGCGGCGCAGCAAGCCGGATAGAAGCATTTCGACCAACGTCTAAGCAGGGTGATCAAAAAACTGCCAAGCTTCGGCGGTAGATTAACGATTGAATTTCAGTCTGAACCCACCCCATGAATACCCCGAACGACAACGATCAACACGACAATTCATTCGATCCGAAGCGCCGCCGAGTGCTGACTGGTCTGGCTGCGGCCACCGCTGGAGCCAGCGGTCTGATCCGGCCATTGGGCGTGAGTGCTTCGTCGACAACGTTACCTGCGCCGCAGGACTCCGGCATCGATCACATCGTCGTGGTGATGATGGAAAACCGATCATTCGACCATATGCTGGGCTGGGTTCCCGGCGCCGAAGGCATCCAGCAGGGCCTGTCTTTCACCGACACTGCTCGCAACTCCTACCCGACGTTCGCACTCTCCCAGAACCCCGCATACGGTTATCAGGGCTGCGGCTGGGCCGATCCCGACCACAGCTACGACGCAGGCCACGGCGACTACAACAGCGGCAAGATGGATGGCTTCCTGCTACCGCAACCGGTCGGCGATCAGTTTCCGGTCGGCTACTACACGCGCGACGATGTTCCTTTCTTCAGCGGCTGCGCCGATCACTGGACGATCTGCGATCACTATCACACGGGTATCCTGTCCTGCACGCTGCCAAACCGCGTGTACATGCATTGCGGGCAGACCGATCGCAAGACCAACACACTGGCGACCTCCACTCTGCCAACGATTTGGGACAGCCTCATCGCCAACAATGTGTCGTGCAAGTATTACTACTCGGATACGCCGGTCATTGCGCTGTGGCGCTCCAAGTATTTCAAGGATTTCCCGATCAGCCATTCGATTCGGCAGTTCGTCAAAGATTTTGGCAGGCAGGGTACGCCGCCGTCAGTCAGTTACCTGGATCCCTACATGGGACTGGCGATCGGCGAAGCCCTCGGCACTTCATGGGATGATCACGCCTTCGCCGACATCCGCAATGGTCAGGCGTTCCTGAACTATGTCTACACGGTCTTGCGTCACAGCCCGGCCTGGGAACGCACGCTGCTCGTCATCAATTACGACGAGTGGGGCGGCTTCTATGACCACGTGGCACCTCCGTTGGCGCCAGTCAGCGATGCCGAATTCGCGGCGACCGGGAATGACGGTCGGCTCGGCATTCGCGTACCGTGCATCGCGATCGGCCCACGCGTGCGGCGTGGTCATGTCGAGAAGACGCAGTTCGATCCGAATTCAATTCTCAATATGATCGCGTGGCGCTTTGGCCTGGATCAGTTGGGCGTGCGGACTAACTCCACCAACTTTGCTTACGCACTCGATTTCAGCAAGCCGGCAAACACCAGGGCGCCGGCTTTCGATGTTCCGGCCGGGCCATTCAAGCTGAAAGCACCGTTCCACCCACCGCTCTTCGGAACGGGCAACAAGGGCGCGTTCGGCGGCAAGTGCGCAAAGACTTCCAACGCTGCAGAGCAGGCGGAAATCGATCGCCGCTTTGAAGAGCACTTCAAGGATATCCGGGAACTGCAGATGATGGGCCGCGAATTCGGCGCGGAAATCTGATCCGGAGCGGCCACATCTCCACAATTCACGAATCAATTGCGAGTTGCAGGAGAGTCGAAGCGGGTTGATCGAAACACAAAGGGCCTCACAATCGCGAGGCCCTCACACAATGGCGCGCCCGGAAGGATTCGAACCTCCGACCCCCTAGTTCGTAGCCAGGTACTCTATCCAACTGAGCTACGGGCGCGAAGACAGCAGATTACTTTTTGTATTTTTCGTCTTGGCGGAGAGAGAGGGATTCGAACCCTCGATAAGGCTTTTGACCCTATACTCCCTTAGCAGGGGAGCGCCTTCGTCCACTCGGCCATCTCTCCGTGCCGGGAGCAGCCCGGGTTCCGCCGGCAAAGCCCGACAAGGATACCGATTACGGATTCTCAGGTAAAGAGAAATTTACCGCTTCAGGTGTTGTTGGCCGTGGTCGCGTTCTTCCGTTCGAGGCTGATTCGCTCGAAGATTTCTTCACGGTGCACGGAAATTTCCTTCGGGGCGTTGACGCCAAGCCGTACCTGGTTCCCCTTAACACCCAGAACTGTCACGGTCACGTTGTCGCCGATTACAACCGTCTCGCCGACGCGCCTTGTCAGAATCAACATTTGCAATTCTCCGGAGACTACACGTTTAGTCTCAATGATGCCTATTATCGGCTAATCAAGATAAAAATTGACCTGGTCAATTTTTTAACAATATGACGATTTATGTCGGCTATTTATACCGATTTTCCCCATCAGCGCCGCAATCACCGTCATCTCGGCCCGACCTGTCAATGTCGTATCGGCGGAGTCCGCTTAGTCTTTAACCGCTGTTCTTTAACGTCCGTTCACTTCCTTGCGTGAGCTGCATTTTGAGGCATGCGCCCCACCTGAAGCAATGCATTAGATGGTAACTTTATCCACTATTAAGAGCCGCGGCGGAACGAGATGCAGGGAGAAATTGGTAGCTATTTCCAGCCCATTACCGCCCAAAAGAGGCAATAAAAATCTTCCTCCGCCAGCTGGGGCAACTCCGCAGAAGCATCACCCGGTGAGGCCCGCTGCCCCTGCTCAGACTGCAGCGCGTTCCAGATCGAAAGCCTTGTGCAGCGTCCGCACAGCCAGTTCAAGATATTTGTCCTCAATCACGACCGAGATTTTGATCTCCGACGTCGAAATCATGCGGATGTTGATGCTCTCGACGGCCAATGCACGAAACATCTTCGAAGCGATGCCTGCATGCGAACGCATACCGACGCCGACCAGTGACACCTTGGCGATATCGGTGGCCGCACGTATGCCCTTGGCATGCAGTTCATCGGCGAGCTTCTTGGCGATTTCCTGAGCGCGCTCGTAATCATTCTTGTGGACCGTGAAGGTGAAGTCGGTGGTGCCATCGGCGCCGACGTTCTGCACGATCATGTCCACTTCGATGTTCGCCTCGCCGATCGGGCTGAGAATTGCGGCGGCAATGCCCGGACGGTCCGGCACACCGGAGATGGTCAGTTGGGCCTCATCGCGGTTGAAAGCGATGCCCGAGATGAGTGGTTCTTCCACGTGGTCGTCCTCCAAAGTAATGAGGGTGCCGGGGCCATCCTGGAATGTGGACAGCACGCGCAGCGGAACTTTGTACTTGCCGGCGAATTCGACGGAACGGATCTGCAAGACTTTCGAGCCGAGGCTCGCCAGCTCCAGCATCTCCTCGAAAGTGATGCGGTCGAGTCGCCGCGCCCTGGGCTCAACGCGCGGATCGGTCGTATAGACGCCGTCGACATCAGTATAGATCTGACACTCATCAGCCTTCAGCGCCGCCGCGAGTGCGACGCCGGTCGTATCCGAACCGCCGCGGCCCAGCGTCGCCGTGCTGCCGTCCGGCGCGATGCCCTGAAAGCCGGCGACGACGGGCACGACACCTGCCTTGCAGTCGGCCAGCAGCCGCTCGCAATCGATACTCTGAATGCGCGCTTTCGAGAAAGCATCATCCGTACGGATCGCCACCTGCGGTCCGGTATACGAGCGCGCCGGCACGCCGCGCTTCTCCAGTGCCAATGCCAGCAGCCCGATCGTGACTTGTTCGCCCGTCGATGCGATCTGATCCATCTCGCGCGGATTGCCGCGCGGATTGATCGACTTCGCCAACTTGATCAGACGATCCGTCTCGCCCGACATCGCGGAAACAACGACGATGATCTGATGGCCACGCTCACGTGCGGTGGCGACCTTCGCGGCGACATGCTCGATGCGCTCGACCGAGCCCATCGATGTGCCGCCATATTTTTGGACGAGCAAAGCCATTTTTCAGTTTCACTTGAGTTTTTGCGCGATCCACTCGCGCGCCGCATCCAGCGCGGCTGCGAGTTGATCGGGTTTAGTACCGCCAGCCTGCGCCATGTCCGGACGCCCGCCGCCCTTGCCGCCGACGACTGCCGCCGCGACATTGACCAAATCGCCCGCCTTGACCTTACCAGTGAGGTCGGCGGTGACGCCGGCAATCAGGCTTACCTTTTCATCGGTCGCAGTGCCCAGCAGCACGACACCTGAGCCGAGCTTGTTCTTAAGCTGATCTTGCAAGCCTCGTAGATCGCCGGCCATTGACGGATCGATTGACTCGACGAGCACTTTCGCGTCGCCAAACTTCTTAAATTTCAAATACAGATCATCACCGGCATTGGACGCCAGCTTTCCCTTGAGTTGCGCGAGATCCTTTTCGAGCTGCTTATTACGGTCGAGGATCTGATCGATCTTCTCAACCACTTCATCGCGGCCCGCACGCAGTGCCCCGGCGGCATCGCGCAAGCGACCGTCGAGCTCGCGCAAATAGGTGAGCGAATTGGCGCCGGTCACCGCTTCGAGGCGACGCACGCCGGCAGCGACGCCGGATTCCGCGATGACTTTGATCAGGCCGATATCGCCGGTGCGCGCGACATGCGTGCCGCCGCACAACTCGGTCGAGAATTCACCGAACTTCAGCACACGCACGACATCGCCGTACTTTTCGCCGAAGAGCGCCATCGCGCCGCTAGCCACCGCTTCCTGATAACCGCAGAGCTTGATGTCGGCCACGACATTCGCAAGTACCTGCGCGTTGACGATGTCCTCGATCTTCGCAATTTCGGCCGTGCTGACGGCGCGATCGTGTGAAAAATCGAAGCGCAGACGCTCCGCCGAAACCAGCGAGCCCTTCTGTGCGACGTGCGTGCCGAGCACACTGCGCAGCGCCGCGTGCAGCAGATGAGTCGCCGAGTGATTGCGACGAATCGCATCGCGACGCGCCGTATCGATCTCCGCCTTGACGTTGTCGCCCACGCGCAGCGCGCCGGCGTCGAGCTTGCCGATGTGGCCACGCGCTTCCGGATTCAGCGCCTGCGTATCGCCGACGACGAAACGCATGCCGGGCGCGGAAAGCACACCGGCATCGCCGACCTGCCCGCCTGATTCGGCATAAAACGGCGAACGATCCAGAAATACGACGGCATCGTCGCCGGCTTCGATCCGATCGACTGGGGTTCCGGCCTTGATGATCGCGGCGATCTTCGCCGAATTTGTATCGACTTCGTATCCTGTGAATTCGGTCTTCGCGTCGATCTTCGCGTTCTGCGAGTAATCCGCCGAGAACGTACTCGCCGCACGCGCACGCGTGCGCTGCGCCTCCATCTCGCGCTCATAGCCGGCTTCATCGATCTTGAGCTCGCGCTCACGCGCGATGTCGGCCGTCAAATCGACCGGGAAACCATAGGTGTCGTAGAGCTTGAACACCGTCTCGCCGGGGATTACACCGCCGGTGGTTTTCGCGATCGCGTCATCGAGCAGCTTCATACCCTTGTCCAGCGTGGATGCGAAACTCTCTTCTTCCTGCTTGATTACACGCTCCAGCTGCGCGCGGCGCTCGATGAGTTCCGGGTAAGCCTGCCCCATCGCGTCGCCCAGCGGCGCGACGAGCTTGAAAAAGAATGGCTCGCTGATCCCCAGCTTATAACCATGCCGGATCGCACGGCGCATGATCCGGCGCAGTACATAGCCGCGACCCTCGTTCGACGGCACTATGCCGTCGGAAATCAGGAAACTGGTGGCTCGGATGTGATCAGCGATGACTTTGAGCGATGGATTGGAACCCGGCTTCACCTTCGCCAATTGCGCCACGGCGGCGATCAGTGACTTGAACGTATCGATGTCGTAATTGTTATGCACGCCCTGCATGATCGCGCTGACGCGCTCCAGCCCCATGCCGGTATCGACGCTCGGCGCCGGCAACGGCGATAGCGCGCCGTCCGGTGCGCGATCGAACTGCATGAAGACCAGATTCCAGATTTCGATCCAGCGATCACCATCGTCATCCGGCGAGCCCGGCGGCCCACCCTTAATGCCCAGCTTTCCGTCCGGATCGTGATCGTAAAAAATTTCGCTGCAGGGGCCGCAAGGGCCGGTGTCACCCATCTGCCAGAAATTGTCGGAGCCACCGCCCGGCTTGTCGCCGATACGGATGATGCGATCCTTCGGCAGACCGATCTTCTGATGCCAAATGTTAAATGCGTCGTCGTCGGTGTGATAAACCGTCGCCAGCAGGCGCTCCTTCGGAATGCCGAGCCAATCCTTGCCGGTGACGAATTCCCACGCGAAGCGGATTGCATCCTCCTTGAAATAATCGCCGAAGCTGAAGTTGCCCAGCATCTCGAAAAAGGTGTGATGCCGCGCGGTGTAGCCGACGTTTTCGAGATCGTTGTGTTTGCCGCCGGCGCGCACGCATTTCTGCGAGCTGGCCGCGCGTTTGTAGCTACGCGATTCACGGCCGGTGAATACTTCCTTGAACTGCACCATGCCGGCGTTGGTGAACAGCAGGGTCGGATCGTTGCCGGGCACCAGCGGGCTCGAGGGCACGATCGCATGCCCCTGGTGCCGGAAATAATCCAGGAACCGCGCACGAAGTTCGTTGGTATTCATCACTGGCACTGCGCAATGTCTCAAAGGGGGCGAATGTTAGCGTGTGGGTGCTTGTCGAAGCTAGGTTTCCGTGTCGATATCACCTTTCAGCACGGCCCGGATCTGTGCCGCTTCGAAACCGCGGCCGGCAAGATAGCGATACTGCTTCTGCCAGTCGGCAGCGCCGCTTGGCGGTCCGCCGAATTTTCGCGTCCACACGGTTGTAACGACTTCTTTCCAATCCACTTCCGCAGCCGCCAGATTGTCGCGGATCAATGCCATCGCCACACCGGCGGCTTCCAATTCCGACTTGATGCGCAACGGACCATAGCCTTGCGCGACGCGACTGCGGATCAACGAATCGACGTATCGTTCGTCACTCTGCCAGCCAGCCTTCGCCAGCGTGTCCACCGCGGCGGCAGCGCGTTCCCCATCGAAACCGCGCTGCTCAAGCTTCTGCCGCAGCTCGCGTGCCGAGTGCTCGCGCCATCCCAACAGCCGCAGCGCACGCGTGCGCACCGCGGCGGGATCGTCACTCGGCGGGCGCCGCGCCACTCTTGCGCACCGGCGGCATCAATTTCGCGCGCAGCGCCTGCTCAATCTCATCAGCGACTTCCGGATGCTCTCTCAGATAAGCGCGCGAGTTGTCCTTGCCCTGCCCGATCTTGTCGCCGCGATAGGCGTACCAAGCGCCGGATTTTTCGACGATACCATTTTCGGCGCCGAGATCGATCAGTTCACCGAGCTTGGAGATACCTTCGGAGTACAGAATCTCAAAATGCGCTTCCTTGAACGGCGGCGCCATTTTGTTCTTGACGACCTTGACGCGCGTTTCGTTGCCGACAACTTCCTCGCCTTTCTTGACCGCCCCGGTGCGGCGGATGTCGAGGCGCACGGAAGCATAGAACTTCAGCGCGTTGCCGCCCGTGGTGGTTTCCGGGCTGCCATACATGACGCCGATCTTCATGCGGATCTGGTTGATGAAGATGACCAGCGCGTTCGCGCGCTTGATGTTGGCGGAAAGTTTGCGCAGCGCCTGGCTCATCAGGCGCGCCTGCACGCCGACGGAGGAATCGCCCATCTCGCCTTCGATTTCCGACTTCGGCACCAGCGCCGCGACGGAGTCGATGACGACGATATCGACACTATTGGAGCGCACCAGCATGTCGGCGATTTCCAGCGCCTGCTCGCCGGTATCCGGCTGCGAAATCAATAGATCCTCAACCTTTACGCCGAGCTTCTCGGCATAGGTCGGATCGAGCGCGTGCTCGGCGTCGATATAGGCGGCGACACCGCCGGCCTTCTGCACATTGGCGACGACCTGCAAGCACAGGGTTGTCTTGCCCGACGATTCCGGCCCATAGATTTCGACGACGCGGCCACGCGGCAAACCGCCGATACCGAGCGCAACATCCAGCGCCAGCGATCCCGTCGAGACGACATCGACATCGCGCCCCGGATCGTTCGCGCCCATGCGCATAATTGCGCCCTTGCCGAACTGCCGCTCGATTTGACCGAGCGCAGCGTCCAGCGCCTTGCGGCGATTATCGTCCACAACAACTCCTGCTTTTGCGCTCACTTGCCCACCCTTGAAAGATATTCGGAGGTCCGCGTATCGACCTTGATCATTTCGCCTTGCTGTACGAACAGCGGCACGCGCACCACTGCTCCGGTTTCCAGCTTGGCCGGCTTGCCACCGCCACCGGAGGTATCACCGCGCACGCCTGGATCGGTTTCAACGATCTGGAGTTCAACGGAATTGGGCGGCGTCACATTGAGAGGAACGCCATCCCACAGCAGCACTTTGCAGGTTTCCTGCCCTTTAAGCCAGATTTCCGCGTCGGCCATCGCCGCCTTGCCGGCTTGTAACTGCTCGTACGAGCTGGGATCCATGAAGTGCCAGAACTCGCCGTCGCTATAGAGATATTGCATTTCGACTTCGACCACATCCGCCGCTTCCGCCGAATCGCCCGACCTCCAGGTCTTTTCGATGACGCGGCCGGTCTTTAAGTTGCGCACACGGACACGATTGAACGCCTGACCCTTGCCGGGTTTAACGTACTCGTTCTCGAGAATCGAATAGGGATCGCCGTCGATCAGAATCTTGACGCCTGCTTTGAATTCGTTGGTGCTGTAAGTGGCCATGAAGGGATTAAATCGTTGTGATTTGCATCGTGATTTGTCAGCTTCGCCGGACTATGGTCGAAGCGAGGAAATGCCGCCCCATCGGGAACGGTGAAGTCTAGCGGAATCGGCAACATCGAGCACGCTCATTTCAAGTTAACCTTGAGGTGACAAGGTTGCCTCATGTACAATTCGCCCCCTTGTTGCACGGGGCCATAGCTCAGCTGGGAGAGCGCTTGCATGGCATGCAAGAGGTCGACGGTTCGATCCCGTCTGGCTCCACCAAACAACTTCTCGCCTCGAAGTCCCCATCGTCTAGAGGCCTAGGACATCGCCCTTTCACGGCGGTAACCGGGGTTCGAATCCCCGTGGGGACGCCAGCAAACCAAGGGGTTGAGACGATATCGACCCCTCGCCTCTCAAATTTCCGTAACTATTCCGTAATAAGCCGCGTAGCACCGCCCCCCGCGAGACGGACTGCCGATTCGATCTCAAACAGCTGACGCACAGACCTACAACGAGCGATTCACTCCGCCGTGGTGCGACCACGTTCCCGGTGATGCTGGCTGAAGCTGTGGCGCCGAGGCACCGGCGGGCGAATCATCTGCATGAACCGGTAAATGCACCCAGTTGCCACTGGAATCGAAGTATCGACGGAACAGAAATAGCTACAGCAATGGGATTTTCATCAGCATCTAAGCTACGGAATCTTCGAAAACAGCTCCTTAAACTTCGCCGCCGCCTTCGGATATTGGTCATGGCTTAGTTTGCTTTTGAAGCTGGAATTGGAGTCCCAGTAAGACGTGTAGACAAAGTTGTTCGCTGTCATCCAGTTGTACATCTGCTCGATGAAGTAAGGATCATCGGTATTGATGCCCCATTCCGGCCAGCTCATCGGTTTGCGGTGCGCCGAGGCGAACCGCTTTTGCCATGCCAGGCCGTAAGACTGCTCGACCATGAGCTTCCACCGCCTGACCGGATCGCCACCCGCACCGTCGTATTGAATATTGTCGTAGGCGTCGGTGCCGATTACGTCGACAACATCGTCGCCTGGATAAGCCTGATCGGGTGAAA